>NZ_CP030941.1:3564896-4216528 GCF_036621415.1 Nitratireductor thuwali
GGCATTGTAGCCGGCGAAAGTCAGCACGTAGGAGCCGTCGAACCGGCCAAGTTGCTCCGACAGGTAGGCCGCGCCGAGCGTGGCGTTGTAGCCGGCGTCGCTGGTCAGCTTGGAGGTGGAAAAGGGCAGGCCGTTCTTGCTGGCCACCGCCTTGGCCGTGGAAGGCAAGAGTTGCAGCAGGCCGCGCGCGCCGGCGCTGGAAACCGCGCCCGCGTTAAACTCGCTTTCCTGGCGCGCAATGGCATAGGCCAGGGCCTTGCCGGCGCCGGAGACCGAGGCGGTGGCCGGTATGGCGCCAATCGGATGGGCGAGCGTGCCGATGTCGAGACCGCGCGCTGCCGCGATCTTGCCGATGCGCAGCGCCAGATAGTGGTCACCCTGCCGCTCCGCCGCCGCCGCAAGCAGGGCCAGTTCGCCGGTGCTGTCCAGTTCCTGCGCCAGATCGCGATAAAGGATCTGGGCGCGCTGCGGGTGGCCGGCTCTCTCGAGCCGTTCGATCGCGCGCACGGCCTCGCGCGCCGAAAAGTTCCTGCGATCGGCCGTCGTGGTTTGCGGATAGGTTGCTTGAAGCGTGGCGCGGCCAAGCTTGGCTGCGGCGAGCTGCCCGTAGAATGCGGTGCCATAGGCAGCCGCCTTGCCATAGAAGCTCGGCGCATCGCCGCCGCCGCCGGCTTCGGCAGCGCGGCCGAGCCAATAAAAGGCCCGCGCGCGGGAGATCGGCCCGTCCGCCACCTCCGCGATGCGGGAGAAGTGGCCGGCCGCAAGCTGCGCGTCGTCAAGGAAGCGCAGTGCGTACCAGCCGGCGTGGAATTCCGCGTCGGCGATCGTGGCGGCACTGCCGCCGGCCTGCGCGTCGGCGATGCGGTAGGCGGTCCGGGGATCGCCGATATCCAGCAGTTCCCGCGACAGGGCGCGCCGCTCGAACCACCATTCGTCGGGGTCGATCGCCCGCGTTGCCTCGCGATCCACCGAAAGCACCACCTTCGCGGCATCCTTGAAGCGGCCGGTCCGCCGCAGATGGCGCGCCTTGGCGAAATGGTATCCGACAGTGCGCTGGTCCGCCGGCACCGCGTCCAACAGCTTGCCGGCGCTCTTTTCGTTGCGGATGACGGCCGCCCAGGCCTTTGTCAGGGCTTCGCCGCCCGCGCGCCCGGCCACGCGCTCGGCCGAGCGCACCCGGTCGTCATAGAGCATCCGCTCCATGCGGTAGCGGTGGTCGGATGCCGGAATGAGCTCGCCGAACGCGCGCAGGATGGCCGCTTCCTCCTTCGCGCCGAGCTTTTCGACCCGCCAGAAGGGCGAGAGCACGGCGCGCGCGGCGGCCTTGTCATCCAGCGCCACATGCGCCCGCGCGAGCGCGACCGTACCTTCATATGTGGTCGGCTGCGTGCCGGCGAAGGCCGCGACGACTTCCCGCGCTGGCGGGTTCTCGCGATAGAGCGCCCGTTCGCTGCTGGCGCGCAGCCGGCTCATGCCGGGCCAGCCGGCCAGTTCCCGCGACGTTTCAGCAATGTCGAGGCTGCCTACGCCTGCGCCGGCCGACAACGCGACGGCCCAGGCAAGGATCTTGCGGTCGAGCGAACCCGGGCTCATCCCGTCGCGGATGGTCCGCGCCGCGGCCGCATCGCCCTTCGACAACGCGTCGAGCCCCTGCTCGAGCATCGTCACGTCGTCCTGCTTCAGCAGGCCGGAAGTCACGAAGGGGATGGTCGCGGTCACCGCGGCGCGATCGAGCGGCGCATAGGGGCGTGGCTCGGGCACCGGGGCGTTCTGCGGCAGCTCGAAAGCCCCGGCGCCGCCCGCCAGCGACAGGAGGAGGGCGAATGCGCCGACCTTGGAGCGCAAAGGACGCTCCAGCTTCTTGAATCTAAGCATCGTGCTTTCCAAAAATGGCTTCCGTTTTCGGGCCGATGTTGCGGAAGACCGGTACTGCAAGCGTGTCATCCTCGAAACCATGGTGCTGCCGAACGAATTACGGTCCAGTTCGACGGGCTGCAAATGGCGCTTTTCCCTGCTTCCGGTCTCGCCTCGCCCGAACCCGAACATCGACGGGACCTCGATTTGCTTCGGCGGCGGTTTCCCCGACCCCAGGTCGGCTCCACTCTAGATCGGCCAGGGTGAAGAGCCGGTGAACGAAAGGTTAGCGCGGGCTGCCATCTTGTGCCAATAAGCACCCGCCTCGTTGTTCTTGCCGGCATTCGATGGCGAGACTATGGTGCCGCGCTTCGCAATGGGCTAGAAGCCCGGCAATATCGCGGCCGATGGGCCGTATCAGAGGAAGCCAAGGAGTTTCGGTCAATGTTCAGGGGGTCCATCACAGCGCTCGTGACGCCGTTCAAGCAAGACGGCAGCCTGGACAAAGACGCCTTCCGTTCTTTCGTCGAGTGGCAGATCGAGGAGGGCTCGGCCGGGCTCGTGCCGGTCGGCACGACGGGCGAGTCGCCGACGCTGACCCATGACGAGCACCGGGAGGTGGTCAAGCTGTGCGTGGAAACCGCCGCCGGGCGCGTTCCGGTGATCGCCGGCGCTGGATCGAACTCGACGCGCGAGGCGATCGGTTTCGTGGAGCATGCCGAGACAGTGGGCGCGGACGCCGTTCTGGTGGTCACGCCCTATTACAACAAGCCCAACCAGCGCGGCCTGTACGAGCATTTCGCGGCGGTGGCGCGCTCCACCAGCCTGCCGATCATCATCTACAACATACCGCCGCGCTCGGTCATCGACATGCTGCCGGAGACGATGGGCCGCCTTGCCGCCGACTTCTCCAACATCGTCGGCGTGAAGGATGCGACGGCCAAGGTCGAGCGGGTATCGGAGCAGCGGCTCGCCTGCGGCAAGGATTTCATTCAGCTCTCTGGCGAGGATGCCTCGGCGCTGGGCTTCAACGCGCATGGCGGCGTGGGAGCCATCTCGGTGACGGCCAATGTGGCGCCGCGCCTTTGCGCCGAGTTCCAGGAAGCCACGCTCAATGGCGACAAGGAGAAGGCGATCGACCTGCAGGACCGCCTGATGCCGCTGCACAAGGCGCTTTTCATCGAGCCTGGGCTTTGCGGCGCAAAATACGCGCTGTCGCGCCTCGGCAAGGTAGAGAACACCGTTCGCCTGCCGCTCGTGCCCGTGGAGGCTTCGACGGCGGAGCGCATCGACGCGGCGATGAAGCACGCCGGGTTGATGAACTAGAGCGATTCCAGGAAAAGCGGGGTGCTGAACGAACGCGCCCCGCGCGCATTGGGAATTCATGGCCAAGGAAAAGAACCCGAACATCAAGACGGTCGCGGAAAACCGCAAGGCGCGTTTCTCCTACGAGGTGGCCGACACGCTGGAGGCCGGCCTGGTGCTGACCGGCACCGAGGTGAAATCGCTGCGCGAGGGACACGCCAACATCCAGGAATCCTACGCCTCGGTCGAAGGCGGAGAGGTTTGGCTGATCAACGCGCATATCCCGGAATATTTCGCCGGCAACCGCTTCAATCACGAGCCGCGCCGCAAGCGAAAGCTGCTGGTCTCGAGAAAGGAGATCGCGCGGCTTTCCCAGGCCGTGGACCGTGACGGCATGACCATGGTGCCGCTGAAGATGTATTTCAACGAACGCGGCATCGCCAAGCTCCAGCTGGCGGTCGCCCGAGGCAAGAAGCTTCACGACAAGCGCGAGACCGCGAAGCAGCGCGACTGGAACAGGGAGAAGGCGCGGCTGTTGAAGGAGAAGGGGTGAATGGTATTGGTGCCGGCGATGTTCATCCGGGCAAGTCGAACCCAGAGGGGGACCATTCACCATTCACCCAAAAACTCCCTCACCCTCCCGAACACCTCCACGAACATCTCTTCCGTCAGCCGGCCCGTATTCGTGTTGTAGCGTGAGCAGTGGTAGGAGGCGAACAGGCGCAGCCGGCCGCAATCGTGCTCGCAGCCATGGCTGAAGGGATGGTCCTTCACGGCGAGCCCGAGCGCGCGGACCGTGGACTGATGCGCGATGGTTCCGAGCGAAACGATGGCTTCGATGTTGGGAAAGCGCTCGATCGTCGGCACGAAGAAGTGCTGCCGGCAGGTGCGGATCTCGCTGCCGACGGGCTTGTTCTCCGGCGGCACGCAGCGCACGGCGTTGGTGATGGCGGCGTCGACCAGTTCCAGCCCGTCGTCCGGCCGTGCCTCGAAGCGTCCGCGGGCAAAGCCGAACCGCTCCAGCGTGCCATAAAGCAGCGTTCCGGCGTAATCGCCGGTGAAGGGCCTGCCGGTGCGGTTGGCCCCGCGCAGGCCCGGCGCGAGCCCGACGATCAGAAGCCGCGCCTTTTCGTCGCCTTCGGCGGGCGCGAAAGTGGGCACCGGCGCATTGTGCCATCCGGGCTCGCGCGTGCGCCATTCGGCGATGAAGTCATGCAGGCGTGGACAAAGGGGGCAGTCTCTCGGCGGCTCGCTGCCGTCTTCGGACGAAATGCTCATTCAATATCATTGTTCTCGTAGTCATCGGCCTCGGGGCGACGCAGCGGCCGTTCCGCCGGATCGCGCCCGATTTCCGCCTGAAGCGATGCAAGGTCGATATAGTTGTCGGCCTGCCGGCGCAATTCGTCCGAGATCATCGGCGGCTGCGACTTTATGGTCGATACGATGCTGACCTTGCGGCCCTTGCGCTGCAGCGCTTCAACCAGCGTCCGGAAATCGCCGTCGCCGGAAAAGAGGACATAGTGATCGACGACATCGCAGAGCTCGAGCGCATCGATGGCCAGTTCAATGTCCATATTGCCCTTGATCTTGCGGCGGCCGGTGGAATCGGTGAATTCCTTGGCCGGCTTGGTCACCACCTTGTAGCCATTATAGTCGAGCCAATCGATCAGCGGCCGGATCGACGAGTATTCCTGATCCTCCACAAGGGCGGTGTAATAGTAGGCCCGCAGAAGATAGGCCTTCTGCTGGAAGCTGGAGAGAAGCTTCCGGTAGTCGATATCAAAGCCGAGCGATCTCGATGTGGCGTAAAGATTAGCCCCGTCGATGAACAGAGCGATCTTTTCGCGTGGGTCAAACATGTTCAAATATCCTTCGTGGCAATGGGCTGCGCAGACAAAACCGGCATGCTCCAAACTGCTGTCGGCGCATGTACCATCCATCATATCTGCTGACATAGTGCGGACTTGTTTTCATTCCAATGCCAATTAAATTGTAAACGTCAATCATGGTTGACGCGAATCTTGATCCTTACGGCAAAAAAACCGCGCGCGGCCATGATTGGTTCCATGGCCGGGCAAAGGCGAAAGCCGTCTTTGTCGGCGCTCAGGGCGAAATTCCTTGAATCGCGCGCGCCAAAAAGCTATGGGACCGCAAGATTTCCGGAAATTCGAAGCATGAAAGGGGCAAGCCATGGCCCGTGTTACCGTTGAGGACTGCATCGACAAGGTCGAAAACCGTTTCGACCTCGTTCTGCTTGCAAGCCACAGGGCGCGCCAGATATCCCAGGGCGAGGCGATCATGGTGGATCGCGACAACGACAAGAATCCTGTCGTTGCCCTGCGCGAGATCGCCGAGGAGACGCTGTCGCCGGGCGATCTGAAGGAAGCGCTGATCCACTCGCTGCAGAAGCATGTCGAGGTCGACGAGCCCGAGGCGGACCTGCCGGCGATCGGCGACCAGGCCGAGACCGTGACCGCCGAGGCCGACCGGCCCGAGGAGGAGCCCGTCTCCTTCGACCGCATGAGCGAGGAAGATCTGCTGGCCGGCATCGAGGGGCTTGTGCCGCCGGAAAAAAGCGACGACTTTTAGTCCGTCGGAGCGCCGCTCTTTCGTGGCGGCGTTTTCATGCCTATTTTCAGAAGATGCGCCGCGCGGCCGACGTGGCGCATTTTTTGCGTTTGAGGATCAAGCCGGGAGTCGTTGCCCATGATGCGTCAGTATGAGCTTGTCGAGCGCGTGCAGCGCTACAAGCCGGACGTGAATGAGGCGCTTCTCAACAAGGCCTACGTCTATGCCATGCAGAAGCATGGTCATCAGACGCGGGCCTCGGGCGATCCCTATTTCTCGCATCCGCTCGAAGTCGCGGCCATCCTCACCGACATGCACCTCGACGAGGCGACCATCGCGGTGGCGCTTCTGCACGACACGATCGAGGACACCAGCGCCACGCGCTCGGAGATCGACGAGCTTTTCGGCGACGATATCGGCAGCCTGGTCGAGGGCCTGACCAAGCTCAGGAAGCTCGACCTCGTCTCCAAGAAGGCGGCCCAGGCGGAAAACCTGCGCAAGCTCCTGCTGGCGATCTCGCAGGATGTGCGGGTGCTTCTGGTCAAGCTCGCCGACCGTCTCCACAATATGCGCACGCTCGACCATGTGCCGGTGCACAAGCGGCTGCGCATCGCCGAGGAGACGATGGAGATCTATGCGCCGCTGGCCGGCCGCATGGGCATGCAGGACATGCGCGAGGAACTGGAGGAACTGGCCTTCCGCTACATCAACCCGGAAGCCTTCCGTACCGTCACTGAACGGCTCGCCGA
The DNA here is from genome assembly GCF_036621415.1 of Nitratireductor thuwali. Lineage (NCBI taxonomy): Bacteria > Pseudomonadati > Pseudomonadota > Alphaproteobacteria > Hyphomicrobiales > Phyllobacteriaceae > Nitratireductor > Nitratireductor thuwali. The sequence goes on from NZ_CP030941.1 coordinate 3,571,373, forward strand.
TCTTTTCGAGCGCAATCGCGGCGTCATCGGCGAGATCGAGAGCTCCCTTGCCGAGCTGTTCGAGAAGAACGCGATCAAGGCAACCGTCAAGAGCCGCCAGAAGAAGCCCTGGTCCGTCTTCAAGAAGATGGAAACCAAGGCGCTCTCCTTCGAGCAGCTTTCGGACATCTTCGGCTTTCGCGTCGTCGTGGACACGGTCGAGGACTGCTACCGCGCGCTGGGGGCCATCCATTCCACCTGGTCGATGGTGCCCGGCCGCTTCAAGGACTACATCTCCACGCCCAAGCAGAACGACTACCGCTCCATCCACACGACGATCGTCGGGCCGTCCCGCCAGCGCGTGGAACTGCAGATACGCACCCACGAGATGGAAACGGTGGCCGAGTACGGCGTGGCGGCCCACACGCTCTACAAGGATTTCGGCTCCAAGACGAAGGATGGCGGCCACAAGATATCCAAGGACACCAACGCCTATGCCTGGCTGCGCCGAACGATCGAGGCGCTTTCGGAAGGCGACAATCCGGAGGAGTTCCTCGAGAACACCAAGCTGGAGCTGTTCCAGGACCAGGTCTTCTGCTTCACGCCGAAAGGGCGGCTGATCGCGCTGCCGCGCGGGGCAACGCCCATCGATTTCGCCTATGCGGTCCACACGGATGTCGGCGATACCTGCGTCGGCGCGAAGGTCAACGGCCGCATCATGCCCCTGATGACGGAGCTGAAGAACGGCGACGAGGTCGACATCATCCGCTCGAAGGCGCAGGTGCCGCCGGCGGCCTGGGAATCCGTCGTCGTCACCGGCAAGGCACGCTCGGCCATCCGGCGCGCCACGCGCAACGCCGTGCGAAAGCAATATTCGGGCCTGGGCGCGCGCATTCTCGAACGCGCCTTCGAGCGCGCCGGCAAGCCGTGGAACAAGGAGTCCCTGAAACCCGTCCTGCATCGTCTGGCGCGCAAGGATGTCGACGATGTGCTTGCCGCCGTGGGCCGGGGCGAGCTGACCTCGCAGGATGTCGTCCACGCCGTCTTTCCCGACTACAAGGACGAGCGCGTCACCCAGAACCCCAAGGCGCGGGAGGAGGGATGGTTCAACCTGCGCAACGCCGCCGGCATGCTGTTTCAGATACCGGGCCGTTCCTCGCGCAGGAAATCCCGTCAGAGCAAGGAGACGGTGCCAGCCGGCGAGAACGGGGCGCTGCCCATCCGTGGCGTCAGCGGCGATCTGCCGGTGCGCTTTGCCCCGGAAGGCGCGGTGCCGGGCGACCGCATCGTGGGCATATTGCAGCCGGGCTCCGGCATAACGATCTATCCCATCCAGTCGCCATCGCTGACCGCCTTCGACGATCAGCCCGAGCGCTGGATCGATGTGCGCTGGGACATCGACGAGCACATGAAGGAGCGCTTTCCCGCGCGCCTTTCGGTGACCGCGATCAACGAGCCGGGCTCGCTTGCCGAAATCGCCCAGATGATCGCCTCCAACGACGCCAACATCCACATGCTGTCCATGGCGCGCACCGCGCCCGATTTCACCGAAATGATCTTCGACCTGGAGGTCTGGGACCTGAAGCATCTGAACCGGCTGATCTCGCAGCTGAAGGAGGCGCCCTGCGTGTCCGAGGTGCGCCGCGTCAATGGCTGAGCGGCGTCACCTGGAACAATGGGCGCCGCATTCTCCTTGCGTGTAAAAGACGCACTGCGTCCTAATGTCATCGATCCGCCTTGCTCATGCGGCATGGCCGTCTCTATATCGAGGGGGGCTCTTGGCATTGCCACGGGAACGCAGTGTTAACGGCCAGGATTTACAGTATCGGGGCGGGGCGCTCCGGTGGGTGGTATATGACGGCAATGTTGTTTCGACGCAGGAAAAGCGCTGATTTTTGGGAACGTTTGAGGACGATGGTCTGGCCGCGCCGGTCGTTCCTTCGGTCCGCGCAATATTTCACCAAACGCGCGCTTCGCCTGCGCGCCACGCCTCATGCCATTGCCGCGGGCATCGCCGCCGGCGTCTTCGCCTCGTTCACGCCTTTTCTCGGCTTTCATTTCCTCCTGGCCGCTGCGCTGGCCTGGGTGCTGGGCGGCAATGTCGTGGCCTCGGCGATCGGCACCGCGGTCGGCAATCCGCTGACCTTTCCGTTCATCTGGGGTGCGACGCTGCAACTGGGCAAAGCGATACTTCACGGCGCCCATCCCGGTCCGCACATGCCGGTGGACCTTGGCCGCGCGCTGCGGCACCTGGAATTCTCCCAGCTATGGGAGCCCTTGATAAAACCCATGGCCGTCGGCGCCTTGCCGCTCGGACTGGCCGTCGGGCTGATCTTCTATTTCCTGACGCGATGGACGGTCATCGCCTTCCGCGAGCAGCGGCGCAAGCGGCTGGCCGAAAGAGCCCGGAGGCGCGCTGAAATGCAATCGCGAACCGCAACGGCGACGGCAGGCTGATGATTATCGGGCTGGGAAGCGATCTGATCGATATCAGGCGCGTGGCCAAGACGCTGGAGCGCCACGAGCACCGCTTCACCCGGCGGGTTTTCACCGATATCGAGCGCGCGAAATCCGACCGCAGGCGGGAGAGGGCGGCATCCTACGCCAAGCGCTTCGCCGCCAAGGAGGCCTGCTCGAAGGCGCTCGGCACGGGGATTTCGCGCGGCGTCTACTGGCGCGACATGGGCGTGGTCAACCTGCCGGGCGGCAAGCCGACCATGATGCTCACCGGCGGCGCGGCCGAACGCCTGCGTGAGATGATGCCCGACAGGCACCATCCGCTTGTCCATCTGACCATCACGGACGATTATCCGCTGGCCCAGGCCTTCGTCATAATCGAGGCGGTGCCCGATTATTGACACACCGCCATGCTGCGGCCTGTCCCCAGGCCCCAACGGGCGCCTTCCCACATTGCCCCGCCTGGCGTCAGCCGGTAAGAGGGACACCAGACAGAGGCCGCGAGCACGCGATTCCGTGGCCGGAAACCGAGGACGACATGAGCGTGGCTGAAAAATCCAAGAAGAAGGCCGGTGGACTGGGCGAGACCGTCAGCGTGATTGTGCAGGCGCTGCTCCTGGCGCTGGTTATCCGCACATTCCTGTTTCAGCCTTTTTCCATTCCTTCCGGCTCCATGCGCCCGACGCTCCTGGAGGGGGACTATCTGTTCGTGACGAAGTGGGCCTATGGCTATTCGCGCCATTCGCTGCCCTTTTCGCCGCCCATCTTCTCAGGCCGCATCTTCGGTTCGGCGCCGGAACGCGGCGACGTGGCCGTGTTCAAGCTGCCGACGAACACCTCCATCGACTACATCAAGCGGGTCATCGGCCTGCCGGGTGACCGCATCCAGATGCGCGAGGGCGTTCTGCACATCAATGGCGAGCCGGTGGAGCGGGAAAAGCTCGGCGTTATCGACGATCCCGACATCACCGAAATGACGCGCCCGGTGGACGTTTACCGCGAAACGCTGCCGAACGGCGTTTCCTACGAAACGCTCGATCTTTCGCCCAATTCCATCGGCGACGATACGCGCGAATTCGTCGTGCCCGAAGGCCATTATTTCATGATGGGCGACAACCGCGACAACTCCACCGACAGCCGCTTCTCGGTCGGCTTCGTGCCGGCGGAGAACCTGGTTGGCCGCGCCAATGTCATCTTCTTCTCCATCGCCGGCGGCGCAAGCCCGCTCGAGCTTTGGAAATGGCCCACGGAGATGCGGCCCGGGCGCATTCTCAACTGGGTAGACTGATGACCGGCAAGCGCCTCACCGGCGAGGAACTCGCCGAGGCCGTCGAAAGGCGCACCGGCATTGCCTTTCACCAGAAGGGGCTTTTGCTGGAAGCGCTGACGCATGCCAGCGCGCGCGGCGCCAAGGGCTCGGACTATCAGCGTCTCGAATTTCTGGGCGACCGGGTTCTCGGCCTCGTGGTCGCCGAAATGCTCTATCACGCGTTCCCCGACGCGCCGGAAGGCGAGCTGTCGGTGCGGCTCAACGCGCTGGTCAACGCCGAGACGCTGGCCGAGGTCACCGACGACCTGGGCCTCGACGAACTCATCCATATCGGCAGCGACCTGAAGGCCCTGGCAGCGCGCAAGCAGGTGAACCTGCGCTCGGACGTGATGGAAGCCTTGATCGCGGTGATCTATCTGCAGGACGGGCTTGAGGCCGCGCGGCGCTTTATCCACGCCAACTGGGAAAATCGCTCACGCAGGCCGCTGGCGGCGCGACAGGACCCCAAGACCGCGCTCCAGGAATGGGCCCATCAGGTATCGGGCGCGGCGCCCGAATATGTGGTTGAAAGCCGCGAAGGACCGGATCATGATCCCGTGTTCACCGTTGCCGTGAACATCAAGGGCTACGGGGGCGGGCGCGGCAGGGGCCGGTCCAAGCGCGAGGCCGAGCAGGTGGCGGCGACCGAAATCCTCATACGCGAAGGCGTCTGGCAGAAGGCGGAAGGCGCGTCATGACCGACGAGAAGCCCGTCGAGACCCCGGCGGACACGCGCTCCGGCTTCGTCGCGCTGATCGGCGCGACCAATGCCGGCAAGTCGACGCTGCTCAACCAGCTGGTCGGCGCCAAGGTCTCCATCGTCACCCACAAGGTGCAGACGACGCGCGCACTGGTGCGCGGCATCGCCACAAGGGACAGGACGCAGATCGTTTTCATCGACACGCCCGGTATTTTCCGGCCGCGCCGCCGGCTGGACAAGGCGATGGTCAACACCGCCTGGGGCGGCGCGCGCGATGCCGACATCATCGCGCTTCTGGTCGATGCCGAACGCGGCATCCGCGGCGATGCGGACGCGATCCTCGACAGCCTGGCCGAGGTGCGCCAGCCGAAGATCCTGATCCTCAACAAGATCGACCGCGTCAAGCGCGAGGCGCTTCTGGCACTGGCGGCGAAGGCCAATGAACGCGTCGCCTTCGACCGCACCTTCATGGTTTCGGCACTGACGGGATCGGGCTGCGGCGACCTTCTCGACTATTTCGCCGAGAGCCTGCCGCAGGGCCCGTGGTACTATCCGGAAGACCAGATCTCGGACCTGCCGATGCGGCAGCTCGCCGCCGAGATCACGCGGGAGAAGCTGTTCCTGCGCCTCCACCAGGAACTTCCCTACGCCACCCATGTGGAAACGGAAAAGTGGGAGGAGCGGAAGGACGGCTCCGTGCGCATCGAGCAGGTGATCTATGTCGAGCGCGACAGCCAGAAGAAGATCGTCCTCGGACACAAGGGCACAGCCATCCGCGCCATCGGCCAGGCCGCGCGCGAGGAGATCGCCGAGATCCTCGAGCAGAAGGTGCACCTGTTCCTGTTCGTCAAGGTGCGCGAGAACTGGAGCAATGATCCCGAGCGCTATCGCGAAATGGGGCTTGAATTCCCGCATTGAGGGGCTGATACCGGGACCATGGAATGGCGTGACGACGGCATGATACTCGGGTGCCGCAGGCACGGCGAGACCAGCACGATCCTGGAGGTGATGACGGCCGCCCATGGCCGGCACCTGGGGCTGGTGCGCGGCGGCCGCTCGCGAAGGATGCAGCCCCTGCTGCAGCCTGGAAACCGGGTCGAGCTGGTCTGGCGCGCCCGGCTGGACGAGCATCTGGGCCTGTTCCAGGTCGAGCCGCTGGAGCTTCATGCCGCCCGTCTGATGGCCTCGGCCGCCGCCGTCCACGGCATCCAGCTGTTGGCCGCGCATCTGCGGCTTCTGCCCGAGCGCGACCCGCATCCCGCCCTTTATGAAACGATGTGCGTGGTGACGCGCCATCTGGACGAGCCGCGCATCGCGGGGTCGCTGATGGCCAGGTTCGAACTTGCGGTGCTGGAAGAACTCGGCTTCGGCCTGGACCTTTCCCGTTGCGCCCTGACCGGCGCGCGCGAGGGGCTGGCATTCGTGTCGCCGAAGACGGGCAGGGCGGTGACGAGGGAGGCAGGCCAGCCATGGGCCGACAAGCTGCTGCCGTTGCCTGAACTCCTCGGTTCCGGGTCTCGGGCCGAAGGCGATGCCGGCGGGCTCGCCGACGCCTTCGGCCTGACCGGGCATTTTCTCAATCGCAACGTCTACGAGCCGCGCGGGATCGAAGCGCCCGATTCCCGCGCGGGCTTCCTGTCCGCCCTGGCCCGCGCTCTGGCCAAGGGCGAGAACGCGGCCTGAGCGTCAGGCGATCTTACCGCCGCCCTGCTTGGTGACGACGAGCAAGGACGGGCGCACCGGCAGCTTCTCGTCGAAATCCGGCCAGCGGGTCGCCGGGTTCTCGAAAGTGGCTAACCCCTCGTCGCCCGGATGCTGCACGGCGAGGAACAGCGTCTCGCCGCTCGGCGTGAAGTAGGGACCGCACATTTCCGCGCCCACGGGAACGCGGAAGAAGAGCTTGGACGTGCCCCGCGCCTCGCCGTCCGTGTCGACGGCCCACAACCCGTCGGCACGTCCGGTTTTGCTCTGGCTGTTGCCGTCGGTGGAGACCCACAGCCTGCCGTCCGCGTCGATGGCGCAGTTGTCGGGCATGCCGAACCAGCCGTTCTCGCTGGTGGCAGGGGAGAATGTCGCGCCCACCTCGGCAATGGACGGATCGCCGCATTTGAGCAGGATTTCCCATGTCGACCTGGTCGAAGCGAAATCGCCGTCCGTTTCGGTGATCTCGATGATATGGCCGAAGGCATTGTCCGGGCGCGGGTTGGCCGCGTTGACTTCGTCGGCCTTGCGCCGCGTGTTGTTGGTCAGCATGCAGTAGACCTTGCCGGTCGCGGCGTTCGGCTGCACGTCTTCCGGGCGGTCCATCTTGGTGGCGCCCAGAAGGTCGGCCGCCCGCCGCGTCTCGATCAGAACGTCCGCCTGGCTTTCGAACCCGTTCTGCGCCGTCAGCGGGCCCTCGCCATGGACCAGCGGCAGCCACTCCATCGTGCCGTCCTCGTCGAAGCGCGCGACATAGAGCGTGCCTTCGTCGAGAAGGTCGAGATTGGCGCTGCGGTCGTCCGGGTTGAAGGTGCCGGCCGTGACGAACTTATAGACATAGTCGAAACGCTCGTCGTCGCCCGAATAGCAGACCACGCGGCCATCGCCATTGACGACGGTTTCGCAGCCTTCGTGCTTGAAACGGCCGAGCGCGGTGCGCTTTTTCGGCGTCGAATTGGGGTCCATGACGTCCACCTCGACGATCCAGCCGAAACGGTTCGGCTCGTTCGGTTCCTTCGACACGTCGAAGCGGTCGTGGAAGGAGGCCCAATTGTACCAGCCGCCCGGCGCGCCGACGCGCTTGTAGTTCTCCTCTTCCCGGTGGCCGGCCGGCAGTTCGCCGCCGAAATAGCCGTGGAAGTTTTCCTCCGCCATCAGGTAGGTGCCCCAGGGGGTGACGCCGCCGGCGCAATTGTTCAGCGTGCCGAAGACCTTCGTGCCGGACGGGTCGGCATTCGTCTTCACCCGGTCATGGCCGGCTACCGGGCCTGAAAGCGCCATTTCCGTGTTGACGGTGATGCGGCGGTTGTGGGGGCTGTCGAGCACCGGCTGCCATTTGCCGTTTTCGCCCTTGCGGATCTCGATGACCGTGCCGCCATGGGCGGCCATCTCGATATCGACCAGCTCCCTGGTGTAGTCGCCCATCTCCACCTTGTCGTCGACCACTTTGGCAAGGCCGGGGAACATCAATTCGCCATTGGTGTATTCGTGGTTGACCGCAAGGATGCCGCGATCCTCCGCCCCGTCGAGCGGGATGAAGCCGACATAGTCGTTGTTGTAGCCGAACTGCTTGGCCTGGGCGTCGGCGCTCTGGTTCATCGGATCGAAATCAGGGGCGTCAGGCAGTACCTTGTCGCCCCAGCGCAGCAGAATGTCGGCGTCGTAGCCATCGGCGATATGGTGCGTTTCATCGACGCCGGCGGTCGCCTCGGTGAAGTCGAATGCCGAGGCGGCGGCGGCTTGCGCCTTGCCGGCGAGCAGCGCCATCGGGCTGACGGTCGCGCCGATGGCGGCCACGGCAAGCGAGCCGCCGAGGAAACCGCGGCGCGAATAGCGGCGGTTGATGATATCGCCCATTGTCGGGTTGGACGTGTCGTTGCGGCCGATATCCTCGGACTCCTCGCGGATGTCGGTCGGCGTCTTGATTTCGGTTGGGTCGACGTGCTCGTTCATGTCTGCCTCTCCTCGATGGGGAATATCCACGGAGACGCAATAGGGCGCGTCTATTGCAGCCGCATGACAGCCATGCGGTCCGTGAACAGCCTATTCCGCCGGTGCCAGAACGGGCCTGTCCACAGGCTGCTCCTTGATCGGCCAGTGGACGGCCGCGGCGAACAGGCCCAGCGCCACGCCGAGCCACCAGACGGGATCATAGGAGCCGAACTTATCGTAAAGATAGCCGCCCAGCCAGACCCCCAGGAACGAGCCGATCTGGTGGGAGAAGAACACCAGCCCGCCCAGCATGCCGAGATAGCGCGTGCCGAACATGACCGCGACCAGCGCATTGGTCGGCGGCACGGTGGAGAGCCACAAAAGCCCCATCACGATGGCGAAGATGACGACGGTGGTCGGCGTCTGCGGGAACAAGAGGAACGCGGTGACGGCGACGGAGCGCGCGATATAGATCCAGGCCAGGAAAATGGGCTTGGAATAGCGCTGGCCGATGAAGCCGGAGGCGAGCGAACCGATGATGTTGAAGAAGCCGATCAGCGCCAGCGCGATCACCGCATAGCGCGCATCGATGCCGAGATCGCCGATATAGGCGGGAAAATGGGCGGTGATGAAGGCGACCTGGAAACCGCAGACGAAAAAACCCGAGACCAGGAGAACGAAGCTGCGATGCGCAAAGGCCTCACGCAGGGCGGCGCCGAAGGTCTGCTCCATCTCGACGGCCCTGGGCACGCGCCCGCTGGACGAATTGCCGACCAGTGGAATGGCAAGCAGCGGCACCACCAGCATCGCGATGCCCATATAGACCAGCGTGTCGGACCAGCCGAAAGTGTCGATCAGCGCCTGGCTGATCGGCGCGAAGATGAACATGCCGGCGGAGCCGGCTGCGGTGCCGATGCCGAACACCAGGCTGCGGTTCTCGGCCGTCACGTTGCGGGCAAAGGCGGCAAGCACGATGCTGAAGGAGCCCGACGCGATGCCGAGCCCCACCAGCACGCCGCCGCTGATATGCAGCATCGTCTCGCTCGTCGCCGTGGCCATGAGGATGAGGCCGGCGGCATACAGAAGGCCTGACATGGCCATCACCCGCCAAGTGCCGAACCGATCGGCTATCGCGCCGAAAATGGGCTGCCCCACACCCCAGAGGAGGTTCTGTATGGCCATCGCCAGCCCGAAAGTCGTGCGGTCCCATCCGCGATCCTCCAGCATGGGAAGCTGGAAAAAGCCCATCGCCGAGCGCGGCCCGAAAGTCATCGCGGCGATGATGCAGCCGCAGATCACGATGAGCCACGGAAAGCCGACGGCGGCGGGGCGGGCGGTTGCAGCTTGCGACATGAAGAAGTTCCTCACCTACGGCGCGGCCTTGCGACCGCTGGATGGCGGCACGACCGGATTCATCTCCGACGCCGGCGCAGACGTGCCGCCCCCGAAGCGTCGACAGACGCTATACTAGCCGGGCCGAAAATCCACACAATTGAAATGAATGACGCTCTGGGTTCAACGAAATTGATGCATGGCTTCAACGTTTCGGACCCTTGCCGGATGCGCCATGCACAGGCCGCAAGCGCATCCGGAGGAGCGCTTTCAGCTTTTTCGTGCTGAGATGCGCTTGGGTTGGGGGGCTTCCGCCGGCACGAAGTGCACGTCGCGCTGCGGGAAGGGGATGGTGATGCCCTTGGCGTCGAAGGCTTCCTTCGCGGCCTTGGTGAGATCGAACTGGACCGGCCAGAAATTGCTCGCCGCCGTCCAGTAACGCAGCGTCACCACCACGGCGCTGTCGCCGAGATCCTTGACAAGCACCTCCGGCTCGGGGACCCCCATCACGCGATCATCGCTGCGCGCAAGCTCCATCAGCGTGTCGTGCGCGAGATTGATGTCGTCGCTGTAGCTTATGCCGATATCGAGATCGAAGCGGCGTGTGGGGTTGCGCGAATAGTTGGTGACGGCCTTGTTCCACAGCTCGCTGTTGGGGGCGAGCACATAGAGCCCGTCGAACGTCGTCAGCTCGGTTGCGAACAGGCCGATCTCCTCGATGGTGCCCGCTATGCCGCTGGCATCGACATATTCGCCGACCCGGAACGGCCGCAGGACAAGGAGCATGATGCCGGCGGCGACATTCTGCAGGGTACCCTGGAGAGCAAGCCCGATCGCAAGACCGGCCGCGCCGAGCGCGGCGAGTATGCTGGCGGTCTGGACGCCGAACTGCGCCAGAACCGTGACGCCGACCATGATGAGAACAGCGTATCGAACGACCTTCGAGAGAAAGCGGCAAAGGGTCTGGTCGAAGGTGTGCATCCGCGAAAGCGCACGACCGACCGCGCGCTCCAGATAGCCGGCGACGATGAAGCCGGCGAAGATAAGAATGATGGCGCCTATGACCGAGAAGGCATATTCGACTGCGAATGCGCTGGCTTGTGCCAGCGCGGCTTCGCCCGCGGTCAGCATGGCGGCGGTATCGATTTCCATGTACAAGTCTCCGTTCAACCTTATGGGTTAGGCCAGTCGTTGTCCGCCCGCCTGAGGCCGCAGCCGTTCCCGCGTCATTTCCGCTTCGACGCCGGACTGCTGCAATTCGGCCCTGATGGCGTTTTACGCCAAAGTGGCAAATAAAGCATTGCCACGACGCCCGTCCGACAAATTCTCTGTTCTCCGCCGGCGGCGGCAATGCTAAGAGGGGGCAAATCTATGGGGCCAACCGCCAGCAAATGAGTGCCGACATTCGTCCGGCCCGCGCGTCCGACATCGACGCGCTCGTCACCATCGAGAACACCGTTTTCGATACGGATCGCATTTCGCGGCGTTCCTTCCGTCAGCATGTCGAGAGCGATTCGGCCACACTTCTGGTGGCCGAGGAGGATGCCTCGCTGGCCGGCTATTGCCTGGTGCTCTATCGCAAGGGCAGCGGTGTCGCCCGGCTTTATTCCATCGCCGTTTCCCCGCAAAGCGCCGGCTCGGGCGTCGGGCGCCTGCTGCTCGAGGCTGCCGAACATGCGGCCTATGCGCATGAGCGCCTGGTCCTGCGGCTGGAGGTGCGTGAGGACAACAGCCGCGCCATAGGCCTTTACGAGAAGGCCGGCTACCGCCGCATAGGCAGGGAAGAGGACTATTACGAGGACGGCGCGGCGGCGCTGCGCTACGAAAAGCTACTGCGCGGCCAGGTATCGCCCCATGCCGGCGTGCCCTATTACGAGCAGACGGCGGATTTTACCTGCGGCCCGGCCTGCCTGATGATGGCCAAGGCCCGGTTCGACCCCGCGTTCAAGCCGAGCCCCATCCTCGAGGTAAGGCTGTGGCGGCAGGCCACCACCGTTTTCATGATGTCGGGGCCGGGCGGCTGCGAGCCCTTCGGCCTTGCCGTGGCGGCGGTCGATCTCGGCCTTGCCGCCCGCATCATGGTATCGCGCAAGGGGCCCTTGTTCCTGGATTCGGTGCGCGACGAGGAAAAGCGCCGGGTAATGCGGCTGGCGCAACTCGACTTCCGCAACCGGGCCCGTGCGCTCGCCATACCGGTTTCGGACCGCGCGTTCACGCTGGACGACATCCGCGATGCGCTGCAGCGTGGCGCGCTCGTGGCCGTCCTGATCAGCGGCTATCTGATGTTCGGCAAGAAAGTGCCGCACTGGGTCCTGGCGATCGGCGACGACGGCGGCCATATATTCGTGCATGATCCCTGGGTGGAGGACGAGCGTGGCGAGACCGCCGCCGACGCCGCGAACATTCCGATCCCCCACGCTTCTTTCATGCGCATGGCGCAGTTCGGACGGCGCGGCCTGCGTGCGGCCGTCGTATTGGGAGACATGAAGACACGATGACCTGGGTCATACTTACCGGCCGTCCCGGCGACCTCGACCAGGTGGCCACGCCCCACAAGATCATCACCACCAGGGACTATCTGGCCCACCCGTCGCTGTTTCGCGGCCAGCGCCCGAAAGTCATCAATCTTTCCAACAGCTATGCCTATCAGAGCCGCGGCTACTACGCCTCGCTGCTGGCCAGCTCGCGCGGACACAAGATCATTCCTTCCGTGGAGACGCTGATCGACCTGTCGGCGCGCAAGCTCTACGAGAATTCGTTGCCGGAGCTGGAACAGGCGCTCAACAGGTGCCGGCGCGATGTTGGCGGGACATTTCCTTCATCTGTCTCGATCTTCTTCGGCATCGGCCCCTCGCGCGCCTGGGACCGGTTTGCCCGGCTTCTGTTCGACTGGTTCCGGGCTCCGGCGCTGGAGGTGGCCATCGAGGACGGCGAGTGGGCGACCATCCGCAAGATCGGCTTTCTGCCGCTGGCGCGCATGAAGGCCGATGAAAAGGCGCGCTTCCTTTCCAATCTGGAGACCTATACCAGCCGGCAGTGGCGCGATACGAGGACCCGGACGCCGGCGCGGTACAGCTTTGCCACGCTGATCGACCCTCAGGAGGCCCTGCCGCCTTCCTCGGTCAATTCGCTCAAATACTGGTCGCGCATCGCCGGCAAGATGGGGGTCGAGGTGGAGCCGATCACCCGCAAGGATCTGCCGCGGCTCGCCAATTACGACGCGCTGTTCATCCGCGAGACCACGTCGATCTCCAACCACACCTATCGCTTTGCCCGCCGGGCCCAGCAGGAAGGCATGCCAGTCATCGACGATCCGATGTCGATGATCCGCTGCACGAACAAGGTCTACCTGAACGAGTTGATGACCACGCACCGGGTCCCGGTGCCGCCGACCATGATGATTTCCGGTCCCGCCGACCTGCAGGCGGCAGCCGACACGCTGGGTTTCCCCATCGTCCTGAAGATCCCGGACGGGGCGTTTTCGCGGGGCGTGAAGAAGGCTGCGAACATGGAGGAGCTGAAGCGCCTTGCGGCCACATGGCTCGAGGACTCCGATCTTCTGATCGCCCAGAAGTTCCTTCCGACCGAGTTCGACTGGCGCATCGGCGTTCTTGGCGGCGAGCCGCTGTTTTCGGTCCAGTACCTGATGGCCAAGAAGCATTGGCAGATCGTCAATCACGAAAGGCGCGGCAAGCCGGACGAGGGCGGCTTCCGCAGCTTCACCATCAAGGAAACGCCGCCCGAGGTGATCGACATAGCAGTGCGCGCCGCCCGCTGCATCGGCAACGGCCTTTATGGCGTCGACCTGAAGGAAACGAGCGAAGGCGTTTATGTCATCGAGGTCAATGACAATCCGAATCTCGACCATGGCTGCGAGGATGCGGGCGAGAAGGATGCGGTCTGGGTCAAGCTGACCCAATGGTTCATCGACCGTCTGGATCGACAGGCGCGATAATGAGCGCGCGCTTGCCTATCGTGGCTTGTTCCGCAATTTCTCTATCAGCATGAACCGCGCGAGAAACGCCTTCTGCGCGCGCCGCGCCGGCTGCGGCTTCAGCTCGAGCCTGTCGGCGGAAAAGCCGCGCGGGCGGCCGAAGAAGCGGGCGGCCTCCGCTTCGGCGAATTCGGCCAGGCGCGTTGCCTCGAAGAAGGCGGCGATGCGGTCGGCGCGCTTGATTTCCTGGGCCAACTTGGCCGGCATGTCGGGCGGCAGCGCGAAGCGGAGGTGGATGGCGCGCTGGAGCCGTTTCTCCACCGACTTGTAGTCTTCGCCCAATGTCGCCTTGAACGGCGATATCATGTCGCCGATCACATATTCCGGTGCGTCGTGCAGCAGCGCAGCCAACGCCCAATCGGCCGAGGCGGCCGGGTTGTTGATGCGGAAGATCTCTTCCACCAGCAGCGAATGCTGGGCGACGGAAAAGGCGTGGTCGCCCTTCGTCTGCCCGTTCCAGCGGGCCACCCGGGCCAGGCCATGGGCGATGTCGGCGACTTCGATGTCGAGCGGCGAGGGGTCGAGCAGGTCCAGCCGCCGGCCGGAGAGCATGCGCTGCCAGGCGCGCGGCTTTCCGCTCACCCGTTGCGCCATCAGGCGGTCTCGCCGTTCAAGGAGAAGCCGGCATAGGCCGGCACGCTGAGCGAAACGGGTACATCCCCGGCGGTGATGGGCGCCGCCCGCGCATTGGCTTCGGCCACCCGGTCGACGCGCACGATGGCAAGCCCATCCTGCCCCTCGACGGTTCCCAGCGACCCGGCGGCACGCCCATCGGCCGAAACCGCGGTGCCGGGCGGGGGCAGGGGGCTATCGGCACGCACGATCACCAGCCGGCGCCTTGCCGTGCCCCGGTGCTGCATGCGCGAGACGACTTCCTGGCCGACATAGCAGCCCTTCTTCAGGCCGACGCCGGCATTCTGGTCGAACAGGACGTCGTGAGGAAATGCGTCGCCCAACGCATAGTCCGTGCCGCTTTCGGCCACGCCGTGGACGATCCGCAAACGCTCCCAAAGGCTTCGCTCGTCGCTTGCGGCAGGCGGCGGACCGTAGAGACGGCGGACATTCAGGCTCTGCGGGAAACGTTCGTCGGCGACCCCGTCGCCTGCTGAATCATTTTCCCAGGAAACGGTCACGTGTTCCTGATCCTCAACGGAAATCTGCGCCTTGGCCCTCAGCCGGTAGAGCATAAGGCGCTTGACCAGGTCGTCCGTCACGTCCTTGCGGAAATCGATCCGGAAGCTGTCTTCCCCCGCGCGTGAAACGATGAAGTCGAAGAGGATCTTGCCCTGCGGCGTCAGCAGCGCGCCGGGGCGCGCCTTGCCGGGCGCCAGCGACGACAGGTCGGTGGTGATGATGTTCTGCAGGAAGCTTTCGGCTTCCGGCCCCGCCACGGAAATGACGGCGCGATCTGAAAGATGAATCGTCGGCATGGGGATTTTTTCTCAATCTTGCGGGCAAACTGCAAGGGGGGCGGTCAGCGGCCGCGGCGGGCCCGCAGTTGCGCGGCGATCGCCGCCAGCCTTTCTGCCCCCTTGGCGCTGATTCCGCCGGCCGCATAGTCGCGTCGGACCGCTTCCTCGATGTCTCCGGCGACCCGGTCCAGCGTGCCGGCTTCCTCGTCATGCGTGTCGAAAAGGTTGATCCACCGATCGGTGTCGCGGCCGAATCCCATCAGCCGGTCGAAGGCGTGTTCGGGATCGCGGGAGGAGAATATGCCGATGGCACCGGCCGCGATCGAAAGCGGGCTCATCACGACATCGCGGAAACCGTCGGCCAGAAGCTTCACCTGGAAGAGGACGATGCGGCGTATCAGCCGGATGCGGCCGCCGCGGCGGCTGCGCGAGGGCGCCAGATCGGCGGTCTGCGAAAGGCTCGGCGAATGAGGCATGATGGTCCCCTTCCTCAAGGATATGGGCGCTCGGGCGGCCGATGCAAGGCCGGGGCCTGGCGGATCTCAGTCTCCGGCGATGAAGAACTGCCACTGCCCGTCGGGGGTGATGGCGGAGCGGTAGAAGATATAGGCGCCGAAGCTCTTCATGTCTTCATAGTCGCCAGCCGTCACCAGCGTGAAAAGCTCGACCCGCTGCCTGTCCGTCAGCTCATCGAGCGGAATGGCAAAGAAGTAGGGCCAGACATAGAGCTCATGATCCGTGCCGGGATCGAGATGGACGAAACCGGCCTCCATGACCTCCAGCAGAATGGCCAGGATCTCGTGGCCAAGCTCGTCTCCCGAAACGTCGCGCAGATAGGCCACCGGGTCCTCGACCGGACCGCCGAAGGAAAGCTGGGTGGCCTGGGCTCCCGAGCCCAGCAAGGGGCGCAGCTTCTCGATATCGCCGCTGCGGCAGGCCTCGATGATCAGCCGGCGCATGCGGCGCACCGGCTCCGGCAGCCGCTCGACATCGTAGATGATTTCGGGAAGCTCCTTGCCGAGGCTGGTGTCGGGCCGCGTAAGGTTGCCGGGAGGCTCGTCCCCCTCGGCCGGCGCCGCACCCTCGGGGTTGCCGGGGATGCTCATGGCATCCGGCAGGGGAATGCGGGGGACGGCGGGCTCTTCCTGCGGGCCGGCTTCATATCGCGGAAGCGCATCGCTCAGGGCTGAGGCCGGGGCCGCGCAGCCGCACAGCAGGATCGCTGCCAGGGCGCCGCGCAGGCTCAACCGCCGCCAGGGGGCCGGCCGATGAAAACCTCCGGTGGATGGAGCACGAAACCCTTTGCGCATCGCCGCCGCCCTTCGCGCTGGTGAACCGTCCCCCGTGATACCCAAACCGGGCGGCGATCTCAATGGCAGGTTCGGTCGGTGTAGAAATCGCCCTTGAGCACCCGGTCGCGCATGTGCTCCAGCAACAGAACCAGATTGTCCTCGCCGCCGTTGCGCGCAAGCTCGCTGAGGGCGGTCTGCATGGCGGCTTCGGCGATTATCTCCGGCTCGATGCCCGCCCACAGGCCCTCGGCCCACGCGGCGCTGTGGCTGGCGGCGCAGGTCGTGCGCTTTTCTTCCTCGATCTTGGCTTCGATGTCTTGAATCGTCATATGCATAGGCACTCCACCCGTGGCCCTGGCGCGGCAATGTCCCGTTGCCGCCGGGGCGTCCCAAATGTCCCCCTGCAAAAAGAGATAACATGGCTGGCAGGCAGACGCGGCGATACGCGCCGGACGTGGTAAACGCCGGGTAAATTTCGATGTGCCGGTTCGATTCAATTGCCGTAATGCAGCACGATGTCGCTGGCCAGCTCTTCGCCTTCGGCCATGTAGCGCTCGATGGCGGCAACGGCGTGCTCGGTGCACTGGGTATAGATGTTGGCGAAGGAACGGTAGCCGTGATTGAAGCTGGCGACGAGCTGGGCCCGCCGCTCGTCCGTCGGCGCTTCCGCTTCCAGCAGCGCCTCCATCTGCCCGCGCCAGGCTTCGCCTTCTTCGCCGCAAAGGCGGCGCAGGAAGTGCACCGAGCCCAGAATCTCCGCCAGGCGCATCAACTGCTTGTCGTAGGGCGCTTGTGTCGCGCCGGCCGTAGGCGGCGCAAGCGACAGGAGTGAGGCCGTGCAACAGACAGCGATGGCTCGGGCAAGACGGTTCATGACCGGCATAATTGCCGCTAAGCCGTTCGGGCGCAACATTGTCGAGGCCCTTACGGAAGAGATTCAGTGCTTCCGCCCGAAAGCAGATCCTCGGCGAGCATCAGGGTGGTCCGGGTGATGGGCAGCCGCCGCATGTCCTCGACGACGTACCAGCCGGCGTCCGCCGCATCGTCGCCGGGCCTGGGCTCGCCGCCGCGATATTCGGCGCTGTGGGCGTGCAGGATGAAACGCGGCCCGTCGCCCTCGGGCTCTATCACGAACTCCCGCAGGTGGCGGATTTCGCCTGCCTCCAGCCCTGTTTCCTCCAGCAATTCGCGGCGGACCGCCTCCTCCATCGTCTCGCCTTCCTTCACGCGACCGCCGGGAAAGGCAAGCAGCCCCTTGGCGGGCGCGCGCCCGCGCAGGACCAGGAGGAAGCGACCTTCCTTGCGCATGACCGCCGAAACGGCGTGAATGTCGTGAATGACCATGCTCAGCGTCTTGCCCGCGCCGCCTCCAGCCGTCAACATCGCCGCGACAAACAGTGCATGGAGCCTCAGCGAATATGTGCGGACGATTTCAGCTCGCCGCCACACGGGCGCAGGTGGAGGACGCGATCAAGGTGTTCGACCTCGACGATTTCCCGTTCCGCTACAACATCGCGCCGACCCAGCCCGTTCAGATGGTCGTCGCCGCCGGGCCGCGCGCGCCGGGATCGAATCTTCCCGACCGGCGAGGAATGCTTGTGCGGTGGGGCTTCATTCCCGGCTGGGCGAAAGACGTCAAGGACTTCCCGCTGCTCATCAACGCCCGATCGGAGACCGCTGCCGAGAAGAGCACCTTCCGTGCCGCCATGCGCCACCGCCGGACCCTGGTGCCGGCCACCGGGTTCTATGAATGGAGGCGGGACGGCGCCAAGCGTCCGCAAGCTTTCTGGCTGCGCCCCCGCAATGGCGGCATCGTCGCCTTCGCGGGCCTGATGGAGACCTATAGCGAGCCCGGCGGCAGCGAGATCGACACCGGCGCCATCCTCACAACCGCCGCCAGCGGCGACCTGGAGCACATCCACCACCGCATGCCCGTCGTCGTCAGGCCGGAGCACTTCACGCGGTGGCTCGATTGCGTCGGCAACGAGCCGCGCGATGTGGGCGACCTGTTGCGGCCCGCGGAGCCCGGCTTCTTCGAGGCCGTTCCCATTTCCGACAAGGTCAACAAGGTCGCCAATACCGGTCCCGATATTCTGGAGCGCGTCGAGGAGAGGCCTTCGCACGAGGCGGTCCCGCGCGAGCCGGACGCCCAGCTCACACTTTTCTGAACTGGCCCAGCGGCTTTGGCGTACTGCCGGTTGCAAAACCGCGGACGCTCGGCCAATGACGGCAGCATGAACCCATCCCTTCTTTCCCCCTTCATCTCCGGTCTGCTTCTTGGAGGATCGCTCATCATAGCGATCGGCGCGCAGAATGCCTTCATTCTGCGTCAGGGACTGCTGCGCCGGCACGTCTTCCTGCTCTGCCTGATCTGTGCGCTGTCCGACGCGCTGCTGATTGCGGCGGGGGTGGCGGGACTGGGCACGCTCGTTGCCCGCTCGCCCGTGCTGATCACGGGAGTAACGATCGGCGGCGCGGCTTTTCTGTTCGGCTACGCAGCGCTGGCGTTTCGCCGCGCGATGCACCCGGATGCGCTGAAGGCCGCGCGCCAGGGGGAGACAAGCCTCAGGGCGGCGGTGGCCACCTGCCTCGCCTTCACCTTCCTCAACCCGCATGTCTATCTCGACACCGTGGTCCTGGTCGGCTCGCTCTCCGGCGCCTATGAAGGCAGCGCGCGCACGAGCTTTGCCGCCGGCGCGATAGCGGCGTCCTTCCTGTGGTTCTACGCGCTTGGTTATGGCGCCAGGCTGCTTCAGCCGCTGTTCGCGAAGCCGCAGGCCTGGCGGGTGCTCGACATCCTGATCGGCATCGTGATGTCGGCGCTGGCGCTCAGCCTATTGACGCGGCTTGTCTGACCGCGCCTTCTGCGGCTTGGCCTTCGAGCAGCACTGGAGCGCCGCATTGATGGCTGCCGGTCCGACCTTGCGGTACTCATCGACCAGGTGAGCCTGATCGGCGCGCTTGTCTTCGGATTTGGTCGCTTGCTGTGCCATTTTTCATTGCCTGGCGTTCGCGTTTCACTGACCGCGCAGATGCTGCGCGATTCCGACGAAATCATGTCTTAAACGCCCAGCGCCGACGTAGGTTCATAGAATTGCGCCAATAAGCTTAACAGTATCTTCACGCTGCGTGGCCGCCCGGCAACAGGCGCCGGGAAGAACGAGGCCAATCCGCGCTTGACGCCGGGCGGCGCGAAGGCGATAAGTCGGGCTATGAAAACGCGGTTGGCCATTATCGGCATTTGCATTATCGGCTAGCGCCGCTCGCTGGTCCGGTCGTTTTCGCTCAATTTCCCCGCACGAAAAACGCCCAGCCAGCGGCCGGCGCATGATTTCGATTGGGATTGGGAATTGATGAGCGAAGCATTCAAGGGACTGCGCATCACCAACACGCTGACGCGGGAGAAGGAGGATTTCATCCCCCTCGATCCGCTGAATGTGCGCATGTATGTGTGCGGACCGACGGTCTACGACTACGCCCATATCGGCAATGCGCGGCCGGCGATCGTGTTCGACGTGCTGTTCCGTCTCCTCCGCCATCTTTATGGCGGGGAGCATGTGACCTATGTGCGCAACATCACCGATGTGGACGACAAGATAAACGCCCGGGCGCTGCGCGACTATCCCGGCCTGCCGCTCAACGAGGCCATCCGCAAGGTGACCGAAAAGACGGCGAACCAGTATCACGAGGACGTCGCCGCGCTCGGCTGCCTGACGCCGACCTACGAGCCCCGCGCGACCGAGTTCGTGCTGCCGCGCCCGGACGGCAAGGCCGACATGGCCAGCCTGATTCAAACTCTCATCGACCGCGGCCATGCCTATGCGGCAAAAGGCGAAATCCTTTTCGACACGAGGTCTATGCCGGACTATGGCGGGCTTTCCAAGCGCAGGCTGGAAGACCAGCAGGCGGGCGCGCGCGTGGCGGTCGAGGATCACAAGAAGAACCCCGCCGATTTCGTCCTGTGGAAGCAGTCCTCGCCCGAGGAGCCCGGCTGGGAGGCGCACTTCACCGTCGACGGCAAGCCGCTCGTCATCCGCGGCCGGCCCGGCTGGCACATCGAATGCTCGGCCATGTCGGCCGCCTATCTGGGCGAGGTCTTCGATATCCATGGCGGCGGCCTCGACCTCATATTCCCCCACCATGAAAACGAGATCGCCCAGTCGCGCTGCGCCCATGGCACCGAAACCATGGCGCGCTACTGGATGCACAACGGCTTCCTGCAGGTCGAAGGCCGCAAGATGTCGAAGTCGGAGGGCAATTTCGTCACCATCAGCGATCTCCTGCACACGGAGGCTTTCGGCGGGCGCAAATGGCCGGGCGAGGTGCTGCGGCTGGCGATGCTGATGACCCATTACCGCGAGCCTATCGACTTTTCGGTGCGCAAGCTGGAGGAGGCGGAAGCCGTGCTCGACGGCTGGTGTGAGTACATGTTCTCCCAACACCTCTCATGGCAAGAAGGCAATCGTCAGTACTATGAGAACGAACTCGCACCTTCTGCCGAGTTTATCGATTGCCTATGGAACGACCTGAGCACACCTGCTGCTTTTGCGGTGATACATAAAATGGTGAAGCAGAAGGATATGGCTTCTGCGCATTTGATGTTCGCATCGCTGCAACTCGTGGGCGTCGTTTCGTTTGACAAGATGCAAAGTTGGGAACGCTACCAAGAAGCGACGGCGGTTCATGAGAAGCTGAACGTAGGTGAGCTAAAGAAGCTGGTCGATCAACGCCTCGCCCTCCTGCGCGAGAAGAACTTCGCCGAGGCCGACAGGATCCGCGACGATCTCTCCGCACAAGGGGTCCAGCTCATGGACTACAAGGACCCGGAAAGCGGCGAGCGGCGGACGAAGTGGGAAGTGAGGCGGTGACCGCGCATCCTGTTGTCGTGAAAACAAAGGAGGTCCAAGCATGATTGATCACATCGGTATCCGCACGGCGGATTTCGAAGTCGCCAAGGCCTTTTACGACAAGGCGTTGGCGCCGCTGGGCGCTTCGCTGCTCATGATCGTGCCGCCGGAATACACCGATGGCGTCAAGGTCGGCGGCTATGGGCGTGACCGGCCCGTCTACTGGCTGAGCGAAGGCAAGCCCGCGAGCGAGCCGAAGCACGTGGCCTTCACCGCTCATAGCCGCGCCGAGGTCGACGCGTTTCACGCGGCGGCACTGGCCGCCGGCGGCAAGGACAACGGCGCGCCCGGCCTGCGGCCGCACTACCACCCGGACTATTACGGCGCATTCGTCATCGATCCCGACGGCAACAATGTCGAAGCCGTGTGCCACAGACCGGAGGAGGCGTAGCTATGACCCTCGACAATCAACCGGTGTTCACGGGCGGCTGCCAGTGCGGCGCGGTGCGCTTTCGCATCGAGGGCGCCCTGGGGGATCCGTCCATCTGTCACTGCCGCATGTGCCAGAAGGCCTTTGGAAATTTCTACGCGCCGCTCGTTTCCGTCCGCGATGCCAAGCTCACCTGGACGCGCGGCGAGCCGAAGCGCTATCGATCGTCGAACCACGTCAAGCGCGGCTTTTGCGATGCGTGCGGAACGCCGCTGACATTCGAAGCGCCCAGTGAGAGCCATGACGGGGTCGCTCTGGCCATCGGCGCCTTCGACCATCCCGAAGAACTCGCGCCGCAGATACAGTGGGGCATCGAGGGCAAGCTGCCCTATGTGGACACGCTTCACACGCTGCCCGGCCAGGAGACGATGGAGGATGCGCAACTGGCGAGCTATCTCGACGACCTCGTCTCCTACCAGCACCCCGACCACGACACGGATCAATGGCCTCCGGAGGACGGACGGTGAGCGCGGAGCCGTTCACGGGCGGTTGCCAGTGCGGTGCGGTCCGCTTTCGCGCCGCACGGCTCGGCCGCCCGTCCATCTGCCACTGCCGCATGTGCCAGAAGCAGTTCGGCAGCTTTTTCGGCGCTTTCGTCACCGCCTTCGAAGACGAACTTGCCTGGACGCGCGGCACGCCGGCCTTTTTCCGGTCCTCCCAGACGGTCGAGCGCGGTTTTTGCGCCCGCTGCGGCACTCCGCTCGCCTACAGGCATGACGGGGGTATCGAGCTTTCCATCGGTTCTTTCGATCATCCGGAAGCGCTGGAACCCAAGGTCCAGGTGAATTTCAGCCGGCGCCTGCCGTGGATCGAGCGTCTGTTCGAAAGGCCGCTCCACGAAAGCGAAGCGATGACGGAGCTGCACGCGTCCGTCATATCCTGGCAGCACCCCGACCACGACACCGATCAATGGCCGCCGGAGCGCCAAACATGAACCGCGAACGCGTCTATCTCTTCGACACCACCCTGCGCGACGGCCAGCAGACGCCCGGCATCGATTTTTCCGTCGAGGACAAGATCGCCATTGCCGGCCTGCTGGACGATTTCGGCATCGACTATGTCGAAGGCGGCTATCCCGGCGCCAATCCCACCGATACGGACTTCTTCGCCAAGAAGCGCACCCGCAGCGCCTCGTTCGTCGCATTCGGCATGACCAGGCGGGCCGGCGTTTCCACGTCCAACGATCCGGGACTGGCCGCGCTCATCCAGTCTTCCGCCGATGCCATCTGTTTCGTAGCCAAGAGCTGGGACTACCATGTGCGCGTTGCCCTCGGCTGCACGAACGAGGAGAATATCGAGTCCATCGCGGCTTCGGTAGGGGCCGCGCTCGCGGCCGGCCGGGAGCCGATGGTGGATTGCGAGCACTTCTTCGACGGCTACAAGGCCAATCCCGCCTATGCGCTCGCCTGCGCCAGGGCGGCCTTTGAGGCCGGTGCGCGCTGGGTGGTGCTGTGCGACACCAATGGCGGGACGCAGCCGGCCGAAATCCGCAAGATCGTCGCCGCCGTAGTCGCCGCCGGCATCCCCGGCGAGCGGCTGGGCATCCACGCCCATGACGACACAGGCCAGGCCGTGGCCAATTCGCTCGCCGCCATCGATGCCGGCGTGCGCCAGGTGCAGGGCACGCTCAACGGCATCGGCGAACGCTGCGGCAATGCCAATCTCATCTCCATCATCCCGACATTGATGCTGAAGCCGGTCTATGCCGACCGGTTCCAGACAGGCATTTCGGCGGAAAATCTTGCCGGCATCTCCCGCCTTTCCCGCGCGTTCGACGAGCTGCTGAACCGCGCGCCGGAACCGCAGGCGCCCTATGTCGGAGCCTCGGCCTTCGCGACGAAGGCCGGCATCCATGCCTCGGCCCTCCTGAAGGAGCCGCAGACCTACGAGCATGTCCCGCCCGAAAGCGTGGGCAACAGCCGCCGGGTCATGATTTCGGATCAGGGCGGCAAGTCCAATTTCGTCGCCGAACTCACGCGCCGCGGCATCGCGGTCGACAAATCCGACCCGCGGCTCGACACGCTGATCGCCATCGTCAAGGAGCGCGAGGCGCAAGGCTATGCCTATGAGGGCGCGGATGCGAGCTTCAACATTCTGGCCCGCCGCACGCTGGGCCGCGTGCCCGACTTCTTCACTGTCGACAGTTTCCGCTGTATGGTCGAGCGCCGTTTCGACGCCAACGGGCAGCTGAAGACTGTGTCGGAGGCGGTGGTCCGGGTGACCGTCGACGGCGAGACGCTGATGTCGGTCGCCGAAGGCCACGGCCCCGTCAACGCGCTCGATATCGCGCTGCGCAAGGATCTGGGCAAGTATCAGGCGGAGATCGCCGATCTGACGCTGGCCGACTACAAGGTGCGCATCCTCAACGGCGGCACCGAGGCGGTCACCCGCGTGCTGATAGAATCCCAGGATGGCGCGGGAAACAGGTGGTGGACGGTCGGCGTTTCCGACAACATCATAGATGCCTCATTCCAGGCGCTGATGGATTCGATTATCTACAAGCTCGTCACCAACCGCGAAAAGGCCGGCCTTGCGGCCGAATGATCCATGGCAGATGTCCTTACGAGCGATCCCGCTGCGCGCAGGAGCGATGCGCTTCGCGGCTTCGGGTTCGCCTTTTCCGCCTATTTCCTGTGGGGGCTGCTGCCCTTTTTCATGAAGGCGGTGGCGCATATCCCGGCGGTGGAGGTCGTGGCGCACCGGATCGTCTGGTCGGTGCCGCTGGCGGGGCTGGTGCTGCTGGCGCTGGGGCGCACGGGCGATGTGAAGGCGGCCTTCCGCTCGCCCCGGACACTTTTGATGGCGGCGCTGACGGCCTCCGTCATCACCGTCAACTGGGGCGTTTATGTGTGGGCCATTTCCGTCGACCGCACGGTGGAAACGGCGCTGGGCTACTACATCAATCCGCTGCTGAGCATCGCCCTTGCGGCTGTTTTCCT
This sequence comes from Nitratireductor thuwali, assembly GCF_036621415.1. Taxonomy (NCBI): domain Bacteria; kingdom Pseudomonadati; phylum Pseudomonadota; class Alphaproteobacteria; order Hyphomicrobiales; family Phyllobacteriaceae; genus Nitratireductor; species Nitratireductor thuwali. The sequence goes on from NZ_CP030941.1 coordinate 3,595,757, forward strand.
GGGCGAGAAGCTGACCAGGACGCAACTGGCGGCGGTCGGTCTGGCCGCCATCGCGGTGACCATCCTGACGGTAGACGCCGGCGGGCTGCCCTGGGTCTCGCTGGTTCTCGCCCTGGCCTTCGCCATTTACGGCTTCCTGCGCAAGACATTGCCGATCGGCCCCAGCCAGGGCTTCTTCCTTGAAGTGCTCATGCTCGCGGTGCCGGCGCTGTTCTACATATTGTGGCTGGAATCGACGGGGCAGGGGCATTTCCGCCCGTCCGAGCCGTGGGACATCGCGCTGCTTCTGGCCTGCGGGCCCATCACGGCGGTGCCGTTGCTGCTCTACAGCTTCGGCGCCAAGCTGTTGCGCTATTCCACCATCGGCATCATGCAATATATCGCGCCGACCATGATCTTCATCATCGCCGTCTTCGTTTTCGCCGAACCGTTCGACACTGTGCGCGCCCTGGCCTTCGTGCTGATCTGGACGGGCCTGGCGCTCTACACCTGGTCCATGTTCCGTGAAAGCCGGCGCGAGAGGGTCGAGGCGACGAACGCCCTGCGCTGACACGCAACTTGCCTCGCCATGGATACCGGCCGCTCCTTCGGTCGACGGAGCGGCCGCGTTTTCCGTGCGGTTACTTCAGGCCGAAGCAGTTGGCGTAGTAGGTCGTGGTGGCCGGCCAGTCGGAGAACAGGCCGACAATGCCCACATCCTCGTGCAGCACGTTCATGAGCTTGTAGACGTCGCCGTCATTGTCGATGACCTGGCTGACCGACTGGTAGTACCACCCGCCGCCGTCCTTGAGCAGGCCGGAACGCTCGGCCGTCCAGGTGATGATCTGGAGGCCGGCCGCCCGTGCTTCCTTGGCATAGGCGGAGGGAACGATTTCGCCATTCTCCACCGTCACGAGATACCACATCGGCGGCGCGATGTAGTTGACGCCCATCTCCTTGATCTCCTCCATGCCGTGGGCCCAGGTCGAGGCATCCATCGGATCGAAACCGTCGACGGTATCGCTGCTGTCGTCGAGATAGACGGCCTGCCTGCCGAACTCGGGCTCGTTCTCGATCCAGTAGAGCACGTCTTCCAGGTTGAACGACTGCGGGAACACGTCGGCCGGGTCTACGCCGGCTTCCTTGTAGTCGTCGATCATCTGCTGAGCGTAGGCGGCCTGCGTGTAGTCGCCCTCGAAGGGCATCTCCACCGACGGCGCCTTGAGCTCCGGCGTGAACTTGAGGCCGAGTTCCTTGAACAGCTCGATGGACTCCTTATGGGTCACAACGGTGCCCTTGGTGGCGTAGAGGTCCGTGCGCCAGCCGGCCGTCGCGTCCATGAATTCCGCGACATTGGCCGCCTTCGGGTTGCTGGCGTCCATCTTGCCGTTGAGCTGCCGGAACTCGGCCAGCGCGATATCGGATGTGCGGCACTCGGCTGCCGCGTTCTCGTCGCCGGAAGCCGGCCTGAAAGGCGTGGTGCATTTCGAGCCGAGTTCGGTCGCCAGGATGTCGGTCGTGGTCGCAAGATCGTTTTGCGCGTGGCGGCAGACCAATTCGCGGTCCTTCGTGAAGGTCACGTCGCATTCCATCACGCCGGCGCCCATGCGTGCGGCGGCGGCGTAGGATTCCCTGGTATGTTCGGGGAACTGCATCGGCGCGCCGCGATGGCCGATGGACCAGGTGGACGCTGAGAAGGGCCCGTTCTGACAGGACAGGAGTTTTTCCTTCAACGCGCCCTCATCCATGTTTTGGACGAGATAGAAGGGGCGGGGGCCGAGCTGGACCCTGGCGTTGTCCGTCATCTCGGCCCATGACAGGCTTGTCGAACTGGCAAGCACGAGTGCGGCGGCGGCGAGGCGAAGCATAGTCTTTCTCCATGATGCTGAAACGCTCCGGGAGAAAATCAGCATCATGTAACAGAACGGCCTCAAACGGCTGACGCATTTGTGACAACCGTCCCTGTCAACAGATCGTTGAGGCAGGCCGGTGGTTCGATGCGAAGCGAAAGCAGGCGTGAGAGGGCGGAGGCGAAAATCACGCTGCGCTGACCTCCTCGACGGGGGCAGGCCTGACGGGATCAGAGCCTGTCGATCACGCTCCTGTCGACCGCCTCGCCGTCGGCGAGCCGAGCCGCCGTTTCCCGGATCGCCGGGACGACATCGGCCACCCGGTCGACGATCAGCGGTTTCAGCCGGTGCTGCGAATGCACGAAGCCTTCCGCCTTCATATGGTCGATGAGCTGCAGCATCGGGTCCCAGAAACCGTCGATGTTGGCGAAGACGATGGGCTTGCGATGGCGGCCGAGCTGCGCCCAGGTCATGATCTCGACGATCTCCTCCAGCGTGCCGATGCCGCCCGGCAGGGCGACGAAGGCGTCCGAACGATCGAACATGAGATGCTTGCGCTGGTGCATGTCCTCGGTGACGATCAGATCGTCCAGGCTTTGGAGCTCCTGCGCCGTTGCCTCGCGGTTCATGAGGAAGCGGGGGATGATGCCGGTGACGGAGCCGCCGTTCTCCAGGCAACCGGCGGCCACCGCGCCCATAATGCCCTTGGTGCCTCCGCCATAGACGAGGCGAAGGCCGGCGGCTGCGAGCGCCTGGCCGAGCTCGTATCCGGCCCCCATGAAGGAGCCGTTGCTCCCGCTGGAGGAGCCGCAGTAAACGCAAACGGATTTAACTATGGTCATGGCCTATAGGTGGGCTGATTGGGGGGCGGGATCGAGTCTGGCTCAACCTACAGCATTTATTGCGGCAAGGTGGAACCCGCAAGACCGGCACCGGGACCGAAAAGATGAGGCCGAGGCCCCTTGGGCATCCGATCCCGAGCTTTGACGGACGCGCATGTGGCCACTATCTGATGCTGCAAGCGGGCCCGCTGCCATGGCGCATGCCGCAACATCCGTGGGAGATGCTCCCGCGCGGCCGATATGACAGGTAAAACAAGCGCAAAGCCGGGCTATTTCTTGTCCCCGTCAGCAAAAAGGGCTAGACCGCTGTCAGGGGCTTAGGAACCGTGACGATGGCGACGATACCAATCAAAGTGCTGCTCTTCATATTCGGCGCCGCGGCGGCCGGGTTGGGCACGGCATATTTTGCCGGCGCACTCGACCCGTGGCTCGGAAAGGAGCAGCCGGTGCACATTGCCGAGCAGGCCGCCGTCGAACCCCCGCCCGCCGAAACGGGCAAGTCGGACCGGCCCGAGGCTGGCCTGACAGCGGGCGAGGAGGGCGCTGGCGACGCGGTGGCGGAAGGCGGTGACGAGGAAGTCGTCGTGCCCGTTTTCGACATCGTTCGCGCCGAGCCCGACGGATCTCTCGTGGTGGCCGGAAAGGCCGCGCCGAACGCGGAAGTGGATATCCTCAGCGGATCGTCGGTGCTTGCCACCACACAGGCCGGCCCGTCCGGCGATTTTGCCACCGTGCTGGATCGCGCGCTGGAGCCGGGCGACCATAATATCGTGCTGCGCTCGACGACAGGCGACGATATCGCCGCCACCTCGCAGCAGACGGCGATCGTGTCGGTGCCGAGCGAGCAGAGCGGCGACGTCGTGGCGCTGGTCCAGCAGCCCGGCGAGCCGAGCCGGCTCATATCCGTACCCGAAGCGCGAACCAACGCCGAAGCCCCGGCGCAGGACGCCAGCGGGCCGGCAACCGAACAGCAGCAGACGGCGGAAGAGGCGCCGCCGGAGGAGAAGCCCTCCGAGGCAACCGCGCAAGATGAGCCCGAACCTGCCGCGCCGGAAACGGACCCGGAAAAGGACATTGCCGCCGCGCCGGCGGTGGACAGCCCATCCGCAGAGACCGGCGGCCAGACACCGGCGGAGCGCAGCGAACAGGCATCGCCGGAGCGTAGCGACGAGGCACTGGCCGACAGCAGCGACCGGGCATCGGCGGAGGATGCGACAGCGCCCGCCGACGGCGACATGCCGGCAAGCGGCGACGCTCCACAAGTGGCCGAAGCAGAACAGACGATCCGAAAAGAAGCAGAACAGCCAGCCGAGAAAGCGGAAGCCGAGCCCGCCGGGGCTGGGGCGGAAGCCGGAGATGCTGCGGCGGAGCCGATCGCCGAAGCGCCGCCGGCCGATAGCGCCCCCGCCGCGCCGGCGGCCGACGGGACGCCGTTCATCGAGGCGGTCGAGATCGACGGCCGTCAGATTTTCGTCGCCGGACGCGCAGAACCGGGCCGCACGGTGCGCATCTATGTCAACGACATGCTGCTGGGGCAGACGGAAGCCACGCCGACGGGCCGGTTCCTCGTCGAGACGGAGCGGGATCTGCCGGTGGGCGACTATATCGTGCGCGCCGACGTCCTGGCGGAAGACGGTACGGTGATCGCCCGGGCGGCGGTTCCCTTCCAGCGCGAATCCGGCGACAAGATCGCCGCCGTTGCGCCGCCGGCGGCCGGCGCGCCGTCGGCCACAGGGTCGGACGCTTCCGGGCAGGCCTCGCAGGAGACGCGGCAGGCGACCGCCGCCGACACCGCGCAGACCGGCGCGCCCGCCGATTCGGGCGAGGCCAGCGCCGTTGCGAAATCCGACGCGGAGCCATCCGGCGATGCTGCCGGGGCCGCGCCGCGCGATACCCGGAGCGCTTCGGCGCAAACCGGCGAAGACGCGCAGGGCGACGCCGGTGGCGGCAACGTGGTCGTGGCGCAGAAGCTGGAACCGGTCGACGGCTCTGTCATCATTCGGCGCGGCGACACGCTGTGGCATATTTCGCGGCGCGTCTACGGCCAAGGCATACGCTACACCACCATCTATCTCGCCAATCAGGATCAGATCCGCGACCCCGACCTGATCTGGCCTGGCCAGGTCTTTGCCCTTCCCGAGGAGACGGACGAGGGCGAAAAGGCCGATCTGACGGCCATAGGCGACCGGGCCGCCGAGCCGGCAAGCGGCGATACAGTCACCAGATAGCCGCGCCGGCACCCGCGGGCCCCGCCTCCGGCCGGTTGGATCGGAACCGAACCCAGCGCCGCAACGGCTTGGCAGGACCGGGTTGCCCATTGCGCGGTCGACATTCATCGTATATCGTCGATTTACGATGAATAATCGAAGCACCCGAATCGGCGACGGAATCTGCTGTGGCGACGACGCGCTCTCGCGGCGGTTCTCGGCGCTCGCCCATCCCGCGCGCATCGCTATCCTTCGTCATCTTTCGGGGGTGGAGGCCTGTTGCTGCAAGGATGTGGTCGGCCGGCTGCACCTTGCCCAGTCCACGGTTTCCCAGCACCTCAAGGTACTGCTCGATGCCGGCCTCGTCCGTGTCCGACATGTGGGGCAGAGCTCGCACTACATGGTCGACCGCGAAGCGTTGCGCCAAACGCGGCTAGCCGCCGCTGACATGCTGGATGCCTGCGCCGGCGGCATCGGCGGCCGGAAAATGACAACCAACTGACCCAAGGCGCGAACATTGGCCGACAAGACAGTCTCCGCCGATACCGGCAGCACATTCCGCACACTGAAGAACCTGTGGCCCTATATGTGGCCGTCGGACCGGCCCGACCTGAAGATGCGCGTCGCCATCGCGACGCTGTTCCTTGTCCTGGCCAAGATCGTGCTCGTGCTCGTGCCCTATTTCTACAAATGGGCGACGGACGTACTGGCGGGCGAGGGCAGCCTGCCGGAGTATCTTCCGGCCATTCTGGCGGGACCCATAATGCTGGTGGTCGCCTACAACCTCGTGCGCATCCTTCAGCTGGGTTTCAATCAGCTTCGCGACGCGCTGTTTGCCAGCGTGGGCCAGCACGCCGTGCGCCAGCTTGCCTACAAGACCTTCGTGCACATGCACGAACTGTCCCTGCGCTTTCATCTGGAGCGGCGCACCGGCGGGCTTTCGCGCATCATCGAGCGTGGCACCAAGGGCATCGACACGATCGTGCGCTTCACGATCCTCAACACATTGCCGACCCTGCTGGAGTTCGCGCTCGCCGCAGGCATTTTCGCCTACGCCTATGGCTGGGCCTATGTGGCCATCATAGCCGTCACCGTGGGGCTCTACATCGTCTTCACCATAAAGGCGAGCGATTGGCGCATCGGGATTCGCCGCCAGATGAACGATTCCGATACGGACGCCAACACCAAGGCGATCGATTCCCTGCTCAACTTCGAGACCGTGAAGTATTTCAACAATGAACGGATGGAGGCCAGACGCTTCGACCGCTCGATGGCCCGCTACGAGGACGCAGCCACCAGGATATGGACGTCGCTCGGCTGGCTGAACTTCGGCCAGGGCGTCATTTTCGGTCTGGGCATGATGGCGGCCATGGGGCTCTCCGCGTGGGAGGTCACCCGGGGAACGCAGACGGTGGGCGACTTCGTCTTCATCAACGCCATGCTGATGCAGCTTTCCATTCCGCTCAACTTCATCGGCTTCGTCTATAGGGAAATCCGCCAGGGCCTGACGGATATCGAGCAGATGTTCGATCTGCTGGACGTGCCGGCCGAGGTGAAAGACAAGCCGGGCGCACGGCCTCTCCAGGTTACCCAAGGCAATGTCCGCTTCGACGACGTGGTCTTCGCCTACGATCCGGACCGTCCTATCCTCAAGGGGATCAGCTTCGAGATCCCGGCCGGCAGGACGGTTGCCATTGTCGGTCCTTCCGGGGCTGGCAAGTCCACCATCTCGCGCCTGCTTTTCCGCTTCTACGACATCCAGCGGGGCGCCGTCACGATCGACGGCCAGGACGTGCGCGCCGTGACGCAGGAGAGCCTGCGCGCGGCCATCGGCATGGTGCCGCAGGACACGGTGCTCTTCAACGACACCATCGCCTACAATATCCGCTACGGCCGGCCTGACGCCAGCGAGCAGGAAGTGCGCCGCGCCGCCGAGCTTGCCCAGATCGGACCGTTCATCGAGAGCCTGCCCGAAGGGTACAAGACGATGGTCGGCGAGCGCGGGCTGAAGCTGTCGGGCGGGGAAAAGCAGCGCGTGGCCATTGCCCGCACCATCCTGAAGGCGCCGCCCATCCTCATCCTGGACGAGGCGACCTCGGCGCTCGACACCCACACCGAGCAGGAGATCCAGGCCGCGCTGGATCTCGTCAGCAAGGGACGCACGACGCTGGTGATCGCCCATCGGCTTTCGACCGTCATCGGCGCCGACGAGATCATCGTCCTGAAGGACGGCGCGATCACCGAGCGGGGAACGCACCGTGCGCTGCTGGACAGGGGCGGGCTCTACGCAGAAATGTGGAGCCGCCAGCTCGAGGCCAGCGAGGCGGAGGAGCGCCTGCGGCGGGCGCGCGAGACCGACGAGATGGGCGTCATCGTGCGTCGTCCTCCGGTTTATTGACCGGCGGCGGCGCCACGCGTTGCGGCGGGAGGTGGATTTCGATAGGAAGGCGGCAACGTTTATCCATGAGGCAGCGCCGCGATGAGCCTGGTCGACACCATCAAGAATACCTTCGTTCCGATCCATCGCGAGGGCTATCCCTTCATCGCGGGCTTCGCCGTCGCGACCCTCGTGCTCGGGCTCATCTGGGGGCCGCTGTTCTGGATAGGCCTGATCCTGACCGCCTGGTGCACCTATTTTTTCCGTGATCCGCCGCGCGTCACTCCCGTCGACGACCGTTTCGTGATCGCGCCGGCCGACGGCATCGTTTCGGCGGTGGGCCCCGCCGTGCCGCCGCCGGAGCTCGACATGGGCGCGAGCGAGATGACGCGCATTTCGGTCTTCATGAACGTGTTCTCCTGCCACATCAACCGCGCGCCGGTGCGCGGCCGCATATCGCTCATCGAGCATCGGCCCGGACGTTTTCTCAATGCTGATCTCGACAAGGCGAGCGTGGAGAACGAGCGCAACAGCCTGGTCATCGAGAGCCCGCACGGCCCCGTGCCGGTGGTGCAGATCGCCGGACTTGTCGCCCGCCGCATCGTCTGCTGGGCCGAGGCGCCGGGCGAGATCGGCATGGGCGAACGGTTCGGCCTGATTCGCTTCGGCTCGCGCGTCGACGTCTATCTGCCGGCCGACGCCCGCCCGCGCGTCGCCGTCGGGCAGGCGGCCATCGGCGGGGAAACGGTGATCGCCGAGTTCGGCTCGCAGATGCCGCCGCCGCTCGTGCGCGTTTCCTGAGCCGGGCAATGAGCGGTCCTTTCCCACCCTTCGAGCCCCATGGCGACGGCCGGCGCATCCGCGAGATACCGTTGCGGATGATCGTCCCCAACCTGATCACGGTCCTGGCCATCTGCGCGGGCCTTTCCGGCATCCGCCTGGCCTTCGAGAACAGGGTGGAACTGGCCGTCATGATGGTGCTGCTGGCCGCCTTCCTCGACGCGGTCGACGGCCGCGTCGCGCGCATGCTCAAGGCATCGTCGAAATTCGGCGCGCAGATGGATTCCCTTGCCGATATCGTCAATTTCGGCGTCGCGCCCGCGCTCGTCCTTTACGCCTACCTGCTGGACCAGGCAGGCGCCATCGGCTGGATTTCCGCGCTGCTCTTCGCCATCGCCTGTGCGCTGCGGCTCGCGCGCTTCAACGTCATGCTGGAGGATCCCGACCAGCCTGCCTGGCAGGGAGACTTTTTCGTCGGCGTGCCCGCCCCGGCTGGCGCTGCCCTTGTGATGCTCCCGGTCTATCTGGGCTTTCTCGGCCTTGGGCCCGATCCCACGGTGGCGTTGGCCGCCTGCGCCTATACGGTGGCAGTCGGCGTGCTCATGGTCAGCCGCCTTCCGGTCTATTCGGGCAAGGCTTCCGGGAGCCGCGTGCGCCGCGAGCTCGTCATGCCGCTGATGCTCGTCGTCGTCTTCTACGCGCTGCTTCTGGCAAGCTACACCTGGCAGACGATGGCCGCCTCGGCCATCGCCTATCTCGGCTTCCTCGTCTTCTCCCAGCGGGCTTACGCTCGCCGCGCGGCGCGAGAGGCGGAGAAGGAGGCGGCCGGCTCTTCCTCCGACGCCTGAACCCGCATTCTGTGTAACGGCCTGCGGCGGCAGAACTACGCCGCCTGCGTGCCGGCATCTTCATCGGGTTCGGGAGGCCGATTGCGGACCGCGATCATGCGTTGGAAGAAGGCCTGCGCGGCAAGCGGCTTCTCGTCGCCAGCAAGCGCGATCATTTCGGCAATCGTCAGCGGAGGCAGTGCGATGAGCCTGAGCTTCGGCGCAAGGCGCCGCCTGGCTCCGGGCGCCAGCGAGAACAGCGTCTCGCGCGCCCCATCGACATAGACCGGCACGACGCGCGCATCCGCCCTGGCGGCGATCCGCGAAATGGCGCGGAAAAGCCGGAACGACTTCGCCTCCGGGGATTCCTCGTCCGGCAGGTATACCGCCAACCGCCCATTGCCTTTGAGGCGCCGCACCAGCCGCCGGCTGACGAAGACATGATGCGCCCGGAACGCGATGCAGCGCGCAAGCGCACGCCATGGGTCGAGCCATATCGATTGCGACGAGGCCTCGTCGAGGATGTGCAGCGTGTCGTCGGGAAGCAGGGAAAGCATCAGGGCCGGCTCGAGATGCGATTGATGCCAGACCGCGTAGATCACCGGCGGGTCCGCATTACGGGCCGTCCTTATGGCGCCGTCGTTGATCCGGAACAAAAGCTTGAGCGGGGCATAGAGCAGCGCCTGATGGAGGTTCAGCTCCAGTCTTGCCACCAGGAAGGTGGCGAGACCGACCAGCACCGCGAGGAATGCGCCGAAAAGCGCGATAGCCGCCACCATGTCGGGCCTCCCGTTCCAGCGCCGCGCGGATGATGCCCGCGCAATGAGTTAGAGCAAAATCACCGAATGCCTACAGCGCCGGACGCATGCATGGCTGCGCGCTCGACATCAGCCGCAGGGTATCCGATGGGGGAGCCGCGTCAATAGTCCCGCATTCAGGGCTATTCCGGCATGCGGTACCGCGTGAACCGGTTCTTCGGCACGTCGAAGATGAGGCCCGTTTCCGTCAGTTCGGGGCTTGCAAGGGGAACGATCTTCGCCGCGACTTCAGAGGGATGCGGCAGCGTATCGGGATCCTCGCCCGGCATTGCCTGGGCCCGCATGGCTGTGCGGGTGGCGCCGGGATTCACGGAATTGACCCGCAGCGGCATGTTCTTGGTCTCGTCCGCCCAGGAGCGCGCCAGTGCCTCGACCGCGGCCTTGGAGGCTGCGTAGGGGCCCCAGAACGCCTTGGCCGAATGCGCCGCGCCGGACGACATGATGACGGCGCGTCCGGCGTCCGAGGCGCGCAGCAGCGGATCGAGCGAGCGGATCAGCCGCCAGGTGGCAGTGACGTTGATTTCCATGACCTTTTCGAACGTCTTGGCCTCGACATGCCCGATCGGCGAGATAACGCCGAGAATGCCGGCATTGGCGATCATGATGTCGAGCTTGCCCCAGCGTTCGTGAATCGCGCCGCCTATGCGGTCGATGCCGGCCATGTCCTTGAGATCGAGCGGCACCAGGGTGGTCTCGCCACCGGCCGCCTTGATCTCGTCGTCGAGCTCTTCAAGCCCGCCCACCGTACGCGCGACGGCGATCACATGGGCCCCGGCCGCCGCCAATTCCTTGGCGATGAAGTAGCCGATGCCGCGCGAAGCGCCCGTAACGAGCGCAATACGGCCGGAAAGATCGGGCTTTTCCGTCATGTCAAACTTCCTGGATTATGGATTATGCCGACCGCGGCATCACTGGCCGCCCGCCGCCAGCAGCGAGAGCTGGCGCACATTGTCCGCTCCGTGATGGTCGGTGAGCTGCGTGGGATACTCGGTGGTGAAGCAGGCGTCGCAATATTGTGGTTGCTCGTTGTTGCGGTTCACCTCGCCAACCGCCCGGTAAAGCCCGTCGATGGACAGGAAGCCGAGCGAATCGACCCGGATGAACGCCGCCATTTCCTCAATCGACATGCGCGAGGCGAGCAGCTTGCCCGTCGAGGGCGTGTCGACGCCGTAAAAGCAGGAGGCGCGCGTCGGCGGCGAGGCGACTCGCATATGCACCTCCTTCGCGCCCGCATCGCGCACCATCTGCACGATCTTCTGGCTCGTCGTGCCGCGGACGATGGAATCGTCCACCAGCACCACGCGCTTGCCCTCGATCGATCTGCGGTTGGCATTGTGCTTCAGCTTCACGCCCATGTGGCGGATGGAATCGGTCGGCTGAATGAAGGTCCGGCCCACATAATGGTTGCGGATGATGCCGAGCTCGAAGGGGAGGTTCGCCTCCTGGGCGAAGCCGATGGCCGCGGGCGTGCCGGAATCGGGCACCGGCACCACGATGTCGGCCTCGATCGGGTTCTCGCGGGCCAGCTCCGCGCCGATGCGCTTGCGCACCTCGTACACGTTGCGCCCCTCCACCGAGGAATCGGGCCGGGCGAAATAGACATATTCGAAGATGCAGAAACGCTGCTTGGCCGGTTCGAACGGAAAATGGCTTTCAAGGCCGCTATCGGTCACCACCACCATCTCGCCCGGCTTGATGTCACGAACGAAACGGGCGCCGATGATGTCCAGCGCGCAGCTTTCCGACGCCAGGATATAGGCGCCGTCGAGGTCGCCCAGGACCAAGGGACGAATGCCGAGCGGGTCGCGGCAGCCGATCATCTTCTTGGACGTCAACGCGACAAGCGAGAACGCGCCTTCGAGCTGGCGCACCGCATCGATGAACCGCGCATTTGTGTCGCGCCCCTTGCTGGTGGCCACCAGGTGCATGATGGTCTCGGTGTCGGACGTCGACGAGAAGATCGAGCCTTCCTTCTGCAGCCGGCGCTGCACCGTCATGGCGTTGGTGATATTGCCGTTGTGGGCGACGGCAAGGCCGCCATCGGCAAGTTCCGCGAAAAAGGGCTGTACATTGCGCAGACCGGAGCCGCCGGTGGTGGCGTAACGGGTGTGGCCGATGGCGCGGCCGCCCTGCAGCCGGTCCATGACGGACTGCTTGGTGAAAGTATCGCCGATCAGGCCGATATGGCGCTCGACATGGAACTGCGTGCCATCGAAGGAGACAATGCCGGCTGCTTCCTGGCCGCGATGCTGGAGAGCGTGAAGGCCGAGCGTGGTGATCGCAGCGGCATCCTGCCGACCGAAAATGCCGAACACGCCGCATTCATCATGGAAATGATCATCGGCCTCGCCCGCGAAGGACAGTTCGTAGTCTTGTGCCATTCCTGGCCGCCCTCGTTTTTCACTGTGTGTCCTGGCGGCCTTGGCCGTCAGTTGTTCGTTTCCGGTTCGCCGTCCGTGTTCGGCGACAAGCGGTCGAGTATAGACGCATCGGGATCATCCGGCAGCAAATCTTGCAGCCACGCACCCACGCTGTCCAGCAGCGGGCGGGACTTCGCCTCGCTGATCCACGCCGGCGGGTTGGCACCCAACAGCCAGTTCAGGAACAAAAGCGCCACGGCCACTACCAGCACGCCTCTCGCCGCTCCGTATAGGAAACCAAGGGTGCGGTCCAGTGCGCCAACCCTCGAATCGACGATGAAGTCGGCGAGCTTCATGGTGATGATCGTCACGATGATCAGCGCCACAAAGAACACGACCGCCGCCGCTATGGCCAGCGCCAGCATGCTGTTATCTATATAGGGCGTCACATAGGGCAGCACAAAGGGGTAGAGAAAATAGGCCGCGACGGCGGCTGCCGCCCACGAGGCGATGGACAACACTTCCCGGGAAAAGCCGCGCACCATGGCGAGCATCGCCGATACCAGCGTGAAGCCGACGAGTATACCGTCAAGCAGCGTGATTGGCATTGTCACCCCTACTCCAGTTCAAGGCAGGATGCCCCTTCAAGGCAGGATGCCCCCGCACATCTATTCTTCGTCCCCATCCGCCTGGCCGGCACGAGAGCCCGCAATCCGCGCGACGAGATCCGCCAGCCCCTCCGGACGGAAACCGCGCGCGGCGATCGCGCCAGCGGGCTCCTCGTTCCCGGGAGGCAGCACCGCCTGGACAAAGCCAAGCTTCTCCGCTTCCTTGAGCCGGCTGGTCGCGTGGGCGACGGGCCGCACGGCGCCCGAAAGGCTGATTTCGCCGAAATAGACGCAATCGGCGGGCAGGGCAAGCCCGGTAAGCGAGGAGACGAGCGCCGCCGCCACCGCAAGGTCTGCCGCCGGTTCGGTGATCCGATAGCCGCCGGCAACATTGAGATAGACGTCGTTCTGCGCGAACCGCACCCCGCAATGGGCCTCCAGCACCGCCAGCACCATCGACAGGCGGGACGAGTCCCACCCCACCACGGCCCGCCGGGGCGTGCCGAGCGGCGAGGGGGCGACAAGCGCCTGAATCTCCACCAGAACGGGCCTCGTGCCTTCCATTCCCGCGAATACGGCGGCGCCGGGAGCCTTGGTGCTGCGCTCCCCCAGAAACAGCTCGGACGGGTTGGCGACTTCGCGCAGGCCCTTGTCGCCCATCTCGAAGACGCCGATTTCATCGGTCGGGCCGAAACGGTTCTTCACGGTGCGCAGGATGCGGTAGTGATGGCCGCCTTCGCCTTCGAAATAAAGCACGGCGTCGACCATGTGCTCGACCACGCGCGGGCCGGCGATCTGGCCTTCCTTGGTGACATGGCCGACCAGCACGATCGCCGCCCCGGTCGATTTGGCATAGCGGATCATTGCCTGCGCGGCGGCGCGCACCTGCGTCACCGTTCCGGGCGCCGAATCGGCGAGGTCGGTCCACAGCGTCTGGATGGAATCGAGGATCACGAGGTCCGGCCGCCTGCCTTCGGCGATGGTGGCCAGGATGTCCTCGACATTGGTTTCGGCGGCCAGCTCGACCGGCGTCTGTGCGACGCCCAGCCGCTGCGCCCTCAGCCTGATCTGCGCCACCGCCTCCTCGCCAGACACATAGACGATGCGGTGTCCCTGCGCGGCAAGGGCCGCGGCCGCCTGGGTGAGCAGCGTCGATTTTCCGATGCCCGGATCGCCGCCGACCAGCAGCGCCGAGCCACGCACGAAGCCGCCGCCGGTGGCGCGGTCGAGCTCGCCGATGCCGGTCACGATGCGCGGCGCGTCCTCGATCTCTCCGTCCAGCGTCGTCAGCGCCACGGCCCGGCCGGTGCGTGCCTTGCGCAGGGATTGCGGTCCCGCGCCGATGCCGCCCGCCGTGCCTTCCTCGATCAGGGTGTTCCACTCGCCGCAGCCATCGCACTTGCCCGCCCAGCGCGCATGCACGGTGCCGCAGTTCTGGCAGATGAACTGGCTGCGCGATTTGGCCATCAGGGGATGATCCTGCAACCGACGGCGCCGGGCCTTGGCAAGCGGCTCACGCCCCGTCTCCCACATATTCGCGGTGGTAACGCCGGCCGAGCGTGGTCAGCAGCTCATAGGCGATCGTGCCGGCCGCCTCGGCTACCCGGTCGATGGGCATGTTCGGCCCGAACAGCTCGACATGGTCGCCGACGGCGACCGCGTCCTCGCCGAGCGCAGTCACGTCGAACAGGGTGAGGTCCATCGTCACCCTGCCGAGCACCGGAGCTTCTTGGCCGTGGATGAAACCGCTGGCGCCGGCGCGCGTGGCACGCAGGGGCACGGCGGCGCCCGACGCCGCGCGGTGATAGCCATCGGCATAGCCCGTGGAGGCGACGGCGATGATGGTGTCGCGGGCAAGCGGCGTTGCCGCATAGCTGACGCTCTCGCCAGCCCGCGCCCTGCGCACCTGGGCAATGCGGGCTTCGGCCAGAACCACGGGGCGCATGGGATTGGCGATGCCGCCGACCGCGCCGCCGCCGTACAGCGCGATGCCGGGCCGGGTGACGTCGCACAGGAAATCGCCGCCAAGGAAGATGCCGGCCGAATTGCACAGGCTTGATTCTGTTTCCGGGAAAAGCGTCTTAACCGCTTGAAAGGATTCCAGTTGCCGGCGGTTCATAGGATGGCCGGGTTCGTCCGCGCAGGCCAGATGGCTCATGACCAGTATTGGGGTGAGGGCCCGCGTCAGCGCGTTTTCGCTGGCCAGCGCCCGCGCGCGCTCGAAGGTGAGGCCAAGGCGGTTCATGCCCGTGTCGACGTGCACGGCGCAGGGGCGGGGATTCTCGCCGTCCCACCCGTAGGCCTCCCACACGGAAAGATCGCTCTGCGAATTGACGACCGGCATCAGGCGGTGCTCGCGATAGGCGGCCGCGGCCTCCTGGCCGAACAGCCCGTTGAGCACGAAGATTTCGGCATCCGGCAGCACCCGCCTCAGCGCCACGCCCTCATGCGGCAGGGCAACGAAAAAGCGGCGGCAGCCCGCGCCTGCCAGAGCCCTGGCGACAGGCTCCAGGCCGAGCCCGTAGCCATCCGCCTTCACGACGGCGGCTGCCTGGGCCGGGGCGGAGCGCGCGGCAAGGTCGCGGTAATTGGCAACCAGCGCGTCGAGGTCGATGGTCAGCCGCCCGCCCGCCAGATATGCATCCGGGCCCGTGCCTTTGATGGTGTAGCCGCCAGCCACTTCTACTCGAACCGCTCCGGCAGGTGGCTTTCCTCCGCCAGATCGGAAAAGCGCGTGAACTCGCCCTGGAAGCCGAGGCTGACCATGCCGGTGGGGCCGTGGCGCTGCTTGGCGATGATGACTTCGGCCTTGCCGCGCATCTCGTTCATCTCCGCCTCCCACTTGATATATTCGTCCGTTCCCGGCTTGGGCTCCTTGTTCTTAAGATAATATTCCTCGCGGTAGACGAACAGTACCACGTCAGCGTCCTGCTCAATGGAGCCGGATTCGCGCAGGTCGGAGAGCTGCGGACGCTTGTCGTCGCGGCTTTCCACCTGTCGCGAAAGCTGCGACAGCGCGATGATCGGGGTGGAAAGCTCCTTGGCCAGCGCCTTCAGCCCGGTTGTGATTTCGGTGATCTCCTGCACGCGGTTCTGCTGCGACTTGGCCGAAGAGCCCTGCATGAGCTGCACATAGTCGATGACGATGACGTCGAGGCCGCGCTGGCGCTTGAGCCGCCGGGCCCTGGCCGCGAGCTGCGCGATGGAGATGCCGCCGGTCGGGTCGATGAAGAGCGGGATCTTCTGCATCATCTGCGCGCAGCCCACCAGCTTCTCGAAGTCCGTCTCGGTGATGTCGCCGCGGCGGATCTTGGACGAAGGGATCTCCGTCTGCTCGGAGATGATGCGCGTGGCAAGCTGTTCCGCCGACATTTCCAGCGAGAAGAAGCCGACCACGCCGCCATTGGCGGCGGTGAAGGAGCCGTCCGCCTGCTGCGCCGGCTCGTAGGCGTTGGCGATGTTGAAGGCGATGTTGGTGGCAAGCGAGGTCTTGCCCATGCCGGGACGGCCGGCCAGGATGATGAGATCGGAAGGCTGCAGGCCGCCCATGCGGTGGTCGAGGTCGCGCAGGCCGGTGGCGATGCCCGACAGATGGCCGTCGCGCATGAAGGCGGCATTGGCCATGTCGATGGCGGTCTTGGTGGCGTCGCCGAAGCTCTCGAACCCGCCATCGTAACGGCCCGTCTCCGCGAGCTCGAAAAGCCGCCGCTCGGCATCCTCGATCTGGCTCTGCGGAGCCATGTCGACGGGAGCGTCATAGGCGACATTGACCATGTCCTCGCCGACCGCGATGAGCGCGCGCCGTATCGCCAGGTCATAGATGGCGCGGCCATAGTCCGACGCGTTGATGACGGTGACGGCCTCCGCCGCCAGCCGCGCCAGATATTGCGCGACCGTCATCTCGCCGACCTTGTCGTTGGCCGGCAGGAAGGTCTTGATGGTAACCGGATTGGCCATCTTGCCCATCCGGATGAGCTCGCTGGAAACCTCGAATATCTTGCGGTGCAGCGGTTCGTAGAAATGAGTGGGCTTCAGGAAGTCCGAAACCCTGTAGAAGGCGTCGTTGTTGACGAGGATGGCGCCGAGCAGGGCCTGCTCGGCCTCGATGTTGTTCGGCGCTTCGCGATAGAGCGCCGATTCGGCTGTTTCCAGCTTGCGGACTGCGTCAGCCATTCCGGATCCTGTTCAATCTCTCGCGCCCGGATCAACTGATGACGTAATGTCCCGGCACCCCCAGCGGAGAGTTCTACCGTTTGTGTGGACCGCTGTCGTGCAAAAGACGAACAATCACCGATATCCACACCGGTTATCGAGCGCGCACGCACAAAGCCGTTCCGTCACCGCTTTCGCTTGACAGCGAATCAATCCGCTTTTCAGATTATATTCCTATTCGGCCGCGTGTTTGTAGTGCTTGCCCTTATACGCCCCCGCCAGCCGCTTCTCCGTCTCGCCGATATAATCGCGCGTGAGCGGCAGCGTTTCCCGCTTCTTGGCGAGCTGTATCTGGAACACGACCATATCCTGCCAGCGGAAGGAGGCTTCGGAGCCGGCCAGGTAGAACTCCCACATGCGGGCGAAGCGCTCGTCATATATTTCGACGGCCTTTTCGCGATTGGCCATGAAGCGCTCGCGCCAGTGACGCAGCGTCTCGGCGTAATGCAGCCGCAGGATTTCGACATCGGTGACGATGAGTCCCGATTTCTCGATTGCCGGCGTGACCTCCGAGAGCGAGGGGATATAGCCGCCGGGAAAGATATGCTTGCGGATGAAGGGGTTCGTGATCGACGGGCCGGAGGTGCGGCCGATCGTGTGCAGCAGCATCACGCCGTCGTCGCGCAACAGCCTGGCGCACTTGTCGAAGAACGTCCGGTAGTGGTTGATGCCCACATGCTCGAACATGCCGACCGAGACGATGCGGTCGAACGGGCCCGTCAGCGACCGGTAGTCGGCGATCTCGAATCGTGCCTTGCCGGAGAGCCGGGCCACCCTGGCGCGCTCGTTTGCGACCGAGTGCTGTTCTTCCGACAGCGTGACGCCCAGCACCTCGGCGTCGAACGTTTCGGCCACGTAGAGACCCAGGCCGCCCCAGCCCGAGCCGATGTCCAGCACCTTCTGGCCGGGCTCCAGCGCGAGCTTGGCGGCAATGTGGCGCTTCTTGGCCAGTTGCGCTTCTTCCAGGCTCATGTCGGGGTCTGCGAAATAGGCGCAGGAATACTGCATGTCCTGATCGAGAAAGAGCCGGTAGAGCTCGCCCGACAGATCGTAGTGGCGCTGGACGTTGCGCTTGGAGCGGCTGGCCGGATTGAACTGGTGAAACCTGCGCAGAAGAAACCGCGCGGCCTGGCCCAGCCGCATCATCATCGCCTCGGTGCCTTCGCGGTCCATGTTCTGATAGGCGATCTGGAGCAGTCCCAGCACATCGCCTTCGACGATGTCCAGTTCGCCCTCCATATAGCATTCCGGAACAGCCAGCATGGGATCGAGCGCAATCGCCCGTTCGCTGCGCCTTGAATGGATGACGAGGTGCACCGGCGCTCCCGTCCCGTCGCCATATTCGTGCACCGCCCCATCGGCATCCGTGATCTTCATCGATCCGGTTTTGATGAGACGCCCGGCAAAATTCGCAAGCAATCGGTTCATCATTAGCCCCCGTGACCATGGGTGGCTCAATATGTAGCAAATCAAAGGCAGTTGAAAAGGCTTGGCCGCGAACTTGCCGGCAGGCACGATGCGGATCCTGACACATTGGTGCCAAGAAGTCGCCGGATTCTCCCGCATTCCAAGTTGCGCCTGCTCGAAATCAATTCGGCTGAACATCGGGCAACAATTGTTGAGCCGCGCTCCTGCGCGCGGTGGAGCAAACGAAAAGGCCGGGCGCTTGGCCCGGCCTGTCACGTTCTGAACGATATTCTGAGGGTGACGGCAGCGTTGGCCGCCGCCGGCATATCCGATCAGGACTTGTCTTCGTCCTCGCCGCCTTCGGCCGCTTCGCCGGCCTGCTCGCCCTCGGCCTCCTCGAACTCGGCTTCCGGATCGAAGAAGGCGTCCGGGCGGGAGCTCTCGTTGATGTCCTCGCCATAGATCGCCTCGGCCGAATCCAGCGTCTCGCCGCGAAGCTGGCGCTCGGCCTCGTCGGAGGAGCGGGCGACGTTCATCGTCACCGTGACCTCGACTTCCGGATGCAGCGCAATCGCCACATTGGTCAGGCCGATGGTCTTGATCGGCTGATTGAGCTCGACCTGGTTGCGGCCGATCTTGAAGCCGTCCGCGTCCAGCGCCTCGACGATGTCGCGGGTGGAGACCGAACCGTAGAGCTGGCCGGTTTCGGCGGCCGAGCGGATGACCGTGAAGATCTTGCCGTCCAGCTTCTCGGCGACGGCCTCGGCTTCCTTCTTGCGCTCGAGATTGCGCGCCTCCAGATCGGTGCGCTGGGTCTCGAACTTCTTGCGGTTGGCCTCGTTGGCACGCAGCGCCTTGCCCTGCGGCAGCAGGAAGTTGCGCGCGAAGCCGTCCTTCACATTCACGACATCGCCCATCTGGCCAAGCCGTGCAACACGTTCCAGGAGAATGATCTGCATCGTTTCCGTCCTTTTGCGCGGCGGTTGCCGCGGTCCATCTTCTTGTTTTCGCATTCATGCGGACGTCAAGCGTTCCACTTGACTGCAAAATGCTCTGGCAGGGTCAGGAAACGGAAAGCCGCGCGGTTTCGCTGGCTCGGGTTCGCTGTCCTGCCGGTTGGCAGTTAGGGAAGGGCGGGGCGCCGCGTCCCAACTCGGGCTTTTGTTCTTCCTTTCCACGCCCGCCGCGGAAAGGAGCCGGGCGCGCCGCATGGGCGCGCCCGGTCTTGTTTCTACTTCACCACGTAGGGCAGAAGGCCGAGGAAACGCGCGCGCTTGATCGCCTTGGCGAGCTCGCGCTGCTTCTTTTGGCTGACGGCGGTGATGCGCGAGGGCACGATCTTGCCGCGTTCGGAGATGTAGCGCTGAAGCAGCTTCACGTCCTTGTAGTCGATCTTCGGCGCGTTGGCGCCGGAGAACGGGCAGGTCTTGCGGCGGCGGTGGAAGGGACGCCGCGTCGGGATTTGATTGATGTCGACCATTACTGGGCTGCTCCCTCATTGCTGTCGCGGTCACGGCGCGGACCACGGTCGTCACGATCACGGCGCGGGCCGCGATCATCGCGATCGCCGCGCGGTCCACGATCGTCACGCGGGCCGCCGCGGTCGTCACGGCGCGGGCCGCGGTCGTCGCGGCGCTGCATCATCGCCGACGGGCCTTCCTCGTGGGCTTCCACGCGCACCGTCATGAAGCGCAGCACGTCTTCGGAAATGCCCATCTGACGTTCCATCTCCTTGACGGCGTCCGCCGGCGCGTCGATGTCCATCAGCGTGAAATAAGCCTTGCGGTTCTTGTTGATCCGGTAGGCGAGGGATTTCACACCCCAGTTTTCCACCCGGCCCACGCTGCCGCCCGCACCTTCGATAACGCCCTTGTACTGATCAACGAGCGCTTCGACCTGCTGCTGCGAGAGGTCCTGCCGGGCAAGGAACACATGTTCGTAAAGAGCCATTGTCTTGCCTTTCTTCAGTTTCCGTCTGTCCGGGTCCCGGCGGCAAAAGCCTCAGCGACCAATCTTTCCCGTGACGGGCGAAGAAAGGCGCATAGACGGTCGAGAGCGGAGACACGGGAGGCGGAAGAACTTGGTCTTCACAACGCGCGCTTTCGCGCACGGCCCTCCGTTCAGCCCCCAGCCAAGACCGGCAGACGTGCGGCTTATACAGCGTTTTGGCGCGGATGCAAGCATGTGGGGCGCCGGAAACGGAATGAAAGCACGCCGACCAAGTTCGTCCTGGGCGGGCGGCCGCGATCAAGCCTTCAACCGATATCCCGTCTTGAATATCCACCACACGAGAACGAGGCACAGCGCCAGGAAGAAGGCGATCATGGCGATGCTGACGCTCACGCTCACATCCGCCGTCTCGTAGAAGCTCCAGCGGAACCCGCTGATGAGATAGAGCACCGGGTTGGCCAGCGTCACCTTCTGCCAGAACTCCGGCAGCATGTCGATCGAGTAGAAGGAGCCGCCGAGGAAGACCAGCGGCGTGACCACCAGCAGGGGAATGAGCTGCAGCTTTTCGAAATTGTCGGCCCATATGCCGATGATGAAGCCGAACAGGCTGAAGGTCACGGCGGTCAGAACGAGGAAGAAGATCATCCAGAAGGGATGCTTGATCTCTATAGGGACGAACAGATGCGCGGTGGCCAGGATGATGAGCCCGAGAATGAGCGACTTGGTCGCCGCGGCCCCCACATAGCCCAAAACGATCTCGAGAAACGACAGCGGCGCCGACAGGACCTCGTAGATCGTTCCCGTGAACTTCGGGAAGTAAATGCCGAAGGAGGCGTTGGAGATGGAGTTCTGCAGCAGCGTCAGCATCATCAGGCCCGGAACGATGAAAGCGCCATACTGGATGCCGTCGATCTCCTCGATGCGCGAGCCGATGGCCGCCCCGAACACGATGAAATAGAGTGAGGTGGAAAGCACCGGCGAGACGACGCTTTGCAGGATCGTGCGCTTCATGCGCGCCATCTCGAAGAAATAGATGGCTTTGACAGCTTCGAAATTCACCGGGATTCCTCCACCAGCCGCACGAAAATTTCCTCGAGCGAGCTTTGCTCCGTATTGAGATCCTTGACCGTCACGCCGGCGCGGTTGAGATCGGCCAGCAGAGAGGCGATGCCGGTACGCTCGGCTTGCGTGTCGTAACGGTAGACGAGCCGCCGGCCGCCGTCCTCGAGGTCGAGCTCGTAGCGGGCCAGCGCGTCCGGCAGCCCGTCGAGCGCCTCGTTGAGATCGAGCGTCAGCTCCTTCTTGCCGAGCTTGCGCATGAGCTCGTTCTTGTCGTCGATCAGGAGGAGCTCGCCCTTGTTGATGACGCCGACGCGGTCGGCGATCTCCTCGGCCTCCTCGATATAGTGGGTGGTCAGGATGATCGTGACGCCGTTTTCGCGCAGCCCGCGGACCAACTGCCACATGTCCTTGCGCAACTCGACGTCGACGCCGGCGGTCGGCTCGTCGAGGAACAGGATCTTGGGTTCGTGGGCCAGCGCCTTGGCGATCATGACGCGCCGTTTCATCCCGCCCGACAGGGAGAGGATCTGGCTGTCCTTCTTGTCGTACAGCGAAAGGTCCTTCAGCACCTTCTCGACCAGCGCCGGGTCGGACTTCTTGCCGAACAGGCCACGGCTGTAGCTGACCGTCGCCCACACCGATTCGAACGCATCGGTGTGCAGTTCCTGCGGCACGAGGCCGATCAGTTCGCGCGCCGCGCGAAAGTCCTTGATGATGTCGTGGCCTTCGACGGTGACCGTGCCCGATGTCGGATTGACGATGCCGCATATGACCGAGATGAGCGTGGTCTTGCCGGCACCATTGGGGCCGAGCAGCGCCAGAATCTCGCCGCGTCGGATGTCGAGGTCGATCTCTTTGAGGGCCTTGAAGCCCGTGTCATATTCCTTGGAAAGCCGGGAAATGGAAATCGCGTTCTGCATGGAGCCCGTGCGAATGTGAGGAACGGTTGGGCGCACGCGGAAGAAAAGCAATGACCGCGAGGCCGGAAGACAAAGCCGGCCTCATATAGGTCAAACGGCCGCACCGTGCCATAGCGGCGCGCGGCGCGGCTGACATCTCCTGACACATCCGTGCCGGAGATCAGTCGTTGGCCGGATCCATCTCCGCCTTGAACGCCAGGCAGGCGCAAAGCCAGATGGCGTAGAGGGCGGGCAGCCCCAGAATGGCGCCGACTACCAGGGCACCCAGATCGCCGAGGCCGAGAAGCCCGGTAAGCGCCCAGATGCCCGCGCCCGCGGCGGCGATGATTTCGGTGGCGACGAAAAGGGTGACCGATACCACGCCGACGATGCGCATGAGGGTAAAGGCGGGGCGGCCGGGCAGGGCCGGCACACCGGGCGGTAAAACCGTATTCTCAGTCATGGATGCTGTCCACAAACGCCACCATAGCCGGGGCGGAGCGCAAAAGCATCACGCCCCAATTGTGGAAAATTCAAGGCGGCTTTCTTCCGGCCGAGCCGGGCGCAGGGGGCGCCAAAAGGCTTGACGGCCATAGCCAGTTGCGCCACGGAGTGGCCGCGAGAGACACATTGGGGGAGTAACCGCCGCGATGACCATCGCATTCACCTTTCCCGGCCAGGGCAGCCAGTCCGTCGGCATGGGCCGTGACCTTGCCGAAGCCTTTTCCGAAGCGCGCGACGTTTTCGCCGAAGTCGACGACGCGCTCGGGCAGAGATTGTCGAAGATCATGTGGGAAGGGCCGGAGGAAGAGCTGACCCTGACAGCCAACGCCCAGCCGGCCCTTATGGCCGTGTCGATGGCGGCCATGCGCGCCATGGCCGGGCTCTCGCTGAAGGACAAGGTCGCCTATCTTGCCGGCCATTCGCTGGGCGAATATTCCGCTCTGTGCGCGGCCGGCACCTTCACGCTCGCCGACACCGCCCGCCTGCTGCGTATCCGCGGCAACGCCATGCAGGCGGCGGTTCCCGTCGGCGAAGGCGCGATGGCGGCGATTATCGGCCTGGAAGCCGGTGATGTGGAGGAAATCTGCGAGGCCGTCAGCCGTGGCACCATATGCCAGGTGGCCAATGACAATGGCGGCGGCCAGATCGTCATTTCCGGCGCCAAGCCCGCCGTCGAGAAGGCTGCCGGGCTCGCCACCGACAAGGGCGCCAAGCGGGCGATCATGCTGCCGGTTTCAGCGCCCTTCCATTCCGCGCTCATGCAGCCGGCGGCCGACGCCATGCGCGAGGCGCTGGCCGAGGTCGCCATGCGACCCGCGTCCGTCCCCGTCGTGGCCAATGTCACCGTGACGCCGCTGACCGACCCGGAGGAGATCGCCCAACGCCTGGTGGAACAGGTCACCGGCCGCGTACGCTGGCGCGAAACGGTCGAATGGTTTAGCGGTAACGGCGTCGAGACGCTCTACGAGATCGGCGCGGGCAAGGTGTTGTCGGGTCTGGCGCGGCGCATCGACCGCAACCTGAATGCCGTGGCCGTCAACACGCCGGCCGACATCGAGACCGTGATGAAGGCGCTCGGGTGAGCGGAGTTTCTTCAAAGACGCATAAGGAATCCAGCGATGTTTGATCTTACCGGACGCAAGGCGCTCGTCACCGGCGCATCGGGCGGTATCGGAGAAGCGGTCGCCCGCACGCTCCATGCCCAGGGCGCCACCGTCGGCCTTCACGGCACGCGTGTGGAAAAGCTGGAGGCGCTGGCGGCCGACCTCGGCGACCGCGTGAAAATCTTCCCGGCGAACCTGTCGGACCGCAACGACGTCAAGGAGTTGGCGGCGAAAGCCGAATCAGAGCTCGAAGGGGTCGAGATACTGGTAAACAATGCAGGCATCACCAGGGACGGCCTTTTCGTCCGCATGAGCGACGACGATTGGGATGCGGTGCTCGAAGTCAACCTGACAGCCGTATTCCGCCTGACGCGCGAACTGACGCACCCGATGATGCGCCGCCGCTTCGGCCGCATCATCAACATCTCCTCCGTGGTCGGCGTCACGGGAAATCCGGGGCAGGCCAATTATTGCGCCTCCAAGGCCGGCCTTATCGGCTTTTCCAAATCGCTCGCCCATGAGATCGCGACCCGAAACATAACCGTCAACGCGGTCGCCCCCGGCTTCATCGAATCGGCCATGACCGGCAAGCTGAACGACAAGCAGCGCGACGCCATCATGGGCGCCATTCCGATGAAGCGCATGGGGACGGGCGACGAGGTCGCCTCGGCGGTCGCCTATCTGGCTTCCAACGAAGCCGCCTATGTGACCGGCCAGACAATCCATGTGAACGGCGGCATGGCGATGATCTAGAAGGCCTCGCCGTGCGGCAGAGCCCGTTGCCGCCAGATGGACGATCCGGCGTTCGCACGAAGGCGGAAAGGCAAGAGTGGAGCGCCGGCTTGGCGAGGCCGTGACTTTCGTGATATGCGCGCACCCGAACCGCAGCGGTTTCGGCGTTTTCGGACCCGGTGGAACAACTGCGCAGGAAAAAGTTCAACGACCGGCCGGAAAGAAAGCCGTTCACACGGTGATCTTTTCAGCTTGATTAGCGGCAAGCCTGCCGCTAACCAAGACCGGAAATTCATAGAGTCGAGGGTTCTCAAATGAGCGATACTGCAGAACGCGTCAAGAAAATCGTGGTCGAACACCTGGGTGTCGATGCCGACAAGGTCACCGAGGGTGCCAGCTTCATCGACGATCTTGGCGCGGACAGCCTCGACACCGTCGAGCTGGTAATGGCGTTCGAGGAAGAGTTTGGCGTTGAAATTCCGGACGACGCGGCCGAGACGATCCTTACCGTCGGCGACGCCGTCAAGTACATCGACAAGGCCACGGCCTGAACACGGGCTTGGCCGCTGAAGGCCAATCACAGGCGAGATCATCCGTGATATGAGACGTGTCGTCGTCACCGGTATGGGATTGCTTTCGCCATTCGGCCTTGGGGTCGAACATGGCTGGCAGCAATTGTTGAGCGGCCGCAGCGCGGCCAGGCGCATCGACCAATTCGAGGTCGATGACCTGCCATGCAAGATCGCCAACATCATCCCGCGCGAAGGCGACGGCGCGTTCAACGCGGATGATTTTCTGGAGCCGCGCGAGCAGCGCAAGGTCGGCGATTTCATCACCTACGGGATTGCCGCTGCGGACCAGGCGCTGGCCGATTCGGGCTGGGAGCCGAAGACCGAGGACGAGAAATACGCCACCGGCGTCTTGATCGGCTCGGGCATCGGCGGCATCGAGGGTATCGCGGAGAACGCGCTCATCCTTCATGAGCGTGGCCCGCGCCGCATCAGCCCGTTCTTCATTCCAGGCAACATCATCAATCTGGTTTCGGGCCAGGTGTCGATCCGCCATGGATTGAAGGGGCCGAACCATGCGGTGGTCACTGCCTGCTCGACCGGTGCGCACGCCATCGGCGATGCCGCGCGCCTCATCATGCTAGCCGATGCCGATGTGATGCTGGCAGGCGGCGCCGAATCGCCCGTCACGCGTCTTTCCATGGCCGGCTTCTCGGCGTGCAAGGCGCTCTCCACCAGCTACAACGACACACCGGAAAAGGCCTCGCGCCCCTATGACCGCGACCGCGACGGCTTTGTCATGGGCGAGGGAGCGGGCGTCGTCGTCCTCGAGGAGCTTGAGCACGCCAAGGCGCGGGGTGCCAGGATCTATGCCGAGGTCATCGGCTACGGCCTGACCGGCGATGCCTATCACATCACGGCGCCGGCCGAAGACGGCGACGGCGCCTATCGCTGCATGAAGGCGGCCATCAAACGTGCGGGCGTGGAGCCTGCCGATGTCGACTACATTAATGCCCACGGCACCTCCACGATGGCCGATACGATCGAGTTGAAGGCCGTCGAGCGGCTCATGGGCGATGCGTCGAGCAAGGTGTCGATGTCGTCCACCAAATCGTCGATAGGCCATCTTCTTGGCGCCGCAGGCGCCGCCGAGGCGATCTTCTCGATCCTCGCCATTCGCGACAATACCGCGCCGCCGACGATCAATCTCGACAATCCGCAGGCTGAAACGCCGATAGATCTCGTGCCCAATGCGCCACGTAAACGGCAGATCGATGTTGCGCTGTCCAATTCCTTTGGCTTCGGCGGCACCAACGCATCGCTGGTCTTCCGCCGGTACGACGCCTGAACCGCAGCCGCCGGCTTCGCTTTTCATCCAGGTGACAAAGGCCTGTAGAGTGCCGCGCGGATGGCTTTGCCGCCGGAAATTTGACGCTATTGTGCTGCATCCAGGGGTGATTCCGCGCGAAGATCGGAACAAGCGAGCAAGAGCACGATGACGGGTAATTCACAAGAAGGCAGCGGTTTCGGCCGGCAACCGAACAAGCCGCCCAGGGCTGTGGTGGCCAAATCCGCGCGCGAGGCACTGCGTCCCGAAGCCGGGACCCCACCGCCCAAGCGTTCGCGCCAGTCGCGCAACCAGTTCGTGGTTTTCCTGAATTTCGTCCTTTCCTCGATCGTGTTCCTGGTGATCGCGGCGGGCATCGTCTTCTACTTCGGCAAGCGCGAATTTGAAGGACCGGGCCCGTCCGAGGCGGCGGAGACCATCCTGGTCCGCCCCAATATGAGCGTGCGCGACATCGCCGACGCGCTGGAGCGCGAAGGGCTGATCAGCGACCAGCGCATCTTCCTGCTCGGCCTGCGCGCCCATGGCGCCGACAGCAAGCTCAAAGCCGGCGAGTACGAGATCAAGGCGCGTGCCTCCATGAAGGAAATCATGGAGCTTATGGAAAGCGGCAAATCGGTTCTTTATTCGCTGACCATTCCCGAAGGCCTGACCGTCAGGCAGGTTTTCGACCGCATTGCGGCGACCGAGGAGCTTTCGGGTGAACTGCCCGAGGAGCTTCCGCCCGAAGGCAGCCTTGCCGCCGACACCTTGCGCTTCACCCGCGGCCTTGAGCGGAAGGCGGTCGTGGAAAAGCTGATGGCCGACCAGCAGGAGATGGTGGATGCGATCTGGGAGCGCCGCGCCGACGATCTGCCCATTAAGACGAAGGAGGAGTTCGTCACGCTGGCCTCGATAGTGGAGAAGGAGACGGGGCGCGCCGACGAGCGTTCGCGCGTGGCCGCGGTGTTCCTGAACCGGCTGGAAAGGGGCATGCGCCTGCAGTCGGACCCGACCATCATCTACGGGCTCTTCGGCGGCGCCGGCAAACCTTCCGACCGGCCGATCTACCGCTCGGACATCGAGAAGGAAACGCCCTACAACACCTACCTGATCGACGGCCTGCCGCCGACGCCCATCGCCAATCCGGGGCGCGCCGCCCTAGAGGCGGTCGCCAATCCGTCGCGTACGGACGATCTCTATTTCGTCGCCGACGGCACCGGGGGGCACGCCTTCGCCACGACGCTGAACGAGCACAATGAGAATGTCGCGCGCTGGCGCAGGATAGAGCGCGAGCAGAAAAGCAAGGCGGAAGAGGCGGCAAAGGACGCAGCCGCGACCGAAGGGGCGGGCGGCGACTGAACCGCCGCATGATCTGAAAGAGGGGCCGGGGGAGACGATGACGCTGCAAAGCATGACGGGCTTCGCCCGTGCGGCGCGCGAGGATGAACAGGCCTCCGTGTCCTGGGAACTGCGCTCGGTGAATGGCCGGGGGCTGGAGGCGCGCCTGCGTCTTCCGCCGGGATTCGAGCGGCTTGAACAGCCCGCGAAAGCCCTGATCCAGAAGCGCTTCACGCGCGGCAACATCCAAGCAAGCCTGACGATTGCGCGTGGCGCGATGCTCCGCCGCCCGGTCATCGACGAGGAGTTCCTGATCGAGCTGACCAAGCTCGCCAAGCGTCTGGAGGAGCAATACGGCGCCGCGCCGGCCACCGCCGACGGCCTGCTTGCCCTGCGTGGCGTGATGGACATTCCGGACACGGGCGCGGACGAGGAGGTGCGGGAGCATCTTGACGCGATTGCCCTGGCCGCGCTCGACGGCGCGCTGGACGAACTGGAACAGGCACGGATAGACGAGGGAGCCTCGCTGGCCGCTTTGCTGACCGCCCAGATCATGACCATCGAAACGCTGACACACCGCGTCGAAAACGACGCTTCGCGGGAACCGGCCAGTATCCGCGCGCGCCTTGAGGAGCAGGTTCGGCTTCTGCTCGAAGCAGCGCCGTCGCTGGACGAGGGCCGCCTGCTGCAGGAGGCCGCCTATCTGGCCACCAAAGCCGACATACGCGAAGAGATCGACCGGCTGAAGACCCATGTCGCCACCGCCCGCACGCTGATGGAAAAGGGCGGCCCTATCGGGCGCAAGCTCGACTTCCTGGCGCAGGAGTTCAATCGCGAATCGAACACGTTATGCTCCAAGTCCAACGCCGCCACGGTCACCGCGATCGGCCTGGAGCTCAAGGCCGTCGTGGACCAGTTCCGCGAGCAGGTTCAGAACCTGGAGTAGCTCATGGACGGGAAAGCCCCATCCGCCGACATACGCCGCCGGGGCGTCATGCTGGTATTGTCGTCGCCCTCCGGCGCCGGCAAGTCCACCATTGCCCGCAGCCTGCTGGAAAACGACCACAGTTTCGAGATCTCCGTCAGCGTCACGACGCGTCCGCGCCGGGCGAGCGAAATCCAGGGCGTGCACTACCATTTCAAGACCCAGCGCGAATTCGAGCTGCTGCGCGACAACGACGATCTCCTCGAATGGGCCGAGGTCCACGGCAACTACTATGGAACGCCGCGCCGGCCGGTCGAGGAAGCGATTGCCGAGGGGCGGGACATGCTGTTCGACATCGACTGGCAAGGCGCCGAGCAGTTGCGCGAAAGGATGCGCGGCGACATCGTCTCCATCTTCATCCTGCCGCCCAGCATGAAGGAGCTGCTGTCGCGGCTGACCCGGCGGGCGGAGGACACGGTGGAGACCATCCAGACCCGGCTGCAGAACGCCCGCTTCGAGATCGAGAAATGGCGCGACTACGACTATGTCGTGATCAACGAGGATCTCGACCGGGCCTTCGAATCGGTGCGCGCCATCGTCCAGGCCGAGCGCCTGCGCCGTGACCGCCGGCCCGGCCTTTTCGACTTCGTCGCCGACCTTCTGGCAGAAAAGCCGGCCTGAACGGACCGGCCCGGCTCAGATTGCGTTCGCCAGCGCGGCGAATTCTTCCACGGACAGCGTTTCGGCCCGCCGTGTCGGGTCGATGCCCACGCCTTCCAAGAGTCTTTCGCCGCCAAGGCTCTTGAGGCTCTGCCGCAGCATCTTGCGGCGCTGGCCGAAGGCCGCCTCGGTGACCTGCGCCAGCTTCTTCACGTCCACCGCGACCGGCTTCCGGCGGGGCTCGATGTGGACGACCGAAGAGACCACCTTCGGCGGCGGCGTGAACGCCTGCGGCGGCACGTCGAACGCGATTCGCGCTTCCGTGCGCCACCCGGCCAGCACGCCGAGGCGGCCATAGTGCCCGTCGCCGGGCCGCGCCACGATCCTTTCGGCCACCTCGCGCTGGAACATCAGCGTCATCGACCGGTAGTAGGGCGGCCAGTCCTTCACGGTCAGCCAGCGGACGAGCAGTTCCGTCCCGATATTGTACGGCAGGTTGGCGACGATCTTGACGGCGGGGTTCTCTCCCGCCAGTTCGGCGAAATCGGTTTTCATGGCGTCGCCGGCGATGATCTCCAGCCGTCCGGGATAATGGGCCGCGATCTCCGCCATTGCCGCCAGGCAGCGCTCGTCCCGCTCTATGGCGACGACCTTTGCCGCACCTTCGGCCAGAAGCGCCCGTGTCAGGCCGCCGGGCCCCGGCCCGACCTCGATCACCGTAACGCCCTCCAGCGTGCCTGCCGCCCGCGCCACCTTGCCGGTGAGGTTGAGGTCGAGCAGGAAATTCTGCCCCAGCGACTTGCGGGCCGACAGCCCATGGCGCTGGATCACGTCGCGCAGGGGCGGCAGCCCGTCGAGGCTCATGACGAGCGGACCCTCAGCGCCAGCGCATGGGCAAGCCTGATCGCCGCTATCAGGCTATCGGGACGGGCGATGCCCTTTCCGGCGATGTCGAAGGCCGTGCCGTGGTCGGGGGATGTCCGGATGAAGGGCAGGCCCAGCGTGACGTTCACCGTATCGTCGAAGGCGAGCGTCTTTACCGGGATCAGCGCCTGATCGTGATACATGCACAGCGCCGCATCGTAGTTTCCCCGCGCGGCCGTATGGAACATCGTGTCGGCGGGCAGCGGGCCAAAGGCATCAATGCCCTGATCGCGCAGGGCGGCGATCGCCGGGGCGATGACGTCGATATCCTCGCGGCCCATCGCGCCGCCTTCGCCGGCATGCGGGTTGAGGCCGGCAACGGCGATGCGCGGTGCGGCGATGCCGAAGCGGGTTTCAAGATCGCGGGCAAGGATGGCGCCGACCTTCACGATCAGCTCTTTGTCCAGCGCCGCCGGTACGCCGGCGAGCGCCTGGTGCACGGTCACCGGAACCGTTCGCAGGTCCGGGCCGGCAAGCATCATCACGGGAAAGGCGTCACCACCCGTCGCTTCTTCGGCCAGCGCGCCGAGATATTCCGTATGACCGGGGAAGGAGAAGCCGGCGTCATAGAGCGGTTTCTTGGCGATAGGGCAGGTGACCAGCGCGGCGGCAAGGCCGGCCATGGCGTCCTCGGCGCCTCGCCGGATCGCCTCGATGGTGCCGGCGGCATTGGCCGCTGACGGCAGGCCAGGCGTGTCTTCGAGGCGGTTTTCCAGCGGAACGACGGGCAGCGCATCGGGAAAATGCCGCGTGGCGTCATCTGGCGAGGTCTCGGCGATCGGTAACCGGAGGCCCAGCCTTTCGGCCCGCGCCGACAGCAGCGCCGGATCGCCGAGAACATAGAGGGACGGCAGCGAAAGGCGCGCGCGCGACAGCCATGCGGCAATCACAATTTCCGGGCCGATGCCGGCCGGCTCGCCAATGCTGACGGCGAGCGGGGGAACAGTGTGGCGGCCGGATGCCAACGCTGCGGCGCTCAGCGCTTGACGATGCGCGCTTTCTCGCGCAACTCCGCCGTCAGTTCCTCGGAAATCTTCTCCATTGGCTTGTCTTCCGCCTGCTCGTTCTGGAAGAGCAGCTTGGCGACGTGATCGTCGGAGACCTCGCGCGCGCTGCACACGCCGATGAACTCGACGCCGCGATCCGTCTCGCGCACGGGGGTTGCCTGGCCCGGCTGGAGCTTCACGACATGGTCCTTCCAGTCGGCCGGAAGCTCCGGCGCCAACGTGCGGCCAAGGTCACGCACCGTCACGTCGATCAGGCCCTTGGCGAACTCGACCGTGTTCTCACAGCCATTGAAGCGGTCCCGCATGGCCTGCGCCTCGCGCTTGCGCTTGCCAAGCAGTTGCGAACGTTCGCTGGCCGGAACGACGAAGATGACCTGCTGCAGCATGTATTCCGTCGCGCTCGGCTTCTGGCCGCCTTGCTCCAGCATTTTCTGCACCACGTCCTGCTGGCTGAGCTGAACCGTCGAGCGGCCGCGGGCCTGCAGCACCCGTCCCCAACCCATCTGGGTGCGGATGAACTCCTTGAAGTGATCTTTTGTGACGCCGGACTGGCCGAGAATCTGGTCGAGCTGAGCGGTGCTCATATTGTTGCTCGACGCGAAGTTGGCATAGGATTCGTTGACCATCTCATTGGTGATGGTCACCCTGTTGCGGGCCATTTCCTGCTGGCGCAGGACCTGGTTGATCATTTCCTCCGTCGCAACCTCCTGCAGATTGCCGCTCCGGCGCATAAGCTTCAGGAGCGCTGCCCGCCGGGCGACATCATAGCTGGTCACCGGCGTATCGTTCACGACGTACAGGATCTCAGTCGCCGCGGCCTGCTGCACCGGGGCCATCACCATGAAGGGCAGGGCGGCCGCCATGGCGATGGCCATCATGCGCGAGCGGCCTTTGCGGCCGGTTTTCGTCAGTTTCGTCATCATCATGGGACCATTACTACTCGGTTTAAGCGTGGCATGCACGCATCATGGGGCAAAACCGTGACGCAGCAAGCCTTCTATTCGCTGAATGCGCTGCCGAGCTCGCCCGAACTGGAGCCGAAATCGCCGAGTGTGCGCAGCGATATGTTGAAACCGAAGGTCTGGCTGGTTTCGTTCGTCTCGGCCGTGCGCGTCTGTGAGAACGTCATCGAGTAGATAAAGCATTCGTCGTCATAGGCGAAGCCGAAGGAGTTCTTGACGAGCGTCTTGCTCTCCAGATCGTAGGTTGCCGAAGCAAACCCGCTCCAATTCTCCGCAAAGCGCACGCGCGAGCGCCCGGTGACTTCTCTCCGGTCGTCTGCGAAGCCATAAAGCGGCTGTGCGTCTATGAAGGCATATTCGACGGACCCCGTGATCGGGCCGGCGGTCGCCCCGGCTTTGAGGTCGGCGCGGCGCATTTCGAATGTCTTTTCATCGAAACGGCCGGCCGCCGAGAAGGCGATGCCGCTCGGCCCGGCAACTCCGACCATGCCCACGAAATCGGAAACATCTGTCTCCAGGCCGGAGGCAGCCCCCACATTGACGAGGTCGGGCGATGCGTAGGAATTGACGCCGGCAATGTGATAGGACTGGCCGAACAGGCCCTGCGTGGTCCAACCGTTCACGAAGGTGCCCGAATAGCGGATGCCGAGATTGGCGCGGGTGCCGCCCTCGATGCGGTCGTAGCCGGAGAACTTGTCGCGCTCGAAAAGGGTGCTGGCGTCGAACACCAGCGACTGCGCGTCCTCGTTGGGGATGCCCAGCCGATCGTGATAGGGCTCGTCGGGCCGCACGAAGATCTGGCCGATGGGCTCGACGATATGGGTCGAGCTGGCGCTGGCGAACAGGATCGGCCAGCGCGCCTCGAGGCCGGCGGTGGCCATCGTGCGGTAATAGGAGGAGCGCACGTCGCTCGGCCCGAACACGTTGACGGCAGCGATGGAGCTCGCCGCATAATCCGTGCCGATCGCGTCGGCGCGGCCGTGCAGCATCGGCGTCAGCATCAGGCCGCCCGGGGCGATGAAGCTGCGTTTCCACTCCGCTTCGGCCGTAAGCCGCGCGGAACCGCCCTCCAGCCCTTGCAGCTTGGTCGAGCCGATATCGCCCATGGCCTCTTCACGGATGAGCCCCTGGGCATTCACGTCGATGTTGAGCTCGCCGCCCGCGATGGATTGGTCGGGTGTATAGGAATAGTCGAAGCTCGGCAGCACCCACGGCTGCTTGTCGTTGCGGGCGCTGGGGCTGCCGTCCAATGCGCTTTCCTGCACCTCGAACTTCATTGCCCGCAGGTCGAAATAATTGCGGCCGTCGAGCCCGGTCAGATAGACCTCCGAGCGATGGACGGACTGGCTGAAGCCGTCGATGCCATAGGTGCGGGAAAAATTCTTGTCGGTCTGGGCGAGAATGTCCCAGCCGAAGCTCCAGCGGGGATTGATCTTAAAGGCGCCCTTGGAGCCGACCATTGCGCGGTTGGTGACCGTCGAATCGACCTCGCCGGCACCCCATGCTTCCGGCTTGTTCTGGCGGATGCCGGCAATCTTGAGATTGTAGAAGCCGTTGTTGAACTGCTGCCGCCACTCGGCCTCGCCGAGAAATCCCTGCTTCGTGTATCCCGTTGCCGACACTGTCAGGTCATAGGTGGGCGACAGGGCGAAGTAATAGGGAACCTTGAGTCCGTAGCCGAGCTGGCTTCCGGTCCTTATGCTGGGAATAAGGAAGCCGGACTTGCGCTTGACGGTGGGATCGGCGACCTCGAAGAACGGCAGATAGGCGATCGGCATGCCGAAAAATTCGAAGCGCGCGCGCTCGAAGCGGACCGTTTTGGCTTCACCGTTCCAGATGATCTTTTGCGCCTTGATCTGCCAGATCGGCGGCTTGTCCGGTTTTTCCTCGCATGGCT
Source organism: Nitratireductor thuwali (assembly GCF_036621415.1). Lineage (NCBI taxonomy): Bacteria > Pseudomonadati > Pseudomonadota > Alphaproteobacteria > Hyphomicrobiales > Phyllobacteriaceae > Nitratireductor > Nitratireductor thuwali. The sequence goes on from NZ_CP030941.1 coordinate 3,629,823, forward strand.
CGCATGCCGTGTAGACGCCCTTGTTGAAGGTGGTCAGGTTGCCGCCCGAGCGCTGCGCGCTCTCGGCGGCGAAATAGGTCTTGTCCACCGTTTCAAGACGCAGCGCCTGGACGAAGCCTTCGCTGAAATCGTCGGTGACGTCGATCTCCTGCGCGTAGATCCTGTTGCCGTCTTCCTCGACGATCTCGACATTGCCGCTGGCGACGACGCGCGACGTTTGCCTGTTATAGGTGACGCGCTGGGCGACGAGGCGGTTGCCGGCATACTCGATCTGCACGCCGCCGACCGCGCTGATCGTGTTGCGGTCATTGTCGTAGACAAGCGTATCGGCGGTCAGAAGCATCTGCGCGCCCTGCGGCAGGTCTCTTCTGTCGAAGCCGGCGACCTGCGCGAGGAGAATGCCGGTGGAGGCGGCAAGGGCAATAAGGGCCACCCCCGCTTTCGCGCGCAATCGACGCGCCAAGCGGGTGGTTCCACGGCCCCTCTTCACCGCTACCCCCACTACCCGTCCTCCTTGTACAATAGAAACGTCACGCCAAAAAACATCGCGACCATTACCGGTGTCCACGCCGCAACAACGGGCGGCACGAATCCGGCGGTGCCGAATGCCTTCACCAAAACCGACACGACATAAAGCAGAAAGCCGGCGAGGACGCCACCCAGAATCACCGTGGCCGACTGCCCCATTCGGGCAAAACGCATTGAAACCGTTGCCGCAATCAGCGTCATGGCAACCAGCAATGGCGGCAGCGTCACGAGCGAATGGAAATGCATGGCGAAGGCATTGGCCTGCAGCCCGAAAGAGCGTGCGGCCTCGATCTTTGCCGGCAAGCGGAAGATCGAGACCGATTCGGGTTGGGCGAGCTGCTCTCCGACGAACTCCGGCTGCAGGTTGGTGGGCACGTCGGCGGCATTCAAGCGCTCCGGCGCATTGGTTCCCCGCCGCCGCACCACTTCCGTAAGGACCCAACGCCCTTCCTGCAACTCAGCCCGCGCAGCGTCCAGCCGCTCGACGATGCGGCCGTCCTCGCTCAGACGCAGGAATACCGGGCGGACCAGGACCGTTCCACCCTCCAGCGCCGCATCCGCGCCGATGATCGTCTCGCCTTCGTCCGTGCGCTGCTTGATCCAACGCTCGCTTTCGGGATTGGCGCTGGTACTGGCGCCCCGCACCTCCGCTTCCATCGCTTGCGCGGTCGAAAACCCCGCCGCCGCTATCGGATTGAGAATGGTTACGGATGCGAGCCCGAAGGCGAAAGCCCCCACCGCGATCGGGGTCAGGAACTGCCAGGCCGAAATGCCGGCCGCCCGGGCGACCACCAGCTCGTATTTGCGGTTAAGGCTGATAAGCGTCGCAATGGCCGAGATCAGGCCGACAAAGGGGACCGCCTGCTGCATGATCATGGGAAGCTGAAGCGCCGCCAAGCCCAGGGCCCAGCCTGCCGAATAGCCGGCAAGCCCGCTCGACCGGCCGGAGATCTCGGTGAATGTGACGATGAAAACCAGCGCGGCGATGCCGACGAAGTTCCATAGCGTAATCACCGCATACCGGCGGAAGAAGTAGCCGCCAAGCGTTGGCCCGATCATGCATGGCCCCCTTTCGGCCGCACCATCCGCCGCAGGCGAAGCCCCAGCCGGGCCATTGCTTCGCGGTCGCGCCTCATGCGGGCGAACCACTTCTCCGTCCAGCTCGCCGGCAGTTCCATCACCCTGTTCGTGGCGATGAAGCCGGCGGCGACCAGACCCATCCCAATGGGAATGGCGTAAAGCATGAAGGAGAAGAAGGGTGTCGTCTCAGCCTCGTTTCCGGCGTAGAAGCCGCCCCACCGCACCAGCAGACCGATGGCCATGGTGGTGACCATCGGATGCAGCCGCGCCTCGCGGAAGGAGCGGGCATCGCCGGCCACCGCGATGCCGATCAGGGCAAAGACGATCGGATAAAGCCACTCCGAAAGCCGCATGTGCAGCTCTGCCCGGAACGACTGCGGATTGCTGGCGTAGAACTTGTCCTCGGGATCGGGGTTGAGCAGATAGGTCAGGTACCGGTCCTTGGGATACAGCGTCGGCTTGCCGCCGGCCGACATGAACTGGGAAAGGTCGAAGGGATAGGAATCGAAGCGAATGATCGAAACATCGCCGTTTTTCGACTGCCGCTGCACCTCTCCGTCCTGCATCACGAGCACGCTGCCGCCTTCTCGTTCCACCGCGGCACCACGCCGCGCGTGATAGACGAGCTTCATGTCCTCATCTCGCGAATCGGCCACGAAGATGCCGCTCAGCTCGCCATTGGGAAGGCGTTCGGAAATCTGGACGAACAGTCCCTCATCGACCTTCCGGAAGGCCCCTTCCTGCAGAAAGGTGGTGATGAGGTCCGCGTTCGCGTTGGCGAGAAGCTGCCGCAGTTTCTGGCGGGCATAAGGTTCGAGCGAATTGTTGATGGCGAAGGCGGCAATGCTGGCGGTGACGGCGACGATGAGGATCGGCCGGATGATGGTGGTGCGCGGGCTGCCGGCCGCGCTGACCACCACGAGTTCGGAATCCGCGTTCATCGTGGCCAGTGTCTGCGCAACAGCGATGCCGATGGCGAACGGCATGATGATCGGTATGACGGCTGGCAGGGCAAGGGCCGCTACCGCGAAGAAGGTGGACGCCGCCTGGCCGCTGCTGGTCACCAGGTCGAGCCTGTTGAGCACCTGCGTCGTCCACACGATGACGAGCACCCACGCAAGCGCCGCGGCGAAGATCGCCACGGTGCGCCGCAATATATAGAGCTCGATAACTTTCATCGTCGGCAGCTATTCCGCTGTTCATGGCAGGCGCAAGGCGAGGCCGGCGAAACGAACGCTTCGCACGAACCGTGGTACACCACTGTCTGCCGGCTTAGAAGGCGTCTCCATCAATGTCCCCGCGCCAGTCTGTCGCGGGGAGGGCTAATGAAGCGGAAACGAACAGGGTTAACGAATCGATGCCGTCCGCGCTTGAAGGCATTTGGCCGGGCTACCCCTTGTCAATTTTCCGAAAAACGCCAAGATCGCCCCAGTTCGCTACCTCAACCTACAGGAAAATCCATGACCGAGAGACCGTCCGTTGCCTTTGCGAAGTTCTCCACTCCCAAGAAAGGCACCGTGATCGTGCTGGTGCCCGAGGGCACAAAGCTCGGCTCCCATGCGGCGGAGGTCGATCCGGCGGGCGTGCTCGCGCGTGCTTTCTCGGCCGCCGAATTCACCGGCAAGCTCGCCTCCACGGTTGAAGTGCTTGCACCGCATGGCACCGAATATGACCGGCTGACGGCCGTCGGCGTCGGAAAGCTGGAGGATATGAACGAGGAGGCCTGGCTGAAGATCGGCGGGGCGGCCGCCGCCGCCTCCAAGAAGGCGACCGACGTCGCCATCATCGTCGACATCGCCGGCCATGAGGCCACGCCGAAGGAGGCCGCCTCCATCGGCCTGGGCGTGATGCTGCGCTCCTACGTCTTCGACAAATACAAGACGCGCAAGGATGAGGACAACGGCAAGGCGGCCAAGCCCGCCAGCTTCACCATCCAATGCGCCGACGTGTCCGCCGCGCGCAAGGCCTGGGCGTCGGCCGAGGCGATAGGCGAGGGCGTGCTGTCGGCCCGCGATCTGGTCAACGAACCTGCCAATATTCTGGGGCCCATCGAGTTCGCCGAGAAGGCCAAGGAATTGGAGAAACTCGGCGTGAAGGTGGAGATCCTTGGCGAAAAGGAGATGAAGAAGCTCGGCATGGGCGCGCTTCTCGGCGTGGCCCAGGGTTCCGTTCGTCCGCCGCGCATCGCCGTGATGCAGTGGAGCGGCGGAAAGTCCAAGGACAGGCCCGTCGCCTTTGTCGGCAAGGGCGTGGTCTTCGATACGGGCGGCATCTCCATCAAGCCGGCGGGCGGCATGGAGGACATGAAGGGCGACATGGGAGGCGCGGCAGCGGTCGTCGGCGTCATGCACGCACTGGCTGCCCGCAAGGCCAAGACGAACGCGCTGGGCGTCATCGGGCTGGTCGAAAACATGCCCGACGGAAACGCCCAGCGTCCCGGCGATATCGTCACGTCCATGTCGGGACAGACCATCGAGGTCATCAACACCGATGCCGAGGGCCGGCTCGTGCTGGCCGATCTGCTCTGGTACTGCAACGACAAGTACAAGCCGCAGTTCATGATCAATCTCGCCACGCTCACCGGCGCCGTCATCATCGCGCTCGGCCATCACCACGCCGGTCTGTTTTCCAACAATGACGATCTGGCCGAAAGGCTGTCGGCATCGGGCAAGGCAACCGGCGAAAAGGTCTGGCGCCTGCCGCTCGGCAAGGAATACGACAAGCTGATCGACACCAAGAACGCCGACATGAAGAACACCGGCGGACGCACCGCCGGCTCCATCACCGCCGCGCAGTTCCTGCAGCGCTTCGTCAAGGATACGCCCTGGGCGCACCTGGATGTCGCCGGCACGGCGATGGCCTCGCCCGCGACGGAGATCAGCCAGGGGTGGGCTTCCGGCTATGGGGTGCGCCTGCTCGATCGGCTGGTGGCCGACCACTACGAGGGGTGAGGTGGACGTTCTCTTTTACCACCTGACCGAATCGACGCTGGAAGACGCGCTTCCTCCGCTCCTGGAAAAGAGCCTGGAGCGGGGGTGGAAGGTGGCGGTGCAGACGGCGAGCCCGGAGCGCCGCGATGCGCTCGATGCACATCTGTGGACCTTCCGCGACGACAGTTTCCTGGCCCATGGCACAGATCTGGAGCCGGAACCGGCGGCACAGCCCATTTTGCTGACCACCAGGGCGGACAACCCCAACGAGGCTTCGATCCGCTTTCTGGTAGAGGGCGCTGAACCCGGGGCGCTCGAGGGATACGAACGCGCCGTCTTCCTGTTCGACGGCCACGACACGATGCAGCTCGAGGCGGCGCGCGGCCAATGGAAGGCGATGAAAGCCGCCGGCCACGCCGTGACCTATTGGCAGCAGGGCCCAGACAGGCGCTGGCAGAAGAAGGCGTGAGGCGCGCCGCAGGTTGGGGGCGGCTCTACACCAGCATAGGCCGTCATCAACTCTATTTTCAGAGTTGATGACGGTCACGCAGCCTTGCCCCCAAAAGGGTTACCGAACATCCTCAGATATGATGACGTACTGAAAATGGCGGCGGTGACATGACACCCTATCCGGCCATTTCTTCCTCATATTCGGCGGAAAGCGTCAGCCACTTGTCCTCGTGCCTTGCGACGGTGGCGGCCAGCTCGGCCCGCTCCTTGGCCAGTCGCGTGGCCTTCGCCGGATCGCGCTCATAGAGCGCCGGATCGGCCATCTCTGCCTCCACAGCGGCGATGCGCTTGCGGGTACGCTCGATCAGGCCTTCCGTCGTCTTGATCTCCTTGGCCAGCGGCTCCAGCGCCGCCCGCCGCTTTGCCGCCTCGCGCCGCTTGTCGGCCTTCGAGGCCTTGTCCGCTTCCTTGCGCTCCCGGCGCTGGCTGCCGCCCCCGGTGGTCAGCGCGCGGTAGTCCTCCATGTCGCCGTCATAGGGCTTCACCGTCCCCTGATCGACCAGCCACAGCCGGTCGGCGCATGCCTCGATCAGGTGCCGGTCGTGGCTGATGAGGATGACCGCGCCGTCGAATTCGTTAAGCGCCTCGACCAGCGCTTCGCGGCTGTCGATGTCCAAATGGTTGGTCGGCTCGTCGAGGATGAACAGATGCGGCGCCTCGAACGAGGCGAGCCCCATGAGAAGCCTTGCCTTCTCGCCGCCCGAAAGGTCGCGCGCCGGCGTTTCCATCTTCTCGGTGGAAAGCCCGAACTGCGCCACCCGCGCCCGCACCCTTGCTTCCGGCGCACCGGGCATCAGCCGGCGCACATGCTGATGGGCGTTTTCGTCCGGGCGCAGATCCTCGAGCTGGTGCTGCGCGAAAATCGACACCTTGAGGCCGGGCGCCAGCGTCAGCTTGCCGGCCTGGAGACCGAGCCTGCCGGCGATCAGCTTGGCGAAGGTGGACTTGCCGTTGCCGTTGGCGCCCAGCAGCGCGATGCGGTCGTCATTGTCGATGCGCAGGGACAGGTTTTTGAGGATGGGCTTCCCGTCCTGATAGCCCACAGCGCCGTTCTCGATGGCGACGATGGGCGAGGCCACGGCCTTTTCAGGGCTTGGAAAGCGGAAGGGCGTGACGTTCTGGTTCACGGTCGCCGCGACGACCTGCATCTTCTCCAGCGCTTTCAGCCGCGATTGCGCCTGGCGCGCCTTGGACGCCTTGTAACGGAAGCGGTCGACGAAGGACTGCATGTGCTTGCGCTGGGCATCCTGCTTGACCCGCATCTTTTCCTGCAGTTCGGCCTTCTCCGCATATTGCCGGGCGAACTGGTCGTAGCCGCCGGACCAGAAGGTCAGCTTGCGGTTTTCCAGATGCACGATCGAGTTGACCGCCTTGTTGAGAAGGTCCCGATCATGGCTGATGAGAAGGACCGTGTGCGGATAGCGCGAGAGGTAGCCCTCCAGCCACATCGTGCCTTCCAGGTCGAGATAGTTGGTTGGCTCGTCGAGCAACAAAAGGTCCGGTTCGGCGAACAGCACCGCGGCCAGCGCCACCCGCATGCGCCAGCCTCCGGAGAAGGACGAGGCCGGGCGTTTCTGGGCTTCGGCGTCGAATCCCAGGCCGGCCAGAATCGAGGCGGCGCGCGCCTCGGCCGAATGGGCCTCGATATCGGCCAGCCGGGTCTGGATCTCCGCGATGCGGTGGGCATCGCCCGCCGTCTCCGCCTCCGCCATCAGCCGCGCCCGCTCGGCATCCGCCTTCAGGACGATGTCGATCAGCGGCTCTTCTGTGCCGGGCGCTTCCTGTGCCACCTGGCCGATGCGCGTGGCTTTCGGCAGGTTTACGCTGCCCGTCTCCGGCGACAACTCGCCCGTGATGGCGCGAAACAGCGTGGTCTTGCCGGTGCCGTTGCGGCCGACAAGGCCGGCTTTGGCGCCGGCAGGCAGGCTGACCGAGGCATGCTCGATGAGCAGCCGGCCGGCGACGCGCAGCGAAAGATCGTTGATGGCAAGCATGGCAGCGCGGTTGTGGCGGAGGTGACTGCCTCTGGCAAGCCCTTTTCTCGCCAGAAATGAGTACGGCCCGCGCAAAGCGGGCCGTACTCCGACATTTCTGCCTCGTCAGTTGACGGCGGAAAGCGCCTTGCAGAGTCGCACCAGGCCATAGTCGTAGGCGTTGGGATCCAAAAGGATCGCGCCGCAGAGCTTCTTGTTCTTGAGAAGCTCGGCGTTCGACATGCGCATGACGGCGTCGTCGTAACGGTCGCGGCTGCTCCAGAAGCCGCCTCCACCGCCGCCTCCACCGCCACCGCCAATGCCGCCGCCTCCGCCACCATTGCCGCCGCCGTTACCGCCGCCACCATTGCCGCCGCCGTTACCGCCGCCGCCGTTACCGCCGCCGCCATTACCGCCGCCGCCATTACCGCCGCCGCCATTGCCGCCGCCGCCATTGCCGCCGCCGCCTCCGCCGCCGGAACTGCCGCCTAGGCCGAGACCGAGGCTGGCGCCAAGGCCGCCGCTTCCGCCGATATCGGCACTCACGCCGGCATTGAGCCCGCCGCTGCCGCCGATCGAAGCGTCCGTCGACGTGGAGGCAAGGCTGCCGCCGCCAACCGTTGTGCTGTTGTTGGCATTGATGCCGCTGCTGCCGCCGATCGAGGCAGAGGTGTTGGAATCGACGAGGCTGCCGCCGCCGACCGTATTGCTGCTGCTGACATTGACGCCGTCGCTCCCGCCCAATGAAGCGTTCACATCGGCATTCAGGCCGCCGTCGTCGCCGGAAATGCCGACACTGGCTACGCCGAGGTCGATCTCCAGCGCGGAGGCGGGCAGGGCCAGCCCCAGCACAAGCGTGCTTGCTGCGGCGGCCCGGAAAGCTTTCTTCGACAGGTTCATAGCTTCTCTCCCTGGTTGCAGGCGGGAGGAAGCTGTCTTGAAGCTTGTAAGGAATCCTTACCTGAATTCAGGTGTTTCTAGATGAAATTGAATCAACTCTGCGATTAGATAATGATGAAGGTGACTTGCAATGTCGCATAATCTTCATGATTGTGCGCTAAGTTTCAGAAATTGCGTTAGAAATCGGGATATAACCGACAGATTAACGATTTGCTTAGTACACGAAATGCAACTCAGGGGTGATTTTTTGTGAAACCCTGGCGAGTCGTTGCCATCACGCATGCACTCTCCCGGTTGTGCTTCGGTGAAAGTAAACGAGGTCGAGAGAAGGCGGCGCCTTGCCGAGGACGGAAAGGATCATATGCGCCTGCCCGCGATGGTGCGTCTGGTGGTTGAAGAAGTGGGCGAGCGCGGGGGAAAGCCGCTGCGTGACGGTCGCCGGCTGGACGATCGTCCTGTAGGAGAAGGTCCGGTCGAATGCCGCCTCGTCCAGCCCGCCGACATAATGCTCGATCCGCGCGTCCTCGGCCTCCCGGGCCGCCTTCAGGTCGGCCAGGCGGTCATGAAGGACGGTATCCAGCTTTGCCGGCGCATCGCCTTCGCCGGTGAAGCGCTTCATCCAGATGCGGTCGGCGACGAGTATGTGGTTGAGCGTGCCGAGCATCGACCCGAAAAAGGCGCCCACGTTCCGCCCAAGCTCGTCGTCCGACAGCGCCTCGGCCGCTTCGTACACCCGCTCGTTGGCCCACCGATTATAGGCAGCCATCATCACAAAATGCCGTTTCATGACGAACCCCGTCTCCCGTTTGCCTCGAAGGTAGGTATTATGAAGCAGATGAGCCCTGCTGAAGCATCAATTTCCTTCATGAAGCCATTGATGAAACTGCATGGAAAAACCGCCTGCCGCGTATAGATTTCGACGACCGACATGGATCAGGAAAGAGGCCGCGCGTCATGACCATTCTCCTCTACGACCTGGTGGGGACCGACGCCTCGCGTCCATTCAGTCCGCACTGCTGGAAGGCCGCCTTCGCGCTCGCGCATAAGGGTCTGAAGTTCCGTTCGGTACCGACCCGTTTCCTGGATATCCCGGCGGTTGAAGATGGCGCCACCAAGACGGTGCCGCTCATCCGCGACGGCGATAAGCTCGTGGGCGGCTCCTTCGATATCGCCGTCTATCTCGACGAGGCCTATCCCGACCGGCCGACGCTGTTCGGCGGGGAAGGGGGCCGCGCGGCGACCCGGTTCATAGAGCGCTGGTCCCACCTCACGCTCCACGCCTTCATCGGCCAGGCCGCGCTGATGGACATCCACGATATGCTCGGGCCGCAGGACCGCGCCTATTTCCGCAAGAGCCGGGAGGAGCGCTTCGGCAAGGCGCTTGAGGAGGTGCCGGCGGACCGCGATGAGAAGGTTGCCGCCTTCCGCGAGGCGCTGGAACCGCTGAGGACGCTGTTTTGGAAACAGCCATTCGTAGGCGGCGAAGGGCCGCTCTTCGGCGACTACATCATCGCCGGCGCGCTGCAATGGGCGCGCGTATCGTCGCCTTTCGCGCTGCTGCAAGACGATGATCCCGTCGCCCAATGGTTCGAGCGGTGTCTCGATCTGCATGGAGGCCTCGCCCGCCGCGTGCCTGCAGCGGCCTGAACACCCTTCACAGACGCCTCTGCCCCGGCTATAGACCCGCCATCTCAAATATTCTCCCAGAATCGAAGGATTTGAAATGGCGATCGAACGCACCTTTTCCATGATCAAGCCGGATGCGACCAAGCGCAACCTGACGGGCGCCATCGTCAAGATGTTCGAGGATGCAGGCCTCAGGGTCGTCGCCTCCAAGCGCGTGTGGATGAGCCGCCGCCAGGCCGAGGGCTTCTACGCGGTTCACAAGGACCGGCCGTTCTTCGGCGAACTCGTCGACTTCATGTCGTCGGGGCCGACGGTGGTGCAGGTGCTGGAGGGCGAGAACGCCATCGCCAAGAACCGCGAGATCATGGGCGCCACCAACCCGGCCGAGGCAGCGGAAGGCACCATCCGCAAGACCTTCTCGAAGTCCATCGGCGAGAACTCCGTCCACGGCTCGGATGCGCCCGAGACGGCGGCCGAGGAAATTCGCTACTGGTTCGCGGAAACCGAAATCGTCGGCTGAATCGATCTTCCAGCCGCAAGCCGCAGACTGTTGAAAAGACTCTGAAAAGCCGGTGGCGGTGCCGCCGGCTTTTTCTGTGCCTGGCTATTTCTTCCAGCGTCCGGCCGCTGCCGCATCGCTTTCCCTGGCTTCCACCCAGCCGCCTTCGCCGCCATCGGCAAGATGTTCTTTCTTCCAGAACGGCGCGCGCGATTTCAGGTAGTCCATCAGGAAGTCCGCTGCCTCGAACGCCGCCTTGCGGTGCGCGGACGCCGCCACGATGAGGACGATGTTCTCCCCCGGCTTCATCACTCCGTGGCGGTGAATGACGGTGAGCCCTGTGACCGGCCAGCGCCCGACGGCCTCCTGCGCGACCCGCTCAAGCTCGGCTTCGGCCATGCCGGGGTAATGTTCCAGTTCGAGCGCGGCCAGCCGGCCGCCTTCGTCGCGGCACAGGCCGGTGAAGGTGACGACGGCGCCGACGTCGCGGCGGTTTTCCGCCAGCGCCCTTATTTCTGCCGCGGCGTCGAAATCGCCGGGCTGGACCCTGATCGTGGGCCGGCAAGGCGCCATCTCAGCCACCCGTCATGGGCGGGAAAAGCGCGACCTCGCCCTTTTCCGGCAAGGGCGTGTCGTGATCCACATGCTCGTGATTGATGGCCACGCGGATGACCTCGGGATATTCCAGCGCCGCACCATAGTTTTCGCCGCGTTCCTTGAGCCATTCCAGGAGGTCCGACACGCGCACCACATCCGCCGGAAGGTCGACGTCTTCTTCGCCCTTGCCGATGCGCTCGCGTACCCAGGCGAAATAGATGAGCTTCATGGCGCTACTCCTCGACGATGTGCTTCAATCCGGCCCGGAAATAATCATAGCCGGTATAGAGCGTGACCAAAGCCGAAAACCACAGGAGCGCTATGCCTGCCTGCGTGGTGTATGGGACGATCTTGTCGCCGGCGGGTCCGGCCAGCAAGAATCCGACAGCGACCATCTGTATCGCCGTCTTCCACTTGGCGAGCTGCGTGACGGGGACGCTGACCTTGAGCGCGGCGAGGTATTCTCGCAGGCCCGAGACGAGGATTTCCCGGCACAGTATGATGATGGCCGCCCACAGGGTCCATCCGGCGATGGTTCTGTCGGTGTCTGCGGCCAAAAGCAGCAGGCAGGTCGCCACCAGGAGCTTGTCGGCGATCGGATCGAGCATCTTGCCGATATTTGACGTCTGTTTCCACGTTCGCGCGAGATAACCGTCAAAATAGTCGGTAATGCTTGCGGCCAGAAAGATGCCCAGCGCCGACCAGCGCGCGAAATCGCTCGACTGCAGCCGTCCCTCCAAAAAAAAGCACAACACAATCAAGGGCACGGCCATGATGCGTGCGTAGGTCAAGAGGTTGGGAAGGTTAAGTGCGTGTTTGGACATCAAGGACCGCCGAAATTCCGGTACACCCTCAAATCAGATGCCGGTGGCAAAGGTCAAGCGCCACCCCGCGCGCCGGCCGCCGAAACGGCGCGCCCCGCGCGAATGTCTCACCCCCCGTCGCGGAAATGGTCGTAGATCGATTTGGCCATCGATTCGGAGATTCCCTCCACTGCCATCAGGTCTTCGAGCCCGGCGCGGCTGACTGCCTTCGCGGTTCCGAAATGGTGCAGCAAGGCCCGCTTGCGGCTCGGGCCGATGCCGCCGATCTCGTCGAGCGGGTTCCTGACCATCTCCTTCTTGCGGCGCGCACGATGGGAGCCGATGGCGAAGCGGTGCGCCTCGTCGCGCAGCCGCTGCACGAAGTAGAGCACCGGATCGCGCGGCGGCAGCGCAAAGGAAGACCGTCCCTCCATGAAGAAGCGCTCGCGCCCCGCCTCACGATCCGGCCCCTTGGCAATGCCGATGGCCGTCACCTGATCGGCGATGCCCATCTCGTCGAGTATGGCGCGCACGGCGGACATCTGGCCCTGGCCGCCATCGACCAGGATCACATCCGGCCAGGCGGGAAAGGCGTCGGGGTCCTTGCCGACATACTCTGCGTTTTCGCGCAGACCTTCCTCTTTGAGGAGGCGGGCGAAGCGCCGCTGCATGACCTCTCGCATCATCCCGAAATCATCACCTGGCGTGATGTCGGTCGAGCGAATGTTGAACTTTCGGTACTGGTTCTTCACGAAGCCTTCGGCACCGGCCACGATCATCGCGCCGACGGCGTTGGTGCCCATGATGTGCGAGTTGTCGTAGACTTCGATGCGGCGCGGCGTGCTGTCGAGCCCGAAGGTCTCGGCGAATCCCTCCAGGAGGCGTGTCTGGGACGACGTCTCGGCCAGCCTGCGCCCCAGCGCCTCGCGGGCGTTCTGCAGGGCGTGGTCGGTCAGGTCCTTCTTCTCGCCGCGCCGCGGCGCCGAAACCGTCACCTTGCGTCCGGCCCGCGTCGAAAGCGCCGCCGCCAGCAGTTCCTGCTCGTCGACGGGTTGCGACAGGAGGACCAGGCGGGGGCAGGGCTTGTCGTCGTAGAACTGGGAAAGGAAGGCTCCCAGCACCTCGCCGGCCTCCATCGCGGAATCGGCCTTGGGGAAATAGGCGCGGTTGCCCCAGTTCTGTCCCGTGCGGAAGAAAAACACCTGGATGCAGTTCTGCCCGCCCTCCTGGTGGATGGCGAACACGTCGGCCTCTTCTATGCCCTGCGGATTGATGCCCTGGTGCGCCTGTACATGGCTGAGCGCCGACAGGCGGTCGCGGTAGACGGCGGCGCGTTCGAAATCGAGTTCTTCGGCCGCTTGCTGCATGGCGGTGGCGATCTCGGCCTTGACCTTGCTGGAGCGGCCCGAAAGGAAGGCCTTGGCCTCACCGACCAGCTCAGCATAGTCGCTCGCGTCGATTTCGCCCGTGCAGGGGCCTGAACACCGCTTGATCTGGTAGAGAAGGCAGGGCCGGGTGCGGCTTTCGAAGACCGAATCCGTGCAGGTCCTCAACAGGAAGGCCCTTTGCAGCGAATTGATCGTGCGGCCGACGGCTCCGGCGGAGGCGAAGGGGCCGAAATAGTCGCCCTTGCGCGAGCGGGCGCCGCGATGCTTGAAAATGCCGGGGGCAGGATGGTCGCCGGTCAGAAGGATATAGGGAAACGACTTGTCGTCGCGCAGGAGCACGTTGAAACGCGGCCGCAGCCGCTTGATCAGGTTGGCCTCCAGCAGCAGCGCTTCCGTCTCGGTCCGCGTGACGACGAATTCCATCGACGCGGTTTCGCGAATCATCCGGGTGATGCGGTTGGTATGGCCGCGCCCCTGGGCATAGTTCGTGACGCGCTTCTTGAGGCTGCGCGCCTTGCCGACATAAAGGACGTCGCCGGCCGCGTTCATCATACGGTAGACGCCGGGCTGGTTGGGCAGGCGCTTGACCGCTGCCTGGATGATCTCCGCTCCAGCCAGGCCATGGTCGGTGGCCGGCGTGTCCCACGAGATGGCATCGGCGGCGGGCACGGCAGTATCGGCGGGCATCGTCATTCGTTCACCCCCGCGACATCCGGCGTTTCCCAGGCGAGATGCTGGCCGCCGTCGAGCGCGATCATCTGCCCTGTCACCGAGCGTGCTTCCCACAGAAAACGCACCGCCGCCCCGAACTCGTCCAACGAAGGGCCGCGCCCGAGCAGCAGCGCCTCGGTCTGGCGATCGAAATCCGCCTGCTCCTGCCGCCGGTTGGGCAGGGTAGGGCCGGGCCCGATGGCGTTGACGCGGATGCGTGGCGCAAGCGCCTGCGCCATGGTGCGCGTCGCCGTCCACAGCGCGGATTTGGAGAGCGTATAGCTGAAGAAACGGGGCGTGAGCTGCCAGACCCGCTGATCGATCATATTGACGATGAGCGCTTCCCGGTCCGCCGGCAACGAGGCCGCGAGCGCGCGCGCCAGGAGGGCCGGCGCCTTCACATGCACGTCGAAGTGCCGGTTCCAGACTTCGTCGTCGAAGTCGGTCACCGCGTCCTCTTCGAAAACCGATGCGTTGTTGACGATGATATCCGGCAGGCCGAGCGCCTTTTCCGTTTGGCCGACAAGCGCATTTGCCGCGCGAGCGTCTGCAAGATCAGCCTGCAGGACCACGGCGCGGCCTCCGCTTTCCTCCAACTCCCGTGCCAACTCGACGGCTTCGCCGCGCGAACGGCCGCAATGGATCGCGACCGCGAATCCGTGGACGGCCAAATCTCGCGCTATCGCTGCGCCGATTCGCTTAGCCCCGCCGGTGATGAGGGCGATTTTGCCGGATTTTGTCATCAGAGCCCAATTTAGAAGCGGCGGCGGCTTGTTACCAGTGCCTGCCGATACCCCCCACCATGTAGGCCGAATGGGCTGCGCCTCCAAGCCCGTCTACAGGCTTTGCGTCGCCTTCCTGACACGATTGGCGCCTGCCCACCACGCTCTGGCGCCGTCCTCCCGGCGTGCAACTTGCGCACAGCACCTGGTTCGTCACGGCGTTTACAATAGGTTTTCCGACAAACGGAGGCGCCGTTTGGCTGCGCCACAGCTACCATACGGGCGCCTGCCTAATGCAGTTTGTTCGCTTTTCCGCCATAATTCGCTGACAAGAAGCGCCAACCTGCTCCTTTGGCCTTCCAGAGCTCTCGGTGCAGTCGTCCGGTGCGGCGTTATTCTGTCCGCCTAGGATGATTAGGAATAGGTATCGTTTACATATATAACTGTTCAAGGATTTTTGAGATGAAAACCAGCAGGGTGACTATTTTTTCCGCAATGATGACCGTTGCGGCCGCGGCGCTTCCGGCACAGGCGGCCGATTTCGTCAAGCCGCAGCCGCCGGCGCCAATGGCGCCAATGGCGCCGGTCAACGTGTCCACGCCTGCCCTGGATTGGGAAGGCGGTTATGCCGGCATTGCTCTCGGCTACGGCTTCGCCGGCAAGAACGAGGTCACGCAGCAGACCGTTCGTCTGAAAACCAAAGGCTTCGTAGGCAGCGGTTTTGCCGGCTGGAACTTCCAGTCGGGCGGCTTCGTCTACGGTGTTGAAGGCGATGTCGGCTACAACGGATTGAAGGGCTCGAATGCGGGCGTGGACTTCAAGGCTGGCGTCGACGGATCGCTGCGCGCTCGCCTTGGCTATGCCGTCACCGAGAATATCCTTGCTTACGGTACCGCAGGTGGTGCGGCCCAGCGCCTGAAGATCAGCGAAGGCGGTGTGTCCGACACCAATACCATGCTTGGCTGGACGGCCGGCGTGGGTCTCGATACGAACCTTACGAGCAACATTTTTGCTCGGGCGGAATATCGCTATACCCAATACAGCCGGAAGAACTTCGATCTCGGCAGCGGCCAACTGCAGGCCAAGGACGGCAGCAACAAGATCGTCTTCGGCCTCGGCATGAAATTCTGACAGTCCCGACAGGGGCCGGGAGTACATCCCGGCCCTTGTGTCCTTTATGCAACACGGCGTGTTGCGTCTGAATGATGACGCTTTGTAACCATTATCCGGACATTTTTTTCTGGCTCTTACGCATCTCGGGCGGGAACCGCGCAGGTGCATAATCATTATGTACCGGGCGGAAATTGGGGCTCCGCGGGGTGCATGTCGACCTCCCTGACATGGCGTCCTGCTAGTTTGATGTGGCTAAGGAGTTCAGAGAATGAAGGCCAGTAAGAATCTCAAGCTGTCGGCTGCGGCCGCAGCCATTGTCGCCATTGCCGGCGTTTCCACCGTCCATGCCGCCGATGCTGTTCTGGAGCAGCCGCCCGCACCGCCTGCTGCGCCGATGGAAGTTGCGCCTGTTGCAACCTGGGCCGGTCCCTATGCGGGTATCGCGCTCGGCTACGGCTTTGCGGGCAGTGCCGATGTTGAAGGCACCACGGACATCGAAACCGACGGCTTCGTCGGCAACGTGTTCGCTGGCTACAACTGGCAGCAGGACTCGTTCGTCTACGGTATCGAGGGCGATATCGGCTACAATGGCATGAAGGGCGACAGCGCCGGATTTGAGTCCGAGGGTGGCGTCGACGGTTCGCTGCGTGCCCGTCTCGGCATTGCGGCGACCGAGAACGTGCTGCTCTACGGCACGGCCGGTGGCGCTGCGGGCCGTCAGGAACTGACCGGTCCCACCGGTGCTTCCGACACGAACACCCATCTTGGCTGGACCGCCGGTGCCGGTGTCGACGTCAAGCTGACGCCGCAGTCGTTCGCGCGTCTCGAGTACCGCTATACCGATCTCGGCAGCGAAACCTACACGCTGGGCGGCACGAACTACGAAGCCGACGCGTCGAGCAACAAGGTCATGCTCGGCTTCGGCATGAGCTTCTAGAGCATTTTGCAGTCAGGTGGAATCACCTGACGTCGCAAAAATGCGGCAAAAACAAGTAGATAGAGCAGATCAGCGTTTCAGTGAAACGATGATCTGCTCTAAGCTTCACAGCTTGGATCCCAGAAAAAGCCCGGCCGTCGCGCCGGGCTTTTTTTGTTCAGCGTGCCGCCGGCATCAGCGCCCGGTCTGCGCGGCAGGCCTTGCGGTCCACCTCGGGGCAGGCGCGGAACTCCAGGTCCCGCGTCAGGCAGATGCGAACCTCTCGCAGAAGGCGCCCCTTGCAGGTGACAGCGATGCCGCCGGCGTCCAGCCCTTCATTGACACTCATGAACGCCGCCTCCACGCCGCCCGGCGAGGCCAAGAGGGGCGAGGCGAGCGTCCTGAATGGCTCAGGGATCGAAACGCGTTCGCGCGCCTTCCGTACCAGGCTGAAATAGTCTTCCTGTCCGAGCCCGGAGCAGCTTCCATGCTTGCGCCATTGATGGCCGATCAGGCCGGCCGAAGGCATTATATCGATGACCTTGCCGACCAGCTGGTCTGGAACCCGGTCCGGCAGGCGGCTGCGGCAGAACTCGGGATATCCCCTGTCATACTGCGGCCAGAGCCCGTGCACGACGAACGCGAATGGCCGCCCGCTGCCGCACTGCTGAGGATTGGCCCGATCGCCTTCCGCGACGCAATAGCTGGGCGACCAGGAGAGCGCGAGGACATAATAGTCGAACGAACCAGGCTCTGCCCCGCGCTCGCCCGCGGCGGCGGCGCCAGACAGTGCAGCGGCGACAAGAGCCGCGATTGCCGTACCGAGCGAAAAGCGTCTTACTGTCCGCTCCAGCGTCGAGAGCTCAACGAAGGACGCGGCACGAGCCGTCATAGATGTTCCAGCGGTCGAAACCCAGCAGGCAGAATTCGACATTGTCGCCGATCGAGGCGAACCCCTGGCCATATTCGATGACATACCAGATGCTGCGGTCGCGCCCGTCCGAAAGCCGGGCCGTCGCCTGGCAATAGCGCCGCGCGATGGGGCTGGTCGCGGTCGCCGGGTGGTAGCGCGTCAGGCTGGGGCCGAAGAAATCGACAATGGCGACGTCCGGCAGGTTCGGCACATGCGTGACCTGATAGCGGAATCGCTTCTGGATAGTGGCGCGCACGTTCTCATGGCCGCAGATGGGATCCGGCGCTCCATACACGCCAGCCAAATCCGCCGCTTGAGCGGTGGGAGCGGTTCCCGTCAGGGCCGCAATGAGTGCGGCCGCCGCAAGGCCTGTCCAGCGTAGCATCGCAATATCTCCAATTCAGGCGCCGTTTGACGGCTTGATGATGCCCAGTTTGACGTTGCGGCACTTTTTACCAGGTGCGGTGAAGGGTCAAGCCGGAAGTTCACCCCTTTTCTCCCGCCAGCCGCACGGTGGAGATTTCGCCGCCGCCGGCTTCGGTCAGGATCGGGGCGAGGGCCGACAAAATCCGCCGCGCTTCCTCCTCCAGCACATAGGGCGGATTGACGACGATCATGCCCGTTCCATCCAGCCTCGGCTCCGTCGATGGCGGGCGTTTCTCAAACACGATGTCGATCATGTCGCCGATACCGCTTTCGGCCAGCGCCCGGCGGAAGCCGGCCACCGCCTGCCGATCCTTGATCGGATACCACAGCGCATAGATGCCGCCGGGCCAGCGGCGGTGCGCCGTCTTCAGCCGCTCCACCATGCGGCTGAACTCGCCCTCCTGCTCGAAAGGCGGATCGACCAGCACGAGCCCGCGCTTTTCCTTCGGCGGCAGGTGGGCGCCCAGCGCCAGCCAGCCGTCAAGATGAATGGTCCGCACCTGGAAGTCGCCGGCAAAACGGGCTGCCAGTTGCGCGGCGTCCGCCTCGTGCAGTTCGATCGCCGTCAGCCGGTCCTGCCGGCGCAGCAGATGGCGCACGATCGTCGGCGAGCCCGGATAGAAGGTCAGCGCGCCCGGCTGATTCACCGCACGAACGGTCTTCAGCAAGGGACTGAGGAGATTGGCACTTTCCGCGCCGAGCGTGCTCGCCATCAGCCGGCCGATGCCATCGCGCCACTCGCCGGTGCGTTGCGCTTCCTCCGAGGAGAGATTGTAGATGCCGGTGCCTGCATGCGTGTCGATGACGCGGAAGGCCTTGTCCTTGCGTTTCAGATATTCCACGATTCGCGCCAGCACCGCATGCTTCACCACATCGACAAAATTTCCGGCATGATAGGCGTGGCGGTAGTTCATCGGCCCCGGCTCTTCGGTGGTTTGCGCATCGGATTTGGGTCAATCCATCACTGTCCGTGATGGATGTCGATGCACTATTTGATGAAACTGGCTCTACGCTCCCAGCGAAAAAATCGCTAGTCTCCGGCCCATGAACACGCGCAGCAATATCCATATCGGTCATTCCGCCTGTCCGCACGACTGCCCGTCCACTTGCGCACTCGATGTCGAGGTCGTCGAGGGCAGGCTGGGGCGCGTGCACGGGTCGAAGGACAACAGCTACACCGCCGGCGTGATCTGCGCCAAGGTCGCCCGCTATGCCGAACGTGTGCATCACCCCGACCGCCTGCTGAAACCGCTGGTGCGGGCGGGCGCGAAGGGCGAGGGGGCCTGGAAGGAGGCAAGCTGGGAAGCCGCGCTGGATCTCATCGCGGAGCGATTCGCGAGAGCCGAGGAACGGCACGGCAGCGAGACCGTCTGGCCATACCAATATGCCGGCACGATGGGTCTGGTGCAGCGCGACTCGATCCACCGCCTGCGCCATGCCAGGCGCTATTCCAATCAGTTCGACACGATTTGCACCAATCCCGCCTGGACCGGCTGGATGATGGGCGCAGGCGCGCTGCGCGGTCCCGATCCACGCGAAATGGCCAAATCCGATTGCGTGGTGATCTGGGGCACCAACGCGGTTGCCACGCAGGTCAACGTCATGACCCATGCGATCAAGGCGCGAAAGGAGCGCGGCGCCAGGATCGTGGTCGTCGACGTCTACGACAACGCCACGATGAAGCAGGCCGACATGGCGCTGGTCGTAAAGCCCGGCACCGACGGGGCGCTTGCCTGCGCGGTGATGCACGTTCTCTTCCGCGACGGACTGGCCGACCGTGATTTTATGGCTAAGTACGCCGACGATCCCGCCGGCCTCGAAGCGCACCTTGCAACCCGCACACCCGAGTGGGCGGCCGAAATCACCGGCCTGCCGGCTGCCGAGATCGAGGCCTTCGCAAAACTCGTCGGCGAAACCAAACGGACATTCTTCCGCCTCGGCTACGGCTTCACCCGAAACCGCAACGGCGCGGTGAACATGCACGCGGCGCTTTCCATCGCCACGGTGACGGGCGCCTGGCAATATGAGGGCGGCGGCGCGTTCCACTCCAATTCGTCGATCTTCGGGCTCGACAAGACGCTGGTGGAGGGCCTGGCCTACAAGGATCCGCATATCCGCTCGCTCGACCAGTCGCAGATCGGCCGCGTGCTGACGGGCGATGCGCAGGCCCTCCACGGCGGCCCGCCGGTGACGGCCATGCTGATCCAGAACACCAACCCCGCCAATGTCGCGCCCGAGCAGCGGCTGGTGAAGCGCGGCTTTGAGCGCGACGATCTCTTCGTCGCCGTGCACGAGCAATTCATGACCGATACGGCGAAGCTCGCCGATGTGGTGCTGCCGGCCACCATGTTCGTGGAGCATGACGACATCTATCGCGGGGGCGGGCACCAGCACATCCTGCTGGGGCCGAAGCTGATCGACCCGCCCGGCGAGGCCCGCGAAAACCTGTTCGTGATCGAGGAACTGGCGAAACGCCTTGGCGTCGATCATTTCGACGGTTTCGGCATGAGCGCGCGGCAGCACCTGGACTGGATGCTTGGCAAGCGCGGGCTCGGCAGCTTCGACAGTTTCCGCAAGGAGCGCTGGGCCGATGTCCAGCCCGATTTCGAGACGGCCCATTTCGTCAAGGGTTTCGGCCATGCGGACGGCAAGTTCCGCTTCCGACCGGACTGGACCGGCACCGCCGCGCCCAACCGCCCGCCCGAATCGATCGGCATCCAGGGACCGCACGAGCGCCTGCCGGAATTTCCCGACCATGTGGATTTCATCGAGGCGGCCGATGCCGAGCATCCGTTCCGGCTCGCCACCTCGCCGGCGCGCACTTTCCTCAATTCGAGCTTTGCCGAGACGCCCGGCTCCATCAAGCGGGAAGGGCGGCCCGAACTGATGCTGCACCCCGAAGACGCCGCCATGCTCGGGCTCGCCGCCGGCGACCGCGTCGAGATCGGCAATCCGCGCGGTGAGGTCGTCCTGCATGCGAAAATATTCGAAGGCCTGCACCGTGGCGTCGTCGTGGCCGAGGGCATCTGGCCCAACAGCACCCATGAACGCGGCGAGGGCATCAACGTCCTCACCGGCGCGGACGCCATCGCACCCTACGGCGGTGCTGCATTCCACGACACGAAGGTGTGGGTGAGGGCAGTCTGACAGTGGCGATCCCGGCAGGATTCGAACCTGCGACCATCGGCTTAGAAGGCCGGTGCTCTATCCAGCTGAGCTACGGGACCGGCGCGCGGACGGCGTAATCAGTGCGTCCACGGGACCTTGCGGTCATAGCGGAAATTTTCCGCGTAGGAAACCTGACGACGCTTCGGCGCCTTTGCCTCTTCCAGACGGAAGGCGATGCCGTTCTTCTGGGCGTAGGCGACGGCCTCTTCCTTCGTAGCGAAGGTAAGGCGAACCTGGCTCTTCATGTCGGATGACGAGGTGTAGCCCATCAGCGGATCGATCTTGCGGGGCGCCTCGGGCTCGAACTCGAGTACCCAATGGCCTGATTTGGCGGTACCGGATTGCATGGCCGTCCTTGCTGGGCTGTAGATGCGCGCGGACACGTTCGACCCTCTTGCTTGCTACTGCTTCTGGAACGCCTTGCGTCCGTCGGACGCGCAAAGGAGCTCCATCTTCTTGCTTTCCGCATCGATGCGGATGTCAGGCAATTCCGCCTGACGGATAATGCTGCCGCGGCCGAAAGAGACAGGCGAAAAGCCCCTCGACGGCCAGGGATGTCGATGGTCGGAGCGGCAGGATTCGAACCTGCGACCCTCTGGTCCCAAACCAGATGCGCTACCAGGCTGCGCTACGCTCCGGATCGTGGTCTCATTAGGGGCTCGCGCAGCAGGGCGCAAGGGGCAATGCGAACAATCGCAGCATTGCCCCGCGGCCTATGCGGAAGGCAGCGCCGGCCGCAGGCCACGATCAATGCTGGCCGGTTTCGAAGCGGGCGACGACTTCGGCCGCAAGCGGGCGGGTGATGCGCGTTTTTCGCTCGAGCGCTGCACGGTCGAGCTCTTCGACCACCCGCTGTACGGTGGACAGCGAGCGCTCGATGCGGCGGGTGACGAACTGCACGACATGCGGTTCGACCGAAACCTGCCTGTCGGCGAACAGCTTTACCAGGACGCCGGCGAGCAGCATGTCGTCTGGCTCGTCTATCTCGACGGTCGCCGCCGCCTGCAGGCGGGAGCGCAGGTCCGGCAGTTCGACGCCCCAGCCAAGCGGAAAGCGCCGTGCGGTCAGAAGCAGGTGGCTGTCGGAGCCGCGCACGGCATTGATGAGGTGGAACAGGCCCTTTTCATCAAGGCCCGGGCGATCCGCATCCTCGATGAGGAGCGGCCGGGTTTCGGCGAGCGCCAGAAAGGCGGGATCGATTGCGCTGGCCGGAGCGATTGCTGCCCCCGTCGCCTCCGCCCATATGGCGGCCAGGTGCGTTTTGCCGGAGCCGGCGGGGCCTGCCAGCACCGTGACGGGCGACGGCCAGCCCGGCCAGGCTTCGATCAGTGCAACCGCGCGCTCGTTGGAGGGCGTGACGACAAGATCGTCGCGCGAATGCGCCGGACCGTGGGCAAGATCGAGCGGCAATTGCCGGGGCGCGTGGCGGTCGCGCGTCATCGGGCTTCGCGATTGTTGATTCCGCCGGTTTCGCTTTGGCCATAATAAAGGGGCGATTCCAGATAGCGGGCAATCGCGAAGCGGATCAGAACCGCGATCGCCGCGGCTGTGGGAACGGCGATGAGCAGGCCGACGAAGCCGAACAGAAAGCTGAACGCGAAGAGCGAGAACATGAGCCACACGGGATGCAGGCCGACGCTGCGGCCGATCAGCTTGGGCTGGAGGATATTGCCCTCGACGAACTGGCCGGAGAAAAAGATCGCCGCAACGGCTGCCACCCAATACCATTCGGGCCAGAACTGGACGAAGGCCACGCCAAGGGCAAGCGCCAGCCCGACCAGCGAGCCGACATAGGGGACGAAGCTGATGAGGCCGGCGGCCAGCCCGATCAGCAGGCCGAAATTGAGGCCCACCAGGGTGAGCCCGACGGCATAGTAGACGCCGAGGATGAGGCACAGCGTGCCCTGTCCGCGCACGAAGCCGGCGGTTGCCGTGTTGATGTCGCGCGCGATCTGACGCACGGTTTCCACATGATCGCGCGGAATCCAGCTATCGACGCGGGCGATCATGCGGTCCCAGTCCAGCAGCATGTAGAAGGCGACCACCGGGGTGACGACGAACAGGCTGGCAAGGTTGACCAGTGCGACGCCGGAACTCCAAACCGATCCGAACAAGGCGGCGACGAAGCCGGTCCCCTGGGCCAACAGCGTGGACAGGCCATCACGCAAAGCTGCCGATTCGACGCCCAGCGTCTGCTCGAACCAGTTCGGATCGAGCGTGGTGACCATCTCCTGCAGGCGCGAGAGATAGTCCGGAAGCCGGCCGAGAAAGCCCAGTAGCTGATTGCCGAGCACCGGCACGATGATCATGAGCGCCAGCGCCAGCGCGATCACGAACGCGATCAGGATCAGCGCCGTCGCCAGCGTGCGCGACAGACCGAGGCGCTCGAGGCGGTCGGCGACCGGATCGAGGAAATAGGCCACCACCATGCCGGCCAGGAAAGGCAGCAGGATGGAGCTGAAGACGTAGAGAAACAGGATGAGAATCGCCGCGGCCGCGGTCCAGAAGGCAAACTGACGCTTCAGCCGCCACCCCTGCGGCTGTCCGCCGGCTTCTTCCATTTCAGGGGGCGATGTCGACATAGCCGCTCATATGTTTGATCCAGTGCACGAGATAGGCCGCGCCGGAAGCCACGGTCAAGAGCCCGCACAGGTAGATAAGCCCGTCGTGGAATGGTCCGAAGGAATATTCCAGCGAAAGCTCGGCGAGGATCATCGCGGCGACCATTATCTGCGCAAGCGTATTGGCCTTGGAGACGAACAACGGCTTCATCTCGACCGGATTGCCCATAATGGTGGCAAGAAGGACGCCGCCGACGATCAGCGCATCGCGCGAGACTGCGGCTATGACGAGCCAGAGCGGCAGATGTCCCGTATAGCCCAGCACCAGGAAGACGCTGACGAGCAGCAATTTGTCGGCGATGGGGTCGAGATAGGCGCCGAGTTCGGTACGCTGATTGAACTGACGCGCGATGAAGCCGTCCACGCCGTCGGAGATCCCGGCCAGCAGAAAGCCGGCGAACGCCCAGCCGACATTGTCGGTCAGGAGCGCGAAGACCACCGCGGGGACGAGCACGAAGCGCATTAGCGTGATAATGTTGGGGATGGTCAATCCGGTCTCTCCCTCGCCCGACCTTTCCTGATGGCTGCGGCGTCGTGCATAGATGACGCCCGCGCCCGGTCCCTTCAAGGGGAAAGATTGGTCCACGCGGGCAGAGGGAATTGGCCTGTGCGCGATCGCCGCGCAGCCTTGCAGGCCGCGCCCGCGCATGCCAATAGCCGGGGAGAAGCCGCCAGGCCATGGGCCTGAAGGAAACAGAGGCGGGTCATGAGCGAAAAGAAAAACGGTCTCTCCTATGCGAAGGCCGGCGTCGATATCGACGCCGGCAATGCGATGGTGGAAAAGATAAAGCCGCTGGTGCGCTCCACGCGCAGGCCGGGCGCCGATGGCGAAATCGGCGGCTTCGGCGGACTCTTCGACCTCAAGGCCGCCGGCTTCACCGATCCGATCCTGATCGCTGCCAATGACGGTGTCGGGACCAAGCTGAAGATCGCCATCGAGGCCGGCAGGCACGACACGGTCGGCATCGACCTCGTCGCCATGTGCGTCAACGATCTGGTGGTGCAGGGGGCCGAACCGCTGTTCTTCCTCGACTATTTCGCCACCGGCAAGCTCGACCCCGAGCACGGTGCCGCCATCGTGTCGGGCATCGCCGAGGGCTGCCGCCAAGCCGGCTGCGCGCTGATCGGCGGCGAGACGGCGGAAATGCCCGGCATGTATCAAGGCGAAGATTACGACCTGGCAGGTTTTGCCGTGGGGGCGGCCGAGCGCGGCAGGCTGCTGCCCACCAACGACGTCGTCGAAGGCGACGTGATCCTCGGCCTGGCCTCCTCCGGCGTTCACTCCAACGGGTTTTCGCTCGTGCGCAAGATCGTCGAGTTGAGCGGACTCGGCTGGCGCGACGAAGCGCCCTTCGCCGGCGGCAAGTCCCTCGGCGAAGCCCTGCTGGAGCCGACCCGCATCTACGTGAAGCCGCTCCTCTCCGCGATTTCCGGCACCCATGGCATCAAGGCGCTGGCCCATATTACCGGCGGCGGCTTTCCCGAGAATATCCCGCGCGTCCTGTCGGCCGAATACGCCGCCGAGATCGATCTCGATGCCATCGAAGCGCCGCCGGTCTTCTCGTGGCTTGCCGAAACGGGCGGGGTGGAAGCCAGCGAAATGCTGCGCACCTTCAATTGCGGTATCGGCATGATCGCCGTCGTGGCGGCGGGGCAGGCCGCCCAGGTGGCTGCCGTCCTGCAGAAGGAGGGCGAGCATGTCACCACGCTCGGCCGCATATGCCCGCGCCGCGAGCACGGCGTGATCTACAACGGAGCGCTCCAGCTATGACCGCAAGGAAAACGGCAATCCTGATTTCCGGCCGAGGCTCCAATATGAGCTCGCTCATCCGCGCCGCGGCGGAGGCCGATTATCCGGCCGAAATCTGCGGCGTCATCTCCGACAATGCAGACGCGCCGGGGCTGGCGGCGGCCGAGGCGGCCGGCATTCCGGCGCTTGCCGTTACGCGCGGGGCGTTTCCGGATCGGCAGGCTTACGAGGCGGCCCTTGACGAGGCGCTTGCCGGTCTCGGCGCGGAAATCGTCTGCCTGGCCGGCTTCATGCGCATCCTGAGCCCCGATTTCGTGGGCCGCTTCCAAGGGCGGATGATCAACATCCATCCGTCCCTGCTGCCGCTGTTCAAGGGATTGGAGACGCATAAGCGGGTGCTTGAAGCCGGCATGCGCATCCACGGCTGCACCGTCCACTTCGTCACCGCGGAGATGGACGACGGTCCTATCATCGCGCAGGCCGCCATCCCTGTTCTGCCGCAGGACGACGAGGAAAAGCTCGCCGCCCGGATCCTGAAGATGGAGCACAGGATATATCCGCTCGCCCTGGCGCTGGTCGCCTCGGGCAAGGCGCGGATGGAGGGTGGGCGCACGGTTTTCGACCGGAATGCCAATATCGGCTGGGGCGAAACGGCCGCCCTGACAGTGCCGTCCTCAATCGAGGACGTATTCGACCTGGAAGACCTCGCCCGGCTGACGCCCTGAGGCTCGATCGGCCGGCAGGCGCCGGGACCCGATAGGCACACGCAACCTTCGCGAGCGGTGGAACATTCGCCGGGGACGGAGGTTCCGCGAGGGAGTCCAAGCCACAGGAGGGAAGGATGACCATCGCCCGCGTTACCGAAATATCCGCGACATCGCCCGACAGCTTCGACGACGCCGTCAAGCAAGGGATCGGCCGGGCCTCGAAGACGCTACGCAACATAACCAGTGCCTGGGTGAAGGACCAGAATGTCGAGATCGACGGCGACAAGGTTGCCGCCTACCGCGTCAACCTGGCCGTCACGTTCATCTTGGACGACTGACGGCTCTCGGCGCCTGGGCACCAATCGGGAAAACGAAGCTGCGGCAGGATGATAGACTGCCGCGGTGATTCAATTTGTCATCCCTGCCACGGGCATGGCGGCCGAGAGCTTCGTGCACGAGCAGCTAGATCAGTTCACCGTTTCAGAGCGCTGGACTGATCTAGCGGTTTGGTTTTACGCCGGACCGAGACCGGTTTCCACTTTTCCTTGGATCGCTCTAAAACAGGCTGCCCTGCTTGCCCGGATCCTTGGCCCCGGTATCTTTTCTGGGGCCCGCGACGGGTTTCCCCGCGATCACGGCACCTGCGATCTCGTCATAGAACTGAATGTGGACTTCCTGCCCGGCCGAAAGCTCCGCCGCACGCTTGACCGGCCGGTCGGATGCGTCCCTTACCAGCGCAAAACCGCGCTCCAGCACACCCTGGTAGGAGAGCGTCCTGGCCAATCGCTCGGTCTGATCGAGCCGTCCGCGTGCGCCATCGAGCCGCTGCCTGACCACCCGGTCGAGCCGCCCCGTGGCCGCGTCCAGCTTTTGCCGGTTGAGCGCAATGCGTTCGGACGTTACCCGCGGCGTGATCCGGCCGCCGTCGCGTTCGAGCCGTACCCGCTTGTTGCGCAGGAGGCCGGAAAAGACCACCGGCAGGCGCGCGCCGCATTGCGCTGCGCGGCGGCGCGCCTCGACGAGCCTGCGTTCGAGCGAGCCAATGGAAAGCCGCAGCCCTTCATGCTTGAGCCGCTTGCGCTGGGCGGAGGCGTGCAATGCGCGCACGATGCGCCCGGCCGCTTCGTCGAAACGCCGCCGCGGCAAAGCAAAAAGCTGATCAGGCGAGGGCAGGGCGCGCGCCACCGCGCGCAGGCCTTGGCTCCGCCGGTCAAGGTCGCGCGAGATCGCGCCCTTGAGCCGTGCCGAAAGACGCGCGAGTCCGGCTTCGAGTTCGGCCTTCACCGGCACCGCCATCTCTGCGGCGCCCGTGGGCGTCGGTGCGCGCCGGTCGGCGGCCAGGTCGATCAGCGTCCAGTCGGTCTCATGCCCGACGGCCGATATGATCGGTATCTGCGAAGCGGCCACCGCGCGCACGACGGCTTCGTCGTTGAAGCCCCATAAATCCTCCAGGCTACCGCCGCCCCGCGCCACGATCAAAAGGTCTGGGCGTGGCAGTGGCCCGCCGGGGTCGAATGTGTTGAAGCCCGCGATCGCGCGTGAGACCTCCGCCCCCGCCGTCTCGCCCTGCACCCTTACGGGCCAGACCAGCACATGCACCGGGAAACGGTCGGCGATGCGGTGGATGATATCGCGTATGACGGCGCCGGTGGGCGAGGTGACGACGCCGATCGTGCGCGGCATGAAGGGAAGGGGCCTCTTGCGCTCTTCGGCGAACAGCCCCTCCGCCCCGAGCTTGCGCTTGCGCTCCTCCAGAAGCGCCATCAGCGCGCCGGCACCGGCCGGCTCGATGCTTTCTATGACAATCTGGTATTTCGACGAGCCGGGATAGGTGGTCAGCTTGCCCGTCGCGATGACCTCGAGGCCCTCCTGCGGCAGGAATTTGAGCCTCGAGAATACGCCCTTCCAGATAACCGCTTCCAGCCGTGATCGCTCGTCCTTGAGCGAGAAATAGCAATGCCCCGAGGCGTGCGGGCCGCGGTAGCCCGAGATCTCGCCGCGCACGCGCACGTGGCCGAAGATGTCTTCGACCGTGCGCTTCAGGGCGATCGATATCTCGCTGACCGAGAATTCGGCAACATTGCTCAGCGAATCGGTGTTTTTCATATCAGACATGCGGCCGATTGAGCGGTCTGGCGGCGGTCGGGTCAACCCCGGCGTCATCCATCACCAGCCCGGCAGCACCTGGCTCGGCCGCAGCCGCTTGCCGCGCCGGTGGGTGAGGGATACGAAGTCGAAACCTTCGGCTTCGTCCGGCGTCAGCGGCACC
This sequence comes from Nitratireductor thuwali, assembly GCF_036621415.1. NCBI lineage: Bacteria > Pseudomonadati > Pseudomonadota > Alphaproteobacteria > Hyphomicrobiales > Phyllobacteriaceae > Nitratireductor > Nitratireductor thuwali. Next base: position 3,657,973 of record NZ_CP030941.1, read on the forward strand.
GAGATATTGTCGAGGCTCTCGGTGACATGCCGTGCAAGCGCGTCCACCACCTCCATGTGGCTCGTTCGCCCCCGCATCAGGCCGATGCAGCAATCGGGCAGCGGCGGAAAGCCATCGTTCTCGCCGAGCACGCGCATCCCCGGCCGCAGCGCGCATTCGGGCAGGACCGATATGGCCGCGCCTGAGAGCACGGCCGCGCTGATGACCGTGGCAGAGAAGCTGGTGAACAGGGTCCGGTAGTCCCGCCCCATCTCGTTGAGCGCGTCGCAGGCGTGCCGCCGCCAGGTGCAGGTCGGGCGGCCGAACGCCATCGGCAGGATCTCACGCTCATGGGCCGCATGGCTCACGGACGACACCCACAGAAGCGGCTCGCGCCGCACGATCTCGGAGGCGCCGTCGTCGGTGAGAAGCGCAAGGTCCAGATGACCTTGCCGGACGTGATGGACGAGATTGGGCGTCGGCTCGCACAGGATCGACAACTCCACGCGCGGATTGGACCGCGAAAAGCGGGCCATGATTTCCGGCAGGAAGCGCTCCGCATAGTCGTCGGGCATGCCGATACGCACACTGCCTTCCAGCGTCTTGTCATCGAAGGCGGCAAGCGTTTCGCGATTGAGGCGCAGCATCCGCCGCGCGTAAAGAAGCAGCCGCTCCCCCTCCTCGGTCAGCCGGTTGGAGCGCCCATCCTTTTCGAAGAGCGGCTTGCCGACCCGCTCCTCCAGCCGCCGCATCTGCATGGATACGGCCGATTGGGTGCGGTGCACCTCGTCCGCCGCGCGCGTGAAACTGCCGGTATCGGCAATGGCGACGAAAGTGTTGAGCTGATCGAGATCGAGAGGGGCTACCATGGTGGCCATCCGTATCATCAGTGGTATTGATGCAAAACATTAGAAACATTCGTTCGACTAATCAATCTCGCCGTGAGAAAACGTGACCGTTCCGGCAAGGGCAATGACGCCGCCGGAAAAGAGTTTGCCCGCGGGCATTTCGCAGCCGACATCGCGCAACGCAGCGCCGCAGAATGTGTTCTGCGCGCGGCCTTGTTGTCGGCGGACCCGCAAGGCGGACGCGCCATTTATGTGAAGGAGAAGTCCGATGACTGCCGCTCACCACAGTGCAACGCCGATCACCGCTGCCGCCCGGCCGGGATTTGCCGCGCGCGTGGCTCGTGCGGCCGCCGGGCTCCTCGCGATCTGGAATTCACGCCGGGCCATGCGGCAACTCAGCGATCTCTCGGATTGGGAGCTGGCCGATCTCGGCCTTGTCCGCGAGGATATCGCGCGCGCCTACGAAGTCCCGCTTCTCGACGATCCCACGCTGCGGTTGCAGCAGATTGTCAGGAAGCGAGCCCGATCGGAAATGATCAGGCGTCGCCGTTCCTGAGTTCAAGGTTCTCCCATGCAGGCGTTCACTCCCATCACGCCGGTTCCCCCCGGCGGCCTGCATCTTTGCCCGGTTCCCTGTGAACCGGGCTTTTTTATTGCGCGATCTCGCCTGTTTGCAGAGAAACGTGCTCGCCGCTTTCCGACCTAGTCGACGGTTGAGCGTCTGCGCGAGGCGTGCTGTCCACGGCTTCGGGAGGCTTGAAAACGGTGGCTCTCGTGTCCTGGCAGGCGCCGGCGAAAAGCATGGCGAGTGCGCAGGCTAAGGCAATCGGCAGTCGATGCATCGAAACGACTCTCTCTTCATCGCGCTTGGCCGGTGCCAAGTCGGCTGCGGGCGCGCCCACGCTTTGGCTGAAAAGAGGGATAGCCGATCGGATGGAAATTACAACTATAAGTAGATAACAAAACAGAAAGCAATTACAGCGCGAGATTTCGGCACCGCTGTGGACAAGGAAATGTCAGTTTTCCTCGCCTTTGCCCTCATCGTCGAGAGGTGGTCCCGGAATGGCATAGGAGCCGGACAGCCAGCGGTTGAGGTCCACGTCCTTACACCGCTTCGAGCAGAAGGGATAGAATTCGCGCTCGGAAGGCTTGCCGCATTCCGGGCACGGTCTTCTGGGCCGCAGCGGGGTCACTTTCTCCGTATCAGGCAATCGTCAGTTTCCAGGTCCTGCAAGCCAGTTGAAATGTACTTTGTAGCCATCGGCCGTCAACAGATTGACGGTCTCGAACAGCGGCAGCCCCACCACATTGGTGTAGGAGCCGACGAGCTTGACCACGAAGGTGCCCGCCAGCCCCTGAATGCCATAGCCGCCCGCCTTGCCGCGCCATTCTCCCGATGCCAGGTAGCTCTCGAGCTCCTCGCGCGACAGCCGCTTGAAGCGGACACGCGTCTCCACCAGCCGGTGGCGCAGCTTGCCCTGCGGCGTGAAGAGGCAAACGCCCGTATAGACACGGTGCGAACGGCCGGAAAGCAGGCGCAGGCAGTTGGACGCCTCGTCCACCATCTCCGTCTTTGGCAGGATTCGACGGCCGACGGCGACCACCGTATCGGCCGCCAGCACGAAACAGTCCGTTGCCTCGCCGTCCTGATTCAGCCGCTCCAGCGCTTTTTCCGCCTTGCCGCGCGACAGCCTCTTGGCCAGCGAGCGGGGATGCTCGGCCTTGAGCGGCGTCTCGTCTATATTGGCCGGGACAAGGCGGTCGGGCTGTATGCCCGCCTGCTGCAGAAGTTCGACACGCCGCGGCGAGGCGGAGGCAAGCACGAGTTTCTTGAATTCGCTCATGGAAGGGGCACCGCCGCTAGAGAAATTCCAAGAGAAGCGGAAACCGGTTCTCCGTCTGGAACCGCGGCAAGACCAACATGCCCGCGCTACTTGAAGCGGTAGGTGATACGACCCTTGGACAGGTCGTATGGCGTCATTTCGACCAGCACCTTGTCGCCGGTGAGGACGCGGATGCGGTTCTTGCGCATGCGGCCGGCTGTATGGGCAATGATTTCGTGCTCGTTTTCCAGTTTTACGCGGAACATTGCGTTCGGCAGAAGCTCCGTCACGACTCCTGGAAACTCGAGAATGTCTTCTTTCGGCATCCGGTACCTTCTTGTTGGATCAACCTTCGGCCGGCGATGGAGCGCTGTTGCGGGACATGCCCGGCCAAAATCGCGCGGAACCTAGCCCATTCGTCATCATTTGTGAACAAGCTTGTTCAAGACTTGTTCCCTCCGGAAGGAACGCGGAAGCGGCTGGCGATGCGGTGGCTCAGCTTTTCGCGCACATCCCGGTAGGCAGCAAGGATCTGGTCGCGCGTGCCCTCGATGACGGAGGGATCGAGCGTCGGCCAATATTCGACATCCACCGACATGGAGCGCGTCAATTCGAGGGCCGCGTGGTGGGCTTCGGGGGCCAGCGTCACGATCAGGTCGAAATACGCGTCCTCCAGCTCATCAAGCGTGCGGGGCCGCCAGTCGCCAAGCTGCAGGCCGTCTTCCGCCAGCACGGCGTCGACGAAAGGATCACGCGCGCCGGCGCGCACGCCCGCGGAGGCGACGAAGGTGGTGCGCGGCAGCATCCTGCGCGCCAGCGCTTCGGCCATGGGCGAGCGGATAGCGTTCATGCCGCATAGAAAAAGCACCGAGTCGGGAATCGCCGCTCCCGGTTTTTCGTCCATGGGTTGGTCGCGTTGCGATACCGCAGACATCGGTTATGCCGGAAGACGGGAGTTGCGACCGCCTCGTCTTGTCAGATTGGTCAAAACGGCCCCCTCGGCGCTATCCACGCCAATGCAGCACGCAAACGAGCGTGAAAAGCCGCCGCGCCGTATCGAAATCGAGATCGATCTTGCCCCGCAAGCGGTCCATCAGCGTCTGCGAACCCTCATCGTGCAGCCCTCGGCGCCCCATGTCGATCGCTTCGATCTGGCTCGGCGTGGAGGTGCGGATCGCCTGATAATAGCTCTCGCAGATCAGAAAATAATCCTTCACGATGCGCCGGAAAGGTGTCAGCGACAGGATGTGGGTGACGACGGCCTCGCCGTCTTCCCGGGATATCTCGAAGACCAGGCGGGAATCGGCCAGCGATATCTTCAGCTTGTAGGGCCCATCCTTCTCGTCCCCCACCGGGCGGAAGCTGTTTTCCTCGACGAGGTCGAAGATCGCCACGGCGCGCTCATGCTCGACGTCCGGCGTGGCGCGCCCGACGGACTCATCCAGCTCGACATCGATGAGGCGCGCCGTGCCGGATTTCCTGTCGGTCATTGCCCTGCCTTGGTACTACATGTTCAGCCGGATCGAGACCGACCGGCCGTGTGCTTCCAGCCCCTCGGCGGCCGCCAGCGCGATCGCCGCAGGTCCCAATGCGCGGAGCTGTTCGGGCCCCAGCCGCAGCGTCGACATGCGCTTGACGAAGTCAAGCACCGAAAGCCCGGACGAAAAGCGCGCCGAGCGTGCCGTCGGCAGGACATGATTGGAGCCGCCGACATAATCGCCGATCGCTTCGGGTGTATGGCGACCGAGGAAAACCGCACCGGCATTGCGGATTTTCGGCAATAGATCGTCGGCCCGCACGGTCGCCAGCTCCAGATGCTCCGGCGCTATGCGGTCGATCAGGGAAGGGGCCTCGTCCAGCGAGCCGACGAGAATGACCGCGCCGAAGTCGCGCCAGCTCGCAGAAGCGATGTCGGCGCGAGAGAGCTGCCGCAACTGGCGCTCCACCGCCTCTACAACCGCATGGGCGAAATCCGCGTCCTCGGTCATCAGGATGGATTGTGCCGCCGTGTCGTGCTCCGCCTGCGCCAACAGGTCGGCCGCGATCCAGCCGGGATCGTTGTCGCGGTCGGCCACGACCAGCACTTCCGAAGGCCCGGCGATCATGTCGATGCCCACCCTGCCGAAGACCTGGCGCTTGGCAGCGGCCACATAGGCATTGCCCGGACCGACGATCTTGTCGACGGCGGGCACGGTTTCGGTACCATAGGCCAGCGCCGCCACGGCCTGTGCCCCGCCGATGCGGAAAATTTCGTCGACGCCCGCGATATCGGCGGCGACAAGCACCAGCGGGTTGAGCCTGCCGTCGGGCGCCGGCACCACCATGACGACGCGCTCCACGCCCGCCACCTTGGCCGGCACCGCATTCATCAGCACCGAGCTCGGATAGCTCGCCATGCCGCCGGGCACGTAAAGCCCGACCGTGGAGACGGCGGTCCAGCGCCAGCCCAGCTCCACGCCGATCGGGTCGGTATACTGCGCGTCCTGCGGCAACTGCCTGGCGTGATGGGTTCTGATGCGTTCGTGAGCCAGCCGCAGCGCGTCGAGCGTTTCCGGGCTACAGGCCCCATAGGCCGCCTCAATCTCGGCCCGCGTCACGCGCATGCCCGCCGCCGTCACGTCGAACCGGTCGAAGCGCTGCGTGTAGCCGGCGAGGGCGGCGTCGCCCTCGCGGCGCACCCGCGCGATGATCTCGCGCACAATATCGTCGACTTCCTGGCTTGCCTCGCGCTTGGTCTCCAGGAAGGCGGCGAAAGCGGCCTCGAAACCTTCGTCGGCGGTGGAAAGAGTGGCTGCCATAGGGGCTCCGTCAGGCTCTGTGGCGAGGGCGGATGGGCGTATCCCAGGCCGCACCCGTGTCGGCCAGCCGGGCCTCGATGCATTCGACGTCTAGCTGGATCGCCGCATCGCCCGAAAACAGCAGCTCGATCGTGCCGGATGGCGGCTCGCCGGGCACGAAGCGGACGGCAAGCAGCGACAGCACCTCGTCGGGTTTGTCCATCCTGATGCCGGCGGAGCGCGCAGCCAGGACGCGCTCGAAATGCAGCACGCTGTAGTGCCGCTCATGCTTGCGCCGGAAGAGGGCTCGCTTCTCCCGCTCCCAGGCGAAACGGTTCATGGCCAGCGCGAAGCGCTTCTCCTGCTGCAGGAAGGTGAGGTCGCGCACTTTCAGCACGGCGTCCTGCACATGGGCCGATATGATGGCCAGATCCTCTTCATCCAGGGCGACGAGCTTCAACAGATCCATTCACACTCTCCGGCCGCTACGCAATCATTCATGCCGATGTCCCGTGGGTGGCACGACCGTACCGCCTTTCGGCGACATCCAGCGGATTTCAGCCTGAAATCCGTTCGATCTCCGCGCCGCAGCCCGACAGCTTTTCCTCGAGCCGTTCGAAGCCGCGGTCGAGGTGATAGACGCGATTGACCAGCGTGTCGCCCTCCGCCGCCAATCCCGCGATGACGAGCGAGACCGAGGCTCGCAGGTCCGTCGCCATGACGGGAGCGCCATTGAGCTGGCCCACCCCTTCCACGATGGCGGTCTGCCCCGACAGCGAGATCTTCGCGCCGAGCCTGGCAAGCTCCTGCACATGCATGAAACGGTTCTCGAAGATGGTTTCGGTGATGTGCGAGGTGCCCTTCGCCATCGTCATCAGCGCCATGAACTGCGCCTGCAGGTCTGTCGGAAAGCCGGGGAAAGGATCCGTCGACACGTCGACGGCCGTGATTCCGGCTCCGTTGCGCCGCACGCGGATGCCCGTATTGGCCCGGGTGATCTCGGCGCCCGTCTGTTCGATTACGCCAAGCGCCGATTCCAGCAGGTCGGGCCGCGCCCCCTCGAGGAAGACGTCGCCGCCCGTCATCGCAACCGCCATCGCATAGGTGCCTGTCTCGATGCGGTCGGGGATGATGCGGTGGCGCGCGCCCGAGAGCGACGATACGCCCTCGATCACGATCGTCGACGTGCCCGCGCCCGAAATCTTCGCGCCCATGGCGTTCAGGCATTCGGCCAGGTTCACCACTTCGGGTTCGCGCGCGGCGTTTTCCAGCACCGTCTCGCCCCTGGCCAGCGCCGCTGCCATCATCAGCACATGCGTTGCGCCGACGGAAACCTTGGGAAACACATAGCGTGTTCCCACGAGCCCGTTCCTGGTTCGGGCATTGGCGTAACCGCCCTCGATATCGATCTCCGCGCCGAGCGCCCGCAGACCGTCGATGAACAGGTCGACAGGCCGTGTGCCGATGGCGCAGCCGCCGGGCAGCGAAACCCGCGCCTCGCCGACCCGGGCCAAAAGCGGGCCGATCACCCAGAAGCTCGCCCGCATTTTGGAAACCAGCTCATAGGGCGCGGTCGTATCGACGATGCTGCGCGCGGTGAAGTGGATGGTGCGCGAGTAGCCCTTGTCCTGGTTCTCGCGGCGGCCGTTCACGGAATAATCGACGCCGTGATTGCCGAGGATCCGGATGAGCTGCTCGACATCGGCCAGATGAGGGACGTTCTCCAGCGTCAGCGTATCGTCGGTCAGAAGCGACGCGATCATCAGGGGAAGCGCTGCGTTCTTTGCTCCGGAGACAGGAATCGTGCCGTTGAGCGCGCTGCCTCCCCGAATGCGAATGCGGTCCATGAACGTCTCTTTCCCGGGGAGTTGCCCCAGCTTGTCTAGAGTTGGTTGCCCGGTCTAGAGCAAGCTGCCGCACTGTTCAAGAAAATGCGCTGCCTGCACCCTCACGACCGGCTGTCGTCATTGCCAGGCTTGGCCGAGGGAATTCCTTCCTCGCGGCCGTCCGCCTCGCCGGCGCGCCGTGATCTTGCCTGCGCCTTTCGACGGGCCAGGTTGGCCCGCAGTTCAGCCGCCAGCCGCTCCGCGCGCCCGCCGTCCTTGCTGCTCGCCCTTTCGGGCTTTTCTTGGTCCTTGGCAGACAATCTCCTGCTCCTTCCCGTGATGGCCGATCTGCAACGCGCCTGCGGCCAAAATACCCGTTCTTCGACATCGAGCTAGTGCTTGCGCTTGTTCATACGATATGGCAGAACGCCGCCGACTTACAGCGCACGCGTCGTTTCGAACGCGCATTGCGCGTTCGTATGCTGCCGTAGCTCAGGGGTAGAGCACTCCCTTGGTAAGGGAGAGGCCGAGAGTTCAAATCTCTCCGGCAGCACCATTTAGTTCCCTGTTTTCCTTCGCTTTTCAGAACTCGCTCTAGTTCGGAGAGCCTTGTCATCAGCTGCTGTCACAATGAGGTCACAGTGGGTGAATCATGGCGAGCATTCGCAAGCGAAATGGGAAGTGGCAGGTCCAGATTCGCAGGACCGGACAAAAAGCAGCTTGTAAGACCTTCCTGATGAGGGGCGACGCCCTTCAATGGGGACGAGAGCAGGAGGTTCAAGCTGATAGGACAGCACTGGCCGTCAACCCGTCGTTACTGCGGAGGACCACTTTGGCAAAGTTGGTCGAAAGGTATGTGAGGGAAATCACCCCTCGAAAGAAATCGGCTTTGGCTGAGGCCTACGTCCTGCAGGCTTTCAAAAGGCACCGCATTTGCAAACTGTCACTCAGCGACCTGACCTCATCTCACTTCTGCGAATACCGTGATGAGCGGCTAACCGTCTTAAGCCCTGCCGGCCTGAGGCGAGAGTTTGCCGTAATCAGAAACGTTCTTTCCGTAGCGCAGAGCGAATGGGGAATACCGCTCAAGGAAAATCCAGCCAAGAATGTGCAGCTCAAGGTCGGCGACAAGCGTCGAGATAGGCGCCTTCGGGGCGATGAACTCCAACGCCTCATCAAAGCATCGAAGGAAACTCGAAATCCCTATTTGCTTTCCGTTTTTTTATTCGCCTTAGAAACCGGTATGCGCAGAGGCGAAATTCTTGGGATGGTCTGGAGGAACATCGACCTCCAACGCAGGTTCGTGAAGATCCTAGAGACGAAGAACGGGCATCCTCGCATCATTCCTTTGACTGCGGCAGCAATTTCACTTCTCGCAAGGCACACGCGGGAGAGCGACAGAGTTTTTCCGACCACCGGCAATGCGTTGCGCTTAGCTTGGGAGAGATTGACCAAGCGGGCAGGGATAGAGGATCTTCATTTTCACGACTTGCGTCACGAGGCGATCAGCCGATTCTTCGAAAGAGGACTGACTGTCCCCGAAGTCGCTTCGATAAGCGGTCACCGTGACCCGCGTATGCTTTTGCGATACGCTCACGCTGATCAGCAACGGTTGTTGGAAAAACTCGATAAGAATTAGGGGAGGTCAATGCGTTATCGCAACGCTTGTTCCTGCGGCTATCAGCTCACTCTTGTCGGGTTGTGCGATCAACCGTGACGGGTTCGTGACGCCGGGGGTGGTCGGGAGCCCCGCTTGGAACACGTTCGGCCTGAAGCGGACATTGAAATATATTGCGACCCGACGGCCACGTTCGAGCTCTGCCTGAAATGGGACAGAGCAGTAGACAAGCCCGCAACCGAGAAAGTTCGGAGCGCAATTGGCAAAGCCCTCATTCGCCGAGGGGAAAGTCCCTTTACCTGCCACAGCCCGACCGCTGACGCGATCCGTTCAACCAGATCAGCCGTGCAGGTGGACAGCCCATTGACCACCCACGGGTCAGGCGAAATAAGGCCCCGTACTCCGCTCACCAGCCGCCAGAAAACCGTTATCTGTGTTGGGCGCGAAAGGGGCGGATTTGGCACGAGTGTAAGGTGACTTGCCGCTAACCGACCTAGCATTGAATTTAACCCAACGGGCCCCAACTGAACGATGTTCCCGTAATGGCTCATAATCGGCCTGCTGGGAGCAGTTTATCGTTTTCGGCTGCCCAATGCCTGAAACTACCAAATGCCTCTCAGTGGTCGCGTATGGTGCCTTTACGGGCATTCGGAACCTCATCTCAGGAATTGATGGCGCCAGCCCCAATCTTCTCCTTGGATTCGGATGAAATCCAGCCTCCTTTGGCGATAGGCCTCGTATGCGGGTTGCATTTCCAAGTTCGTTATGTGGTCTTCGTAGTCGAGAGCTCCTGCGTTCTGAGCGGCGTCTGCATATCGCTCAAAATTGTCAAAGCCAAGCGCCCTCACCAATCCTTGATCGTGGGGAAGCTGAGGGAACAGTGTCTCGTCTGCGGCAATCTCGATGTTTGCTCCCATGATGTCTCTGTAGGCACCTGACATGGCCTCCCGTAACGCATCTTGTTGCCCATCCATCACGATGAAGCTGTCATGCACTGGAAGAGCGAGATTTCCGTCCGCCCTCATTCGGATCATCACCCGTTCAGCAATGTCCGAGTCGAGCCGTTGCAGTTGTATGCCAATTCCGCTGCGAAAATACGCTGCTATAGGTTGGTGTCGCTGTTCGAGTGCTTCGAGAAGTGTCCGCCAATCCCATCCTGGAGGACGAGAGGCTACCAGTGGTGCTCGGATATGTCCTCGGGCATTGATAATCTTGAACAGGGTCTTTTTCAGGAGGCCCCTATATTCCTGGGGAACCCCTTCAACGGCGTAGGCATCACCCTCCAGCTGGCGACCCTCCCTTGCATAAAGCATGGCGATTTGCATGTTGGAGTAATCCAACTCGGCAGTGGTGTAGCCGTTGATGGTGAGGAACTTGCGGTAGCGACCGGGGATACCTTGCCACCAGCCCCCATAGAAGCGACCTCCGTTCTCGAATGTCCCGTTGTTGAACACGCGATAGAGTTTTCTTCGAAAGAAAAGGTCGATCTCACGGCGGTGTGGCTTTGGATCGTTGAACTCGTCCCGCGCTTCGTCGGGGGTTCCTGTAAGCTGCCGGAAGTCATCGTCGGGAATGAGAAGATCAATCCAGTGATCATTTAGAAAGCCGTTGATGCGCTCAAGGCGCTCCTCCATCGCTCTGGTTTCGGCCGTGGGTGGAAAGTCAATGAACGGTCGTGGCCCTCCCTCGCCCTGTCGTTCAGCTCGAAGTCGAACGGAAGGGGCCTCATGCTCTTCAAAGAGAAGGGAAGCCCAAGGAGAATGGGGGTTATTCTCCAAAGTGTTCATAGTAAGACGTGGTGGTTCATTGTTAATGTGGGCCTCAGGTTGGGCATCAAGTGCCACCGTCTCTAGCTCCCGGATCAGTCGTTCCGTTGGTCTGAACCTTGTTGGGTGGCCAATATTTGCTAAGTGATCAAAATTCCCTCCTCTATGTTCAATGTACGAAGGTTCTTGCTGATGTAAGAAGCGCACAACACTTCTTACGTTTCTTAAGTCTAACCTTTGTGGATTGTAAGGGCCCGAGCGGTAGGGGTTACTATTGAGCGGAATTATTACGTAACGATTGAAATCAACGAGGTGCGTTTGAAAGAGGTTGGCTAGAACCACATTTAGGGTGTTCCTAATTTTTGTGACCGTATCTCTCCTGGGTCGCCTGCCTTCAGCTCGCAGAATGTCCCCTGTCATTGTTTCCAGGTATTCACGGAATCCTTCTCGAAGTACGAACCCTTGCCTGAGCCATCTTGCATGGCTGAAGTTGTCAACGTTTGGGGCGCGGTAGGGCATGCGAGGATCACAAAACTCCCGATCAGGCGGTTATTGAACCCCATTTTCGATGCATGACAAGCCGGTTGGAAATCAAAGCGTGCGCACTTTTGGACTCCGAAACGTTCGAGTTGTCGTGGCCCTGAAGCTGCTTAGTGCGCCGTTGTGGGATGACTGTACTGTCCAACAACCCCGCTTCAGTCACTTTTCGAACGGCATCCATTTGCTTTTCCAAGCGCCCTAAGCTGTAATCTGGCCCAGCGTTAGAAACGCGGGCGGGCAAAATGCGTATGAAATTAAACTCTGTGGTCCAGTGCATGGTCATGCTCTTTGTCAGCACTGCCGGGGCGAGTGCCAACTTCGCCAGATCCCAACAATGGTTCGATGCTCAGCCATACTCGATCAAGGAACAGCTACAATATGATCTTGTGGTAACAGGGCACTACCGTGGCTTCGTCGATGCGGAGTTCGGGATGCAAACATATAAGGCCCTGATTGCCTTCGAAGAACTCTCTGGCCTCAATCCCGATGGGGTACTCACACAATCTGAGTACAGTCGACTGCGCAGGCGAGCTCAAGAGCTGGTTCGTGCTTACGGATTTGCTGTTCAACGGGATCCCAAGACCGGCTTTGAAGGCCCGGTTCCTGTCGGACTACTCAGCAACCGTGAAGATCTAGAAGCAGGAACACGGTGGTTCACTTCGAACGACGGCATTGTGATCGAGACAGTTATTTTCCCTGAATGGAGCACACCATATTATCATCTTTATGGCGCACTTCCTTCTGCGAAGGGCCTTGGTGAACCAACCTACAAGAAATTTGAGCATGATTGGTTCGTAATCTCGGGAGAGGGTAGCGGCACCAGCTACTATGCCTTGGTGCGGCGAAATGGCCCGTTCAACTCCGGCTTCATTCTTCGGTGGCGTGACGAAATGGAGGATCGAGCGGTGCCGCTGACCGCCTACTTAGCTTCAAGCGTCAAATTCTTTCGGCCGGTTCTCCCAAACAAGCCGGAGGAAACCGAACAGTCCGTCAAAGGTGAGCCGTCGGAAGCTTCTGATGAACTTCCAAAGGGGTCTTTTTCCGGCAGCGGATTTTTTGTCTCGACCACTGGGCTGATCTTGACCAACTACCATGTTGTTGAAGATTGCACGGCGATCAGCGTGACCAACAAGGGCAGTGCGGAAGTCCTTCGGGTGAATGAAGAGGCTGATCTTGCTGCGATTCTGGTCAAGGAGCCCGGAAAGGTCCAAACCGCGATTTTCGCAGAAGAACCGCCACCGCTCGGTGGTTCGGTCATTGCAGGCGGATACCCGCTGTCTGATCTAGTAGCTGATGATTTCACCGTATCGTTCGGTAAGGTGACCGGCAGACGAGGCATCTTGGGGGATGAGACAAAGTTTTCAATGTCGCTTCCCGTCCAGCCTGGGAACTCAGGGGGGCCAGTGGTCGGCTCTGACGGCCGAATTGTGGGTGTTATGGTGGGCAAGTTGAACGAGAGAATGATGCTTGATCTTGTTGGCAGCACAGGAGCCAATTTCAGCTTCGCAATCGATGGAGCTCTGGCCAAGGATTTTCTCTCTCCGTTTAGGATAATGACGAATAATCCAGCAGTGCGGAGCGCGACGCAGTTCTCCGATGTGGAGGTCGTGTCTAATTTGGAACCGTACACGGTTCAGGTGGTCTGTACCCGCGAATAGGGACCTTCCAGCGGACACGTCCGTTATAGCGACGCGTCAGCCAACTCCTCACGTCAGACCAACAGCGCCTCTCACTGTGTCATTGCGCATTCCCGGCAAGACTTCTGCGCCTCGGTGATTGTGGCCTGTTATCGCCAACTGCTTGTCTATGGTGAGCGACAAGCTGAAGCCGTTCAGGTCGTGTAGTTCCACGGCATGAGTGCATCGATTTCGCTGCTCGGCCAGCCGTTAGCAATGCGCTCGAGCGTTTGGGCGAATGCCAACCCGATGGGCGACGGCCGAGACGTTTGCGCCAGGCTCCAGTGCCTCTGCGACAAGCTGCGCCTTGAACGCATCCGACCAACGCGGACGAAGTTGCCGTGGGACACCCTCGAGGCGATCAGCAACCGCTACGATCATGTGAAATGTTCTAGCTTCAGAACCAGGCGCAGACACAGAAGCTCACAGCAGCTCATCGTGTCCGCCCATGATATCGACCGCTCGCCCTCTTCGCCAGACGGGTCTCCATGCCGCTTACTGTCTATAACCCGATGCAGGTATAGAGTTAAAAGTTAACAGGTTCAGAAATTCAAAACCGGTGGGGGGCGTGTATGCGGGCTGGGCACCCCTCCCCACGGCGCTTGCCTGCCCCATGGCCGTTGGTCCGAGGCCAGGGAGGCGCTTCAAAAGCGTCCCGGATCCTGTTGTTACGGAATAGCCCGAGAAGGGTTGCAGCCGCCCTTCTTGTGCATGGTGTTCAAAAAACCCTGTGAACATCTGATACGCAAGGCCGTTGATTTTTCAGCTCTTGCCAAGCCGATTCTGCTTGTTCATAAAACAGATGTTTTTCGAACATGGAGGATATCATGAAACGAGCCGCTCTATATCTGAGAGTGAGCACCAAAGAGCAGACGACACAGAACCAGCGAATAGAGCTTGAACGTGTAGCTGAAGCCAAAGGCTGGCGCATTGTGTCTGTGTTCGAAGACGACGGCATCAGCGGCGCGAAAGGCAGAGACAAGCGGCCATCATTCGACCATGCGCTGAAGGATGCAGTCAGAGCCAAGCTCGACGTGCTGATGGCATGGGATGTATCTAGGCTTGGAAGAAGCCTTGCCGGATTAGTGCAAACCCTGGACGATCTTCATGCCAATGGAGTGGACCTCTACCTCCACCAGCAGGCAATCGACACTACCACGCCTTCTGGGAAGGCAATGTTCCAGATGTGTGGTGTCTTTGCGGAATTCGAGCGTTCCATGATAAGTGAACGCGTACGAGCGGGGTTATCTAGGGCAGCGAGCAATGGAACGAAACTAGGAAGACCGATAGCTGTTGCGAATTTGAAGGAAATTCAGCGAGAGCGTGAAGAAGGCAAGAGCATTAGGAGGATCGCCGCAAATCACGCCTTATCAGTGGGTACCGTTCATCGGCTATTGAAGACTATCTCGGGATAGCCCGATGGTGATGGAGGGTGCTGTGACCATTGCACGGCACGAAGCCATGACCTATCGTGCCCACAAGTGGAGACCGAGGGGGCTAGATGAGCAAAAGGCCATTGCTGCGATGGGCGGGCAGCAAGAGGAGTAGCATCGAAAGTTTGCTTTCTTGGATGCCAAGCCAAATTCAGACCTATATAGAGCCGTTCTGCGGATCTGCCGCTATTTCCTTTCATGTAAATGCGAAGATTTGTGTCCTTTCCGACATAAACGAAAGGCTTATTAATTTTTATGAGCAATGCAGGGATTCTAGTTCAGAGCTATACGCAGAATATCGATCCTTGGAGACGAATAAAGAAGCCTATTACACCATTCGAGATAAGTTCAACAACGAGAAGGATGATTTCGTTTCGGCCGTTTATTTCTATTATCTAAACAGAAATTGCTTTAACGGGCTATATAGGACCAACAAGAACGGAGAGTTCAATGTTCCGTATTCGGATTCTCGCATAGGTAGTCCCCTTAGCCGAGAGGAATTCGTTTCGTTGTGCGCAAGGTTGAAGCGATTTATCCTCAGAAAAGGAGATTTCGAGGCGACAGTGAATGATTTTCTTGGGCCGGAAAGCTTCTTTTTTATCGACCCTCCTTATGCTGTCTCCCGTCGCGCGCCTTTCACCGAATATGATGCCAAAGACTTCAATGCCGCGGATTTAAATCGCTTGCTGAAATGTTTGGAAGCTATCGACGACAGCGGCGGCAAGTTCCTTTTTACCTACGATGGCGCCTCGGAGGCGAAACTATTGCAACGCCCGTCGTGGTCAATAGCAAGCGTGAGGGTCCGTCGGAACATTTCTGGCTTCGCTGGAGGCCGACGTAGCGCTTCTGAGATAGTCATTTCCAATTATCGGCTCGACAGCTAATGAAGATCCTAGTCCTCAGCGATCTCCACGCCTTTACACCTAACGACGCTGTTGGTGGGAGAGCTCCATCAATTCTGGTCAATTCCAAGAGTGGTGACCGCGGCGTCGTGAATCCCATCTCCTTAATCCCGGAAGTTCTGAGAGACGAAGGTCTTGAGGTGGACTGGATCTTATGTCCCGGCGACATAGCTGACAGAGCTGATCCTGATGCACAGGAGTTCGCCTGGAGGGCACTGACTGGTCTCAAGCAAGAAGTCGGTGCTCGACTACTCCTCGCCACCGCCGGAAACCACGATCTAGACTCACGCTTGAAGCACAGCCAGTACGATCCCAAGGGAGCACTACAAGCTCTGGTGCCTCCCTTTCCAGGATTGGATAATGAGACGTGCGATAAGTATTGGTCACGTAATTTCCATATCCATATAGAAAATGGTATTCGTCTTGTAAATCTTAATAGCGCAGCATTCCATGGGTATTCGTCTGAAGATGAGGTTAAAAATCCGGAATTTATGCATGGAAGGGTGAGTGAGAGAACAATTTCGAACATTGAGGAAGCATTGCGGGGGGAGGATTGCGAACTAAATATACTTTTTACGCACCACCATATATATAAGGACGACAGGATTTACGACGAAGACTACAGTGAGATGAAGTATGGTAGCCGTCTAGTAGATCGTCTTACAGAGCTTACATTGTCCAGCTGGCTTGTTATTCACGGGCATCAGCACTACCCAGAGATACGATACGGCCCTGGGAAAGCTCATCTTCCCGTGCTTTTTTCATCGGGAAGCGTTTCTGCGGTTATCGATGCCCCATATTCCTCGGAGGCTCCGAACCAGTTCTATCATGTGACACTCTTCCCCGATCGGGATGACACCAACAATTGGACTCCGTGCGGCGTGGTGCGTGCATGGCATTGGGAACTCCGCAAACATTGGCAGCGGACACCACGCAACTTCAACATTCCATATGGCTACGGATTTGGGTGTAGGACAGGAGCTCTTGAGCTCGCTCAAAGGGTTAAGAAAACGATGGAGGAGCAGTCACAACCGCTACTGGAGGGGAAAGATGTCTTTGCTCACATACCTGAAATGAAGTTCCTTCTCAAAGAAGGTTTTGATGAAGTGATAAAGCATTTGGCAGGCCTTGGGGTAAAATATTCCCAAGGCGAGATACCTAACGAGAGTGTGTTCCGCCTTGCCCAAACCCCATAGCTCCGCCCTATTTGAGACGTATAATGCTCGCTTTGTTGATCCGCAGACCGTAGCAGATACATTTGTATTGCGGGACAAGGAGTTTCGGCTTCTATGCCAGCAGAATAATTCTATTATTATAGGACCAAGGGGAAGTGGCAAGACAACTTTGCTAAAGATGCTCAAGGTCGGGGCGCAAATTCGCTGGAAAACCATGAAGCAGGCGAAGACGCTTCGGCGTTTCAGTTTTACGCCCATCTACGTGGGAGCCGATCGACAATTTGATTTGCTTGTCGGAAGCCTTCGAGATTTCAAGCAAATTACAGAATTGGTAGAAATACTGGGGAAAGCGCTCCTTTCTGTGCGAGTAAAATTCGCCTGCTTAGATACTGTTAAAGAGATTGTTGACGATCGGCTGGAGGATATAGAAAACCTATCGCATCAATATGTAAGGCTTAATAAGGAAAAGGAGGTAAGGATTTGCAATACCCTGTCGTTGTCATGGGGATTATCTGAAAGGGCGCATTCCTTTCTGGAAGTCAGGTCGCTCTTGCACAAGCATATTTCGAAAATTAACACTATAATCGAAAGGGTAAGGTATAATTATATTAAAAACATAGAACAAGTGGTTTCTAGTGAAGAGTTCATAACGCATGACCCGATATACTCATGCGCAGCATTTATAGATGCGTTCAACAGCATTGCTGGGACAGACAGCAAGGTTTGGGCGCTCTGCATAGATGAGCTGGAGATAATGCCAGATCCTTTGCAGAAGTATCTGTTTGCATGCCTGCGCTCGATTGATCAGCGGATTGTTCTGAAACTGGCGACCAGTCCTTTCTCTGCCATAACATGGGAGCGAGCTTCTGTTGATCGTCCGATGCCTGGGCACGATTTCACGGTCATTAATCTCGCTTATGGAAATAAGCGGGAGGCGAAGCGCTTCACTGCCCGACTACTAGACGCCCTGCTCCTTGCGGAGGGGACCCGTTTTCAAGCCAAACGACCCACCGAACGCGGTGAGGCGGTTTTGGGTGAGTCGCCCATTCGTGAGGGCGCGACGCTCCCGGCGGGAGGAGGGCCGTATGCTCCACCGGATGGGGCTCACTACCGACGATTCGTCTCCCTCAGGGAAAAGGATGTTGGTTTCAGACAATTTTTGGAGGACAGGGCAATTGTTCTCGAAAAACTCCACAAAGAGCCGGAGTCTCGTAGGGCGGGACAGGCGCGAAAATACATATGGCAAGTCGCCATACGAAACGAGTTCGGACCAACCAACGTTTTCACCCGCCCGGATCAGACAGAGGCAAGGCGGCCCCCGAGCAAAAAACGGATACCGGACGTCTATTTAGGTTACGACTCGCTTCTTACCATCTGCGAGGGAAATCCGAGAACAACAATTGGGCTCCTTCGGCCAATAGTCAAACATTTCACCGGTGTCGGCGGAGTTGTAAAGAAGGAGGTACAGGCAGCATACCTCCAAGCGGCGATCGCAAAGTACATCTCGCTTTTGTCTACCATACCGGTAAATGACGACGGAGGCAGATCGGCAATAGACTTGTTAGATCAGATAGGAGAGTTTTTATCTCATGAGGTGAATGGTCAGATTTTTAAGCCCGAGCCTAGCTTATCATTAAAGATTGATAACAATGTACCTTTGCCTGTGCGTGAAGCGTTGGGTAGTGCAATGAATCAAGGAGCGCTGGTGATGTTATCAGACGATATCGACGCCTTTGATTACGGAGCAATATCTGGAGCTCGGCTCCGTCTTTCGTACCTCTTGTGCCCGCGATATCATCTTCCACTCACGTTTGGTCAGCCGCTGCGTCTGTCCACCATCCTTGGACGCGAGCGAGGCGGACGAATTAGAAGGCATCTTTCAATGCGTGATCTATTCGAGATGGATGAGGATGATAAGTCGTAGGTACAGAGCCCACCGCAGGCTATGGCGTGAAGGCGAAGATGTTAATGTTACTTCATTGCTCTACGCAATCGGATACGAGACGCGCTCAAGATTTATAGCTGATCATAGCATCGCGCCTTCGGAAGACTCGCTCGCGATCGAGTACTCGTCGAATCGAACACTGTCCTTTCAAGTCAACAAGGAGCAGGCCGAGCGGAAGAAACATCTCATAGTATCGGACGAAGGTTCGGCGCTCGATACTACAGTGTCGGCGTTTCTAGACCGGCAATTGGATATGGGCCGCCCAATTGTCTTGGGTGTTGATGTCTCCGCCATGAATCGGTCGATAATGGCAACAGTGCTCCTAGCAGCATGCGAGAGATTGCGGTCGGGAGATCGTTTAGTGATCCTTTATTCTCCAGCGAAGTTTCGCAAGCCGTCGCTCGATCTACTGCCTTTGAGGACATTTGGACCCGTGCATCCAGATCTCACTGGAGCGCTTGGAGATCCTAGCCGAAACCGATCAATTGTAATCGGGCTTGGGTATGAGTACGGCGTCTCGCTGAATGTTTTAGACAGCCATGAGCCCGATATGAGCTTCGTTTTTCGGCCTGTTGGCTTTGATCCCCGTTTTTTGGAGTCGATGGAAGAAGCAAATTTTGGGTTCGACTTCGGAGAGAGAAATTACGAGGTTATTGACTATAATCTCGATGACATACCACGGTTGGTCGGGACATTAGATGGATTGTTTCTCTCGGCAAAACACAGTACCAACATAACCTGTGTGCCATTCGGCCCCAAGATATTCAGTGCTGCTTGCATTTTTACTGCGGCGTTGCATCGACCGGACGTTTCTGTTCTGAGGTATTCCCTCAGTGACCTCGTCGATCCGAACGACGTTGAAGCTGATGGTTCGATAGTGGGTTGTGAAATTGAGTTTCTGAACCAGAAGCCGCGTCTGCCACAGCATGATCACAGCGACCAGTAGGCGGAAGGTTATTCACTAGTCGCTTGCGGAGCTCATGGAAAGATCGTAGACTGCTTTAAGCAGCTGAACTTGTTCAGTCTTTCCGAGAGGAGCCGAAGGCGACGAGGGGTAGAGCACTCCCTTGGTAAGGGAGAGGCCGAGAGTTCAAATCTCTCCGGCAGCACCAGTTTCCAGCGACTTCACAAGTCGCTTGCCTTCCTCCGTGCACAAGCCGCTCAGAATTCGCTCCGCCCTTCGGCGGCCGATCTTATTTGTTCATAATGGGCTGTCGGGCTGACCTCGAACCATGAGCGAATCAGCGCAGCAAGGCAGCGGGCCCCTCGAGCGTGCAGGCAGCAAGCCGGTGCCGCGTTGCATGGGCGTGACCGTCCGCTCCGCCCCAGGCGCTGTGGTTTTGGCATGAAGTCCCGCCTGTTTGCCAGGGGCGGGTTTGATCCGTTTCCGGGCGTTCCCTTCACGGGACCCGTCGAGAGATGGTCGCGGTGGCTAGCCGACGAGAGGTCCATAAGCACCCACGAATTGTGGTGCCTGCTGACCAAGATCGACCGCTCCTGCCGGGAGGAGGGAGAGCGGAACGGCGCCGTCCCGATCCGCCTGATCCATGCCCGGCGACTGGTCCGTATCGCGTTGAAACTGCGTAAAGCCACTTTCGAAGACAGGCGATCGTGACTGGCCGCAGGCCCGGACGATGCCCCCGGCGGTCTCTCCTCCAGGAGATGCGCCACATACCGAGGCCATTGAAGAGCGATGCGCAACGCCACCAACGCGAAACCGGCTGGGCAGGTCGAGCCGGCAGATGAAGGATCGGCGGCCGGACCCGTGGCCTCGCTGGCCGACCGGGCGGCCAACACGAGCAAACCGCAGCGGGATTACCGCCTCTTGGCCCTGGATGGCTTGCTGGCAAATCCGGCCTTCAAAGCCTCCGAGCGCAACAAGCGGTTCCTCAGATTCATCGTCGAGGAAACGGTGGCAGGCCGAGCCGACCGCATCAAGGCCTTTACCGTGGCCGTCGATGTTTTCGGCCGGGATGCCAGCTTCGACGCTTCGACCGATCCCATCGTCCGTATCGCGGCCGGCCAGCTGCGCCGGTCGCTGCACGCCTATTACAGGGATGAAGGCCGCACCGATCTCGTGCGCATCGATATCCCGCTCGGCGGCTATGTCCCGGTCTTCAAGCGAACGCCGTCTTGGCGGCCCTTCCGCTCGTGGACCGGGCTCACCGCCGCCAGGTACCGCGGCCGCATGGGCCTTGCGGTTGCCGGTTGCGCCATCCTGGCCGGCGTCCTGGGCGCCTATCTGCACATGGGGTCGCTCGGGAGCCCTGCGGCGGACGCGCGGCCGGTCGTCGTGGTCGACAGCACGCGCGCGGTCGATGCGTCGGCCTCCACATTGTCGATCAGCAGAAAGCTGACCCAGGCACTGTGGCGCCAGCTCGGCGACGGCCGTTCGCGCGTGGTGGCCGTGCCGGAGCCCGAACACTACCTTCAGGTGGTGGAGGCCGCCGCGCGCTCGGCCGACGGGGCGCCGGTGATCAAGGTGCTGTCGGAGGTGCATGGCCGGGGCGAGGGCCTGACGATCTTCTGGAACGTGCTCGACGGCCGCACCAACGAAGCCTACGGTTCGGGCACACTCAGCACTCGGAGCAAGCTTGCCGCCGACGCGGAAGCGCTCGTCGAGGCAGGGGCCTCAGAGATATCGGGCCTGGTTCGAAGGATTCTTGAAGAACGGCCAGGATAGCCGGGGTGATGCTGCGGCCGATTCGCCGGACCTGCGGAATGTGGATTGGCCGGACCTGCGGAATCAGGGGCGCTTGCCGGTCCCGTGATCGGGGCAACCGGCGCCGAGGATTGTCCTGATCGACGTATGTGCTGATCCGTTGAATCCGGGATGCATCCCCTTGCATTCCTCGAGCAGATCCAGATCCACGGGGCCGTGCCGTACGAGCAGGATGTCCAGCTCCTCTTCCTGGAGACCCAGCGCGATGGACTCGTCCAGGAGTTTCAGGATCATCATTCTGTCCACAAGCGGTTTCGCAGGCACGTAGCGCGTCCATCGGCTGGCTTTGCGGGTATCTCGCGGTCACGCTTACTGCTACCTGGAAGGGTCCCAAAGCCCCGCCTGACGGTACCCGGGGGCGCGGCAGACGAGGCTTTGGGCAAGCCGGTCCGGGGGGCGGGAGGACCGGCTATTCGGAGCGCATGCGGCGATCCTTCACCTCCTTCGGAGGCTTGGTCGCGCCCGGAAAACTCGCCGACGACCGCACCCTCGTGTTCTGCCTTCCTGCGGCAGGAACAACCGGAGGAGGTGTGAGTGCGGTTGGGGAGCCCTCTGGATGCGTTCGATCATGCATCCTTTGTGAGGCAGCGGGACGGTTATGCGCAAATAGCGGCGGGATAAAAAGCGACGAAAGCGACGACGAACCCGCCGCGCGCCACCGCATCCGCCAAAATCGCTGAAACCTGCATGTGCCGATAACCGGATGCTTACCTGCCCAGCCTATCATGCAGCCAGCCGAAGGAGGTGTGGGTGAGCGGAATCGACGGGCTGTACGGCTATATGAAGGAATGGCCGATCTGGCGGCAGGGCCTTATGATCACGGCGATAGCCACCGTCGCGGCGGAGGCGCTGACGCTGTTCTTCTACAGCATCTTCTTCGCCGATCGGCTGCTTCTCGACCTCTTTCTGACCGCGGTCATCACGATCGCAATCGCTTTTCCCATCGCCTGCATGTTCCTGCGCCAGACGGCCAAGGTCTTCAGGCTGGCCGAAGAGCTCGATCACGCCGCAAGGACCGACTACCTCACCGGCCTCAAGAACCGGCGCGAGTTCATGATCCTGGCCGAAAAGACGCTGTCGGAGGCGCGCAATGCCTCGGCCGGCGCGCTTCTTTATATCGACATCGATCACTTCAAACGCATCAACGACCACCACGGCCACGCCACCGGCGACCGCGTCATCCAGTTCATGGGCGAGGCGATCCGCGCGGCCTCACGCGAGGTCGATATCGCCGCACGGCTGGGCGGAGAGGAGTTCGTCGTGCTCTTGCCGGACGTGAACCTGGAGCAGGCTCGCAGGGTCTGTGACCGCATTCACCGCGCCTGCCGCGAGGCCGGCCGCACCGCCGGCGTCGAGGGGCTGCAAACCTCGGTCAGCATAGGCCTGTCGATGCACCGAGCCGGTCAGTCCGTCGACGAGGTGCTCAGCGAGGCCGATGCCTTCCTGTATGAAGCCAAGAGGGCCGGGCGCGACCAAATCATGCAGTCTGTGCCCATTGAGATCGTTGCCTGACGCCGGGGTCCCGGCGGCAGACCGGCGCGCCGGTCATGATCTCTCCGCTGGACCGACCGCGAAAATGCCGAAAAACCAAGATGGGGCGTCCTTCGTGCGTCCGAATGGACGTCCGGCGCGCTAGCGGGCCGCGGCAGCAAGCCCTTTCTCGATGTCGGCTTGAAGGTCGTCGACGTCTTCGAGGCCGATCTGCAGACGGATGACCGGGCCGGCCTCGGGCCCCTTCGCGACAGTCCGGTCGTCGAGTTGCACATGCACCGCAAGGCTCTCGAATCCGCCCCAGGAATAGCCGAGCCCGAAAATCTCCAGCGCGTCGAGAAAGGCATGGGCCTGCGCCTGGCCACCGCCATCCAGGACGATGGAGAAGATGCCGCTGGCGCCTGAAAAATCGCGTTTCCAGATGGCGTGGCCCGGATGGGAGGGGAGGGCGGGATGCAGCACCTGCGCCACCCCGGCGCGGCCTTCCAGCCAGCGGGCAAGGTGCAGCGCGCTCTGCTGATGGCGCTCAAGCCGTACGCCCATGGTACGCAGCCCGCGCAGCACCTGGTAGACATCATCCGGCCCGGCGCACACGCCCATCGTCAGATAGGCGTCATAAAGCCTTTCCCAGCAGGCTTCGTTGGCCGACACCGTGCCGAGCAGAATGTCGGAATGGCCGGCCGGATATTTGGTGGCAGCGTGGATGGAGATGTCGACGCCGAAATCGAGCGGCCGGAAATAAAGGGGCGTGGCCCATGTATTGTCCATCATCACGACGGCGCCCGCCGCATGAGCCGCGGCGCTGATGGCGGGAATGTCCTGCATTTCAAACGTGTTGGAGCCGGGCGATTCGGTGAAGACGACTTTCGTGTTGTCTCGGATCAGCCCTGCGATGTCGGCACCGACTGCCGGATCGTAATATTCCACCTCCACGCCAAGCCGCTCGAGCATGGTGTCGGCGAAGCGACGGGTGGGATGGTAGACCGAATCGACGATCAGCACATGGTCGCCCGCCGAAAGGAAGCCCAGCAGGGGAACGCAGACGGCGGCCAGGCCCGACGGCACGGCAATCGTGCCGGCCGAGCCCTCCAGCGCGTCGACCGCTGCCCCCAGGGCGTCGGTGGTCGGCGTGCCGCGTGTGCCATAGGTGTATTTCTGGCTCCGCGCAGCCATCGCCGCCGCATCGGGGAACAGCACCGTCGAGGCGTGGACGACAGGAGGATTTACAAAGCCGTGGAAGTCGCGCGGGTCGTTGCCGGCATGCGCGAGCCGCGTATTCACGCCACGCATCTGGTGATTTTTGCCCATTGTGCCGCCTTTGCTTTCGACAGGCCGCTCGCGCGGCGATCATCCCCGATTAATTTCTTCGCGCCCGCAGCACAACCCTGCGCCGCCCTGGTACCGGCAGGCCGGAGCCAATTGACATCATTGTCCCTTTCGCACTTGACCCGCGCTGCAATATGGCATTCGATGGGCTCTGTGCATGGGAGAGGAAGCGTGTAACCGATACAGTGTTCATCTGAATGGATACGCCGGCTTCCGCACAAGTAGCTTAGAGGATGAACCCTGTACGTTAAAAATAAAGGGTCAATGAACATGAAGAAACTTATCACGGCACTGCTCGGCTCGGCCGTTGCCATCGCGGCAGCTCCGGCCTCTGCAGCTACCCTCGACGACGTGAAATCGAAGGGTTATGTGCAGTGCGGCGTTTCCACCGGTCTTGCCGGTTTCAGCGCGCCGGACGACACCGGCGACTGGACGGGCCTGGACGTCGACTACTGCCGCGCCGTCGCTGCTGCGATCTTCGACGATCCGGAAGCCGTCCGCTTCACGGCACTGACCGCCAAGGAACGCTTCACCGCGCTCCAGTCGGGCGAGATCGACATCCTTTCGCGAAACACCACCTGGACCATCAGCCGCGATACCGCACTTGGCCTCAACTTTGCCGGCGTCACCTACTATGACGGCCAGGGCTTCATGATCAACGCGCAGAAGCTCCAGGGCATCAACTCCGCCCTTCAGCTTTCCGGCGCCGCCGTCTGCGTGCAGTCCGGCACCACGACGGAGCTCAACCTGGCCGACTACTTCAAGGCCAACAACATGGAGTACAATCCTGTTGTCTTCGAGAAGCTCGAAGAGGTGAACGCGGCTTACGATTCGGGCCGTTGCGACGTCTACACCACCGACCAGTCGGGCCTCTACGCGATCCGCCTCACGCTGGCCAATCCGGACGACCATGTGGTGCTTCCCGAGATCATCTCGAAGGAGCCTCTCGGCCCGGTCGTGCGCCATGGCGATGACCAGTGGTTCGATATCGCGAAGTGGGTTTATTTTGCGATGCTGAATGCCGAGGAATACGGCATCACCCAGGACAATCTCGACGAGATGCTGAAGTCCGACAATCCCAACATCTCGCGCATGCTCGGCACCGAGGAAGGGTCCAAGCTGGCCGCTGATCTGGGGCTTGACGAAGATTGGGTTGTTCGCATCGTCAGGCATGTCGGCAACTACGGCGAGGTCTTCGAGCGCAATGTAGGCGCCGAGAGCCCGCTCAAGATCAGCCGCGGCATCAACGCGCTGTGGACCAAGGGCGGCATCCAGTACGGCCCGCCGATCCGCTGATCGAGGAAATTTAGCCTTCATGACGGGCGAAAGGCGCCTGCCGCCTTTCGCCCCCCTCATCGGGGATCGATATGGCAACCCAGGACTCAATCGCGGAGGGCCGTGAGGCTCCCCGGGTACCGTTGCTTTATGATCCAAAGCTTCGCTCGATCGCGTATCAGGTCCTCGTCTTTGTCGGCCTTTTCGCCTTCGTCTATTGGATCATCGGCAATACCGTAGACAATCTGCAGCGCGCCAACATCGCGTCCGGTTTCGATTTTATGCAGAGCCGCGCCGGCTTCGACATCGGCCAGAGCATGATCGAGTACACCTCGGACTCGACCTATGGCCGCGCTTTGCTGGTCGGCTTGCTGAACACGCTTCTGGTGGCTGTGCTGGGCATCGCCACGGCCACGATAATCGGCTTTGTCGTCGGCGTCGGGCGGCTGTCCACCAACTGGCTGATCAACCGCATCTGCCTCGTCTATGTCGAGGTCTTCCGCAACGTCCCGCCGCTGCTCGTCATTTTCTTCTGGTATTTCGGTGTCCTGTCGGTCCTGCCGGGTCCCCGCGACAGTATCGAGCTCCCCTTCGGCTCATACCTGAACGGGCGCGGCTTCTATTTTCCGAAGTTCATCTGGGGGGAGGGAGCCTGGCTGATCGCGCTGGCTTTCCTGCTGGCGCTGATCTTCGTCTTCTTCGTGCGGCGTTGGGCCTATAAGCGCCAGGCGGCCACCGGAGAGCAGTTCCCGGTCTTCCTGACGGGGCTGGGTCTCATCGTGGGCCTGCCGCTTCTTGCCTTCTTCCTGACCGGCATGCCGCTCGAATTCTCCTATCCGGAGCTTTCCACGTTCAACCTGCGCGGCGGCGTGCAGGTCAAACCGGAGTTCCTGTCGCTCTATCTCGCGCTGTCCTTCTACACCGCCGCCTTCATCGCCGAGATCGTGCGGGCGGGCGTGCTGGGGGTCAGCCGGGGGCAGACGGAAGCATCGCTCGCGCTCGGCCTGAGCGCAAACCAGACCTTGCGGCTCGTCATCGTACCCCAGGCCCTGCGCATCATCATCCCGCCGCTCACGAGCCAGTATCTTAACCTGACCAAGAACTCTTCGCTTGCCATAGCCATCGGTTATCCGGATCTGGTCGCGACAGGCGGCACGGCCCTCAATCAGACGGGGCAGGCGATCGAGATCGTGGCGATCTGGCTGGTCGTCTATCTGGGCCTCAGCCTGACAACTTCGGCTTTCATGAACTGGTTCAACGCGCGCATGGCGCTGGTCGAGAGATAGGGGGCAGCCATGCAGGAGCACGATCTCTCCTTCGTCCGCGCGCAAATGATCGCCGAGCAGGCGCCGCCGCTTCGCGAGCGTGGCCTGGTGCGGTGGCTGCGCAAGAATCTGTTCGCCAATATCACCGACACCATCTTCACGCTGATCGGGCTGTTCATCATCTTCTCGATCGTCCCGCCGGTGCTGAACTGGGCATTCTTCGACGCACAATGGTTCGGCACCGACCGCACGTTCTGCGCCACGGTGGTGCAGGGCGGGATGCAGCCGGAAGGCTGGTCCGGCGCCTGCTGGGCCTTCGTCCGCGCCAAGTTCCTCCAGTTCATGGTGGGACGGTATCCGGTGGACGAACGCTGGCGGGTCTATCTGACCGGCATCATCTTCGTGGCGCTGCTGGTACCCATGCTCATGCCCAAGGTGCCGCGCAAGGGGCTCAACGCCATCCTTTTGTTCCTGGCCTTTCCCATCGTCGGCTTCTTTCTGCTGTCGGGCGGCTATTTCGGCCTGCAACCGGTGCCGACGCCGCTGTGGGGCGGGCTGATGGTGACCCTGGTTCTGGCCTATGTCGGTATCACCGTATCGCTGCCCTTCGGCATCGTGCTGGCGCTGGGAAGGCGTTCGCAGATGCCGGTTGTCAAGCTCGTCTGCATCATCTTCATCGAGACGATGCGCGGCGTGCCGCTGATCACCATTCTGTTCATGGCCAGCGTCATGCTGCCGCTCTTCCTGCCGCCCGGCACCACCTTCGACAAGCTCCTGCGGGCGCTGATCGGCGTCGCGCTGTTCGCCTCCGCCTATATGGCCGAGGTCATCCGCGGCGGCTTGCAGGCAATCCCCAAGGGGCAGTACGAGGGTGCGGATGCGCTGGGGCTGAGCTATTGGCAGAAAACCAATCTGATCGTGCTGCCGCAGGCGATCAAGCTCGTCATCCCCGGGATCGTGAACACCTTCATCGGCCTCTTCAAGGACACGAGCCTGGTCTACATCATCGGCATGTTCGATCTTCTGGGCGCCGTCCGGCTGAATTTCGCGGACGCCAACTGGGCCTCGGCGCAGACACCGATCACCGGCCTCGTCTTCGCGGGCTTCATCTTCTGGCTGTTCTGCTTCGGCATGTCGCGCTACTCGATATTCATGGAACGCCGGCTCGACACCGGCCATAAACGATAGCCGGCCGCAGGCTCGGCAAGGGGAAGACAATGGCAAGTCAGGCAGAGAAAAAGGAAGCGCCCGGGAAGGGCGAAATGCAGATCGCCGGTACAGACGTCGCCATCGAAATCATCGGCATGCATAAATGGTTCGGTGAGTTCCATGTCCTGAAGGACATCAATCTGAAGGTCATGGGCGGCGAGCGCATTGTCGTCTGCGGTCCGTCGGGCTCCGGCAAGTCCACCATGATCCGCTGCATCAACCGGCTGGAAGAACACCAGAAGGGCAAGATCATCGTCGACGGCATCGAACTCACCAACGACCTGAAGAAGATCGACGAGGTGCGCCGCGAGGTCGGCATGGTGTTCCAGCACTTCAACCTTTTCCCGCATCTGACGATCCTGGAGAACTGCACGCTCGCCCCTATTTGGGTGCGCAAGATGCCCCGGCGCGAGGCCGAGGCCATCGCGATGCGCTATCTGGAGCGGGTCAAGATTCCCGAGCAGGCGAATAAATATCCCGGCCAGCTCTCCGGCGGTCAGCAGCAACGCGTGGCCATTGCCCGGGCGCTCTGCATGAATCCGCGCATCATGCTCTTCGACGAGCCGACCTCCGCGCTCGACCCGGAGATGATCAAGGAGGTGCTGGATACAATGGTCGACCTCGCCGAGGAAGGCATGACCATGATCTGCGTCACCCACGAAATGGGTTTTGCGCGCCAGGTGGCGAACCGGGTGATCTTCATGGACCAGGGCCAGATCGTCGAGCAGAACGAGCCGGCGGAGTTCTTCGACAACCCGCAGCACGAACGCACCAAGCTGTTCCTGTCGCAGATACTGCACTGAGCGCCCGCGCCATCACGCGCCGGGCGCGGCCTCCACGTCATAGCCGTAGAGCCAGTCGAGGTCGGCCAGCAGCCGTTCCTCGCTTCTGAAATGCAGCGCCAGGTTTCGCGCACGCGCCACCAAGCCGCCTGCGTGCCAGGCGAAGCGGTTGAAGCGGCCGCGGGCTGCAACGCGTTTCAGTCGAGGCTTGCGCAGGGTCTCGAAGCGTTGAAGCATTGCGGCGCGCTCTCTGCCCCGCGCGTGGAGAACGGCCAGCAGGGCCGCGTCCTCGATCGCCATTGCCGCTCCCTGCGCTGCATAGGGCGTCAAGGCATGGGCGGCATCGCCGATCAGCGCCATGCCGCCCGGATGGTGCCAGCGCCGCAGGCTGCCGACGGTATGCAGCGGCCACGTCCTCCAGGGCGCGGCCACTGAGACGAGCATGCGCAAGCGAGGGGAGGCGCCAGCCATGGCTGAGACCAGCGCGGTCATGTCGGCCTCGCTTGTCCAGCGTCGACCGAGGTCGCGCCCCCGTGTGACGGCGACGAGATTGACCTGGCTGCCGCCTTGCACAGGATAGGCCACCAGATGGAAACCGGGGGCAAGCAGCGCGCAGACACTGTCATTTTCCGAACTCAGGATGCCTTCCGGCACATCGCCGGCACGCACCACGGCGCGATGGGCGACATGGCCGCTGAACCTGCTTTGGCCGTCGCTCGCCAGCCTTCGCAACCGTGACCACACGCCATCGGCCGCCACAAGCAATCCGCAGCCGATCTGAGCCCCGGAGGAAAGGCGGACAGCGACTGCCTCGCCCTGGAAAGCCGCGTCGTCGACGCTCTCGCCCATCACCAGGCGTATGGAGGGTGTCTCGCCGACAACCTCCGCAAGCGCCCCCTGAAGGTCGGCGCGGTGCACCACCAGATAGGCCGCTCCCCAGCGCGCCTCGGCCTTTCGCCCGAGCGGAACCCGCCCAAGCGGCCTCAGGCTCGCCGCGTCCTTGAGGAGGATCGCCTGCGGAGCGACGGCCTTGCCGTCCAACCGGGCGGTGACGCCGAGGCGGTCGAGAATGCGCGTCGCATTCGGGGAAAGCTGCAGGCCCGCGCCCGCTTCCTCAAGCGTGTCGGCACGTTCGTATACGGAAACGTTAAATCCTTGCGCGGCGAAGGCAAGCGCTGCCGTCAGGCCCGCAATTCCGGCCCCCGCGACGACAACATGCCTTTTCACGGCGACTGGGTCCTGATCCTAAGCAGCTTCCGTGTAGCGGCAGTCTTCAGGCCTGGTCTCGGATGCCTTCAGTTCGGGATTGTAGCGGTAGAGCGTCGAGCAATAGGGGCAGACGCGCTCCACATCGTCGCCCATGTCCAGAAACACATGGGGATGGTCATCGGGAGCGGCCGCGCCGACGCACATGAATTCCTTCACGCCGATCTCGATCGAACGATGTCCAGCCGTGTTGTGAAAATGCGGTATCGTATCGCCAGCCATATCATTCTCCCGCGAACTGCATCCAGGGCCCGCCATCGCTCCGCTGTTTCCCCAGGCGGATGTGACCGGCCGATGGGCTGCGTTTGTAGCATAAACGGCTTCTTTGCAAGCCTGTGATATGAAACTGTCGCAAAACCATGCCACTGCATAATATAGGGTGGTACGACGTGGTGCGCCGCCGGGCATTCGGCCGGGCATCCGGTAAGACAGCGGGCAGATGATGAACGAGTTGAAACCAGTCAAGAATGAGTTTCCGGACCAGCAGGGCGCCGCCGATGCGATCGCCGGTCCCGATCGGTTCGTCAATCGCGAGTTCTCCTGGCTTCAGTTCAACAGGCGCGTTCTGGATGAATCGCAGAACCCCAGCCATCCGCTGCTGGAGCGGGTGCGCTTCCTTTCCATCTCGGCCGACAATCTCGACGAGTTCTTCATGGTCCGCGTTGCCGGTCTCGCCGGCCAGGTGCGCGAGAATATCGCGACACGCAGCGCCGACGGGCGCACGCCGGAAGAGCAGCTCGACCAGGTTCTCCGCGAGGTGAGCCGTCTGCAGATCGATCAGCATGCAAGCCTCTCCCGCCTTCTGGAACTGCTCAGAAAGGAGGAAATCGAACTGATCCGGCCGGCGGCGCTGACGGCGGACGACAAGAAGTGGGTCGAGGCGCATTTCCTCGACGATATCTATCCAGTGCTGACGCCGCTCTCCATCGACCCGGCGCATCCATTTCCCTTCATTCCGAATCTCGGCTTCTCTATCGCGCTCGATCTCCAGAACCTGACGGACGGCGAGGCGATGACGGCTCTGCTGCGCCTGCCGGTTGCCCTGCAGCGCTTCATAGAGCTGCCCCGGCGCGGCAGTGCCTGCCGCCTCGTCACGCTCGAGGATGTGGTGGAGCTTTTTATCGGAAAGCTCTTTCCTGGCTACCGCGTCAACGGGTCCGGCACCTTCCGCATCATCCGCGACAGCGATATCGAGGTGGAGGAAGAGGCCGAGGATCTGGTCCGCCTGTTCGAAAGCGCGCTGAAACGCCGCCGCCGCGGGTCGGTGATCCGCATCGAGTTCGAACGCTCGATGCCGGAGTCCCTGCGCGCCTTCGTGGCGACGGAGCTCGGCGTGCCGCCGACCCGCATCAGCGTCCTGGAAGGGCCGCTGGCGATCAACCAGATATCGGAGATCGTCAAGATCCCGCGCGAGGAGCTGAAGTTCGCGCCCTATAATCCGCGCTTTCCCGAGCGCATCCGCGAGCATAGTGGCGACTGCTTCGCCGCGATACGCGAGAAGGACCTGGTGGTCCATCACCCGTACGAATCCTTCGATGTCGTGGTGCAGTTTCTGCGCCAGGCCTCCCAGGATCCCGATGTCGTGGCGATCAAGCAGACCCTTTACCGTACCTCCAACGACAGCCCCATCGTGCGCGCGCTGATCGAGGCTTCGGAGGCCGGCAAGTCGGTGACGGCCCTCGTGGAGCTCAAGGCCCGCTTCGACGAGGAAGCCAATATCCGCTGGGCACGAGACCTTGAGCGGGCGGGCGTGCAGGTCGTGTTCGGCTTCATCGAATTGAAGACCCACGCCAAGATGTCGCTGGTCGTGCGCCGCGAGGAGGGGAGGCTGCGCACCTACTGCCACCTGGGTACCGGCAACTACCATCCGATCACCGCCCGCATCTATACCGATCTGTCCTATTTCACCGACGATCCGATCATCGCCCACGACGTGGCCAAGGTCTTCAATTTCATCACCGGCTATGCCGAGCCGGACGTGGATATGAAGCTCGCCGTGTCTCCCTTCACGCTGCGTGACCGCATCCTGAGGCACATCGCGGCGGAGGTGGAACATGCCAAGGGCGGTCGTCCCGGGCAAATATGGATGAAGATGAATTCGCTCGTCGACCCCGCAATTATCGATGCTTTGTACGAAGCAGGTCGCGCCGGCGTTGAGATAGATCTGGTCGTGCGCGGCATTTGCTGCCTGCGGCCGCAAGTGCCCGGCCTGTCGGAGAACATAAGGGTCAAGTCCATCGTCGGCCGCTTCCTTGAGCACAGCCGCATCTATTGTTTCGGCAATGGTCACGGGCTGCCCTCCGACGAGGCCGTCGTCTACATCTCGTCCGCCGACCTGATGCCCCGCAATCTCGACCGGCGTGTCGAGGCCATGGTGCCGATCACCAATCCGACTGTGCATGAACAGGTGCTGGGCCAGATCATGCTGGGCAACATCATGGACAACCAGCAAAGTTTCGAAGTATTGCCAGACGGTACCTCGAGGCGCATTGTGCCCGAGGATGGAGAAGAAACCTTCAACGCCCAGGAATACTTCATGACCAATCCCAGCCTTTCGGGCCGAGGCGATGCACTTAAATCCCATGCGCCGAAGCGGATTGCGGCCTTCAAGCGCCGCAAGAAGGCCCAAGCTGGCGGCTGACGGCGCGTGGGCATAAAGGCATCGCAAGGCCGGTTGCAGGATCGCCGGCCGATCTCGATCATCGACATCGGATCCAACTCGATCCGTCTGGTGATCTATGAAGGCATCGCACGGTCTCCGACCGTGCTTTTCAATGAGAAGATGCTTGCAGGGTTGGGCAAGTCGCTCGTCACGACGGGCGAACTCGATCCCGACGGCGTGAGCCGGGCCGTCGAAGAGTTCCGGCGCTTTCGGGCGCTATCGGAGCAGGCCGGCGCCCAGTCGCTCCATGTGCTGGCGACGGCTGCCGCACGGGAGGCGACGAACGGTCCCGATTTCATAGCGAGGGCCGAAGAGATACTGGGAACGAGAATCCGCGTCCTTTCCGGTCGCGAGGAGGCGCAGTATTCGGCCTTCGGCATCATGTCCGGCTTTCATAAGCCTGACGGCATTGTCGGCGATCTAGGCGGCGGCAGCCTCGAATTGGTCGATGTCCGGGATCGCGACATGGGCGAGGGCATAACGCTGCCCTTGGGCGGCTTGCGCCTGCGTGAGATGTCGGAGAGTTCCGTCGCGGCTGCGACCCGGATTGCCCGAAGCGAGATCGCCCGCGCGAACTGGCTGGGCCAGGGCGCAGGCAGGGCGTTCTATTGCGTCGGCGGCACTTGGCGCAACCTGGCGCGGCTCCACATGAACGTGACCGGCTATCCGCTTGAGGTCATGCACTATTACGAGATGGACCCTGTCCGGCACGCGGCCTTCCTCAAGCGTGTGGCCAGCGGCAGCATCGACAAGATGAAGGGGATAGACCGGATATCGAAGAACCGCCGCGCCCTGCTGCCCTATGGCGCTGCGGTCCTGTTGGAGGTCATCCGCGCCGCCAAGCCCTCCAAAATCGTGATCTCCGCCAATGGCGTACGCGAGGGTTATCTTTATTCGCTGCTTGAAGAGCCGGTGCGTGAAACGGATCCGCTGATTTCGGCGGCTGAAGAACTGGCCCTTTTAAGATCGCGTTCGGTCACCCATGCCCGCGAGCTGGCAGACTGGTCGACCGAGGCTTTTCAGGCGCTGGGCATCCAAGAGACGGAGAACGAGGCGCGCTATCGCCGGGCCGCCTGTCTCATGGCCGACATCGGCTGGCGCGCCCATCCCGAATACCGCGGCACCCAGTCGCTCAACATCATTGCCCATGGCTCCTTCAGTGGCATCGACCATCCCGGCCGCGCCTTCATCGCGCTCACCAACCTGTTCCGCCATGAGGGCCTGTTCAATGACGGCTTGTCGCCGGAGATGCGCCGGCTCGCGACTCCCGTCTATGTCGAGCGCGCCCGGCTTCTTGGTGGCCTGATGCGCGTCGTCTACCTGTTGTCCGCGTCGATGCCCGGCATCATCCCGCAACTGAAATGGGTAAAGCGCGAAAACGGGACGCTGGCCCTTCTGGTACCGCGCTCGCACGCCGCGCTGATGGGCGAGCGTCCGCATGGCCGGATGGCGCATCTTGCGAAGGTCACCGGGCTCGACCTGACGCTCGGTGTCGCCGAAGCTTGAACCCGAAGGAACGGCGCACGGAATGCCGCAATGCTCTATTCGGCGGCGCTGACCAGCCCCGTATCGGGTGAAAAGGTCTCGATGCGGCGGTTGTTGAAGCGCAGCGCCGTCTCGCCGCGCATCAGCTTCAGGGCCTCTCCGCCGAAGACCTCGCGCCTCCAGCCGGATAGCGCTGGAACATCGGCCTTCTCGCCTTCCGCCGCGATCCGCTCGATATCGTCGCTGGAGGCGAGCATCTTGGGGGCGACCCCCTCCCGCTCGGCGACGAGCTTCAACAGGACTTTGATGAGCTCCGCCGCGGCCGCCGCGCCTTCAGGCGCATGGACAGGCTTCGGCAGCTTCGGCAGCTCTTCCCTCGGCAAGGCAAGGGCGGCGTTCACGGCCTCCAGAAGTCCTGCCGCCGCGCCCGAGCGCTCCCAACCCCTGGGGATCGAGCGCAGCCTTCCCAGAGCCTGCACATCCTTGGGCTGCTGCTGGGCGACCTCATAGATGGCGTCGTCCTTGATGACGCGGCCGCGCGGCACGTTGCGCTCGCGCGCTTCCATCTCGCGCCACGTTGCGACACGTTGCATGACCGCCAGCTCGATCGGCTTGCGCACCCGCAGCTTCAACCGCTTCCAGGCGTCTTCGGGATGCGGATCATAGGTCTCGCGCGCCGTCAGAACATCCATTTCCTCCTTCAGCCAGTGCGCCCGGTTCTCCCGGTCGAGCTGCTGCTTGAGATGCAGGTAGACGGGGATGAGATGGGTCACGTCCGCCAGCGCATAGTCGAGCTGCTTGTCGGAGAGCGGCCTGTGCCGCCAATCGGTGAAGCGCGAGGTCTTGTCGATCCGGTCGCCCGTGATGCGTCCCACGAGCTGGTCGTAGGAGATGCTGTCGCCGAAACCGCAGACCATGGCCGCCACCTGGGTGTCGAAGATGGGATGCGGAATGAGCCCTCCGAGATTGAAGATGATCTCGATGTCCTGCCGCGCGGCGTGAAACACCTTCGTCACCGCCTCGTTCGCCATCAGGTCGAAAAACGGCTTCAGGTCCATGTCCGGCGCGAGCGGGTCGACCAGCGCGGTCACGCCCGGCGCCGCCATCTGGATGAGGCACAATTCGGGCCAGAACGTCGTCTCACGAATGAATTCGGTATCGATCGTGACGAAATCGGATTTTTCGAGCTCGGAGACGGCCTGCTCGAGCTCATGTCTTGTTTTGATCAGTTCCATGAAACCTGTTTATGCGCAGATGGCAGAAATGTGAAGATTTCTATTCATATCCTATCGCCCGATCCGTAGAGGGGGCGCAGGCCGTTTCTGCCGTCCGCGCGGTCCCCGCATGCCTTGACAAATCGCACCTCTCATGCGCTTTTCGCGCCGACTTCGAAGGGTCGACCCTCGACGGCCCAGCGCATATTCCAACACACGGACGACACGACCATGCACCGCTATCGCAGCCATTCCTGCGCCGAACTCAGAAAATCCGACGTCGGCAAGGCCGTCCGTCTCTCCGGCTGGGTCCACCGCGTGCGCGACCATGGCGGGCTGCTTTTCATCGATCTGCGCGACCATTACGGCCTGACGCAGATCGTCGCGGACCCCGATTCCCCATCCTTCGGCACGGCCGAACGCGTGCGCGGCGAATGGGTCATCCGGGTCGACGGCGAGGTGAAGGCGCGCACGGAAGAGACCGTCAACCCGAACCTGCCTACCGGCGGCATCGAGGTTTTCGCGCGCGAGATCGAGGTCCTCAGCCAGGCGAAGGAACTGCCGCTTCCCGTGTTCGGCGAGCCGGAATATCCCGAGGACATCCGCCTCAAATACCGCTTCCTCGACCTGCGCCGCGAAACGCTGCACAGGAACATCGTCGCACGAACGAAGATCATCGCCGAGATGCGTCAGCAGATGGCCGGCGCCGGCTTCACCGAATATTCCACGCCGATCCTGACGGCCTCTTCGCCCGAGGGCGCGCGCGACTTCCTGGTGCCCTCGCGGCTGCACGAGGGCAAGTTCTACGCGCTGCCGCAGGCGCCGCAGATCTACAAGCAGCTCATCATGGTCTCGGGCTTCGACCGCTATTTCCAGATCGCGCCCTGTTTCCGCGACGAGGACCCGCGCGCCGACCGCCTGCCGGGCGAGTTCTACCAGCTCGACCTGGAAATGAGCTTTGTCGAGCAGGAAGACGTGTTCCAGACCATGGAGCCGGTCATCCGCGACATCTTCAAGGCTTTTGCCGGCGACAAGCCCGTCACCGAAACCTTCCGCCGCATCTCCTATGACGAGGCCATGCGCAAATACGGCTCCGACAAGCCCGACCTGCGCAACCCCATCGAGATGCAGGACGTGTCGGATCATTTTCGTGGTTCGGGCTTCAAGGTGTTCGCCAACATCCTCGCCAACGATCCCAAGGCCGAAGTCTGGGCGATTCCGGCCAGGACCGGCGGCTCCCGCGCTTTCTGCGACCGCATGAACTCGTGGGCGCAGGGCGAAGGCCAGCCGGGGCTGGGCTATATTTTCTGGCGCAAGGAAGGCGAGGGTCTGGAAGGCGCCGGCCCGCTCGCCAAGAACATCGGGCCCGAACGCACCGAGGCGATCCGCACCCAGCTCGGCCTGGAAGATGGCGATGCCTGCTTCTTCGTTGCCGGCGATCCGAAGAAATTCGTTGCCTTCGCCGGCGCCGCCCGCACACGCGCGGGCGAAGAACTGAACCTCGTCGACCGCGACCGCTTCGAGCTTTGCTGGATCGTCGACTTCCCCTTCTTCGAGTGGAACGAGGACGAGAAGCGGATCGATTTCGGGCACAACCCCTTCACCATGCCCCAGGGCGGACTGGAGGCGCTGGAAAACGAGGAGCCGCTTTCGATCAAGGCGTTCCAGTACGACATGGTCTGCAACGGCTTCGAGATTGCCTCGGGCGGCATTCGCAACCATCTGCCGGAAGTCATGGTCAAGGCGTTCGGGATCGCCGGCTTCGACCAGGCGACGGTGGAAGAGCGCTTCGGCGGGCTCTACCGGGCCTTCCAGTATGGCGCGCCGCCCCATGGCGGCATGGCCGCCGGCATCGACCGCATCGTCATGCTTCTGGTCGGCGCCAAGAATCTGCGGGAGGTCACGATGTTCCCGATGAACCAGCAGGCTCAGGACCTGCTCATGGGCGCCCCCTCGGAGGCCACCCCACAGCAGCTTCGCGACCTGCACCTGCGACTGGCTCCGGTCAAGAAGGACTGACGCGGTGGCGGCCGGCGCGCAACCATGCGAGCCGGTCCGTCCGCGCGTACTGGTTACAGGCTTTGGCCCGTTTCCCGGCGCACCGGTCAACCCGACCGAATGGCTCGTGGAGGCCTTGGGCGGGCAACCATGGTCCGATGCCGAACTGCGCGCCGCAGTGCTTGCGGTGGAATATGCCACGGTCGCCCAAAACGCCGAGAAGCTGGGCGAGAGTCACTCCCCCGACATCGCAATCCATTTCGGCCTGAGCGCCATGGCGCAGGGCTTTACGCTGGAACGCATCGCCCGCAATGAGATCAGGCGGGGCAGGGCCGACAGTGCCGGCGAGCTCGCCGCCAGCGACCGCATCTGCGATGGCGAGGCCGTGCTGCCCTCGACCCTGCCGCTCGCCCACATCGAGGCGGCGCTGAAGGCGCATGGCCTGCCGGTCTCGTGGTCCGACGACGCCGGCGGCTATCTGTGCAACTATCTCTTCTACCTGTCGCGCAGTCCGCAATGGCCGCGATTCGCGCCGGCCATGTCCGGCTTCATTCATGTGCCGCCGTTGCGCTCCGAAGGCGAGGGGCCAGCCAATGGCCTTTGCCGCCGGGATATGTTGCAGGGCGCGGGCCTGATCGTAGCGGCCTGCATCGAGGTGTGGCTGAGGGAACGAAGGCCGCAGGCCTAGGGTCCTGACCCTAGATCACCTCGCCGTTTCGCCGGAACGGGAGGTGACCAAGCTTTTATGTTCCAGGGGCAGAAGGCCTACTGGTTCGCCTTCACCGTGAGGCCGATCTGCTTGGCCAGCATTTCCGGCGCGCCCATTGCCGCCCCCATGAGCATGGCGAATGGCACGGGCGTGGACGGCTGGGCGCTGATTTCGATGTTGTCGGGCGCCTTGAGGAACGTCGTCACCGCCTGCGCCACCTCATTGGCAAGTTCGGTCCCCAGAAAGGGCGAAAGCTGCATCGGGATGATCGCCCCGGCCTGCGCAATCACATCTTCCCGCTTCCCGCCCTGCTTCGAGGCGACCAGATCGACCACCTTCTCGCTGAGCGAATCGTCGTCGAACCGCACCGAGAGGCCGTGGAAGGAGATCTGCTGCATCATGCCCAGCATGGCCATGCCCTGGCTGGACCCTTCCGACGCCTTCATGTTCTCGGTCATTTCGCTCACCGACCTGATGAAGGTGGGCGTATAGCCCGAGATTTCGCCGGTGAGGACGAGCGTGCCGCCGTCGTCAAGGGTCAGGGCGTAGCGGTCGAGACGGACCTGTCCGTCCGACGGCCGCCAGCGGCCGGAAAATTCGAGCGAACCCGTCAGTTCCTCATAGCCCAGTTCCTCAATGGTCTTGCGCGGGTTCTCGCCTTTGGACAGCGACGCCGTATTTACGGTGAACCGTGCCGGGTGACCCTCGATCTCCATGGCCTGGTCCTCGCCTGAGATCGACATGTCCGCGCGCAGGTCTTCGATGGAACCGAGCAGGACATCGTCCTCGTCGCGCGCCTCCACATGGTCGACCTCGAACCGCTCATAACGCAGCGCGCCGCCATAAGGGTCGGCGGCAGCGTCCTTCGTCAGCACGAGGCCGCTGATGGAAAGGCCGCTCAGCGAGACCTTCACATCGTCTGCCTCATGCGAAAGCGACGCAATGTCCAGGTTTTCGACACGGTAGCCGGTGTCGGTTTCGCTGACATCCTCAAGGCGGATTTCGCCGAGCGGGAGCGCTCCCTCGATCTCGGCATCCGTGCTTGCGGCGGTTGCACCATCAAGCACAACCGTGCTTCCCTCCTGCCGCACCGCTTCCCATTCCAGTTCCACCTGTTGACGGTCGAGCTGGGCCTTGAGGGCGGATGCAACATCTTCAGCTTCGAAGGCGAAGGCCGCCTGGGACATCGCGCCAAGAAAAAGGCTGACGCCCACAAGGCGCTTCGTCAGGAGAGAAGGTCTGGCCATCGGGTGTGCTCCACGCGTAACTGTTACGGTTAATCTTGCTGAACTGGCAATATTATCGGTCGGCAAGATGACGGGCGCATATGGCTGTGTCAATTTAACTGCGCAATTCATGATGAACGGAACGATCAAACCTATGCATTTCGCCGTGTCCGCGAGACCATACCGCCTCTTCACGCTATGCCTGCTGACGCTGCTGACGGCGGCCGTGGCGATGACGGGTGGACCGGCCAGGGCCGGTGCATTGCACGACGGCTTGAGCTACGGCGGCGGGCTGGCGCTGGATATCCATCAGCCCGGCGAAGGGGTGACGCGCGCCTCGGCCGGCCTCAACCTCTTCGCCTTCGTCGGCAGCAGGCCGAAGCCGGTCGTCATCTACGCCCATGGAGGAGGCTGGGTGAAGGGCAGCCGCAAGAAGGTCTACTCGCTGCCCGAATGGCTGAACAGCAAAGGCTATCTCCTTGTTTCCATAGATTATCGCAAGGTGCCGGCCACCACGATAGACGGGCAGGCGAATGATCTTGCCCGGGCCGTTGCCTGGGTGCGCACCAATATCCGGAACTATGGCGGCGATCCTTCGCGGATCGTGCTCATGGGGCACTCGGCCGGTGCGCATCTGGTGGCGCTGGCGGCGGCGCGCGGCATGGTGGGCAATGTGCGCGGTGTCATTCCCAATGACGTGCAGGCCTACGACATGGTGGCCTATGCCGGCATGCGCGGCTCGCTCGGCTACCCCTATATCAACGCCTTCGGCTCCAATCCCGACGACTGGGTGCGCTGGTCGCCGGTCACCTATGCCCGGCGCGGCAGCGGCTTTCCGCCTCATCTCTTCCTGCATTCAGGCTCGAACGGCGAGCGCCGCCGCGCGCTCACCAACGGCTACGCAAATCTCCTGCGTGCCCGTGGCGCGCGGGTCGCCGTCTTCGACGGCAGGCGCTACACCCACGGCTCCATCGCCAGAAAGCTCGGCCAGCCGGGGGATCCCGCGACTTTGGCCATCGAGCGCTTTCTGGAGCAGGTGACGCGATGAGGGCCAGCAGGCAGCAAGGCGTGGTGAAAAATTTCCCTACGGCCTTGCTGCCCTGTTCCCCTGCTACTCCCTTGCCTCCGGCCCTTGCCGCGAATCACTCACTGGTCTAACCGAAAGCCATGGGAAAAGATCTGCTTCCAACCGGCGGTGACGGCCGTGCATCGGCCGAGCCGATCGACCTGAAGAAGGCGCTCGAGGAGCGCTACCTGGCCTATGCGCTGTCGACCATCATGCACCGGGCGCTGCCCGATGTGCGCGATGGGATGAAACCTGTCCACCGCCGCATCGTCCATGCCATGCGCCTGGCCCGCCTGGAGCCGGGGCAGCGTTTCGCCAAATGCGCGAGCATCGTCGGCGACGTGATGGGCAAATTCCATCCCCACGGCGACCAGTCGATCTACGACGCGCTCGTGCGCCTTGCCCAGTCTTTCGCCATGCGCTACCCGCTGGTCGACGGTCAGGGAAATTTCGGCAATATCGACGGCGATAACGCGGCTGCCATGCGCTACACCGAGGCGCGCATGACGGAGGCCGCCACGTCGCTTTTGGAGGGCATTACGGAAGACGCGGTCGACTTCCGCAAGACCTATAACGAGGAGGACGAGGAGCCCACGGTCCTTCCCGGCGCATTCCCCAATCTCCTCGCCAATGGGTCGAGCGGCATCGCCGTCGGCATGGCGACCTCGATCCCGCCCCACAACGCCGCCGAAATCTGCGACGCAGCCCTTGCCATCATCGACGATCCGGCTGTTGCCGACGAACGCCTGCTCGACTTCGTGAAAGGGCCGGACTTTCCGACCGGCGGCCTCATCGTCGAGGACCAGGCTTCGATCCGCGAGGCCTACAGGACCGGCCGCGGTGGCTTCCGGCTGCGCGCGCGCTGGGAAAAGGAGGACCAGGGCCGCGGCATGTGGACCGCCGTGGTCACCGAAATCCCCTACGGCATCCAGAAGTCGCGGCTGATCGAGAAGATCGCCGAGCTCATCATTTCCCGCCGTCTGCCCCTCCTGGAAGACGTCCGCGACGAGAGCGCGGAGGACATTCGCGTCGTGCTGGTGCCCAGGAGCCGGACGGTGACGCCGGAATTGCTGATGGAATCGGTATTCAAGCTTACCGACCTGGAAACCCGCTTCCCGCTCAACATGAACGTCCTGTCGCGCGGCAAGGTGCCGGGCGTGCTGTCGCTGAAGCAGGTATTGCGCGAATGGCTCGACCATCGCCGCGAGGTGCTTCTGCGCCGCTCGCGCCATCGCCTTTCAGAGATCGAGAAGCGGCTGGAGATCCTGGCCGGCTACCTTGTCGCCTATCTCAATATCGACGAGGTCATCCGGATCATTCGCGAGGAGGATGAACCGAAGAAGGAGATGATCGCCCGCTTCGAGCTGACCGACAACCAGGCCGAAGCCATCCTCAACATGCGGCTGCGCGCCCTGCGCAAGCTGGAAGAGTTCGAAATCCGCAAGGAGTTCGACAAGCTGTCCGAGGAAAAAACACAGATCGAGGGGCTGCTCGCCTCCGAGGCCAAGCAGTGGAAGACGGTGCGCTGGGAAGTTTCCAAGGTCCGCCAGACTTACGACCCGGAAAAGAACCCGGAGCTCGGGGCGCGCCGCACCACCTTCGCGGACGCGCCCGATCACGATCTGGAGGATGTTCATGAGGCGCTGATCGAGCGCGAGCCGATAACCGTGGTGCTCTCCGAAAAGGGCTGGCTGCGCGCCATGAAAGGGCACCTGTCCGACTACTCCACGCTGACTTTCAAGGAAGGCGACAGCCTCAAGCTCGCCTTCCATGCCCAGACGACCGACAAGATCCTGCTGCTCACCACGGGCGGCAAGGTCTACACGATCGGCGCCGACCGCCTGCCCGGCGGGCGCGGCCACGGAGAGCCGGTGCGCATCATGGTCGATATGGAGAACGACCAGGCGATCGTCACGGCCTTTGCGCATGACCCGGAGCGCAGGCTTCTTCTGGCTTCCCACGCCGGCAACGGCTTCGTTGTCGCCGAAAAGGACATCATCGCCAACACCCGCAAGGGCAAGCAGGTGATGAATGTGAAGGCGCCGGACGAGACGAAGATGTGCGTCACGGTCTCCGGCGATCACGTTGCCATCATCGGCGAGAACCGCAAGCTGCTCGTCTTCCCGCTTTCCGAGGTGCCGGAGATGGCGCGCGGCAAGGGCGTGCGCCTGCAACGCTACAAGGATGGCGGCATCTCCGACCTCAAGACATTCGCGATCGCCGAGGGGCTCAGCTGGCGCGATTCGGCCGACCGCTCCTTCGTGAAATCGCGCGAGGAACTGGCCGAATGGATGGGCAACCGCGCCGCCGCCGGCCGCATGGCGCCCAAGGGCTTTCCGCGCACGGGCAAATTCTAGAGCATTTTGCAGTCAGGTGGAATCACCTGACGTCGCATAAATGTGGTAAAAACAAACAGATAGCGCAGATCATCGTTTCTCAACGATGATCTGCGCTAGCGCCGCGCGCCTCGAAAGACGCACGGCGCACGAGGCGGCCCGATGGCATCTGCCCGATCAAGGCTGAGTGTGGCCGCTACCGGACATAGGCGGTACACTCGATCTCGATCTTGCCGCCCGCGACCAGGTTCGATGCTTCGAACGTGGTGCGCGCAGGGAAGCGGCCTTCAGGGAAATAGCCGGCATAGACACGATTCATTTCCTGGAAATCCGCGATGTCGGCGAGGATTACATTACAGCGCACGACCTCATCGAGCGACGAGCCGTTCCGTTCGAGCGTTGCGCCGATATTGTCCATGATCGCAGCGGTCTGGCCGGCAGTGGTCTCGGGGAAGACACCGTTGGCGTCATCGCCGAGAACGCCGGAGAGATACAGCATGTTGCCAACGCGCACCGCTTGCGAGAAGGGCAGGTTGCCGCCGTTGCCGATATATTCCAGCGATGCCCGGTCCGACCCTGCCTCTCCGGCAGGCGAAGGATCCGAGGTCAGGTAGCGGGAAACGATCGCCTCGTGTTTGCCGTTTGCTTTGATGGCGGCCAGCGCCCGGTTCAGCATCGCCTTGAGTTCCGGCTCGTCTTGCCGGATCGCCATTGCGATGCCGCTTCCAAGCGCCGGATCGGCCACGACTTCACCGGTGAAGTCGAAGTCGCTTCCCTCGGGCTTGTCGAGCAAAGCTCCCGATATCTCGATCGTGTCCTGCAACGTCGCGTCGATGTCCCCGGCAAGCAGGCTCTCGATCAACTCGGCGTTCAGGCCAAAGCTTACGATCTCGACGCCTTCGCTTTCCCACTTGGCCTTGGCGAAGGCCGCACGGCTGGTCCCGCTGAGCACGCCAATACGTTTTCCCTTGAGAGACGCTGCGGTGGGCGAAAGGTTAGATCCTTTACGTGCCACAAGGCGGCTCGACAGTTCGTACATGACGTCGGTGAAGTCTATGATCTGCCTGCGGGCATCCGTCGGCGTCATGGGCATGATGACATCGAAACGGCCTTCCTGGAGCGCTGCGATGTTGGTTGCGT
This sequence comes from Nitratireductor thuwali, assembly GCF_036621415.1. Classification (NCBI taxonomy): domain Bacteria; kingdom Pseudomonadati; phylum Pseudomonadota; class Alphaproteobacteria; order Hyphomicrobiales; family Phyllobacteriaceae; genus Nitratireductor; species Nitratireductor thuwali. The sequence continues at coordinate 3,701,453 of NZ_CP030941.1, forward strand.
AAGGCTGGTCGACCCAGGTGCAGCGGACCCGCATCTCTTCGCAGAGCGCGTTGCCGAGCTCAATATTCAGCCCCACAAGCTCTCCATCCGCATTACGGCTTTCAAAAGGGGGAACCTCCGCTTCCACTCCGAAGCGTATTTCGTCCCTGCTTTGCGCCAGAGCGGAGGTATTGTTTAAGACCGAAAGCGTGGAAAATAGAGCGACAAACGCAAGATACGGGTATGAAATATTGGTATTCATCGAGTTTTTCATGTGAAAAATCCCATAATGTTATTAAAGTGAATGCAAAATTATTTATATAACAGCGTTTTTAGTAATATATCTGATGTACGAAAAAATGAAACGGGATTCTTATGTAAACAATCAATTCAATCTTGCGATACCCTTCAAAAGGGCATCGTGAAATTTTTCTGGTTCCTCCATCTGTGGCGAGTGCCCGAGATCCGGAAATTCTACCAGCGTAGCGTTGGGGATGCGCTCGGCGGCTTGGCGCGCCAGAACGGGATAATTTCCGAGGCGTGCCGCAACGTCCGGTGCGGATCGGTTTGCGCCCAGTGCGGTGCGGTCGAGACCGCCGATCAGCAAAAGTGTCGGGGCCGATATGCGGGGAAACTCGTAAAGCACGGGCTGCCCCAAAAGCATTTCCGAGGTCTGCGCCTGTATATAGGCGACTTTCTCTCCGCCGGGCCCGGCATAGAGGCCCGCGAGCATGGAAACCGGCCGATCATACGCTTCTTTCCATTCGCCGGAATAGAAGAAGCGCTGCTGATACGCCTTGATGGAATCCGCGTTGGTCGTCAGTTCTGCCTGGTAAAGCCCGTCGATCGTCGCATAGGGAACGCCCTCGGCTTGCCAGTCCTCAAGCCCGATGGGATTGACCAGCACCAGCTGCTCGACAGAGTCCGGATATTGTATAGCAAAGCGCATGGCCAGCATGCCGCCCATCGAATGACCGCCTAGCGTGACGCGCTCGATCCCAAGCGAATCGAGAAGCGACTTCGTGTTTGCAGCGAGCTGGGCGAGGCTGAACTGATAGCCGTCCGGTTTGGTCGATGCGCAGAAACCCACCTGATCCGGCGCTATCACCCGGTAGCCCGCATCCGACAAGGTGGAGATCGTCTCTTCCCAGGTCGCGCTGCAGAAGTTCTTGCCGTGGAGCAAGGCCACCGTCCGGCCGTTTCCTGTGCCCTTTGGCGCGACATCCATATAAGCCATCTCGTGCTCAGCGCCTTGAGATGTGAAACTGTAGGTCTGGATTGCGTAGGGATAGTCAAAACCTTCCAGCCTCGGCCCGTAAACACCCTCCTGTGCGGAGGCCAAATGTACCGAGATCATAAGTCCTGCAGCGACTATCGTTGCTGTTCCTGTTCGCATGCCAACTCCTTACTGGTATGGGTTAAACGAAGAGAATATAGTGTAAACGATTAGTGTCCTAATCGTGGCATGGCTGTCGCCAGCCGATTATCGATCTGCCGATCGAGAAACATTAAGGGCAGGGGCGTGAGTACGCGCGACTGTCCTGGCCTCGCTGTTCCCTACATTGGATGCCGCATCAAAGCGGCGGCGCGCCGTCTTCGCCCGGCATGGATCTGCCATAGGGAATGCGCGATCAGTGTTGCCACCAGGATGGAGCCGCCGATCAAGCTCTGCATGGTGGGCGCTTCCGAAAAGATCAGCCACACCCACACAGGCGCGAGGACGGTTTCCAGCAGGTAGAACATCGCCACTTCAGGCCCCGACAGGAATTTGGGTCCGTTGGCGAGGCAGAAGAAGGCCAGCGGCATGACGACCGCGCCATTGAGCACGATCCACAACGGTTCCTCGATCCGATAGCCGGTTCTGGCCGTCATGACGGCCGCCAGAACAAAGGGCAGCGCAACGGCCATCAGGGCGGCAAAACCCATGTCCCGCTTGCTGGCGCGGCTCACGGTGATCGCCGAGGCGATCAGGAAGGCCGATGCCAGAGCCATCAGATCGCCGGCGAGATTGCCCGTGCCGACGCTGTCGCCGACGATGATCAGCACGCCGGCCATCATGACGAACATGGCGATGATCGTTGCCGGCCGCGGCCTTTCCCGGAGAAAGATCCAGGACAGAAGGGCCGCGAACATCGAGTTGAAGGCGAGAATGAACACCAGATTGGCGGTCGACGTGTTGTAGACGGCGCCGATGAACGTGATGTTGGCGAGTGCATAGAGCCCAGCGACCGCCAGGCCGTGCCTGCCCGGAACCAGGGCGGGGACGTCGCGCGAGAACATGCGCCATACCGACCAGATCACCAGAGCGGCGAGCACGGTCAGTCCGCTGCGCACCATCAGGATAGGCCAGTGATCGCCGTCGGCCAGCCGAATAAGCGGAATGTCGATGGTAAGGGTCATGCCGCCAAGGGCGGTCAGCGCCAATCCCTTTAGATGTGTGTTGGAGGCTTCAGGCAAGGCCGGTGCTTTCATGGGGTTTGCGGTCACTCCGTCCCGGCGACGGTGCGAATGCGCCAGGGCGGGAAGACAGACCCGGCGCACAACTTACGCAGCTTTAGAGCTATTCGACGCGGCTCCAGCCATTGGGGCCGAGGTGCTCCTGCGGCTTGAAACGCACCTTATAAGCCATCTTGCGCGAGCCATTGACCCAGTACCCGAGATAGACGTGGGGCAGGCCTGCCGCCGCGGCGCGCCTTATGTGGTCGAGGATCATGAAAGTGCCCAGCGACCGCTCCTCATGGGCCGGATCGTAGAACGAATAGACCATGGACAGCCCGTCGGCCATCCGATCGGTCAGCGCCACGGCGATCAGTTCGCCCTCGCCGCGCCCGGTGACGAAGGAATCGGCTCCGCGCCGGCGGTACTCGATGACCTGCGTGTCGACATGGGTGTCCTCGACCATCATCGCGTAGTCGAGAACCGTCATATCGGACATGCCGCCTTTCCTGTGCCGCGCGTCCAGATAGGTTCGGAAAAGCGAATACTGCTCCGTCGAAGGCTCCGCCTCATGGGCCGAGCCGATCATGTCGCTATTGCGCTTGAGGATGCGCTTCATGTTGCGGGTCGGCTGGAATTCCTGCGCGAGAATGCGCACGGAAACGCAGGCCCGGCATGTCTCGCAGGCGGGCCGGTAGGCGATGTTCTGGGATCGGCGGAAGCCACCTTGCGTCAGCAGGTCGTTGAGTTCAGGGGCCCTGTCGCCGACCAGATGCGTGAACACTTTCCGCTCGAACTGCCCTTCCAGATAGGGACAAGGCGAGGGCGCCGTCAGGAAGAATTGCGGAGATTGGCTCGGCTGCTGCGTCATTGTTGGCGGGCGTCACTCCCTAGGATGGTACGCTTGGACGATGCGGAGCGCGCATGCGCCCCTTCAAAGCCCATAATACCATGGACCGACGAAGGAAAAGGTCAACCAAATTATAATCACAAGCGGCACGCCGGCCTTCATGAAGTCGCGGAATGAATAGTGCCCCGGCCCCATGACCAGAAGATTGGTCTGGTAGCCGATCGGCGTTGCAAAGGAGGCATTGGCGGCGAAGATGGTGGCCACCACGAAGACCTCTGGCCGTGCGCCGATCGCTTCCGCTATGCCGATGCCGATCGGAGTGAAGAGCACCGCGGTGGCGTTGTTCGACAAAAGGTTGGTCAGCACTGCGACCACCGCGAAGTAGCCCGACAGCATCACCACGGCGCTGTGGTCCTTCAACAGTTCCACGGCCGTATCCGCGATGAGCATTGCCCCGCCGGTCTGCTCCAGCGCAGTCGCCGCCGCGATCGACGAGCCGACCAGAAGGAATATCTGCCGATCGAAGGCGCGGCCGGCCTGCGCCAGCGAAAGGCAGCCGGTGGCGATCATGGCGAATGCGCCGGTGATGGCGGTGGCAACAATGGGCGCCAGCTCGAGCGCCGCGATGATGACGATTGCCGCAAAAATGGCGAAGGCGATGCCTGCCTTTCGCCGCTGCGGCACGGGCTCGGCCGACCATTCCAGAACCAGCAGATCGTGGCTTTCGCGCAGATCCTCGAAAGCCCTGTCGGACCCGCCGATGAGGATGGTGTCGCCCGGTTCCAGGCGAATGTCGGCAACGGGCGTGCGGCCCATGCGGCTCTTGCGCTGCACACCCAGCATGTACACGCCATGCTCGGTTTCGATGCCTGCATTGCGGATCGTGCGCCCTGCATGACGGGAGCCGGGCGGGATGACGGCTTCGGCAATGTGATAGTCGGGGCCCGGAGGGGTAGCCGGGTCGTCCGCCGCCTGCTGGTGACTGGCCGCGCCGCGCGACAGCGCCTGTGTGAAGGCCCGCCGGGTCGCCGTCACGATCAATCGGTCGCCCTGCGAGATCACGACATTCTCGAACGGCGGGTGAAAGATCATGCCCCGCCGCACGATCAGCCGGGGCGTCAGGTCGCCCAGGCCCGGAAACATTCCGGCCCGCGATTCGATGCCCGTGAATGGATGTCCCGGCCCGATGTGGATTTCGCCGATGAACTGGGTGCCCGACTGGACCTGCTTGAAGGTCGTCTCGCTGCTCGAATCCCGCAGAATGCGCGGCATGATGACAAGCACGTAAAAGCCGCCGGCCGCCGCCAGGATCACGCCGGGAACCGTTATGTCGAAAAATCCGATCGCTATTCCCGATTCGGCGGCGACGCCGGCGACCAGCAGGTTCGTCGAAGAACCGATCAGCGTGGTCATGCCGCCCAGGATGGACATGAACGACAGCGGCATCAGCGCCTTGGAGACGGCAAAGCTGCGTTGCGCCGCGAAGACGATAAGGACGGGGATGAAGATCACCACCACAGGGGTGTTGTTGAGCACGGCGCTCAGCGCCGCTGCGGTCATCAGCGTGATGACGATGGTGCGGGCGCTCGACCCGCCGGCGGACTTTGCCAAAAGGCGCGCCGGGCGGTCCAGCGCGTCGGTGGCGAACAGCCCCTGACCGACGATCAGTAGTGCAAGAACCGTGGCCAGCGCCGGATTGGAGAAGCCGGCCAGGAGTGCCTCCGGCGCCAGCCCTTCGCCATTTTCATAAGGAACGAAGGCAAAAAGGGCCAGAAACGCCACGAGGCTGGCCAGAGCCACCAGCTCGAGCGTGAAGCGTTCGCTGACATAGGCTGCGATGGTGCAGACGATGATTGCATAGGTCGCCCACAGATGGAAATCGGCCATTCAGTCCCTGTCGCTTGAAACGCCTCGGCAACGGCCAGAGCATAAGCAGGACGGTCTGCGCCGCAAGCACGGATTTGCCCCCGATCGGGCTTGTACGCAACAGGGCATCTGCGCGCCCACCATTCGGCAGCAAGGATTTCCAAGCATCCATGGAGGGCTTGAAGAGAGCGGGGTCGAAGGCGGAGCCGCGCCGGCGGCCGAGATTAGTCGGTGCGCGTGACCACGGTGCCCAAGAGCAGGTCGTGCAGGGTGCGCTTGCGGTCGAGAACGAGCGTGGCGAGCAGGACGAGCGGGGTCAGGATCGCGTTGGCAGCCCAGAAAAGAACCGTGTGCACCACCGCCAGGACCGGGTCCACCCGGAGGCCGTCCAGCCGCTCGAGCCGGATCCCCATCAATCGCATGCCGAGCGTGGCCTGCCCGCGTCCGCCCAGCGTTGCGGCAACGTAAAGGAGCGCCGTCAAGGGAAAGAGGATGCCGAACAGCAGCCAACCGATCCCCAAGGTCAGCACACCCAGCAGCGCGACGACGACGGCAAGCGGCACCATCAGAAGCAGGATCAACGCATAGTCTACGAGGAATGCGAAAACGCGGCGCGTGCGCACGCCGGCCAGGAGCCGCCGGTCATCGAGGCGATCGACCATGATTTCACCATCCAGGGTTTGCGTTGCCATTGCCGCTCTTTCTCTTCCAGGTTGAGATCAGGCGATAGATGGGTGCTCGATGAGGCTTTTCAAGTACGCGATCCGTGCAGGCGCTGGGCTACCTCCGGCGCAAAGTAGGTGAGGATACCGTCGCAGCCAGCGCGCTTGAAGGCCAGCAGGCTTTCCATCATCGCCAACTCGCCGTCGATCCAGCCATTGGCAGCGGCGGCCTTGATCATCGCATACTCGCCCGACACCTGATAGGCGTAGGTGGGTACGCCGAACGCCTCCTTGATCCGGTAGACAATGTCGAGATAGGGCAGGCCGGGCTTGACCATCAGCATGTCCGCGCCTTCCGCCAGATCCTGTTCGGCCTCGCGCAGGGCCTCGTCGGAATTGGCCGGGTCTATGTAATAGGTCTTCTTGTCGCCCTTCAGCAGCCCGTCCGTGCCGATGGCCTCGCGATAGGGACCGTAAAAGGCGGAAGCGAATTTGGTCGCGTAGGACATGATCGCCACATCCTGAAAGCCGGCGGCATCGAGCGCATCTCGGATAGCGCCGATGCGACCGTCCATCATGTCCGATGGCGCTATGATGTCGGCGCCCGCCGCCGCCTGCAGCACCGCCGCCTGCGCAATCTGCTCCACGGTCTCGTCGTTGACGACGATGCCGTCCTTCAGGATGCCGTCATGGCCGTGGCTGGTGAAGGGGTCCAGCGCCCCGTCGGTGATGATGCCGAGGTCCGGCACCGCTTCCTTGATCGCCCGGCTTGCCCGGTTGATCAGATTGTCGGCGTCGAGGATGGCGCTGCCACGGGCATCGCGGCGCGAGAGCGGGATATTGGGAAAAGTGGCGATCGCCGGTATGCCAAGGCGCGCGGCGCGCTCTGCCTGCTTCACGGCAAGGTCGACCGAATAGCGGCTGACGCCCGGCATGGCGGCGACGCCTTCCTGGCGGTTCTCACCCTCGATCAGGAAGATCGGCCAGATCAGGTCCTCGACGCGCAAATGGTTTTCCTGCACGAGACGGCGCGACCAGCCGGCCTTGCGCATGCGCCGAAGCCGCCGTCCGCCGGTGATCTCATCCACGGTACGGCTCGTCTGCGGCTGTTGGCGTGTGATCCTGTTCACCTGGGCTCTCCCGTTTGCTCGCCTGCCATGCGGTAATCCCGACTTCCCGCCCCGCGCAAGGGGCGGATTGACGCGCCGTCCACCGCCATTGTCGCCACCGGGCGCCAACGGCATTGACGACGCGGCGCGCGGCACATAATCACCGATTACAGGGTTGAATGCGAGGGGAGGAATCGGGTGGAGCGCGATTTCGGAGCAGGCGACGACATTCGCTTCACGCGGATGGGCAAGGCCGGCATCATCACGCTCACCCGGGCGCAGGCGCTGAACGCCGTCAACCATCGCATGATACGTGCCATTGCGAAGGCGCTGGAGGAATGGCGTGATGACGACGCCGTCGAGCTCGTCATCATCAAGGGCGAGGGCAGGGCCTTTTCGGCCGGCGGCGATCTTCAGGAAATCTACCATTCAGGCAGGGCGGGCAAGCCCGATACCGGATTCTTCGCCGACGAATACCGCCTCAACGCCGCGATTGCGAATTACCCCAAGCCCTATGTGGCGCTGATCGACGGCATCGTCATGGGCGGCGGCGTCGGCCTGTCGTGCCACGGCTCCCACCGCGTCATGACGGAGAAGACCGTCTTTGCCATGCCCGAAGTGGGCATAGGGTTCTTCCCCGACGTCGGCGGAAGCCACATCCTGTCCCGGCTCGTCGACAGCTATGGGCAATATCTGGCGCTCACCGGCAACAGGATCGGCCAGGGCGACGCCATATGGTGCGGCCTTGGAACCCACGCCGTCGCCTCCCAGGACCTGGAGGCGCTGACCGATGAATTGTCGGAGACCGGAAAGGTGGAGGCGGCGCTGTCGCGGCGCTGCCGCAAGGTTCCGCGCGATATCGACGATGCCACGATACATGTCCTGTCCGAGCATTTCTCGCTCGGAACGCTCAAGGACGTGGTAGCCAGCCTGAAGGAAGCGGCCGACAAGGGTGACGAATTCGCCGGCACTACGCTGGCCACCATGGAAACGCGCTCGCCCACCAGTCTTCACGTGACCTTCCGGGAGATCGACCTGGGTGCCATGCTTTCCATCGAGGAGTCCATGCGGATGGAGTTCCGCATTCTCAACCGCATGCTGGAAAGCCACGATTTCTACGAAGGCATTCGCGCCGCCATCATCGAGAAGACCAAGGACCCGAAATGGCAGCCGGCGCGGTTGGAGGACGTCACCAAGGAAATGGTCGATGCCTATTTCGACCCGCTCGGGGAAGGGGAGCTGGAGCTGTGACCCACGAGGAGGCGGCGGGCCCGGCCGCGCGCCCGAGCTCGCTTGACTTCGGCTACGAACTTCTTCTCCGCATGGTGGCCATATCGTGCCTGGTCTTCGGAGTCGGCTATTGGGTGCGGCTTCTCGGCTTCTTCGAGGGTCCCCACTGGCGCTTCGATCTGATGCCCATGTATTGGCAGGCGACCGCCGTGCCGTTGGCGGTTCTGTTTCCCTTCGCCGCCATCGGCCTTTGGGCGCTCGCTTCCTGGGGCCCCGTCGTGTGGGTCCTGTGCGCGTCGATGGAAGCGGTCATGTATGCGGGCTTTCCTCATCTTTACGGCGACAGGCCCTGGCTCGTCCTTTTCCACGCGCTGGTCGCCGTCCTCTACATCGCCCTGCGTGCGGCCTTTGCGCTGCGCAGCCGCAAGGCGCATTAACCCAGGTTAACGCCTTTTTAGCCGTAATCGCAGGAGAGCCATCCGTAAGGCCTTGTTAAGCCTAGCGTTTAAGTCGAATTTTAGGTGCATTCGATAGGGTCGCGACCAAGGTGAAAAAAACAAAACTCACCGGCGTCAAAACGAAAGGCATCTACCATGATCAACTCGCGACCCGCGAAAGAACCGCTGTCTGGAAGTGAAGAACGTGAAGACGCGCTTCGTTCCCTCTACCTCGAATCGCTCCAACTCGTCGAGAAGCTGCACCGCCGCCTGCTCGACGTGATCAAGGACGAATTCGAGCGCCAGGGGCGCAGCGACATCAACGCCATTCAGGCCTTGCTTCTGTTCAACATCGGCAGCGCCGAGCTGACGGCAGGCGAGCTTCGCTCGCGCGGCTATTATCTCGGCTCCAACGTGTCGTACAACCTGAAGAAGCTCGTCGACATGGGCTTCATCCACCATCAGCGCTCGCGCGTCGACCGCCGGTCGGTTCGCGTCAGCCTGACACCCAAGGGGCAGGAAATCGCCAAGGTGGTTTCCAAGCTCTATGATCGTCACACCGGTTCGATCGAACAGGTCGGCGGCATCAATGCGGACGAGTTCCGCCAGATGAACCGCGCCCTCCAGCGGCTCGACCGCTTCTGGAACGACACGATCGCCTACCGCATGTGACCACTGCCATTTGACGGCCGGGGGCAACCTGGTCATAGCGGGGCCGCGATTTTGGCTCGGCCAGCGTCCGTTTCGGGCGCTGGCCGTTTTGCATTTTAGGCTAAGTTCAGTTTTGCGCGCATAACTGTCACGTTAAGAACATAATCCGGTGGAACTGAGAAGCGGTATTCCGCCGAAAACAAGCGTTCCAGGCTGGCTGGACGCCGATGGGCGATTTGCCTGGCGCGCTGGCTGTTGGGTGTTTGTTAACGCTGTTGCCGCAGGATTTCACATGCCCGACGGTTCGGCCGTCGAAGGATTTGAAGGTTCTCAGATGATGAAGACAAGCCGCCGTATGTTCATTCGCGGTGCGGGCGCGGCAGGTGCCTTGACGTTCGCCGGTTCTGCGAAGGCGCAGAACGCGCTCGACGCCATCTTCAATTCCCCGCGCCGCGGCGCCTGGAACGACCAGTTCGACGCTCAGTCCTCGGCGAGCGGCGGGTCCGTCAATTCCAACCAGCCGATTCTCAGCCCAGCGACCGTGGGCTATGTCGAGCGGGCCATTGGCGATTATTCCGCCATTGTCGCGGCGGGCGGCTGGCCGGTGGTCCCGGCGAACAAGAAGCTGCAACTCGGCGTCATCGATCCCGACGTTGAGGTTTTACGCCGCCGTCTGATGATCTCGGGCGACCTATCGCAGCGCGCCGGCATGTCGCCGGCCTTCGATTCCTATGTAGATTCCGCGCTCAAGCGCTTCCAGACACGCCACGGCCTGCCGGCCGACGGCGTGACCGGACGCTACACCTATTCGGCGCTCAACGTATCGGCGCCCATCCGCCTCGGCCAGCTCGAGACCAACCTGGTCCGCCTGCGGGCCATGATGGGCGATCTTGGGCAGCGTTTCGTCACCGTAAACATTCCCGCGGCCGAGATCGAAGCGGTCGAGAACGGCCGCGTCGTGCTGCGTCATACCGCCGTCGTGGGCAAGATCGACCGGCAGACGCCGGTTCTCAACTCGCGCATCCACGAGATCATTCTCAATCCCTATTGGAACGCGCCCGTCTCGATCGTCCGCAAGGACATCATCCCCTATGTGCGCGAGAATCCGAATTACCTTGCCGAGAACAATATCCGCATCATCGGCCCCGATGGCACCGAGATCGACCCGCTGATGGTCGACTGGTCGACCGACGAGGCCGCGAACTATCGTTTCAGGCAGGATCCCGGCAAGATCAACGCCATGGCCTCGGTGAAGATCAACTTCCCGAACCCCCATGCGGTCTACATGCACGACACGCCGCAGCAGCAGCTCTTCCGCGATCAGGAGCGTTTCCATTCTTCCGGCTGCGTGCGCGTGCAGAATGTGCGCGACCTCGTCACCTGGCTCCTGCGCGACACGCCGGGCTGGGACCGGCGCACCATCGAGACCTCGATCAAGACCGAGGAAGACAAGCGCATTCCGGTGGCAGATCCGGTTCCGGTCTACTTCACCTATATCTCGGCCTGGTCGACGGGCGATGGCGTCGTGCACTTCCGCGACGACATCTACGGCCGCGACGGCGTCGAAGAGCTTCAGATTTCGACCGCCCTTTAGAGACCGCGGACGACAGCTGATACGGGGCCGCCTTTCGGGGCGGCTTCTTTTATCGGCGCGCAAGGCTCGATCCAATTGCCGCAGCCCCGGAAAAAGTATGTTCCGGTGATGGTGAGGCGTGGCGAAAAGTGCTAATGGCGCGCGGGTTCCGCACATCTTCTGAGCCAGTAGGGGTGACACTGCCATGGCACAAGCGTCCGCAGCATCGGTAGAAACCGAAGCCTTTTTCTCAAGGCCGCTCGAGGAAGCCGACATCGATATCTTCAACGCGATTCGCAGCGAGCTCGGGCGCCAGCGCCACGAGATCGAACTGATCGCCTCGGAGAATATCGTTTCCCGTGCCGTCCTCGAAGCTCAAGGCACGGTGCTGACGAACAAATATGCCGAAGGCTATCCCGGCAAACGCTACTATGGCGGCTGCGAATTCGTGGACATCGTCGAGGAATTGGCCATCGGGCGTGCCAAGCAGCTCTTCGGCTGCCAGTTCGCCAATGTGCAGCCGAATTCCGGGAGCCAAATGAACCAGGCCGTGTTCCTGGCGCTTTTGCAGCCGGGCGACACCTTCATGGGCCTCGACCTGAACTCCGGCGGGCACCTGACCCATGGCTCGCCCGTCAACATGTCCGGCAAGTGGTTCAACGTCGTCTCCTACGGGGTGCGCGAGGACGACCATCTCATCGACATGGACGAGGTGGAGCGGCTTGCGCATGAGAAGAAGCCGAAACTGATCCTGGCCGGCGGCACGGCCTATTCGCGCATCTGGGACTGGAAGCGTTTCCGCGAGATCGCCGACGCCGTCGGCGCTTATCTGATGGTCGATATGGCCCATATCGCGGGCCTCGTTGCCGGCGGCGCGCATCCCTCGCCGCTGCCGCACGCCCACGTCGTCACCACCACCACGCACAAATCCCTGCGCGGCCCGCGCGGCGGCATGATCCTCACCAATGACGAGGCGATGGCCAAGAAGATGAATTCGGCTGTCTTCCCCGGTCTCCAGGGCGGACCGCTGATGCACGTCATCGCCGCCAAGGCCGTTGCGCTCGGCGAGGCGCTGCAGCCCGATTTCAAGGAGTACGCCCATCAGGTGGTCGCCAATGCGCGGGCTCTGGCGGCAAGCCTCAAGGAAACCGGACTGAACATCGTTTCGGATGGCACCGACAATCACCTCATGCTGGTGGACCTGCGGCCCAAGAACGCAACCGGAAAACGCGCCGAGGCGGCCCTTGGGCGCGCCAACATCACCTGCAACAAGAACGGCATTCCCTTCGACCCGGAAAAACCCTTCGTGACCTCCGGTATCCGGCTGGGCACGCCGGCCGGCACGACGCGCGGTTTCGGCGTGGCCGAATTCGGACAGATCGGCCAGCTGATCGCCGAAGTGCTGGACGGTCTCAAGGCCGCGAATTCCGACGAGGGAAACCTGTCGGTCGAAGCCGCGGTCAAGGAGAAGGTGATCGCGCTGACGGACCGGTTCCCACTCTACCCCTATCTGGGATAGGCAGGTGGCGAACCGGCGGCGCACCCGGGCGCAAGCAGATTCGTACCACGAGTGAAAGGCTGAGATGCGCTGTCCCTATTGCCAGTCCGAAGATACGCAGGTGAAGGATTCGCGCCCCGCCGAAGATGGCGTCGCCATCCGCCGCCGGCGCGCCTGTCCCGATTGCGGCGGCCGCTTCACAACCTTCGAGCGGGTGCAACTGCGTGATCTCGTGGTGGTAAAGCGTTCCGGGCGGAAGGTTCCCTTCGACCGGGACAAACTCGCCCGTTCCTTCGACATCGCCCTACGCAAACGCAATGTCGAGCCCGAGCGCATAGAGCGCGCCGTCTCCGGCATCGTGCGCCAGCTGGAGAATTCCGGCGAGAGCGAGGTTGCTTCCGACGAGGTGGGCCTTCTGGTCATGGAAGCGCTGAAGTCGCTCGATGATGTGGCCTATGTGCGCTACGCCTCGGTGTATCGCAACTTCCGCGAGGCCAAGGACTTCCAAGACGTGCTTGGCGAACTGACGGTCGAGCCGGACGCGGAATGATGCCGGGGCGCACTGATGAGGCCGACCGCCGCTTCATGGCAGCCGCCATCCGCTATTCGCGGCGTCATCTGGGCCTGACCGGCACCAATCCCTCCGTTGCGACCTTGATCGTCGCCGACGATGGCGGCGGCCCGGCGGTCGTCGGGCGTGGCATTACCAGCCTTGGCGGAAGGCCCCATGCAGAGCCCCAGGCCATCGCCGAGGCCGGCGAACGGGCGCGTGGCGCAACCGCCTATGTCACGCTCGAGCCCTGCGCCCACCATGGCCGCACGCCGCCTTGCGCCGAGGCCCTGGTGACCGCGGGCATAGCGCGTGTCGTCGGCGCGGCGGCCGACCCGGACCACCGGGTAAGCGGCCGCGGCTACGCCATTCTGCGGAAGGCCGGCATCGAGGTCGTGGAAGGCGTGCTTGCCGACGCTGCCGCAGATCTCATGCGCGGCTACCTCACGCGTTCGGTAAAGAAGCGGCCGCAAGTGATTCTCAAACTGGCCCTTTCAGCCGATGCTAAGATTGGTCTGGAAGGGGCGGGGCAGGTTCCCATCACCGCTGCCATCGCGCGCAGTCAGGTCCATGCCATGCGCGCCGAGGCGGATGCGATACTGGTCGGGATAGGCACGGCCCTTGCGGACGACCCGTCGCTGACATGCAGGCTGCCGGGCCTGGAGGCTCGCTCGCCGGTACGCATCGTGATCGACCGGAAAATGCGGCTGCCGCTCGATTCCGCGCTCGTGCAGACCGCGAGGCAAGTGCCGGTCCTGGTCACCGCCGCGGGCGATATGCAGGAGCGCAGAGGGCCGCTCACCGCCGCCGGCGTCGGTTTCATCGCGGCCGAAGTGCACGAGGATCACATCGCTCTGCCGGAACTGCTGGAGGATCTGGCCGAGCGCGGTTATGCCACGCTCCTCGTCGAGGGCGGCGCCTTCACCGCGGAGGCCTTTCTGGCCGAGGAGCTGGTAGACCGCATCGTGCTCTTCACGGGACCGGAGAAAATCGGCCCCCGGGGCATTGCCGCGCCGGTCGATCCGGACCATATCCCGGCGGGATTCTCGCTCCACCGGCAGGCGGTTTTCGGCGCGGACGGCTACTTCGAATATGTGAGGAACGGCTGATGTTCACCGGCATCGTCACGGATGTGGGAAAGGTCGCCTCGTTGCGCCCCCTGGACCAGGGCGTGCGTCTGCGCATCGAGACGGCCTATGACCCTCTGACCATCGATATCGGAGCTTCGATCGCCTGCGCCGGGGTCTGCCTGACCGTGGTGGCGCTGCCGGGCCAGGGTTCCAACGAGCGCTGGTTCGAGGTTGAGGCCTGGGAAGAAGCGCTTCGGCTGACGACAGCCTCCCAGTGGAACGAAGGGACGCGGCTCAATCTGGAGCGCGCGCTGAAGGTCGGCGACGAGCTGGGAGGTCACATCGTCTCCGGCCACGTCGACGGCACCGCACAAATCATCGAACGCAGGCAGGAGGGCGATGCCGTGCGCTTCCGGCTGCGCGCCCCGCACGAGCTTTCCCGGTTCATCGCGCCGAAGGGCTCGGTCGCTCTTGACGGAACGTCGCTGACGGTAAATCAGGTGTCCGGTGATGAATTCGACGTTCTGCTCATCCAGCATTCCCTTTCGGTGACGACGTGGGGCGAGCGCGATGCCGGTGACCGCGTCAATCTCGAAATCGACACCATGGCGCGTTATGCCGCGCGGCTTGCCGAAGCCGCCAAAGAAGCATAATGCAGCCCTTCCTTGCAGTGTCGTGCGTCCGGCGGGACGTACAATCATGATGTGCTAGCGGCGGGCCGAGGTTACGAATGGCGAAAGATGCAGGACTGCGCCTCCTTATTGTCGAGGCGCGCTTTTACGACCACTTGTCCGATGGTCTTCTGGAAGGCGCAAAGGCCGGGCTCGAGCAGGCCGGCGCTGCGTACGACGTGATAACCGTTCCCGGCGCGCTGGAGATCCCTGGCGTGGTCGCCATGGCGGAGCAGGCCGCCGCCAGGGGCGCAAGCCGTTATGACGGCTATGTGGCGCTCGGCTGCGTGATTCGCGGCGAGACCTACCATTTCGATATCGTCGCCAACGAATCGAGCCGTGGCCTGACCGATCTGGCCGTGCGCCACGGTCTTGCCATCGGAAACGGCATCCTCACCGTCGAGAACGAGGCCCAGGCGCTCGCCCGCATCGAAAGCAGCGAAGGCTCGGGCGAGGGGGCCGGCAAAGGTCGGTTCGCCGCCGAGGCCGCGCTACGCATGATAGAAATCAGAGAAAAACTTGGAGCCTGACCGGGCAATGCCAGCTGACCCCAACCAGCCTGCCGGATTCAAGCCCGCCAACAAGCGCGGTGCAGCACGCCTGGCAGCCGTGCAGGCGCTCTACCAGATGGATATCGGTGGCACCGGTCTGCTCGAGACGACTGCCGAGTACGAATCCTTCCGCCTCGGCAAGGAGATCGACGGTGCGACCTATCGCGAGGCCGATGCGCAATGGTTCCGTGCCATCCTGTCCGGCGTGGTGGAAGCCCAGAAGACCATCGATCCGGTCATCCGCCAGTCGCTGACGGAGGATTGGCCGCTGTCGCGTCTCGATTCGACGCTGCGTGCGATCCTGCGCGCCGGCGTGTACGAATTGATGAAGCGGCTTGACGTGCCTGTCGCCGTCATCGTTTCCGAATATGTGGACATCGCCAAGGCGTTCTATTCGGAGGATGAGCCCAGGCTGGTCAATGCCGTGTTGGATCGTGTGGCCCGCAGGAGCCGCAACGAGGGGCGCGGAACGTCATGACGACGAGCCTCCACCGTGAAGCGCGCCGCACGGCTTTCATCCTGGCCTGCGCGCAAGCGATCGTGGGGGCGGGCACGCCGATCACCATTTCCATGGGCGGGCTGGCCGGATCCTACCTGCTTGCCGCCGACAAGTCGCTCGCCACGGCCCCGATCACCGGTTTCAACATAGGCGTCGCCCTGGCCGCGCTGCCAGCCGCTGCGCTCATGCGCGCCGTCGGCCGCCGCAACGGCCTGATGGCAGGCGCGCTTGCCACGTCGCTTGGAGGCGGCCTCGCCGCCTTCGCACTGTTTCAAGCCGATTTCTGGCTGTTCGCTCTCGGCCTCCTGCTGATCGGCAGCGGCAACGCTTTCCTGCAGCAGTACCGCTTTGCCGCCGTCGACAACGCGCCGGCCGACTTCAAGCCCAAGGCCATTTCCTGGGTCCTGGGCGGCGGCGTGTTCGCAGCCATCATCGGCCCGCAGCTTGCCATCTTCACCCGGGAAATGTTCGATCCGGTCATGTTTGCCGGCGCTTTCATGTCGGTGATCGGCCTCGGCATCGCCGGTGCGTTCATCCTTTCCTTCCTGCGGCTTCCCAAGGACGCACCGTCCGCGTCCCTCGACGATCATCTGCCTGCCCGTCCGCTCGGCCAAATCCTGCGCCAGCCACGCTTCGTGGTCGCGCTGTTGTGCGGTGTCGGCACTTTCGCGCTGATGAGTTTCGTCATGACCGGCGCGCCGCTCGCCATGGTGGGCTGCGGCTTCTCGCCCGACGAGGCCACGCTGGGCATCTCGTGGCACGTCGTCGCCATGTTCGCGCCCAGCTTCGTCACGGGCAGCCTGATCGCCCGCTTCGGCAAGGAACGCATCATCGCCGCCGGCCTGCTGCTGCTGGTCGGCTGTGCCGTCGTCGCGCTGTCGGGCATCGCCCTTTGGCAGTTCTGGTTTGCCCTGATCCTTCTGGGCGTCGGCTGGAACTTCGGCTTCATCGGCGCAACGGCGATGGTCGCCGACTGCTACCGCAGTTCGGAGCGCAACAAGGTGCAGGGCGTGCACGATTTCCTGCTCTTCTCCTCCGTTGCCTTCTCCTCCCTCATGTCGGGCCGCGTCTACAACGCATTCGGCTGGGAGATGCTCAATTGGGTCGTCTTCCCTGTCGTGGCCGTATGCCTCGTCGCGCTGACGCTGCTTGCCCTGCGCGGCCGGCTGAGAACCGCCTGAGCGAAAGCGGGGCAAAACGCCGCAGCAAACCTTGACGATCTGCAGCGACTTGGCAAAAGTCCCGGTCGGGGCGCGGCTTCTTCTTCATCGCGCACTGTTCTCAAGGCCCGGGGGGAGGTCCAGCGGGCCGAAAATCAAGGGATATTTGGCAATGACCATGCTTTACGTCGTCATCGCCTGCGGCCTGCTTTCTGTGCTCTACGCCGTTTGGGCGACACAATCGGTCCTTGCGGCCGATCAGGGCAGTGAGCGGATGCGGGAGATCGCGGGCGCCATTCGGGAAGGCGCGCAAGCCTATCTGACACGCCAATACACTACTGTTGCCTTTGTTGGCGCCATCGTCTTCGTGATCGCCTGGTGGCTTTTGACCGCGGCCGCGGCCGTAGGCTTTCTTGTCGGCGCGGTACTGTCGGCAGCGGCCGGCTTCATCGGCATGCATGTTTCGGTCCGCGCCAATGTGCGGACCGCGCAGGCCGCCTCGAACAGCCTGGCGGCCGGCCTCGATATCGCCTTCAAGTCCGGCGCCATCACCGGCCTGCTCGTGGCTGGGCTAGCGCTTCTGGGCGTGTCGGTCTATTTCGCGATCCTCACAGGCCCCATGGGCCTCGACCCGACCGAACGCACAGTGATCGACGCGCTGGTGGCGCTCGGCTTCGGCGCATCGCTGATTTCGATCTTCGCCCGTCTGGGCGGCGGCATCTTCACCAAGGGCGCGGATGTCGGCGGCGATCTGGTCGGCAAGGTCGAAGCAGGTATTCCCGAGGACGACCCGCGCAATCCGGCGACCATTGCCGACAATGTCGGCGACAATGTCGGCGACTGCGCGGGCATGGCGGCGGATCTGTTCGAGACCTACGTCGTCACCGTGGTCGCGACCATGGTGCTCGCATCCATCTTCTTCACCGGCGCCACGGCGGTCACGCTCATGCTTTTCCCGCTGGTGATCGGCGGCGCCTGCGTGGTGACCTCGATCATCGGCACCTTCTTCGTCAAGCTCGGCTCCAACAATTCCATCATGGGCGCTCTCTACAAGGGCTTCGTGGCCACGGCGCTTCTGTCGGTGGTTGCGCTGGCGCTCATTGTCTGGCTCTGGCTCGGCGGCTCGTCCGAGTTCACCGCCAGCAACGGAGGGACCTTCACCGGCCTTGATCTGTTCTATTGCGGCCTCGTCGGCCTTGCGGTCACCGGGCTCATCATCTGGATCACGGAATACTACACGGGCGTCGGCTTCCGCCCGGTCCGGTCGATCAGCCAGGCATCCGTTTCCGGACACGGGACGAATGTCATCCAGGGGCTGGCCATCTCGCTGGAGGCGACGGCGTTGCCGGCCATCGTCATCATTGCCGGCATCATCGTCAGCTTCAACCTCGCAGGCCTGTTCGGCATCGCCATCGCGGTGACCACCATGCTGGCGCTGGCGGGCATGGTCGTGGCGCTCGATGCCTTCGGCCCGGTCACCGACAATGCCGGCGGTATCGCAGAGATGGCGGACCTGCCGGCCGAAGTGCGCCAGACCACGGACGCGCTCGACGCGGTGGGCAATACCACGAAAGCCGTGACCAAGGGCTATGCCATCGGCTCGGCCGGGCTGGGCGCTCTGGTGCTCTTCGCCGCTTATACGGAGGACCTGAGGTATTTCGCGGCCAACGCGGCGCCCGGCTCCTTCTTCGAAGGTGTCAGCGTCGATTTCTCGCTATCCAATCCTTACGTGGTCGTCGGCCTGCTGTTCGGCGGTCTGCTGCCGTTCCTGTTCGGCGGGCTCTCCATGACCGCCGTCGGCCGTGCCGCCGGCGCCATCGTGGCGGAGGTGCGCCGTCAGTTCCGCGAAAAGCCGGGGATCATGGAAGGCACTGAGAAGCCCGACTACGGCCGGGCGGTGGATCTGCTGACCAAGGCGGCCATCAAGGAAATGATCGTGCCTTCGCTGCTTCCGGTGCTCTCGCCGCTGGCGGTTTTCGGGCTCATGTACGCGATCGCTGGCAAGAATGAGGCCTTCGCGTCGCTCGGCGCCATGCTGCTCGGGGTGATCGTCACCGGCCTCTTCGTCGCCATTTCGATGACAGCGGGCGGCGGCGCCTGGGACAACGCCAAGAAGTCTTTCGAAGACGGCTTTGTCGACAAGGACGGCACGAAGCATGAAAAGGGCTCTGAAGCGCACAAGGCCTCGGTGACCGGCGATACGGTCGGCGATCCCTACAAGGATACGGCCGGCCCCGCCGTGAACCCGATGATCAAGATCACCAACATCATGGCGCTCTTGCTCCTGGCCGTGCTCGCACATTGATGGGTCAAGGCTAAAAAAATGGGCCCGCGGGATACGCTCCCGCGGGCCTTTCGATTCTGGCTGGTTAAAAAACTCAGTTCGCGCCGAGCGGGTTGGAAGGTGGTCCACCCCTTGCGACACCGGCGATGAGTTGGCCGAGGAAGTTCTGGTCCTTGCCGCCGGTCGGCGTGGTGCGCGAGATGAAGTCGAACAGCCTGCCGTCCTTGGTGCCGTAGTCGGCGATCTGTGTCACCCGGCCGTCGTCGCCGAAATAGACCGCCAGCACCCGCTGGTCGACAAGCTTCGGCTTCATGAAAGCCGCGTTGCGCACGCGCTTTTGTGAAATGTAGTAGAAGACTTCGTTGTCGAAGGTCGCCGTGGTCGACGGCGTGCCGAGCGCCAGCAGCACCTGCTCGCGGCTAGATCCCACCGGCACCAGTTCCAGTGCCTCCGGATCGACGACATAGCCTTGCGTGAACGTTTCCCTGGCGTCGAGAGTGGCGCCGATATTATTGCAACCGGCAAGGGTGAGTGCCGCGCCTCCAAGCGCGAGAGCCGCAATGAGCCGGCGGCTCCTGGTGTTGAATCTGTGCACCTGCAACAACATCTCCTCTCGGTAGGGCTTCCGGCCGGGCCGTCATGCCACCTTGCACGCATCGGCAAAACCGGTAAACCAGCTTTCATTCCGATGCAACTGGACCAGCATGAAGCCAGCGTGTCGGCCGGGGTGCCAAAAGCGCCGAACAAACAGCCTGAAGGAGGGTCTTCCTCATGTTCCAGTGGCTCGCGGGCGCGCGCCGGCGCAATCGCCGTTCCGTCGTGGATGCCCTTTATGCACAAATCGTGGCGGCCGCGCGGCGACCCAGGTTTTATTCCGACTGGCAGGCGCCGGATACGCCGCTTGGCCGGTTCGAGATGCTGTCGGTGCACATGTTTCTGTTTCTGCATCGGCTGCGCGGCGCCGAGGGGGCGGCCCGCGCCGTCGCCCAGGACGTCACCGATCAGTTTTTCCACGATGTCGACCATTCGCTGCGCGAAATGGGCATCGGTGATCTGGGCGTGCCAAAGCGGATCAAGAAGCTGGCGCGCATGTTCTACGGTCGGTTGGCGGCCTATGGCGAAGCTGTCGACGCCCGCGACGAAGCTGCCCTTGCCGAGGCGCTTCGGCGCAATATCCGCCCCGAGACGGCAGAATGGAACGAAGCCGCCGACCTGGCCCATTATATCCTCAAAGCGCACGATGCGTTGAACGGGTTGGATGAAGAGGCGTTGTTGACAGGCAGGCTGTCATTTGCCCCTGTGGAAGGTGATGATGAATCCGACTGACGCCAAAAGCCCTGTTTCCTACCCGTTTCGGGTCAGCCGGCTGGCGCGCAAGGGCACCGACCTGACGATCACGGCCGATGCCGATCAGCGCGCCGGCCTGGCGAAGGCGCACGGGCTTCTGTCCGTCGAGCGCTTCGATGCCGAGATCGCCGTCCGTCCCTGGAAGGCTGACGGCGTCCGGGTAAAGGGCGAGGTCTTCGCCGATATCGTGCAGGAATGCGTCGTCACGCTCGATCCGCTCCCCGCGCGAATCGCCCAGGATTTCGAAGCCCTCTTCATTCCCGAGGACTCGCGCCTTGCGCGGCAGGAATGGCGCGATGGCGAAATCGTTATCGAGGCTGAAGGCGCCGATCTGCCGGAACCTTTTTCTGGTGACACGATCGATCTTGGCGCCGTGGCCGAGGAATTCTTCGCGCTCGCGATCGACCCTTATCCGCGCAAGAAGGGAACGGAGATCGCCTCGAAAGCGGAATCCGCCACCGACGAAAAAAAGGTCGGCCCCCTCTATGAAGGGCTCAAGAAGCTGCGCGGAGAAGGTTGAAACGGGGGAAGCAGGCTGAAACGCGGTTGTGCGCGCGCCCAAAACCGCTATTTTCGCCGGACTTTTCAGGCGGCAGCCGGAAGCAGAATGAGGCAGTGAACGCGTGATACGCATTTCGATTGACGCAATGGGCGGAGACCACGGTCCCGAGGCTACGCTCCCCGGCCTGGTGCGGGTGGTGGAGCGCCGGCCGGACGCGCGCTTCGTGTTGTTCGGCCGCGAGGAGATCGTTCGTCCCGTCCTGGACAAGCTGCCGCGACTGAAGGAGGTCAGCGAGTTCATCCACTGCGACGTCGCGGTGCGCATGGACGACAAGCCCAGCCAGGCGCTGCGCGTGGGACGTTGGAAGTCGTCCATGTGGCGGGCGATCGAGGCGGTCAAGGCAGGCGAGGCCGATGCATGCATCTCCGCCGGCAACACCGGTGCGCTGATGGCGATGTCGAAGTTCTGCCTGCGTACGATGGCCGACATCGAGCGGCCTGCCATTGCCGCCATCTGGCCCACAATCAGGGGCGAGAGCATTGTCCTCGACGTTGGCGCGACCATCGGTGCCGACGCGCAGCAGCTCGTGGACTTCGCCATCCTTGGCGCGGCCATGGCCAATGCGCTCTTCGACATCGACCAGCCCACGGTCGGGCTGCTGAATGTCGGCGTGGAGGAGATCAAGGGCCAGGAGGAAGTCAAGGAAGCCGGCCGGATGCTGCGCGAAGCCGCCCTTGAGACCATGCGCTACCAGGGCTTTGTCGAAGGCGACGATATCGGCAAGGGAACCGTGGACGTGGTCGTGACCGAAGGGTTCGCCGGAAACATCGCGCTGAAGTCGGCCGAGGGCACGGCCCGCCAGATCGGCGAATATCTGCGCGAGGCGATGGGCCGGACGCTGATGGCGCGTATCGGCTATGTTTTCGCCCGCGGCGCGTTCGCGCGCCTGCGGGAGAAGATGGACGTGCGAAAGAGCAATGGCGGGGTGTTTCTCGGCCTCAAAGGCATCGTCGTCAAGAGCCATGGCGGAGCGGACGAGGAAGGTTTTGCCGCTGCGGTTGAACTGGGCTACGAAATGGTAAAGAGCGGCCTATATGAGAAAACGCGCTCCACGCTCGATCTGTACCACGCGCGCAAGCCGGCCGTGCCGGCCGTCGATGCGGCTTCAAGGGTTTGAGGAAATAGTATGATCAGGTCAGCCGTGCGCGGCATAGGCTCGGCATTGCCGCGCCGCGTCATGAAGAATGTCGAATTCGAAAGCCTCGTCGACACCACCGACGAGTGGATCGTGCAGCGTACCGGCATCCGCCAGCGGCACATCGCTTCCGATGACGAGACCACCGCGTCCCTGGGCGAGGCGGCGGCGCGCAAAGCGCTCGACGATGCCGGACTGACATCCGCCGATATCGATCTGATCGTGCTGGCGACCTCGACGCCCAACAACACCTTCCCCGCGACCGCCGTCGAGATACAGGATCGGCTGGGCATGACGCATGGCTTTGCCTTCGACATGCAGGCGGTCTGTTCGGGTTTCGTCTACGCGGTCAATACGGCCGACCTTCACATCCGCGCCGGCCAGGCCAAGCGCGTCCTGGTGATCGGCTCGGAGACCTTCTCGCGCATCCTCGACTGGGAGGACCGCACGACCTGCGTGCTGTTCGGAGACGGCGCCGGCGCCGTCGTCATGGAGGGCGTCGAGGGGGAGGGCAGCCTGGCCGACCGTGGCGTCATTGCCTCCAGCCTGCGTTCCGACGGCGCCCAAAAGGACAAGCTGTTCGTCGATGGCGGCCCATCGACGACGGGCACCGTCGGCCATTTGCGCATGCAGGGCAGGGAGGTCTTCAAGCACGCCGTGGGCATGATCACCGATGTGATCGAAGATGTCTTCGGCCGCGCGGGGATCACCGCTGAAGACATCGGCTGGTTCGTGCCGCACCAAGCCAACAAGCGCATCATCGACGCCTCCGCCAAAAAGCTGGGAATTGCGGAGGAAAAGGTGATCATCACCGTGGACCTTCACGGCAACACGTCGGCAGCCTCCGTGCCGCTGGCGCTGGCCCACGCGGTGGACGAGGGCAAGATCAAGCGTGGCGACCTCGTTCTACTGGAGGCCATGGGCGGCGGATTCACTTGGGGCGCGGTTCTCCTGCGCTGGTAATTTCTCAACAACAGCAATAATTTGCACGTTGGTGCAGGGCGCTTGACCTTACCCGCCCAAGTTTTGTAACGTCGCCGCCGTCGCTTGAATTTTCAATAGTTTCGATTGGTTGGGTGGTCGGATGGGGGGAAAGACGGTTACACGAGCCGACCTCGCCGAGGCGGTTTACCGCAAGGTAGGCCTGTCTCGCACGGAATCGGCGCAGATTGTCGAAATGGTGCTCGAGGAAGTGTGCGATGCGGTGGTCCGCGGAGAGACCGTGAAGCTGTCCTCCTTCGCTACTTTCCAGGTCCGCGACAAGAATGAGCGTATCGGCCGCAATCCCAAGACGGGCGAGGAGGTTCCGATCCTGCCGCGTCGTGTGATGACGTTCAAGGCGTCGAACGTGCTGAAACAGAAGATCCTGGAGGCTCACCAGGCGCGCAAGCGCGGCAAGGCCGCAAGCTGAGCCACCTCTGTTGCCGGACACCGAAAGCTGCTGAAGTGCAAGTGATTCGGGAATGCCTCCCGAAATGGTCGCCAGCCGTGTGAGAAGCCCGATGGACAAGAGCCCGGATGCCTTTCGTACCATCAGCGAGGTCGCTGAGGACTTGGATCTGCCGCAGCATGTGCTGCGCTTTTGGGAGACGCGTTTCACCCAGATCAAGCCGATGAAGCGCGGCGGCGGCCGACGCTACTACCGGCCCCAGGATGTCGAGCTGATCAAGGGCATCCGCTATATGCTCTATGACCAGGGCTATACGATCAAAGGCGTCCAGAAGCTTTTGCGCGAGAACGGAAACCAGTTCATCATCGCGATCGGCCGCGGCGACATGGCCGCTGTCGAGGCCATTGCCCAGCAGAAAGCGACCGAAGCCGAGGCCAAGGCCGACAGGGCGGGAGACGAGGAAATGCTCGTCGGAGCGCCGAAAGCCAAACCAAGCCGCCGCTTCTTCGGCATGGCCCGCGGCGAGGAAGACGGCCCTGTTGCCCCCGATGGCGGACGTCTTTCGCGCGACAACCGCGCGCTCCTGCAGGAAACGCTGTTCGACCTTCTGGAGTGCAAAAGGCTGCTGGACCAGGTGCGCTGACCGCTGCCTCTGCTGGTGCTGCTTGCGGCAGGGAACCTCGATCCCCTTCGGGCGTTGGCCAAAAACGGGCCGTTCCGATACAGGGAGAGCAGGCGATGACCGATGTCTTGAGCAGAATTCACAGCGGAATGCGTATCATCGATTCTTCCGGTGAAGAGATCGGTACCGTCGAAACAGTCCACATGCCGGAAGGCGATCTGTCGAACCCGGAACCCGAGACTCTGACGGCAGGCCCCAATCCCGGGCAATATGGATCGACGCTGACAGCCTCCCTTGCCCGCGTCTTCACAACCGACCGTGTTCCCGAAGTCCTCCAGAAGCGTCTTCTGAGAGAAGGCTTCGTCCGGGTTGACGTAAGCGGGCTGCTGGCCGCGGACCGCTATGTCCTGCCAGAGCAGATCGAGACCGTTGACGGGGATGCCGTCCACCTGAAGGCTTCCCGCGAAGAACTCATCCGGCGCAGCTGAACACCGGGTGCGGCCGAGGCGGCAGGATCAAGCGCCACGCTGATGCAGGCCCAGCTAGGCGGCAAGCGGACCGGACGCCGTGCCGGAGAGTTTCCTCATGCCGTGCGGCAACACAGCTTTTGCCTCGCCAGCGACCCTTCCGTGCGACCCTATCCGGTAGCTTTGCCGCTGAGGCTTGTATTCCTGGCGGGCAGCGGCCATATGCGGCAGATCGGTCGCTTGGCCGGCGTGGAGGTCCTGCAGGATATGCGGTGAGGTCCCCGGAAAGCGATCGCATTTGAACTGAAAGACCATGGGCGACCACGAAGGTACTGGCGCCCATTGAAGGTTCAGGAACGAAGGGAAGCGGGCTCAGGCCCGCTTTTTTGTTTTCCGGGGCAGGTCGAGCCGGATCGCATTTCGTTTCCGGCATGCAAGGGAAAACGCCGATGGGTTCCACGGTCAACCGCTTTTCGCGCCGGCGGCGTGATTTTGGCCTTGCGCCGCAATCATCGAAAATATAAGCCTTCACGCGGCTCGGAGCGTAGCGCAGCCCGGTAGCGCACTTGACTGGGGGTCAAGGGGTCGTGGGTTCGAATCCCGCCGCTCCGACCATTTTCTTCTTGACCCATATCTCTTGCTGGCGCGCCTGGTGGCGCTGTTCCAGCGCGATGCATCCCCAGATCAGGCCGAGGATCAGATAGAAGTGCCGCCAGTGGTCGGTGTCGATCACCGTGCCGACTGCGATATGGCCGATGAGCACCACATAGGCGCACAAGAGATAGGGCTGCCACGGACGGTCGCGGAAGAGGATCCCGAATGCGCCCGCGACGGTCCAGATAATCAGCGTGAGATAAGCGGCAAAGCCGAGCCACGAATAATCGAGCAGCGCCTTCAGCCAGATATTATGCGTATCCTCGCCCAGCATCTGGCCGAACTCGAGCGGGCCGATGCCCATGGGATGCTCGACCGCCATCATGAATCCGATGCCGAAGCGTGCGAAGCGTCCCAGTCGGGCACTGTCATAATCCTGTGCAAGCTTGGCCCGTTCAAAGAACAATTCGGCCACTTCCGGAATCTGCAGCGCGACCAGAAGCGCCATTGAGGCGATGGCGAAGGCGGCGATGCTCATGGCGATGATCCGCAGCCGCACGATGCCCCGCCGATTATGGATGAACAGCGCCAGGGTCAGCATCAGCGCGCAGCCGAGGTAAAGGCCCCAGGCGCCGCGCGAGAACGAGAAGAAGACGCCGAGCGTTATGATGATGAAGGGCACCGTGGCAATGAGCGCGTGGCGCAGGCTGCCGGTCATCATCCGGTGCAGGAGATAGATGCCGGGAACGGTCAGGAACGGGCCGAACACGTTCGGATCCTCGAAGACGCCCGCCGCGCGTCCATAGCGGGTGAATATTTCAGCGCCCGGAAACGCATTGAAATAGCCTAGAATGCCTGCGAGCGACGTGATGCAGGCCGCCGCCAGCCACGCTCGGAAGATGAGCGGCAGCACGCCCGGCTGCGTTTCCACGACCGCGGCGAAGAAGACAGCCGTGAACGCAAGGAACAGCGAGACGGCGATATAAAGCGGTATGTCGCCGAGATCGGCAAGCTGGCTCATCGATATGAGGCCGCCGATATTGAAAACCACCAGAAGCACCAGAAGGGGTGCGATGGAGCGCGAGATCCTCAGGCCGAACAGCGCCCAGACCCCGATCAGCCCCGCCATGTAGAGTTCGTAGGGCGCCGGCTCGCGGATGACGAAGCCGGACAGGAAGACGCCGATCGTGATCGCCCCGGCGCGGATGATCTCGATCAGCCGCCGGTTGACCGCCCCGCCCGGCAGCGCCGCAGTGCTATGGCCGGCGCCGCTCAATAGGCGTTTTCCGTGTCGAGCAGGCGGATAGGGGTAAGGAACAGGATCTTGAGGTCGAACCACAGGGACCAGTTCTCGATGTAATAGAGGTCGTACTCCGTGCGCTTGCGGATTTTCTCTTCGGTGTCGAGCTCGCCGCGCCAGCCGTTTATCTGAGCCCAGCCGGTGACCCCCGGCTTGACCCGATGCCGGGCGAAATAGCCGTCCACAACCTCGTCGAAGAGCCGGTTGTGCGCCTCGGCCGCAATGGCATGAGGGCGCGGCCCGATGAGGGAGAGGCTTCCGAAGAGCGCGTTGAAGAATTGCGGCAACTCGTCAATGGACGTCTTGCGGATGAACCGTCCGACACGGGTGACGCGCGGATCGTCCTTCACCACCGCGTTCCTCGCCGTCGGGTCGCATTGCTCCGTATACATGGACCGGAATTTCAGGACCTCGATCTCTTCGTTGTTGAAGCCGTGCCGGCGCTGCTTGAAGAGAACCGGCCCTTTGCTGTCCAGCTTGATCGCAATGGCCGTCGCCAGCATGACGGGCGAGAAGACGGCAATGCCGAGCAGGCTGAAGAAGATGTCGAACGCCCTTTTGGCCACGGAGTCCCAGTCGTTGATCGGGCGGTCGAAGATGTCCAGCATCGGCACCGAGCCGATATAGGAATAGGCGCGCGGTCGGAACCGCAGATGGCTCGAATGGGCCGAAAGGCGGATGTCGATCGGCAGCACCCACAGCTTGCGCAGCATGGCCAGGACGCGTGCCTCGGCATTGAACGGCAGCGAAACGATCAGCATGTCGATGCGCGCGATGCGGGCGAACTCTATCAGTTCCTCGACATTGCCCAGCTTCGGATAGCCGGCCACCACGGGTGGCGAACGCTTGTCGTCGCGATCGTCGAAGATGCCGCAGATGCGGATATCGTTATAGGGCTCGCGCTCGATCGAGCGGATCAGCACCTCGGCGTTCTTGCCGCCCCCTACAATGACCGCGCGACGTTCGATCCGCCCGTTGCGCGCCCAACGCTTGAAGAGCTGCGCCGTGGCCAGACGCAGCACGAAGATCAGCCCGAGGCCGGTCGCATACCAGGCGCCGAGCCAATAGCGAGAGAACTCGGCCGATATCTTCAGGAAGAACAGCGCCACCGTGGCCAGAGCGAAAGTGGCCGACCAGATGAGCAGGATGCGCCCGATCTGGCCGATCGGATTGCGCAGCGCCGGCATTTGGTAGCAGTCGGAGAACTCCATCAGAATCACCGTCACCAGCGATATGCCGAGGATGATCAATGGGTACTGCCAGTAAAGATGGGTGCCCAGTCCCACATAGCCGGCATAGAGCGCCGCGCCGGAGACGAACAGCAGCCCGAACTCGACGATCCGCATGACGCCGCTGACCATCACAGGGGACATGGTGTCCCGCCGGTATTGCAGCGCGACCTGATTGGCCACCTGGCCTAGCTTCGGCCTGGCCTTGCGCGGCCCGTTCTCCAACTCGGCCGACCTCCGGACAGCTTCCTTCGAGAAACGCGACGTGGGATCATATTTGTTCATTGCATATAACCGCCAGTTTATCCGGCGATAGCATCAAGGCACTAAGATTCCCTTGATGCCCGGCCTCATCGCGACATCGCCTGGCAGTAGACATCCTCGATCCGCGAAGCCATTGCGTCGGCTCCGAAGCGCTCGCGCAGCGTGTCCCTTGCCGGCATCGAGCGGGCAAACTCGCCGGGACTTTCGAGCGCGAGCCTCATGCGCTCGGCAAGCGAGACGGGTTCTGGCCGGCAAAGGGCGGGCGAGCTGCCGCCGAAGATTTCGGGAATGCCGCCCACCGCCGTCGCGATCAGAGCGCGGCCGGCCGCCAGCGCTTCCAGGACGATATATGGCATCGCCTCTGCCCGCGAGGGAACAACCATCACACGGCCCCTGGCAAACGCCTGGCGTGCCGGCATGGCGGGAAAGAACCGCACCCTGTCGCCGAACCCCAACTCCCTGGCCTGCGCCTTGTATTTCTCGAGATCGTCTCCATCGCCGACCATCACCGCTGTCAGCGGTCGGTGCGCGCCCTCCTCGACCAGCTTCAGCGCATCCAGGAAAAGGTCGGGCCCCTTCAGATCCCGCATCATGCCCACATAGAGGAAGTCCGCCGCATCCGGCGCCTCCGCCACATCCGCAAATTCTTCCGAACGCACGCCATTGTAGACGAGGCTGTAGGGCGGACGTGGCTCGCCCACTTTCGCCTTATAGGTGCGCAGCTCGTATTCGGAAACGAACAGGATGTGGTCGGTGAAGCGGCCCATCAGGGCTTCGAGCGAAAAGAAGAAGCGCCCGGCCGTGGTATCGGCATCGTAATGCAGACTGCCGCCGTGGGGCGAGTAAAGGCGCAGGACGCGGCTCCCGCCCATGCGCAGCGCGGTTCCGAAAAGGCGGGCATAGGCGCCGCCCTTGGCGCCATGCCCGTGGAGAATGTCGGGCTGCATGGCGCGGATGATCCTGAGCGTCCGCCAGGCGGCGGCTACGTCGCCCGGACCGACATGGCGCTGTATCGGCGTGCGTGTCACCCCGAGGGGGAGGCCGTCGGCGATCTGACGGAAATACCGGTCCTCATATTCGCCGCCAGTGGTGGAATCGCAGACGATGCCGACTTCGTGCCCTGCCGCCGCCTGCGCATCGCACAGGTCGCGGACGTGGCGGAATATGCCGCCCACCGGAGACCGGAACAAGTGGACGATGCGCAACCTGCTCACCCTGAAAAGATGGAAGCGCCCATGAGCGCCATCAGAAGAGCCGCTCCCGGACATAGATCGTGTCGCCGGGCAGCAGCGGATCAGAGGTGAGAACGCGTCCGGTCATCACCTTGCCGTTGATCTCGCGGGTCACGTCGACATTGGCCTGGTTGGCGCGCGGCGAAAAACCGCCCGCCGCAGCTATCGCCTTTTGCACGGTCATGCCTGGAACGTAGGAATATTGCCCCGGCCCGCCGACCTCGCCCATGATGAAGATCGGCCGGTAGCGGTCGATCTCGACCGTCACGTCGGGATCACGCAGATAGCCGTTGCGCAGCATCCGGGCGAGTTCCTGTTCGAGCTGCTTCGGAGTGCGGCCGCGCGCCGGAACCGATCCGACCAGCGGAAAGGAGACATAGCCCGCCTGATCGACGCTGTAGACGTTCGTCAGGTTTTCCTGGTCAAAGACGGTGATGCGCAGCCGGTCGCCGGCGTCCATCACATAGGGCTGGTAGAGCGCTTCGTGGAAAGCCGGCGGGGGAGGGCGATAGCCGCCGCAGCCGGCAAGCAGGACCGCCGCCGAAAGGCCGATTGCGATATGGGTACGGTTTTTCATGACCGGATACGCGTATCTCTTGTTGGGCAGCGGAACGCTCATCAATGCTCCGTATGTTTATCCGGCGATTACGGTTAATGCCGGGTTAAGCGGCCGCATATGGCTGCATGCCCCACCGCTGCGCGCCGTGGATGAAGGCTATTTGCGGTTAACCCCGTGGTTACCACGTCCATTTACCTTGATCGCGACAGATATTGGGCGGCCACTGGGGTGGGATGCATGAAGAGCGGTGAAACAATGGCCAGCGACGTCGATGTCGATCTCGGCCGGCTGTTCGAAAGCCTGCGGCGCGACTGGCTGCGGATCGCGCTGTTCGCGATTGGCATCACCAGTATCGTTTTTCTGTTGGCCGCGCTCGCCACGCCTCGATACAGGGCAGAGACGCGCGTGCTGATCGAAGCGGGCGAATCCGTCTATACCCGCCCATCGACCGCCGACGATCAGGGCCGGGCCTTGCTCGACGCGGAAGGGGTGACCAGCCAGGTGCAGGTCATCTCCTCTGCCGAGATACTGGCCCAGGTGGCGCGGCAGCTCGATCTTGCCAGCCGCGACGAATTCGATGCCGCTCGCATATCGCTGCTCGATCGCCTCTTCATCATGACCGGCCTCAAGAACAGCCCGGCGGCCATTCCGCCGGAAGAGCGCGTTCTACAAGCTTTCCGGGAAAAGCTGACGGTATATCGCGTGGAGAATTCCCGCGTCATCGTCATCGAGTTCTCGTCCGAGGATCCCGTTCTGGCCGCCCGCGTGCCCAACGCCGTCGCCGACGCTTATGTGGCGTCGCAACGGGCGGCAAAGCAGCGGTCGAACACCGAGGCCACCGATTGGCTGGAGCCTGAGATCGCCGATCTCAGGGAGCGCGTGAAGGAAGCCGAGGGCAAGGTGGCCGATTTCCGCTCCCAGTCGGATCTTCTGATGGGGCAGAACAACACGGTTCTGGCAACCCAGCAGCTTGCCGAGCTTTCGAGCGAGCTCTCCCGCGTTCGCGCCGCCCGCTCGGCGGCCGAAGCGAAGATCGAAACCATCCGGTCGGCGGCGGGCCGCGGTGCGTCGCTGGAGAATTTGCCGGACGTTCTGGCTTCGGGACTGATCCAGCGCTTGCGCGAGCGGCAGGTCGAGCTCAAGGCACGGATCGCGGACCTGTCGACATCGCTCCTCGACAATCACCCGCGCATCAGGGCCCTGCAGTCGCAACTCGCCGATCTGGACGG
This sequence comes from Nitratireductor thuwali, assembly GCF_036621415.1. NCBI lineage: Bacteria > Pseudomonadati > Pseudomonadota > Alphaproteobacteria > Hyphomicrobiales > Phyllobacteriaceae > Nitratireductor > Nitratireductor thuwali. Next base: position 3,732,459 of record NZ_CP030941.1, read on the forward strand.
ACAGATACGCGCCGAAGTCGACAAGGTGATCGAGGGGCTGGAGACCGAAGCGGAAACGGCGCGCCTGCGCGAACGCGAACTGGTTGATCAGCTGAACCAGTTGAAGGCCGAGTCCGGCCGGGCCGGCCAGGAGGAGGTGGAACTGCGTGCGCTGGAGCGCGAAGCTGCCGCTCAGCGCGAATTGCTGGAATCCTACCTCACCCGCTATCGCGAGGCCGTCGCCCGCGGCGACCGCAACTATCTGCCGGTGGATGCGCGCATCTTCTCGCGGGCGACCGTTCCGGCCGAGCCCTACTTCCCGAAGGTCATCCCCGTCACCATCGCCGCCTTCGCCGCCGCGTTGCTGGTCATGGCCATCGTCACATTGCTGCGGGAATTGTTCAGCGGCCGCGCCATGCGCCCCGCTGCCGGCGAGATGCAACCCGTCGAGCAGGTCGAGATGCCGGCCGACCGCGAGCGCGGCAAGCCGGCATTCCCGGCCGTCTCCGTTCACCACGCCGGCGATCTGGAAGAAGAGCCGGAAACGGCCGTTGAAGAGAAACCGGCGCCGGCCTTCGTTCCTTCCTCCTCGCCGCTGGGCGAGGTCCATGTGGAGGCGGCGGCCGAGGCGCTGATTGCCACCGGCATCGGGCGAGCCGTTTTCGTGTCGCCCGAAGGCGACGATGCGGCCGCGACGGCCGTCCTGGTTGCGCGCGAGGTCTCCGACGCCGGCCTTCGCGTTCTCCTGGTCGACTTGACAGCCTCGGGAGCCGCCTCAATGCCGATGCTGGAGACCATTTCCTATACCGGCATCACCAATTTGCTCGCGGCCGAGGCCCAGTTCGCCGACATCATACACAGCGATCTCTATTCGGAATGCCATGTAATTCCCATCGGCACCGCCGATCCTGACCGCGCCATGCGGGGGCTCGACCGGCTGCCGATCATCATGAACTCGCTTTCCACCGCCTATGATCTGGTCGTCGTCGAGTGCGGACCGGCCGAGGCGGAGGCTCTTGCAAGGCTCATGGACGATGACACGCAGATCCTCGTCAGCGTGCTGGATCCCGCCGACAGCGCCATAAAGGCGGCGCGAGATGAGCTCAGGCAGGAAGGATACGACACACCGCTGCTCGTGACGCCTGTCGGCCATTTCCCGCCGCCGGCCCCGCCCGGAAGGGATGTCGCGTGAACCGGACATCCTCCGCGACTGTCCAATGTCACTCTGTCGGCGCGATCCGACGCAGGTAGCGCACCATCTGCATCAGATATCGGCTCGTCTTCACGAACCGCTTTGCCCGGCTGCGTGCACGCAAAGTGGCGGCGACGGCCCGTCCGCGCGGTGAAAGCCCAACGATCACGTCCACATGATGGGTCTCCACGTCGCACCAGACGCGCTTGTAGACTTCATCGCCGACGCTGAAGTCGTAGACCGCGAAACCATCCTCGACCGCGGCAGCAATGTTCTCGTAGAACAGAAAATCGCCGGGGCTGGCATGGGCAAGCTCATCCTCGGCGAAGGTGCTGAACTCGCAGATCAGCGCATCGCCGCTCTGGCTCGACCCGGTTATAGCCCGCAGCACGCCGCCGGCTTCCAGCGCATGCAGGACAAAGGGTGGCGGCGACAGGTTCAAAGCATCGCAAAACAGCGTCCGGAAGCTTGCCTGCACGGCGGGGTCGTCGAAAACGTCCCGGATTCCCATCTTGGCGAAACGGTGATGCTTCATTCGGAAAAATGCGTCCAGCAGAAGCTCGACCTCTTCTGCCGTCCGCGCCATGTAGCGGCGATAGCCGCCGGCGGCCTCCAGCTTGCGTATCTGCGCGCGGTGCTTCTTGCGCCGGCGCCGGCCGCTGCTTCCGTGGAGGATCTGTTCCATACCGCCGGTCAGGTCCACCGCCAGCGAAACATTGGGGCTGGGCGTATGGGGCAGCGTCATCAATGGATTTCGACGGTCTCGAAACATTGTCCGCTGACGTTCCAGGGCAATGATGTCGATATCGGGCCGTTCTTGCCGCAGCAAGGTCACGAGCGCGCCGGCTAGCTGCTCGGGCTTGGCGTACCGTGCCGGGAAAAGGGCGGGAAAATTGCCATTGGCATGGGTTCCCCCGACAAAGCGCGCCGCCCGCAACGGCCCCCGCCGCACGATCTCCATCGGCAGTGCCAGCGCCGGGCGCCCGTCCACATGAAGCATCGCCACGACCAGATCGTGATGGTGCGAAGCCCAGGCGGCCAGCCAATCGGGCGATTGCGGTGGGGGGTAGATGGCTGCCTGGCAGAAGCGCTGATAGGCGGCGACGCCGTGCTCATCGGCGGCGGCGAGCTCGGCGGTCATCTTCACCGCTCCCGTTCCTCCTTGCGGCGAAGCGTGTGCCGTATTCTCCAGTGCCGATGCAGCCCCCGACATCCAATTCCTCAATCGTTCCGCATTCGGCGGAAGCTATAGAAAAAGTGTGAAGGAATGCTCGACGGCCGGACTACTTGTCGGCCTTTGGCCGCCCCTCCATCCATTTCACGATCAGCATGGCCGGCAATATCCAGGCGAGCCCCGAACCGACATAGAAGGCAAGATGGACGAGAGGGCCCTTGTCGGCAAGTTGCGCGACCGCGAAGGCGGTGGATACTATGGCGTACACCACCACGAGCGCCACAAGGCCGATCATGCCTATGAATTTCCGCAGTCGAACCGGCATCGTCGCGTCCTTGTCCAGCGTTTCCCGAAAGGTGGCGCTGCCCGGTCCGGAGTGGGCGAGGCCGGCCTCTCGTACAACCGCCCGAACGAATGTTCAACTGCAACCGCGACCGCATGTCGCCGCCAGGAAGCTTGCCAGGGGCGGAAGGTTGCGGCACGACATCCTTCGAGATGGAAGGCCGGGAACATCGGGCGGTATCCGCCCGTGCAGGCCGCTTCCGATTGTCCGGTGAAAATATGACTGCAATAGCTGAAACGTCGCCTCCCAGTGCCGTACCGGCCGTCGATAGCACAAATCGGCTATGCGTCCGGCTATGGCTCTACGCGGTCCTCGTCACACTGTTCGCGCTGGTGATCGTGGGCGGGGCGACGCGGCTTACCGATTCCGGCCTGTCGATCACCGAATGGAAACCGATACATGGCGTCATTCCGCCGCTGAGCGAAGCCGAATGGCAGGAGGAACTGGAAAAATATCGCCAGATCCCCGAGTATCAGCAGGTCAACAAGGGAATGAGCCTCGACGCCTTCAAGACCATCTATTGGTGGGAGTGGGGGCATCGGCTGCTGGCCCGCGGCGTCGGCTTCGTCTTCGCCTTGCCGCTGGCCTTCTTCTGGCTGACCGGACGGCTCGAACGACGCCTCAAGCCGAAGCTCTTGGGCATTTTGGGGCTGGGCGCGCTGCAGGGCGCGATCGGCTGGTGGATGGTCGCTTCCGGCCTCGTCGACCGGGTGGACGTCAGCCAGTACCGCCTCGCCACCCATCTCACCATCGCCTGCGTGATATTCGCCGCCGTCATGGTGGTGGCGCGCGGCCTTGCGCCCCACAGCGGCGGGCGCGCCGTTCCTCGCGTTCAGAGCTTTGCCGGCTGGCTGGTCTTCGCGGTTCTGGTCCAGATCTACCTCGGCGGCCTGGTGGCCGGCCTCGATGCCGGCATGACCTACAACACCTGGCCGCTGATGGACGGCGCTATCATCCCCCAGGGCCTGTTCGCCCAGTCGCCGGCCTGGCTGAATCTATTCGAAAATCCCAAGACCGTGCAGTTCGTCCATCGGCTGGGTGCCTACGCCCTGCTTCTGCTCGCCGTGTGGCACTGCGTCGAGACATGGCGCGGCGCGCCAGGTTCGACCCATGCAAGACGCGCAGTGGTGCTCCTCCTCCTGATCTGCATACAGGCCGCCATCGGCATCGCAACGCTGCTCATGGTCGTGCCGCTGGGCTGGGCGCTTGCGCACCAGGCCATGGCGCTCGTGGTGCTGGGCTTCGCCGCCGCCCACTGGCGCGCCGCCAAGGGAGCCTATCCGCCCGAAACGCGGGTGGAACTGCGCTCCTGAGCGCTGCCGCTCACGTCCCTGCCAGCGCAGGCGGCACGACGTTGCTTTACAAAAGTAATATAGTATGATTTTTTCCCTGTGCTGCTCTGCAGCTGAGCAATTCGGGAGGAAATCATGCTCTTTAAGTCAGCTCTTGCTGGCGCGACCATGCTCGCGTCGGCCGTCCTTGGCACGTCGGTGGCTTCGGCAACGACCGTTGGATTTTCACAAATCGGTTCGGAGTCGGGCTGGCGCGCGGCCGAGACCACCGTCACCAAGAAGGAAGCCGAAAAGCGCGGCATTGACCTGAAATTTGCCGACGCCCAGCAGAAACAGGAAAACCAGATCAAGGCGATCCGCTCCTTCATCGCGCAGGGCGTCGATGCGATCCTGGTGGCACCCGTCGTTGAAACCGGCTGGGACTCGGTCCTGGAAGAAGCGAAGGACGCGGAAATCCCGGTCATCCTTCTCGATCGCACCATCAAGGCATCCGACGATCTCTACCTGACGGCGGTAACCTCGGATCAGGTGCATGAGGGCAAGGTCGCAGGCAATTGGCTGGTCGAGGCCGTCGGCGACAGGGACTGCAACATCGTTGAACTGCAGGGCACCACCGGCTCGTCCCCGGCCATCGCCCGCAAGAAGGGCTTCGAGGAGGCCATCGCCGGCAGCGACAACCTTGAGATCATCCGCAGCCAGACGGGCGATTTCACGCGCACCAAGGGCAAGGAAGTGATGGAAAGCTTCCTCAAGTCGGAGGACGGCGGCAAGAACATCTGCGCCCTTTACGCCCACAACGACGATATGGCCCTTGGCGCTATCCAGGCCATCAAGGAAGCCGGATTGAAGCCCGGCGAGGACATCCTTGTCGTCTCCATCGACGCGGTGCCCGACATTTTCAAGGCACTTGCCGCCGGCGAAGCCAACGCCACCGTCGAACTGACGCCGAACATGGCCGGGCCGGCCTTCGACGTTCTGGAAGCCTATCTTGCAGACGGCACCGAGCCGGAGAAGTGGATCCAGACCGAATCGAAGCTCTACACCCAGGCTGACGACCCGATGAAGGTCTACGAAGAAAAGAAGGATCTCGGCTACTGAGCCGGGAAGGCGGGCCGCATGCCCGGCCCGCCGCTTTTCGTAGTCCGCAGCGCCAGTTCCTTTGGCTTTCGCCGGAGCTGGAGCATAATCCCGAAAAGTGGATGCCGGTTTTCGAGAAGATCATGCTCCAGCAAGGAGATGGATCGAGGGGGCGTTTCGATGAAAGATCATCCTGATCTAGATCGGATCATCTGTTCACAGAGACGCCGAACTGCTCTAACCATTTGATTTTACGCAATTCCAGCCGGAAGCCGGTTTCCACTTTTCCTGGGATTGCTCTAGGACAGGACGGGTCATGTCGAGTGAACCGATGCTCCGCGTCGAAAATCTCACCAAGCGCTTCCCTGGCGCACTGGCGCTCGATGCGGTCGATTTCAGCCTCAAGGCGGGCGAGGTGCACGCGCTTCTGGGCGAAAACGGCGCCGGCAAATCGACGCTGATCAAGTGCCTTACCGGCGCTTATCGCCGCGACAGCGGCGAGATCGTATTGGACGGGCGGCCGGTCGATCCCCGCGATACGTTCGACGCGCAAGAGCTGGGGATCGGCACCGTCTATCAGGAGGTCAACCTCCTGCCCAATCTCACCGTTGCAGAAAACCTCTTCATGGGCCGTCAACCGCTACGCTTCGGCATGGTCGACACGCGTTCCATGAACCGCGACGCCCGGCGGATGCTGGCCCAATACGGGCTGGAAATCGATGTCGCCCGCGAACTCTCCGCCTATTCCGTAGCCGTCCAGCAGATCGTCGCCATCGCCCGCGCCGTCGACCTTTCAGGCAAGGTGCTGATCCTCGACGAGCCGACCGCCAGCCTCGATGCGCATGAAGTGCGGATGGTCTTCGACATCGTGCGCTCGCTGCGCGAAAAGGGGCTGGGAATCATCTTCATCACCCACTTCCTCGACCAGGTGTTCGAGATATCCGACCGCCTCACCGTGCTGCGCAACGGCCGCCTCGTCGGCACCCGCGCGATCGCCGAGACGGAAAGGCTCGATCTGGTCACGATGATGCTGGGCCATGAGCTTTCCCAGGAAACGCGGGAACACGCGGCCGAGCGCGGCGGCGAACCGGAGACGCGCTTTCGCTTCCGTGGGTTCGGCAGGGCAGGGAGCATCGCACCCTTCGACCTGGACATCGGGCGAGGCGAGGTGGTCGGCATGGCCGGGCTTCTGGGGTCGGGACGGACCGAGACGGCCGAGGTCATTTTTGGCGTTCGCCCCCACGACAGCGGCGATGCCGAGATGGACGGCAAGCCCCTCAGCCTGACCTCGCCGCGCAAGGCCATAGCCGCAGGCCTCGGCTTTTGTCCCGAGGACCGCAAGACTGATGGCATCGTCGGCGATCTTTCGGTGCGCGAGAACATCGTCCTGGCGCTCCAGGCCCGACGCGGCTGGGCACGGCCGCTTTCGGCGCGCGAGCAGAACGCTCTGGCCGACCGCTTCATCAAGGCGCTCGACATCCGCACTTCGGACCGCGAAAAGCCGATCAGGTTGCTGTCGGGCGGCAATCAGCAGAAGGCGATCCTGGCGCGCTGGCTCGCCACGGAACCGCAACTGCTCATCCTCGACGAGCCGACCCGTGGGATCGACGTTGGCGCTCATGCCGAGATCATAAGGCTGATCGAGGATTTGTGCGCCGAGGGCATGTCCCTCCTTGTGATCTCGTCCGAGCTCGAGGAACTCGTCGCCTATGCACGCCGCATCGTCGTGCTGCGTGACCGGGAGCACGTGGCAGAACTTGCCGGCGCCGAGATCAACACGGACAGCATCGTTCGCGCGATCGCCGCGGACGCAACTGCGGAGGTCGGGGCATGAATGCAGAGACATTTGGCTCTGTTCGCCGTTTTCTGCCGCAGATCGTGGCGCTGGTCGCCATTCTGGCGATCAACACCGCCATGTTTCCCGGCTTCCTCGACATCACAGTGCAGAACGACCGGCTTTATGGAAGCCTGATCGACATCCTGAACCGCGGTGCCCCTGTGGCCCTGCTCGCCATCGGCATGACGCTGGTCATCGCGACCAAGGGCATTGACCTGTCGGTCGGTGCGGTCATGGCCATATGCGGCGCGGTTGCCGCATCGGAGGTCGCCAGCGGCGGCAGCGTCGCGGCGGCCGTCTCCGCGGCGCTCGTCGTCGGCGTGGCCTGCGGGGCCTGGAACGGCATGCTGGTCGCGGTGCTGGGCATCCAGCCGATCGTCGCGACGCTCATCCTGATGGTCGCCGGGCGCGGCATAGCGCAGCTGATCACCGAAGGCGTCATCCTGACCTTCAACAATGAGGGTCTCGCCTTCTTCGGCAGCGGTTCGATTTTCGCGCTGCCCGTACCGGTGCTGCTGTGGATCGGCATGGGCCTGCTCGTCGCTTTCGTCGTCCGCCGCACCGCGCTGGGGCTCCTGATCGAAGCCATCGGCGTCAATCGCCGCGCAGCCACGCTGAGCGGCGTCAACAGCCGCGTGCTGTTGATAACAGTCTATATGGTGTCCGGCCTGTGCGCGGCGATTGCCGGCATCATCGCCGCCGCCGACATTCGCGGCGCCGATGCCAACAATGCCGGCCTGTGGCTTGAGCTGGACGCCATCCTGGCCGTGGTGCTGGGGGGCACCTCGCTGCTGGGCGGCCGTTTCACGCTCCTGGGTTCCCTCATCGGCGCCATGATCATCCAGTCGATCAATACCGGCATTCTCAGTTCCGGCTTCCCGCCCGAGTTCAACCTCATCATCAAGGCCGTCATCATTCTCCTCATCCTGGTCATCCAGTCGCCCGCGCTTCGCACGTTCCTGGTGTTTTGGCGGGCCCCGAAGGAGGAAGTCTTCGACAAGGAGCAATCGGCGCCATGAATTCCCGCTACCTGCCGCTGGCGGCCACCACCGCGATCTTCGTGATTGCCTATGCGCTCTGTTACGCCCAGTTCCCCGCCATGCTGTCGACGCGGGTGATCGGCAATCTGCTGACCGACAACGCCTTTCTGGGCATCGCCGCCGTCGGTATGACATTCGTGATCCTGTCGGGCGGAATCGATCTTTCGATTGGCTCCGTCATTGCCTTCACCACGGTGTTCATCGCCGTTGTTCTGGCTAACAGCTCGATGCATCCGCTGACCGTCTTCGCGCTCGCGCTTGTCATCACGACCTTGTTCGGCGCGACCATGGGGGCGATCATCCATTATCTGGAGATGCCGCCCTTCATCGTCACGCTGGCGGGCATGTTCCTGGCGCGCGGCATGGCCTTTGTTCTTTCGACCGACTCGATCCCTATCGCCCATGAGTTCTACGGCGTCCTGCAGTCGCTCTACTGGCGGATGCCGGGCGGCGGCCGCCTGACGCTGATCGGCGGCCTCATGCTGCTGGTGTTCATCGCGGGAATGGTGCTGGCCCATCGCACCCGCTTCGGCGCGAACGTCTACGCACTGGGAGGCGGCATCGCCACGGCGCGGCTGATGGGCGTTTCGGTGGGCAACACGACGATCGCCATCTATGCGCTCTCGGGCCTTCTTGCGGGGCTCTCGGGCATCGTCTTCTCGCTCTACACGACAGCAGGCTATTCCCTTGCCGCCGTCGGCGTCGAGCTTGACGCCATAGCCGCCGTCGTCATCGGAGGAACGCTTCTGACCGGCGGCAGCGGCTTTGTCGCAGGCACTCTGCTTGGCATTCTCATCATGGGTCTGATACAGACCTACATCATCTTCGACGGCACGCTGTCCAGCTGGTGGACGAAGATCGTGATCGGGGTCTTGTTGTTCGTGTTCATCTTCCTGCAGAAAGGGATACTCTGGGCGACGGCGCGCAAAGCCGCGGTGCCGGAGAATGCACATGGACGCTGATGGGGCTCTTTGACACGGCACTTTCGCGGCCGCTGCGCCGCACCAGCCATTCGCATGTGGTGAACGAACTCGGGCGGGAGATCGTCTCCGGCGCAATCCCCATCGGCTCAATACTCCCGGGCGACAACGAACTCGCCGATCGCTTCAAGGTCTCAAGGACGGTCCTGAGGGAGGCGATGAAGACATTATCGGCCAAGGGCCTGATCGTGCCGCGCGCGCGCATCGGCACCAGGGTAACCGAGCGCAAGCAGTGGAACCTTTTCGACGCGGACGTCCTGTCCTGGCATCTGGAGCGCGGCTTCGACCGACTCTTCCTAATCCATTTGAGTGAGATGCGGCTTTCCTTTGAGCCAAGCGCGGCCGAGCTGGCGGCAAAGCGGGCCACGCCTGAAAATGTCCGCGCGCTGTTGCGCATAGCCGACGAGATGTCGTCGGCCGGAACGCCCGAGGATCTCATTCGCGCCGATCTGCAATTTCATCTGACGGTTCTGCAGGCCTGCGAGAATCCGTTCATGTACAATGTCGGCTCGCTTATCGAAGCAGCGCTCGTCGGTGCTTTCGGCTTGAGTTCTCCCGACCGGCCGTCGCGTGAATTCCAGGAGATCGGCCACTCGCACCACCTGATCGCCGAAGCCATCTCACGGCGCGACCCACCAGCCGCCGCCGAGGCCATGCGTCAGGTCATCCTCATCGGCCGTGACCACGCCCTGGGGCGCGTTGATGGTGGGAAAGCTCCGCCTGAGGCCGACTAAACGCCCATGCCGCGCAGCATGAGGTTCATGTTCTGGACAGCCGCGCCGGACGCGCCCTTGCCGAGATTGTCGTAGACGGCGACCAGAAGGGCCTGCGCTCGTGCCTCGTTGACGAAAAGATGGAGGCGCATGGCATCGGTGCCGTTGAGCGCCTGCGGCTCCAGTGTCGGCGAACGTTCCATCGCCTCCAGCGGCGCGACCTCCACGACGCTTTCCTTCAGCCCGGCATAATGGTCGGCGATGGCCGCATGAAGCTCGGCGCCCGTCGGAACCTTGTCGAGAAGGGCCAATTGCAGGGGCACGACGGTGATCATGCCCTGGGCGAAGTCGCCCACCGCCGGCTGCATCAGCGCATCGCGCGAGAGCCCGGCATAGGCCTTGAGCTCCGGCAGGTGCTTGTGGTTCAGGGTCAGGCCATAGGGCAGGAATTCCGGCGCGTTCTCGCCCTGGCTCTCGTAATCCTCGATCATCGTGCGGCCGCCACCCGAATAGCCGGTAACGCCGTTGACCGTTACCGGGAAATCCGCCGGCAGCAGGCCGGCCTTCACCAGCGGGCGAAGCACGGCTATCGGTCCCTGCGGCCAGCAGCCGGGGTTGGCGACCCGTTTGGCATTGGCGATGGCATCCGCCTGCGCGGCCTCGATCTCGGCGAAACCATAGGTCCATCCGTCGGTCACCCGATGGGCGGTGGAGGCGTCGATCACGCGGGTCGTGTCGTTCTCGATCAGCGCAACGCTTTCACGCGCGGCATCGTCGGGCAGGCACAGGATTGCGATATCGGCCCGGTTGAGACAGTCCGCGCGCGCCGCGCGGTCCTTCCGCTGCTCGACCGGCACGGAGATGATCTCGATGTCCCTGCGTTCGACGAGCCGCGTTCTGATCTGCAGTCCCGTGGTGCCGTGTTCGCCGTCGATGAAGATTTTTGCCGTCATTGTCCTGGTCCGAAAAAGAGTCCGGTTTCAAATGGTTGAAACGTCGCGCTGAATCAATGCGAAAAGCGCGTGAATCGCCGCGTGAGGTCGGTTATCGCCGCTTTTCCGCCAGCAGGCCCAGATAATGCATGGCAACCGATGCGCCGGCGATGGCCGTGATGTCGGCATGGTCATAGGCGGGCGACACCTCGACGATGTCGGCGCCGACCACGTTAACCCCGCCAAGCTGGCGCAGCACGGACAGCATCTTGGCTGTCGAAGGCCCGCCTGCGACCGGCGTTCCGGTTCCGGGTGCGAAGGCGGGGTCAAGGCAGTCTATGTCGAAGGTGACATAGGTCGGCCGTTCGCCCACGCGCTGCCTTATCGCCTCGGCAATCTCGCCGGCCCGCATCTCCTCGATCTCATGGCCCTGCAGCATCTGGATGCCGCAATCTTCAGGAGCGTGTGTGCGTATGCCGATCTGGATGGAGTGGGCCGCGTCGATGGTGCCGTCGCGCGCCGCGCGCCCGACGAAGGAGCCATGGTCGATGCGCTTGCCGTCGTCCGGCCATGTGTCCTGATGTGCGTCGAACTGGACGAGGGCGAGGGGGCCGTGCCTGGCTTCATGCGCCTTGAGCAGCGGCCAGGTCACGAAGTGATCTCCCCCGAGCGTCACCAGAAAGGCGCCTTCCGCGATGATGCCCGCCGCCTCCCGCTCGATCGTGGCCGGCGTCTCCTGATGATTGCCGTAATCGAGCAGGCAATCGCCATAATCGATCACCGCGAGCTTGTCGAACAGGTCGAGATGGAACGGGTATTGCGGATCGTTGTCGAAGATCGCCGAGGCCCGCCGGATGGCTTGCGGACCGAAACGCGCGCCCGGCCGGTTCGATACAGCCGCGTCGAACGGCACGCCCCAGACCACGGCATCGGCGCCCCTGACGTCCTTCGAATATTTGCGGCGCATGAAGGACAGCGCCCCGGCATAGGTGGGATCCTGCGCCGCGCCCACGGCGTGGCGTGCGGTGAAGGCATAATCGATGGATTTCGGCGGCATCCGGGCTCCTCGCTGCGGTCGGTTCGCGATGGCATGTGGCTTGCTGCGGTGCCCTTCTGTCAAGGCTGAGTTGCGTGTGGCGCCCGAATTTGTGCCGGACCGGCACCGCTGAGCGGTGGGGCGGCAGCTGCTGCTCCGATATCCGCCAACAAAAAAGCGGGCCCGAAGACCCGCTTTTCCGCATCGATGATGATGAAGCTTAGCGCTTCGAGAACTGGAAGGAGCGGCGAGCCTTGGCCCGGCCGTACTTCTTGCGCTCCACCACGCGGCTGTCGCGGGTCAGGAAACCGCCCTTCTTGAGCACGGCGCGAAGCTCCGGCTCGTAGTGGGTGAGCGCCTTGGAGATGCCGTGGCGCACCGCGCCCGCCTGGCCCGACAGTCCGCCGCCGACAACCGTGGCGACGACATCGTACTGGCCGTTGCGGTTGGCCGCGATGATCGGCTGCTGCAGGATCATCTGCAGAACCGGCCGTGCGAAATAGGCGGCGAATTCCTTGCCGTTGACCGAGATCTTGCCCGTGCCCGGTTTCACCCAGACGCGCGCGATGGCGTTCTTGCGCTTGCCGGTGGCATAGGCGCGGCCCTGGGCGTCCAGCTTCTGGACATGAACCGGGGCTTCCGGCTGCACGGCGGTCGCCTGCGTTGCCTCGCCCAGTTCCTGGAGAGAGTTGATTTCAGCCATATGCCTTGACCCTTACGTTCTTCTTGCTCATCGCCGCAACGTCGAGCGTCTCGGGCTGCTGGGCGGTATGAGGATGATCGGCGCCTGCGTAGACGCGCAGATTCTTCATCTGGCGGCGGCCGAGCGGTCCACGGGGGATCATGCGCTCAATGGCCTTTTCGACCACGCGCTCGGGAAAACGGCCTTCAAGGATGTCGCGCGCGGTGCGCTCCTTGATGCCGCCCGGGTGGCCGGTGTGCCAGTAATACTTCTTGTCCTGGTGCTTGTTGCCGGTGAACACCACCTTGCCCGCATTGATGATGATGACATTGTCGCCATCGTCCACATGCGGGGTGAAGGTGGGCTTGTGCTTGCCGCGCAGGCGGTTTGCTACGATGGTGGCGAGGCGCCCGACGACCAGCCCTTCGGCGTCGATCAGGATCCACTTCTTCTCCACCTCCGCAGGCTTCTGCGAAAAGGTTTTCATGCGTTTATCCACTTCAAAAACCGGGCCGCGAGGCCGGGCGTTTCTTGTTGCTTGAACCGATGATCCTGGCGGACCCTCGAAACATCGAGGCCGTAGCCGCAATCTGCGGGCTTATAGAAGGCGTGCCGGATCAAGTCAAGCGCTAGAAAGGCGCTCATGGATTGGAAAAGTTAATGAAAACAACGTCTTGTATAAAAGGTATTATAGTACCACACTATTTCCGGGCTGGTGGGATGGAATAGGTGCCCGTGGCGTGGGCCACCATCTCCTGGGCCTCGCCGGCCACGATGGCGACGTCGAACACCATGAGCGCCTTGCCGAGCTTCAGTATCCGGCACACGCCGTCGATGTCGCCGGCCTGGGCCTTGCGCATGAAATTGATGTTGAGATTGGTTGTCACCGCCAGCGCCTTCCGCCCGATATGTGAAAGGGCGCAGACATAGCCGCCGATGTCGGCAAGCGTGAACAGGGCAGGGCCGGACACCGTGCCGCCCGGCCGCAAATGCCGTTCTCCGGCCGTAAGCCGCACCCGGCAGCCGCCCGGCCAGACCTCGACCGCACGGTACTCCGTATAGTCCGTATTGAGCTGCGGATAGACCTCCATCAGATAGGCATTCACCTCGTCGGCGCCCATGACCGGGGTCAAGGCCGGGGTCAGTGGCGGCTTTGCGGCCCTTACGTCCATACGGTATCCTCCCTTTGTCTCCTATTTCGCACTGCTGCCTCCCAAAGAAAAGACGCGCGCCGTACAATGGCACTGTAGTCGCCGCGTCCCCTATGTTAGGTGATTTGGCCAAACAGGAGGAACGGATATGGCGCAAACGGCACAGGCGCGTCCGGACACGCAAGCTCCGCCGGCCCTGGTGCGGGCCGCATGCAGCGGCGGCGTGCTGACGCTTGCCCTCTCCAACCCGCCCGCGAACGCGCTTTCCATCGCCATGATGAAGGCCCTCAAGGGTGCGCTCGACCGGGCCCGCGGGGATGATGATGTCAAGGTCGTCGTGCTGGCCCATGAGGGCAAGGTGTTCTGTGCCGGTCACGACCTGAAGGAGATGACCGCCCATCGCGCCGACCCCGACTGGGGGCGGGCCTTTTTCACCGAGACCATGGCACTGTGCTCGGAAGTCATGCAGACAATCGTCCGCCATCCCAAGCCGGTAATCGCGGCGGTGGGCGGGGTGGCGACCGCCGCCGGCTGCCAGCTCGTCGCCTCCTGCGATCTGGCGGTGGCCGCCCATGGCGCGCGGTTCGCCACGCCGGGCGTCAATATCGGCCTGTTCTGCTCCACGCCCATGGTGGCTCTGTCGCGCAATGTCAGCCGCAAGCACGCGATGGAAATGCTTCTGACCGGCGAGATGATCGATGCCGAAACGGCGTTGAGCTTCGGGCTCGTCAACCGCGCCGTCCCGCCCGAAGCATTGAATCGAACCGTCAGCGAACTGGCGCAAACCATTGCATCCAAATCGCCTTTGACGCTCAAGACGGGCAAGGAAGCTTTCTATGCACAGGCCGAAATGGGGCTGGCGGAAGCCTATGACTATGCCGCCCGCGTGATGGTGGAGAACATGATGGCGCGCGACGCGGAAGAAGGAATCGACGCCTTCATCGAAAAGCGCAAACCGGAGTGGAAAGGCGAATGAAACTCGAACCGCGCATCTCGGTCATAACCCTCGGCGTGGACGATCTCGACCGGGCCATCCGCTTCTATGAGGCGATGGGCCTGGAAAGGAGCAAGCGGATCACCGAAGGCGTGGCCTTTTTCCAGATGGGCGGCATGATCCTGGCGCTGTGGCCGCGCGAGCAATTGGCCGCCGACATCGCCAACGACAATTTCCGTCCGGCCAGGGGAGCGAACGGCAAGCCTGGATTCTCCGGGGTGGCGCTTGCCTACAACACCCGCACGGAGGCCGAGGTGAACCTCATTCTCAACCAGGTCGACAAGGTGGGAGGCCGCGTTCTGAAATCCGCGCAACGGGCATTCTGGGGCGGCGTCCAGGGGTATTTTGCCGATACGGAAGGCAATCTGTGGGAGGTCGCCCATAATCCCGACTTTCCAATCGATGCCGAAGGCCGTATATCACTGCCCGAATGAATCACGACAGCTACGACAACGCCTATATCTCGGGCATCCTCAACAGCGTGAGGAGCATCGCCGTCGTCGGCGCATCGGCAAATGACGTGCGCCCCAGCTTCTTTGTCACCAAATACCTCCTCGACAAGGGCTACGAGGTCTTCCCGGTCAATCCGGGGCAGGCGGGTAAGGAGATCGCCGGTGCCGTGGCCTATGCCTCGCTGGCCGATCTGCCGAAGCCCGTCGACATGGTCGACATTTTCCGCGCCTCCAGCGCCGTCCCAGGCATTACCGACGAGATCCTCGCCATGGACCCGCTGCCCAAGGTGGTCTGGATGCAACTGGCGATCCGCGACGACGCCTCCGCCGCCCGGCTGGAAGAAAAGCGCATCCAGGTCGTCATGAACCGCTGCCCGAAGATCGAGTATGCGCGGCTTTCGGGCGAAATCGGCTGGAACGGCGTCAACAGCCGCACGATCTCGTCCAAAAAGCCGGTGATGAGGCAGGGCTTCCAGAGTTTCGGCATCCGGCAACGCTGAAAGCGCTCCGGGCCGCCGGGCTTGCCGAAATGATTCCCTTCAGTGGCCGGAAATTGGGCAAATCTTCTTTGCCTCCTTCGCCGGCGCCTGTATTGATGGCCCCGATCTACTTGCCATAGCGGAGGACCTCATGAGCGAGCGCACACCCGGTTTTGAAACGCTGGCCGTCCATGCGGGCGCGGCACCCGACCCCGCGACGGGCGCGCGCGCCACGCCCATTTATCAGACGACTTCCTATGTGTTCGACGACGTCGATCACGCCGCCTCGCTCTTCGGCCTCAAGGCGTTCGGCAATATCTATACGCGGATCATGAACCCGACCCAGGCCGTGCTCGAGGAGCGGGTGGCCGCGCTCGAAGGCGGAACTGCGGCGCTGGCGACGGCCTCCGGCCACGGGGCGCAACTGCTCGTCTTCCACAACATGATGCGCCCCGGCGACAATTTCATCGCGGCCAGGCGCCTTTACGGCGGATCGATCAATCAGTTCGGCCATGCCTTCAAGAATTTCGACTGGCAGGTGCGCTGGGCCGACCCATTCGACCTGGACAGCTTCGAAAGCCAGATAGACGAGCGCACCCGCGCCATCTTCATCGAGAGCCTGGCCAATCCTGGCGGCACCTTTGTCGACATGGCCGCAATCGCCGAAATCGCCCGCCGGCACGGTCTGCCGCTGGTGGTCGACAACACGATGGCCTCGCCCTATCTCGTGCGGCCGATCGAGCACGGGGCGGATATCGTCGTGCACTCGCTCACGAAATTCATGGGCGGCCACGGCAACTCGATGGGCGGCATTCTAGTCGACGGCGGCACGTTCGACTGGTCGAAATCCGGCAACTACCCGATGCTGTCCGAGCCCCGGCCGGAATATGGCGGCATGGTGCTGCACGAGACCTTCGGCAATTTCGCCTTCGCCATCGCCGCCCGTGTGCTGGGCCTGCGCGATTTCGGTCCTGCGATCTCGCCGTTCAACGCCTTCATGCTCCTGACCGGCATCGAAACCCTGCCGCTCAGGATGCAGCGCCATTGCGACAATGCCCTCGAGGTGGCGACGTGGCTGAGGGATCATCCGGCGGTGGCGTGGGTTTCCTATCCGGGGCTGCCGGAGGACACGAACCACGCGCTGATGCAGAAATATTCGCCCAAGGGCGCCGGCGCCGTCTTCACCTTCGGCCTCAAGGGCGGCTTCGATGCCGGCGTCAAGGTGGTCGAAGGCGTCGAGCTCTTCTCGCATCTGGCCAATATCGGCGACACCAAGTCTCTCATCATCCACCCGGCCTCCACCACCCATCGCCAGCTCACGGATGAGCAGAAGCAGGCTGCCGGCGCCGGCAACGACGTTATTCGCCTTTCCATCGGCATTGAGGATGCGGCCGACATCATCGCGGACCTGGAGCAGGCGCTGGCGAAGGCTGGCTGACCCTGCGTGGGGTTGAGGATCACGGCCGTACTGGCAACGGGCCGTCAGTCTTCACCGGTCGCAGGGAAAAGTTGGACCTGATGTCCTCGACCATGGGCAGGTTGAGCAGCACATCGCTGAGCAGGCGCTCATAGGCGGCAAGATCGGGCACGACGATCTCGGCTATGAAGTCGGGTGCGCCCGAGACCATATGGCAGGAGACGATTTCGGGAACGTCTTCCAGTGCCTGCTGAAGCGCGTCAGCGTTCTTCCTCGTGTGGCGTCCGACCTTGATCTCCGTCAGCACTGTGAGGCCGAGGCCGGTGGTGGCCCTGTCGATGATGGCCCGGTAGCCCCGAATGATCCCTTCGGCCTCCAGCCGTTTGACCCGGCGCAGGCAGGGCGAGGGCGAAAGGCCCACCTTGTCGGCCAGTTCGACATTGGTCAGCCTGCCGTCCTGCTGCAGGGCGCGGAGAATATTGCGATCTATCGAATCCAACCGACTTGGCATCCTGGATCACTTCACTGCTGTTTATTGGCATATTATGCCATAACCCCCGTAGTTGCAGACACAAAAAGCAAGGACACGCTCCGCCATGCCGGCGCATTATGCGCTCTCAGCATGGAGCGTCGTGATGTCGATCGAACTTTGGGCGACTTTCATAGTCGCGTCCCTGCCGGTGCACTTCGCGCCCGGGCCGAACAATGTGCTTGCGTTTACGCTGGCTGCCACGCGGGGATATCGCATCGCTCACATGGCCTCATTCGGCCGCTACCCTGCCTATCTGATGATCTTCGTTGCGGCGGGCCTTGGGCTGGGAGTGCTTCTCGGTCAGTCGCCGGTCGCCTTCAACGCGATCAGGATCGGCGGCGCCGTCTATCTTGCGTGGATCGGCCTGCGCATGGTCCGGCAGGCCGGAACCGCCGGCGAGGCAGCCGAGGCTGGCGCCAGCGATGCTTCGCTGCGGATTGCGATAAGGCGCGAGTTTGCCGTGGCGATGCTCAATCCGAAGGCCGTGATGTTCGCAACGGCCTTCTACGCGCAGTTCCTCATTCCGGGTGCGCCAGGCTATGCTGCGCAGTTCGCCTCCATGGTTGCCGTCTCGCTGGCGCTGGAAGGCACCGCCGCCGGCTTCTACGCGCTGCTCGGCAGCTCGCTGCGAGGCCGGGCTGGTGGCCGCGCCGGCCTGGTGGTGCTGACCCGCATATTGGGAGCGATCATGATCGGCTTTGCCGGGCTCCTGGCAGCGGGCTGAGAAATCGCGGGTGCTCCGCCCTTGCGCAGAGGGAAGGGGACATCCTATCTATCGCGATTGAACCGAACGATTCTGCCGTTTTGCGCCGTGCCGGCGCACCCTGCCCGAAAGGTGTATCCATGCCCAATCCATTCGAGACCGCGATGAACCTTGTGCCGATGGTCGTCGAGCAGACCAATCGGGGCGAGCGCGCCTATGACATCTTCTCGCGCCTGCTCAAGGAGCGCATCATCTTCATCACCGGGCCCATCGAGGACGGCATGGCTTCGCTTGTCTGTGCCCAGCTTCTGTTCCTGGAGGCCGACAATCCCAAGAAGGAAATCGCCCTCTACATCAATTCGCCGGGCGGCATCGTGACCTCCGGTATGGCCATCTACGATACGATGCAGTTCATCCAGCCGCCGGTCTCCACCCTGTGCGTCGGGCAAGCCGCCTCCATGGGCTCCTTGCTCCTGTGCGCCGGCGCCAAGGATATGCGCTTCGCCACGCCCAACGCACGCATCATGGTGCATCAGCCCTCCGGCGGCTTCCAGGGCCAGGCCTCCGACATCGAGCGCCACGCCCAGGACATCATCAAGCTGAAGCGGCGGCTGAACGAGGTCTATGTCAAGCATACCGGCCAGGACTATGAGACCATTGAAAGGACGCTCGACCGGGACCATTTCATGACCTCGGACGAGGCAAAGGAATTCGGCCTGATCGACAAGGTGATTTCGCAGCGTGAAGCAATCCAGGGCGAGGCGTCGACCTGAGGCCGGCGATTCGGCTCGGAAGGCGGTTCCCGGCGCAAAGATTTGCTCCTGGCTGCGTCAATTCCGTCACAATTTGCTGTTCCGTAGGGGCTGGCAACGCCTTACGTTAAGCCTATGTTGAGTTTCAACACCCTAGTCTCGACGAGGGATAATGAGTCGTTGCCGCGCTTTCCGATTTGTGTTTCGTTCGGAAACCGAGAATTGGGCGTTCCGCGCGGGAGCTTGTGCGCGTTCCGCGGATCGCTCGTCCGGCGCTGTCAATCCCATCGGGCGCCGGTGTACTGAAAGGACTGTAAAATGAGCAAGATCAGCAACAGCGGTGGTGATTCCAAGAACACCCTGTACTGCTCGTTCTGCGGCAAGAGCCAGCACGAGGTGCGCAAGCTGATTGCGGGACCTACCGTATTCATCTGCGATGAATGCGTCGAATTGTGCATGGACATCATCCGCGAGGAAAACAAATCCTCGATGGTGAAGTCGCGCGAAGGCGTGCCGACGCCGCAGGACATCATCAAGGTTCTCGACGACTATGTCATCGGCCAGAGCCACGCCAAGCGCGTGTTGTCGGTCGCTGTCCACAACCACTACAAGCGGTTGGCGCACGCGGGCAAGAATCCGGAAGTCGAACTGGCAAAGTCCAACATCCTCCTGATCGGTCCCACGGGCTGCGGCAAGACGCTGCTGGCCCAGACGCTGGCCCGCATCATCGACGTGCCGTTCACCATGGCCGATGCGACCACGCTTACCGAAGCCGGCTATGTCGGCGAGGATGTCGAGAACATCATCCTGAAGCTGTTGCAATCGGCCGACTACAATGTCGAGCGGGCCCAGCGCGGCATCGTCTATATCGACGAGATCGACAAGATTTCGCGCAAGTCGGACAATCCTTCCATCACCCGCGACGTGTCGGGCGAGGGCGTCCAGCAGGCGCTCTTGAAGATCATGGAAGGTACGGTCGCCTCCGTTCCGCCGCAGGGCGGACGCAAGCATCCGCAGCAGGAATTCCTGCAGGTCGACACCTCCTCGATCCTGTTCATCTGCGGCGGTGCTTTCGCGGGCCTCGAGAAGATCATCTCCGACCGCGGCCGCAAGACCTCGATCGGCTTTGGCGCCAACGTCTCCTCGATCGAGGACCGCCGCCAGGGCGAGCTTCTGCGCCAGGTGGAGCCCGAGGACCTTCTGAAATTCGGCCTCATTCCCGAATTCGTGGGTCGTCTGCCCGTTCTGGCCACATTGGAGGACCTCGACGAGGCGGCTCTGGTGGAAATCCTTTCCGAGCCGAAGAACGCGCTCGTCAAGCAGTATCAGCGTCTGTTCGAGATGGAGAACGTCGAGTTGTCGTTCCATGAGAACGCGCTGAAAGCGATTGCCCAGAAAGCGATCCAGCGCAAGACCGGCGCCCGTGGGCTGCGTTCCATCATGGAAGCCATCCTGCTCGACACCATGTTCGAGCTGCCGGCGCTGGAAGGCGTGCAGGAGGTCGTGATCTCCGACGAGGTCGTGGCCGGAAATGCCCGTCCGCTCTACATCTATGCAGAGCGTGAGAAGGAAAAGGGCAGCGTCAGCGCGTGACGTCCGGCACGCGGCGACGCGGTCCGGCCGGAGCGGCGGGCTTCCCGCCCCGGCCTCCATGCGTGACGCGGCTGTGAGTGTCTTGCATGCCGCCCTTGATCTCGCGGCCGTGCACCTCCAAGTAATGGTGGAACGGCGGCGGGTTTGGTTCCTGGTTGTGGTGTTGCAGTTGCAAGCCCGACATGGGCGGACCGGCTTCCCTTTTTAAACAAGATGCCGCAAGCTGGCTATTGAGTGGCTGCGGCGCAAGAAGGCTGAATGATGACTGAAACCCCGAAAAAATCAGGCGATACCCTTTTCCCGGTGCTGCCTTTGCGCGACATCGTGGTGTTTCCGCACATGATCGTGCCGCTCTTCGTGGGGCGCGAGAAGTCGATCAAGGCACTGGAAGAGGTGATGGGTGCGGAGAAGCAGGTGCTTCTGGCCACCCAGATGAATGCGGCCGATGACGATCCGGACGCTTCCGGGATCTATGATATCGGCACGCTTGCCAATGTGCTGCAGCTTCTGAAGCTGCCGGACGGTACCGTGAAGGTGCTGGTTGAAGGCACATCGCGCGCCCGTATAACCGATTTCACCGACCGCGACGCCTTTCACGAGGCCCGCGCCGAGGTGCTGAGCGATCCCGAAGAGGACGAGGTGGAAATCGAGGCGCTGGCCCGTTCGGTGGTCGGCGATTTCGAAAACTACGTCAAGCTCAACAAGAAGATCTCGCCCGAGGTCGTAGGCGCGGCAAGCCAGATCGAGGACTACTCGAAGCTGGCCGACACCGTGGCTTCGCATCTGGCCATCAAGATTCCCGAGAAGCAGGAGATGCTCGCCACGCTTTCCGTGCGTGAGCGGCTGGAAAAAGCCATGGGCTTCATGGAAGCCGAAATCTCCGTGCTGCAGGTGGAAAAGCGCATCCGCTCGCGCGTCAAGCGCCAGATGGAGAAGACGCAGCGCGAGTACTACCTCAATGAGCAGATGAAGGCGATCCAGAAGGAGCTCGGCGAGGGCGAGGACGGCCGCAACGAGGCCGCCGAACTGGAAGAGCGCATCAAGAAGACCAGGCTTTCCAAGGAGGCCCGCGAAAAGGCGGAGGCCGAATTGAAGAAGCTGGCCACCATGTCGCCCATGTCGGCGGAGGCCACGGTGGTGCGCAATTATCTGGATTGGCTCCTGTCCATTCCGTGGAAGAAGAACTCCAAGGTCAGTCACGATCTGACGCGCGCCGAGGAAGTGCTCGAGAACGATCATTTCGGCCTGGAGAAGGTCAAGGAACGCATCGTTGAATACCTCGCCGTGCAGTCCCGCCAGAAGAAGCTGAAAGGTCCGATCCTGTGCCTCGTCGGCCCTCCCGGCGTCGGCAAGACCTCGCTCGCCAAATCGATCGCCAAGGCGACCGGCCGCGAATATGTTCGCATGGCGCTCGGCGGCGTGCGTGACGAGGCCGAGATCCGCGGCCACCGCCGCACCTATATCGGCTCGATGCCCGGCAAGGTCATCCAGTCGATGAAGAAGGCGAAGAAATCCAATCCGCTCTTCCTGCTGGACGAGATCGACAAGATGGGCATGGATTTCCGCGGCGACCCGTCGTCGGCTCTGCTGGAGGTCCTGGACCCCGAGCAGAACATGACCTTCATGGATCACTACCTCGAGGTAGAGTACGACCTTTCGAGCGTAATGTTCGTGACGACCGCCAACACGCTGAACATCCCGCCGGCCCTGATGGACCGCATGGAGATCATCCGTATCGCCGGTTACACCGAGGATGAGAAGGTCGAGATCGCCAAGCGACATCTCCTGCCCAAGGCGGTGCGCGAGCACGGCCTGAAAGAGAAGGAGTTCTCCGTCTCCGACGCTGCGCTTCAGGCGATCATCCGCACCTACACCCGCGAGGCGGGTGTGCGTAACCTTGAGCGCGAGCTGATGAAGCTGGCGCGTAAGGCGGTGACCGAGATCCTGAAGTCCGGCAAGGAGACGGTCGAGGTCACGGACAAGAACCTGTCCGATTATCTTGGCGTGCCGCGCTTCCGCTTCGGCGAGGCCGAGGGCGAGGACCAGGTGGGTGTCGTCACGGGGCTCGCCTGGACCGAGGTCGGGGGTGAGCTGCTCACTATCGAGGGTGTCATGATGCCCGGCAAGGGCAAGATGACGGTCACCGGCAACCTGCGCGACGTGATGAAGGAATCGATCTCCGCCGCCGCCTCCTATGTACGGTCGCGCGCGGTCGATTTCGGCATCGAGCCGCCGGTCTTCGACAAGAAGGACATCCACGTGCACGTGCCGGAAGGCGCGACGCCCAAGGATGGCCCGTCGGCTGGCGTGGCCATGGTGACGGCGATCGTCTCGATCATGACCGGAATTCCGGTGCGCAAGGACATCGCCATGACGGGCGAGATCACCCTGCGCGGTCGGGTGCTGCCCATCGGCGGCCTCAAGGAGAAGCTCCTGGCGGCCCTGCGCGGCGGCCTCAAGAAGGTGCTGATCCCCGAGGAGAACGCCAAGGATCTGGCCGACATTCCCGAGAACGTGAAGAGCGGCCTCGAGATCGTTCCGGTCAGCCGGGTCGGCGAGGTGCTGGAGCATGCGCTGGTGCGCAAGCCCGAGCCCATCGAATGGGTCGAGCCGGTGGCCGATCCGGCCAAGGTCGACGTCGCCGACAAGGCGGGATCGCAGACGGTGGCGCACTGACGCATCGCTCCGAAACCGGAACCGGTTTTGGAAAGCCCAATGTGTGGGCCCGATAACCTACCGCTTCGGGCGTGCGATTGTGCATTGCAACCAGAAAAAAGCCGGCTTCATTGCCGGCTTTTTTGTAGAAACCGCAGAAAACCGGGATTTTTGGGGCTTCGCGCTCATTTCTCGCTTGGTTAGCCCCTTGCTTCTTCATATTCTGCGCTCCTCGCCGGTTGAGTCGCTCTCCGGCCGAAATTAAGGAAGGGGTTTATAGTTTATGAACAAGAACGAACTGGTATCTGCCGTTGCCGACAAGGCTGGCCTGTCCAAGGGCGACGCACAGTCGGCTGTCGACGCGGTCTTCGCCGTTGTCACCGATGAGCTCAAGAAGGGCGGAGACGTTCGGCTTGTGGGCTTTGGCAACTTCAGCGTTTCGCGGCGCGAGGCCTCCAAGGGTCGCAACCCGCAGACCGGCGCGGAAGTCGATATCCCGGCCCGCAACGTTCCGAAGTTCTCTGCAGGCAAGGGCCTGAAGGACGCGATCAACTGATCTCGCCCGAGGCATCAGCTTCAGAAAGGCCGGGCCCTCAGCCCGGCTTTTTTGTTTTGGCAGTTGCGAAGGCCCGAGCCGATGCCCGATCAATCATCTAATGGAATGTCCGTCAGTTTGACGTGAACATAAGCGGCGGCGCTGCGTTGACCAGTATGGATTGGTTATTGAACGAGCCGCTTCCCACCCGCAGTTGGCCCATCTGGGTTCGCTACGTCTCCACCTTATTGCTCGTATCGGCCGTTATCGCCCTGGATTTGTGGATCTGGCCCAGGGCCAATGCCTATCCCTTCCTCTTCTGCATGTTTGCGGTCGTGGCGGCGGCTCTGCTGTTCGACCGCGGAAGCGGGTTTGTCGCCCTTGGGCTGTGCATCATCGCCCTCGCTTTTCTGTCTCTTGAGCCGTTCAACGATCTGGCGATCGCGCAGGAAAGGGATGTGCTGGCTCTGTTTCTGTTCTCGGTGATAGGGGTTCTGACCGCCTCCGCTACCGAAATCATGCACCTGGCCGTCCACCGGCTTCACGTCGGAAACAAACTGCTTGCCAAGTCCGAGCGCGAGAAAGACATCCTTCTGCGGGACTGCAACCACAGAACCCGCAACCATCTCGCCGTGCTGGCCTCTCTTGCCAGGCTTCAGGAGCACGAGGCAAAGGAGCCGGCGGCGCGGGCTGCTCTGGCCTCGATTGGGGCTCGCGTGCAGGTCATGGTGCGGGTTCACGAGCGGCTCATGCAAGTTGGCGGCAAGGCCGTTGTCGATACCCATTCCTTCATCGTGGACCTGTGTGATGATCTGAGGGATTCCCTGATGGGCATGCGGCCGATCGGGCTGACGGTCGAAGCGGAGAGCCACGAAATCCCGCAGACCTCGGCCGTTTCAATAGGATTGTGCATCAACGAGCTTTTGACCAATGCGCTGAAATATGCCTTCCCGGACGACAAGCCCGGCACGGTGGGCGTCGTGTTTGCCAGGGAAGGGGACGAGTATCGGCTCACGGTTACCGATGACGGGGTGGGGCTGATCGAAGACGGTGAAGCAAAGTCCGGTGGCCTTGGCCGGCGGCTGGTCCGTTCGCTGGCGGCTCAGCACCACGGATCGTTCGAAATAGGCCGTCGCAAGGACGGTCCCGGCACGAGCGCCAGCGTGCGCGTTCCTGTGGAAAGGGTGCCAAGGTAGGCGGCAGCCTCCCATGGGTGCTGAGGCCGGGCTGGCGATGCGATGCCTGGGACACGTCTATGTCGAGCAATTTCCAAGGCTTGGAATGGTGGGCGATGAGAGACTCGAACTCCCGACATCTTCGGTGTAAACGAAGCGCTCTACCAACTGAGCTAATCGCCCTTTGAGGTCGCCGCCGTGGCAGGCTGCCCTTCAAGCTCGTCCGTTTAGGCGTTTCGCCCCGCAACCGCAAGATCAAATTGCCGCTTTGCGGCGTGTTTTCATCCCGCCTTGAAAATCATCCGGCAAAGCGCGACGGATGCGCTTGACAGGTCCGGCAATACCCCCTAATTCACCGCCCACGACGCCGAACGAAGCCTCGTTTGCGCGTTGCCCATGCGGGTGTAGCTCAGTTGGTTAGAGTGCCGGCCTGTCACGCCGGAGGTCGCGGGTTCGAGCCCCGTCACTCGCGCCACTTCTCGATGTTTGTGAGGAGTGGCGCTCGCAGAAGTGCCGGATGCCGAAGGCATCGGCACGGTTGCCATCTCCAGACAAGCAAATACATCAGCCGACAGCCGATCAGATGGCCGGCTATCAAGCGTTCTTCTCCGCCTCGTTGGGAGAAGCTCGACGATGCTGGGATTTCCACCTTTGAACGCGCCGGCAGGCAGGAAACAATCGGGTCCTTTTCGCGTTCTGACGAAAGAGGAGATCTGACCATGTCCACACCACCCCGACCGATACCACAGCCGGGCCCAGGACCACTACCGGGACCAGGGCCGAGACCGGTACCGCCACAGCCAATGCCGCCGGACGAAGGGCCTCCGCTGCCGGATCGACCGATACCGACGCGCTAGATGGTGGAACATCGGGATGATGGAGAATGGTTGCCGGGACGGGATTCGAACCCGTGCACAGGAGTTGAACCGCCCCCAGGCCCTTACCGCTAGGCGACCCGGCAGTCTGTCGTTCTGAAACCACGCCGTCATCTGCGTGATCTGTGCCCTTCGCGGCAATCCTACCACAAATCTGAGGATTGGTAACGAGGAACGATCGGGCATGATTTCGAAAGGTGGACAGCGGTTTTTCGGAAAAGATCATGCTCCAGCAAAGGGATAGGTCACGATGACGATTCAGCGTCGTCGTGATCTAGAAGCGATAACGGAAGCCGATGATGTTTGCGTTCGAGCCTTCGCCGAAATCGCCGAACGTGCCGTTCCCGCCCGACCTGTGGTGAAGCTGGAAGACGACTTCCATGTTCGGAGCCTGCCGGAACCTGAGGGCAACTTCCGGCCCGACAAAGCCTAGAAGGGTTGCGTCGCCTCCATACCGGTCTTCGCGTCTACGCTCGATTTCAGTCGGTCCGGAAACGACGCTGAAGCCGGCCGCGAGCCCCGGTGCGATTGCCATATCGCCGATGACCAGGCCGTGATGGCGGACCCTGAGACCGGCCCAAAGTTCTCCGCTCGCATCCTCGTCATCGCCAAAGCGAATTGCGGCGCCTGCCACGCCGCCGAGGACGAAACCCAATCCCAGTTCATGAAAGTCGCGGCCGAAGGTGCCGCCGACCATGTAACCATTCACGTATTCGGCATCCCAGAACCGGACGACGGTGCCGAAGGAGCCTTCGGCAAAGACGCCGCCAAAAAACTGCACGTCATTCTTTGTGACCGGAGTGCCGGGGCTGACGAAAGGATCGTCGGTCGCGAAATAGAGGAACCGATCATCGTCGCCAGCGTGCCCCACACCGACCGACGCCGCCAGCAGGACTGCCGCAAAAGTGAATCTGACCTTGTTCATGTGTGGCCCCCGAATCACCGGTCAGTAAAAAGCAGAGGCCGAATTGGTAGCTGCGGACAGCCTCTCAAGAAAGGTCTTTCCAAGAACTCTCCACCGCACCGCTTCGGTTTCGTCCTGGCAGAGACCATGGACACTCCTCCTCAACATCAAGCTTAGGGCGCGCGCACCCATGGGCAAGCGGCCGCCAAATGCGGCCTTAGACGAAGGCCGCTACCTTGAGCTGAGGCGCAAGATTGCCCCTGTCGCGGATTTCGGTTCTATCAAGACCGAGCCAGCCAGCCATCAGCGCCAATTCCCTGTAAAGCTCGGCCGCCGTCTCCGGCGGGGCGTTGTCCTCGGCGAAAGCGCTCTGCACCTGCAGCGCGCCGCCCTGGCGATCCGCCTTGAGGTCGACTCGGGCGACGATTCGCTCTCCCAGGACGAAAGGGAAGACGTAATAGCCGTACACCCGCTTCTCTGCCGGCGTGTAGATCTCGATCCGATAACGGAAATCGAATAGCCGCTCGGCACGCGAGCGTTCCCAGATCAGCGGGTCGAACGGGGCCAGCAGCGCCCTTGCATCGACCTTGCGCGGCAGGCGGGCGTCCCGGTGAAGATAGGCCTGTTTCGCCCAGCCCTTAACCGTAACCGGTATGAGCACGCCTTCCTCCACGAGTTCGTCGACCCGGGGATGCGCGTCATCGGGAGCAAGGCGGAAATAGTCCCGCAGGTCGCTCGCCGTCGCCACGCCATGAGCCTTCGCCGCGATCTCCATCAGCTTGCGCTGCGCGTCGGCGGGGGAAGGCGTTGGGCGCGCCATGATGTGCGGCGGCAGCACCCGTTCGGGCAGGTCGTAGAGCCGCTCGAAATTGGCCCCGCGCGAATGCGTCGTCACCAGTCCGGCCCAGAACAGCCATTCGAGCGCGCGCTTGGGCTCACTCCATTCCCACCAGCCGCTGGCGCCCCTGTGCCCGTCGATGTCGGCGGCTGTGAGCGGGCCGTTGCGAGCCACCTCCCGCAGTACCGCGTCGATGGCGGCGCGGCGTTCGCGGCCGAATGTCGCCAGGCCGCTATAGATGCCGCGGCCCTCCCGCGCCCGCTCCATTCGCCAGCGCAGCAGCGGCTCCATCTCCACCGGCAGCAGCGACGCTTCATGCGCCCAATATTCGAACAGGGCGCGGGGCCGCCGCGACTGGGCGCGGTCGAGAACGGCGGTATCGTAGGCGCCGAGGCGTGAGAAGGCGGGCATATATTGGGCCCGCTGGGCGACATTGACGGAATCGATCTGGAACAGCCCGATCTGGCCGGCAAGCCGCAGCAGATGTCGGCGCTCGACCCGACCGGCAGGCCTCCTCGCGGCAAATCCCTGGGCGGCCAGCGCGATACGCCGCGCACGCAACTGCGTCAATTTTTCCTGCCCCGCCATCAGTGATCCTTTCCAGCCGAAAGTCGGGAGGCTAGCGCCGCAAAGCTCTGCGAACCACCTGTTTTGCGGTTCCCGGCAAATTCTGCTGACATGTCGGAAAGGAGGCGGCGGAGGGCTTCACGTGGGCGCTTCGCGTGCCTAGATAAGCGGTTGTCGGCGCCCGCCACCCATGGGCGCCATCATCGGACGCAGGGGCCGTTGGCCGGGCCGGTACCGGCAGGCGATCGAGCGCGGCGGGGCGAAACTTATGCCCCAATCTTGCCAAGGTTTGACTTGCGTCGCCAGACTGCCTGCGCTAACCCTCGCCGCGTTGCAACATGGGCTGTGCCGGCCGCGCTTCTAGCCATCGCGGGACCGTGCGACGCGCCCCAGTACGGAGCCTCGCATCAGGCGGGCAACGGAAAGTCGGACAATGAACGATCTCTTGAGTTCATATCTACCTATCATCATCTTCATGGGCGTGGCGCTGGGAATCTGCCTTGTGCTGATCGCCGCGCCTTTCGTGGTGGCCTACAAGAATCCGGATCCGGAGAAGCTGTCGGCCTACGAATGCGGCTTCAACGCCTTCGACGATGCCCGCATGAAGTTCGATGTGCGCTTCTATCTGGTTGCCATCCTGTTCATCATTTTCGATCTCGAGGTGGCGTTCCTGTTTCCGTGGGCGGTCTCGTTCGGCGCGGTGGGTTGGCTGGGGTTCTGGTCGATGATGGTGTTCCTCGGCGTGCTGACCATCGGCTTCATCTATGAGTGGAAAAAGGGAGCGCTGGAATGGGATTGAAGGACAACACCCTCGTCGCACCCGCGCCCAAGGGCATTATAGATCCCAATACCGGAAATCCGGTGGGGCAGAACGATCCATTCTACACGGACATCAACTCGGAACTGTCCGACAAGGGCTTTCTCGTGACCTCGTCGGAGGCGCTGATCACCTGGGCGCGCACCGGCTCGCTGATGTGGATGACCTTCGGGCTCGCCTGCTGCGCCGTCGAGATGATGCACGTCTCCATGCCGCGCTACGATGCCGAGCGTTTCGGTATCGCCCCGCGCGCCTCTCCGCGCCAGTCCGACGTGATGATCGTTGCCGGCACCCTGACCAACAAGATGGCCCCGGCGCTGCGCAAGGTCTACGACCAGATGCCGGAGCCGCGCTACGTCATCTCCATGGGCTCGTGCGCCAATGGCGGCGGCTATTACCACTATTCCTATTCCGTGGTGCGCGGCTGCGACCGCATCGTGCCGGTCGACATCTACGTGCCGGGCTGCCCGCCTACGGCTGAAGCGCTGCTCTACGGCATTCTTCTTTTGCAGAAGAAAATCCGCCGCACCGGCACCATCGAGCGCTAGGAGACTTGCATGAGCGAAGCGCTTAAGGACCTTGCAGCCTACATCACCGAAAAGCTAGACGCCCAGATCCAGGACGCGCTCATCGCCAGCGGCGAGCTTACGCTTCTGGTGGAGGCCGGCGACATTATCGACGTGCTCAATTTCCTGAAGACCGACGTCCAGTGCCAGTTCATCTCCTTCATAGACATCTCGGGCGTCGACTACCCGTCGCGCGACAAGCGCTTCGAGGTCGTCTACCATCTCCTGTCGCCCCGGCAGAACCAGCGCATCCGCGTGAAGATATCCACCGACGAGGAGACGCCGGTGCCTTCGGCCGTCGACGTTTTTCCGGGAGCCGATTGGTTCGAGCGCGAGGTCTATGACCTTTATGGTGTGCTCTTCACCGGCCATCCGGACCTGCGCCGGCTGCTCACCGATTACGGCTTCGAGGGCCACCCCCTGCGCAAGGATTTTCCGCTGACGGGCTTTGTCGAAGTCCATTACGACGGCGATGCCAAGCGCGTGGTTTACGAGCCTGTCGAGCTTCGCCAGGAGTTCCGCAATTTCGATTTCCTCTCGCCCTGGGAAGGGACGGAATACGTGCTTCCGGGCGATGAGAAGGCGAAGCAGTGAATGGTGGTTGCCCCTAAATGACCGAACATTCCGTCCGAAATTTCAACATCAATTTCGGTCCGCAGCATCCGGCGGCGCACGGCGTTCTGCGCCTTGTGCTCGAGCTCGACGGTGAAGTGGTCGAACGTGTCGATCCGCATATCGGCCTGCTGCATCGCGGCACCGAAAAGCTGATCGAGCACAAGACCTATCTGCAGGCCGTGCCCTATTTCGACCGGCTCGACTACGTCGCGCCGATGAACCAGGAGCATGCCTTCGCGCTCGCCGTCGAGCGTCTCCTGGAGATCGAGGTGCCGATCCGCGGCCAGGTCATCCGCGTGCTCTATTCCGAGATCAGCCGCATCCTGTCGCACCTCCTGAACATCACCACCCAGGCGATGGACGTGGGTGCGCTGACGCCGCCGCTCTGGGGCTTCGAAGAGCGCGAGAAGCTGATGGTGTTCTACGAGCGCGCCTCGGGATCGCGCATGCATGCCGCCTATTTCCGCCCCGGCGGCGTGCATCAGGACATTCCGGACAAGCTCGTCGAAGACATCGGCAAGTGGATCGACCCGTTCCTCACGACGGTCGACAATCTGGACGAACTCCTGACGGGCAACCGCATCTTCAAGCAGCGCAACGTGGATATCGGCGTCGTTACATTGGAGGATGCCTGGGCCTGGGGCTTTTCCGGGGTCATGGTGCGCGGCTCGGGGGCCGCATGGGATCTGCGCAAGAGCCAGCCCTACGAATGCTATCCGGAGATGGAATTCGATATTCCCATCGGCAAGAACGGCGACTGCTATGACCGCTATCTGATCCGCATGGAAGAGATGCGCCAGTCGGCGAAGATCATGCGGCAGTGCGTCGACCGGCTTCTGGGCAAGAACCGCACCGGCCCCGTCTCCAACACCGACGGCAAGATCGTTCCGCCAAAGCGTCCGGCGATGAAGCGGTCGATGGAAGCGCTGATCCATCACTTCAAGCTCTATACCGAGGGCTATCACGTGCCCGCCGGCGAGGTTTATGCCTGCGTGGAGGCGCCCAAGGGCGAATTCGGCGTCTATCTCGTCGCCGACGGCACCAACAAGCCTTACCGCTGCAAGCTGCGCGCGCCGGGCTTCGCCCATCTTCAGGCCATGGACTTCATGTGCCGGGGCCATCTCCTGGCCGACGTTTCCGCCGTGCTCGGCTCCCTCGATATCGTGTTTGGTGAGGTAGACAGATAATGTCAGTCCGCCGTCTCGCAGACGAATCCGTCCAGCCCGCCTCCTTTGCCTTTTCCCGCAATATGAGCGCGGAGGCGAAGCGCTGGATCAAGAAGTACCCGAAGGGCCGCGAGCACTCGGCGGTGATCCCGCTTCTCATGCTCGCGCAGGAGCAGGAAGGCTGGGTCACCCGTCCTGCGGTCGAGCACGTGGCCGAAATGCTGGACATGCCGCTCATCCGCGTTCTGGAAGTGGCGACCTTCTACACCCAGTTCCAGCTCGCCCCCGTCGGCACCCGCGCTCACATCCAGGTTTGCGGAACCACGCCCTGCATGCTGCGCGGGGCGGGCGAACTCATCGATCTTTGCAGATCCAGGATCCATCCCGAGCCTCTGCACACCAACGAAGCCGGCACGCTTTCCTGGGAAGAAGTGGAGTGCCAGGGAGCCTGCGTGAACGCTCCGATGGTCATGATCTTCAAGGACACCTACGAAGATCTGACGTTGGAACGGCTCGAGGAGATAATCGACGCCTTTGAGGCCGGCAAGGGAGATACCATTACGCCGGGACCGCAGATCGACCGCTTCTATTCGGCTCCTGCTTCCGGCCTGACAAGCCTGACCGATGAGAAGGCCGTGACCCGAATGGCGGCAGACGGCCGCAAGCCGGCCTCCAAGGCGCGAGGGACGGCGGTACCGCCGGCGCGCGCCGCCAAGCCCGAGACGGAGGCGCTGGAGACGGACGCGGCGATAAAATCGCCGTCGCCGGTGAAGGTTCGCAGCAACGGCGAGAAGAAGGCCAGCGTCAAGCCGCCGAAGGAAGACGCAACACAGGCCGATCGCGTTGCCGAAGAAGCCGAGAAGACGGTGCGCACGCGCCGTCATTCAGGCAAACCCAAGCCGCCGGAGCCCCAATTGCGGGCACCCGAACTTAAGAAGGCCAAGGCCGCGAGCGAGATGGAAAAAGGGCCTGAATCGCCGTCCAGGTCCCGCGACGACGGACCGAAGCCGTCGCTGGAAGATGCGAACCGCCCCAAGGCCGAGCGCCGTCCCGCGCAGCCCGACGACCTGAAGATGATTTCCGGCGTGGGTCCGAAGATCGAGGCAATCCTCAACGATCTCGGCACCTATACCTATGCGCAGATCGCTTCATGGAACAAGGCCGAGCGCGAATGGGTGGACGGCTATCTGCGCTTCAAGGGCCGGATCGAGCGCGAGGACTGGGTGAAGCAGGCCAAGGCGCTCGCCAAGGGCGGTGCCGCCGAGTATGAGCGCGTCTTCGGCAAGAAGCCGCGTTGAGGAGAGTGTGATGCTAGCCGACCAAGACCGCATCTTCACCAATATCTACGGCCAGTTCGACAAATCGTTGAAGGGCGCCATGGCGCGCGGCCATTGGGATGGCACCCGCGGCATCATCGACAAGGGCCGTGACTGGATCATCGGCGAGATGAAGGCTTCCGGGCTGCGCGGGCGCGGCGGCGCGGGCTTTCCGACCGGCCTCAAATGGTCGTTCATGCCCAAGGAGCCCGGCGAGCGGCCGCATTATCTTGTCGTCAATGCCGACGAATCCGAGCCGGGAACCTGCAAGGACCGCGATATCATGCGCCACGACCCGCACACGCTGGTCGAAGGCTGCCTGATCGCCGGCTTCGCCATGGGCGCGCATACGGCCTATATCTATGTTCGCGGCGAGTTCATCCGCGAGCGCGAGGCGCTGCAGCGCGCCATCGACGAATGCTATGATGCAGGCCTTCTGGGCAAGAACAACAAGAACGGCTGGGATATGGACGTGTTCGTCCATCACGGCGCCGGCGCCTATATCTGCGGCGAGGAGACCGCGCTGCTCGAAAGCCTGGAAGGCAAGAAGGGCCAGCCGCGCCTCAAGCCGCCTTTCCCTGCCAATGTCGGGCTCTATGGCTGCCCGACCACGGTCAACAACGTCGAATCCATCGCTGTCGCGCCGACCATTCTGCGCCGCGGAGCATCCTGGTTCTCCTCCTTCGGCCGCGAGAACAACAAGGGCACCAAGCTCTTCTGCATCTCCGGCCATGTGGAGAACCCGTGCACGGTGGAAGAGGAGATGTCGATCCCCTTCCGCGAGTTGATCGAGCGCCACTGCGGCGGCGTTCGCGGCGGCTGGGACAATCTTCTGGCCGTCATTCCCGGCGGCTCCTCGGTGCCGCTGGTGCCGGCCGACCAGATCATCGACGCTCCGATGGATTTCGACTCGCTTCGCGACCTGAAGTCGGGCCTGGGCACGGCGGCGGTGATCGTCATGGACAAGTCCACCGATATCGTGAAGGCGATCGCCCGGCTCTCCTACTTCTACAAGCATGAGAGCTGCGGCCAGTGCACGCCGTGCCGCGAGGGCACAGGCTGGATGTGGCGCGTGATGGAGCGGCTGGTGCGCGGCGAGGCGCACAAGCACGAGATCGACATGCTGCTCGACGTGACGAAGCAGGTGGAAGGCCACACGATCTGTGCTCTTGGAGATGCCGCTGCATGGCCGATCCAGGGCCTCATTCGGCATTTCCGCCCGGAGATCGAGCGGCGCATCGACGAATTCACCCGCAACGCCCACCGCGCCGAGCCGGCGCTGGTGGCGGCGGAGTAGGGCGATGAAGATCGAAGGGGAAAAGCACCGGATGACGGTGAGGAAAAGCGACCTCTCGGGGTCGGTTTTCGATGACGTCAATCTGTCAGGGTGCAGCTTTGAGAACGTCAACATGTCGGGCGGCAAGTATCACGACATCAATTTGTCGGGCTGCGCGTTCGACGATCTGAATATGTCGGGCTGGATGGTGAAAAACGTCAATTTTTCCGGCTTGCGAATCGAGGATGCCAATCTTGCAGGCGCATCGATCTCTAACTGCCGGCTGCAGGGCATGACGATCGATGGCATCGAGGTTGGTGATCTGATCGCCGCATGGAAAGAACGCGAGGCGCGCGACAATGGCTAGACTGAAAGTGGACGGCACGGAGATCGAGGTTCCCGATCACTACACGCTGCTGCAGGCCGCCGAGGAGGCGGGCGCGGAGGTGCCGCGCTTCTGTTTCCACGAGCGTTTGTCCGTCGCCGGCAATTGCCGCATGTGCCTGGTCGAGGTGAAGGGCGGGCCGCCCAAGCCTGCCGCCTCCTGCGCCATGGGCGTGCGTGATCTGCGCCCCGGTCCCAATGGCGAGGTGCCGGAAATCTTCACCAAGACTCCGATGGTCAAGAAGGCCCGCGAGGGCGTGATGGAGTTCCTGCTCATCAACCATCCGCTCGACTGCCCGATCTGCGATCAGGGCGGCGAGTGCGACCTGCAGGATCAGGCGATGGCCTATGGCGTGGATTCTTCGCGCTTTCACGAAAACAAGCGCGCCGTCGAGGACAAATATATCGGCCCGCTGGTCAAGACCATCATGACGCGCTGCATCCATTGCACGCGCTGCATCCGCTTCTCGACCGAAGTGGCCGGCGTGTCCGAGCTCGGCGCCACGGGCCGCGGCGAGGACATGGAGATCACCACCTATCTGGAGCAGGCGATGACGTCGGAGCTCCAGGGCAATGTGATCGACCTGTGCCCGGTCGGCGCGCTCACCTCCAAGCCCTACGCTTTTCAGGCACGCCCATGGGAGCTGACAAAGACGCAATCCATCGACGTGATGGACGCCGCGGGCTCCGCTATCCGCGTCGACACGCGCGGCCGCGAGGTGATGCGCATCCTGCCGGTCGTCAACGAGGCGATCAATGAAGAGTGGATCTCCGACAAGACCCGCTTTGTCTGGGACGGGCTGCGCACCCAGCGCCTCGACCGGCCTTACGTGCGCAAGGGCCAGCGCCTGCAGCCGGCGACCTGGCGCGAGGCCTTCGAGGCCGTCGCCGGCGCGGTCGCCAAGACCGCGCCTGAAAAGATCGGCGCTATCGCCGGCGACTTGGCCGGCGTCGAGGAAATGTTCGCCCTCAAAAGGCTGATGCAGTCGCTGGGCTCGCCCAATTACGACTGCCGACAGGACGGCGCGGCTCTCGATCCCTCGCTCGGGCGGGCAAGCTACATCTTCAATCCTACCATCGAAGGCATCGAGGACGCTGATGCGCTGCTGATCATCGGGGCCAATCCTCGTCTCGAGGCTTCCGTCATCAATGCCCGTATCCGCAAGCGCTGGCGCATGGGCGATTTTCCGATCGGCGTCATCGGCGAGGCCTCGGATCTGCGCTACGACTACGAGGCGCTGGGCGCCGGTACGGACACGCTGAAGGATCTGGCTGGCGGTAGCGGCAAGTTCTTCAACACGCTCAAGAAGGCCAAGCGTCCGATGATCCTCGTCGGCCAGGGCGCTCTTGCGCGGCCGGACGGCAGGGCCGTCCTCGGCCATGCGGCCAAGCTCGCCACGGCCGTGAAAGCGGTGACGGAGGACTGGAACGGTTTTGCGGTGCTGCATACGGCCGCCGCGCGCGTGGGCGGCCTCGATATCGGATTCGTGCCTGAAGACGGCGGTGCCGATGTCGCCGGCATGATGGGCAAGATGGACGTCGTATTCCTGCTGGGCGCCGATGAGATCGACATGGACAAGCTGGGCGGCGCTTTCACCGTCTATATCGGCACCCATGGCGATGCCGGTGCGCACCGCGCCGACGTCATCCTGCCTGCCTCGACCTATACGGAAAAGACGGCGACCTATGTGAACACCGAAGGCCGGGTCCAGTTGACCAACCGCGCCGGCTTCGCACCGGGCGAGGCGAAGGAGGATTGGGCGATCCTGCGGGCGTTGTCCGAGGTGCTGGGCCATAAGCTGCCCTTCGATTCGCTCAACGCGCTGCGCGCTGCGCTATACGAGGTCCATCCCCATATGGCCGCGGTTGATGCGATCGAGCCGGGCGACGCGACGGCGATCGCTGAAATGGCCGATATTGGCGGGGCTTTGTCCCCGGCGGCTTTCACCTCGCCGGTGAGGGATTTCTACCTCACCAACCCCATCGCACGCGCATCCGCGATCATGGCCGAGTGCTCGGCCCTTGCCCGCGGCGAACTGAAACAGGCGGCCGAGTAGAGACCAGACCATGGAAACATTCTTCACCCTCTACGTGCTTCCTGGGCTGATCATGCTCCTGAAATCGGTCGTTCTGATTTCGGTTCTGCTGATCTTCGTGGCCTATATTCTTTATGCCGACCGCAAGATCTGGGCGGCGGTGCAACTGCGCCGCGGCCCGAACGTGGTGGGCCCGTGGGGGCTGCTGCAGGCTTTCGCCGATCTTCTGAAATTCGTTTTCAAGGAGCCGGTGATCCCGTCCGGCGCCAACAAGGTGGTGTTCCTTCTGGCGCCGGTCGTGGGGGCCGTGCTGGCGCTTGCCACCTGGGCGGTCATCCCGGTGGCCGAGGGCTGGGCCATCGCCGACATCAATGTCGGCATCCTCTACATCTTCGCGATAGCCTCGCTGGAAGTCTACGGCGTCATCATGGGCGGCTGGGCGTCCAACTCGAAATATCCGTTCCTGGGCGCGCTGCGCTCAGCAGCGCAGATGGTCTCCTACGAGGTCTCCATCGGTTTCGTCATCGTCACCGTGCTCCTGACGGTCGGCTCGCTCAACCTGACCGACATCGTCCTGTCGCAGGGCGACGGCCTCGGCACGATGCTGGGCCTGCCCAACACGTTCCTGGACTGGAACTGGCTCGCCCTGTTCCCGATGTTCATCATCTTCTTCATATCGGCGCTCGCCGAGACCAACCGCCCGCCTTTCGATCTGGTCGAGGCCGAGTCGGAACTGGTCGCCGGCCACATGATCGAATACTCCTCGACGCCGTTCCTCTTGTTCTTCCTCGGCGAATATGTCGCCATCGTGCTGATGTGCGCGCTTACCACCATTCTGTTCCTTGGCGGATGGCTGCCGCCCTTCGATTTCGCGCCCTTCACCTGGGTGCCGGGCGTCTTCTGGTTCGTTTTCAAGGTGTGCATGGTCTTCTTCATGTTCGCGCTGGTGAAGTCTTTCGTACCGCGCTACCGCTACGACCAGCTCATGCGCCTTGGCTGGAAGGTCTTCCTGCCGATCTCGCTCTTCATGGTGGTGGCGACCGCGGCCTTCCTCAAATTCACGGGCATGGCGTAATGGCGCGCCGCTTCCAGCCCACTCAAGCCGGAGAATGACGATGTCAGCTCTTGCCCAGGCGGCCAAATCACTACTCCTGATGGAGTTCGTCGGCGCGGTCGTCCTTTCCATGAAGCAGTTCTTCGCGCCCAAGGCGACGTTGAACTATCCCCATGAGAAGGGGCCGATCTCCCCGCGTTTCCGCGGCGAGCACGCGCTGCGCCGTTATCCGAACGGCGAGGAGCGCTGCATCGCCTGCAAGCTGTGCGAGGCCATCTGCCCGGCGCAAGCCATCACCATCGAGGCCGGCCCCCGCCGCAACGACGGCACGCGCCGAACCGTGCGCTACGACCTCGACATGGTGAAGTGCATCTACTGCGGCTTCTGCCAGGAAGCCTGCCCGGTTGACGCCATCGTCGAGGGGCCGAATTTCGAGTTCGCGACCGAGACGCGCGAAGAGCTTTACTACAACAAGGAAAAACTGCTCGCCAATGGCGACCGGTGGGAGCGGGAGCTTGCCCGCAATATTGCATTGGACGCGCCCTACCGGTGAGGGGACAGGAGTGGACGAAGGCTGGGGCCTCGTCTAAAGACACGACAAATTTCACGCCCCGGGCGGGGCGGACGGATGAGCCGGCGCAAGGCCGGCTCGGCTAGGTACCGAGGGAACCCATGCTGACAGGACTCGCGGCGATATTCTTTTACCTGTTCGCCTTCATTGGAGTGGCGGCGGCCTTTATGGTGATCTCCGCGCGCAATCCGGTGCACTCGGTGCTCTATCTGATCGTCACCTTCTTCAATGCGGCGGCGCTTTTCCTTCTCACCGGCGCCGAGTTCCTGGCGATGATCATGCTGGTCGTCTATGTCGGCGCCGTGGCGGTGCTGTTCCTCTTCGTCGTCATGATGCTGGACGTCGATTTCGCCGAGCTGAAGCAGGGTGCGCTGCAATATGCGCCGATCGGGGCTATCGTCGGCATCGTCCTGGCCGCCGAACTGGTGATCGTGTTGGGCGGCTACGCGTTTTCGCCGGAACTGGCGGGTGAGATTTCAAGGCCAACGCCGGATATCACGGTCCGCCACAACACGGCGGCGCTGGGCGATATCCTTTATACGGACTACATCTATTTCTTCCAGATCGCCGGCCTCGTGCTTCTCGTCGCCATGATCGGCGCCATCGTGCTCACGCTGCGCCACAAGGAAGGCGTTCGTCGACAGTCCGTCCCGCAGCAGGTCGCACGCACGCCGGAAACGGCAATCGAAATCCGCAAGGTCGAATCGGGCGAGGGCATCTGAACATGGAAGTCGGCATCGCACATTTTCTCACGGTCTCCGCCATCCTGTTCACGCTGGGCGTGTTCGGCATTTTCCTGAACCGCAAGAACGTCATCATCATCTTGATGTCGGTCGAGCTGATCCTTCTGGCCGTCAACATCAATTTCGTGGCCTTTTCGGCGGTGCTGGGCGATCTGGTCGGTCAGGTCTTTGCGCTGTTTGTCCTGACTGTGGCTGCCGCCGAGGCGGCGATCGGCCTCGCCATTCTCGTCGTCTTCTTCCGTAATCGCGGCACCATCGCCGTCGAAGACATCAATATGATGAAGGGCTGAGGCCGCCGTCCATGTATCACGCGATCGTTTTTCTCCCCCTCATCGGCTTCCTGATTGCCGGCCTTTTCGGCCGGTCGATCGGCGCCAAGGCGTCGGAATACATCACCTCGGGCTTTCTGGTGGTTGCCGCCGTGCTTTCCTGGATCGCCTTTTTCCAGGTGGCCATCGGCGCGGGCGAGGCGTTCACCGTGCCGATCATGCAGTTCATCGCCTCCGGTGCGCTCGAGGTGGACTGGGCGCTGAGGATCGACACCCTCACCGTGGTGATGCTGGTGGTCGTCAACACGGTTTCGGCGCTCGTGCACGTCTACTCCATCGGCTACATGCATCACGACCCGCACCGGCCGCGCTTCTTCGCCTATTTGTCGCTCTTCACCTTCGCCATGCTGATGCTGGTGACGTCCGACAATCTGGTGCAGATGTTCTTCGGCTGGGAAGGGGTGGGCCTGGCTTCCTATCTGCTGATAGGCTTCTGGTACAAGAAGCCGTCGGCCAGCGCCGCGGCCATGAAGGCCTTCATCGTCAACCGCATCGGCGACTTCGGCTTTATCCTTGGCATCTTCGGGGTTTTCGTGCTGTTCGGCTCGATCAATCTCGACACCATCTTCGCCGCAGCCGCCGGCTATCTTCCGGCGGAAGGCGCAGGCGAGGGGGCGGCCGCTGCCGAGCCGGTTCTGACCTTCCTCGGCTATTCGCTCGACAGGGCCGGCGCGCTGACCGCAGTCTGTCTGCTCCTGTTCCTGGGCGCCATGGGCAAGTCGGCGCAAGTGCCGCTTCACACCTGGCTTCCGGATGCGATGGAAGGCCCGACCCCTGTTTCGGCCCTTATCCATGCCGCCACCATGGTCACCGCGGGCGTCTTCATGGTGGCGCGGCTGTCGCCGATCTTCGAACTTTCCGCCGATGCCCTGACCGTCGTCACCGCCGTTGGCGCCTTCACCGCCTTCTTCGCCGCGACCGTCGGCCTTGTCCAGAACGACATCAAGCGCGTCATCGCCTATTCTACCTGCTCGCAGCTCGGCTACATGTTCGTGGCGCTCGGCACGGGCTTCTATAGCGCCGCCATCTTCCACCTGTTCACCCACGCCTTCTTCAAGGCGCTGCTGTTTCTGGGCGCCGGGTCGGTCATCCATGCCGTGTCGGACGAGCAGGACATGCGCAGGATGGGCGGCTTACGGAAGCTCATTCCGCAGACCTACTGGATGATGATCATCGGCACCCTCGCGCTGACCGGCGTCGGCATCCCCGGCACGATCATCGGCACCGCCGGCTTCTTCTCCAAGGATGCGATCATCGAAGGCGCGTTCGTCGGCCACAACGCTGTCGCTCCTATCGCCTTCGTCCTGCTCACCGTGGCCGCCGCCTTTACCAGCTTTTATTCCTGGCGGCTCATCTTCATGACCTTCCATGGCAAGCCGCGCGCATCCGCGGACGTGATGCACCATGTGCATGAATCTCCATACGTCATGCTGGTGCCGCTCTTCCTGCTGGCCATCGGCGCCATTTTCGCAGGGGTTGTTTTCCACGATTATTTCGTCGGCTATGATTACGACCACTTCTGGAAGGGCGCGCTGTTCACGCTTCCGGGCAACGAGATCCTGGAAGAGTTCCACCATGTGCCCCTATGGGTGAAGCTGGCTCCATTGGTTGCCATGCTGCTCGGTCTGGCCTTCGCCTGGCTGTTCTACATTCGCGATCCCGAGCGTCCGAAGGCGTTGGCCAGGCAGCACCGCGGCCTCTATGCATTCCTGCTCAACAAGTGGTATTTCGACGAACTCTACGACTTCCTGTTCGTGCGGCCGGCCAAGCGTCTCGGCACCTTCCTCTGGAAGGAGGGGGACGGCAGGGTGATCGACGGGCTCGGGCCGGACGGCATTTCCGCGCGCGTCGTCGATGTCACCAACCGCGTCGTCAAGCTGCAGAGCGGCTACCTCTACCACTACGCCTTCGCGATGCTCATCGGTGTCGCGGCCCTTGTGACCTGGATGATGCTTGGGAGCTCGTTTTAGAACATGACCGATTGGCCCATACTCTCCACGGTCACCTTCCTGCCGCTCGTCGGCGCTTTCCTCATCCTCTTGATCCGGGATGACGGGGCGGGCGCACGCAGGAACATCCGCAACGTTGCTCTGCTGACCACCGTTTTCACCTTCATCCTGTCGCTGTTCGTCTGGATCGGCTTCGACAATGCCGTGCCCGGTTTT
Organism: Nitratireductor thuwali; assembly: GCF_036621415.1. Classification (NCBI taxonomy): domain Bacteria; kingdom Pseudomonadati; phylum Pseudomonadota; class Alphaproteobacteria; order Hyphomicrobiales; family Phyllobacteriaceae; genus Nitratireductor; species Nitratireductor thuwali. Next base: position 3,773,396 of record NZ_CP030941.1, read on the forward strand.
CAGATGGTGGAAAAGAGCGAATGGCTCTCTTCCGGCATCAGCTATCATATGGGAGTGGACGGCATTTCCATGCTGTTCGTCATCCTGACGACCTTCCTCATGCCGTTCTGCATCCTGGCGAGCTGGGAAGCGGTGGACAAGCGCGTCAAGGAGTACATGATAGCGTTCCTGATCCTGGAAACGCTCATGATCGGCATGTTCTGCGCGCTCGACATCGTTCTCTTCTATGTGTTCTTCGAAGCCGGTCTCATCCCGATGTTCATCATCATCGGCGTGTGGGGTGGCAAGCGCCGCGTCTATGCCAGCTTCAAATTCTTCCTCTACACGCTGCTGGGCTCGGTGCTGATGCTGCTCGCCATGATGGCGATGTATCTGCAGGCCGGCACCACGGCCATTCCGGAACTGCTGACCTATGTCTTCCCGACCGGCATGCAGTACTGGCTATGGCTCGCATTCTTCGCCTCCTTCGCGGTCAAGATGCCGATGTGGCCGGTGCACACCTGGCTGCCGGATGCGCATGTGGAGGCGCCCACGGCGGGCTCCGTCATCCTGGCCGGCATCCTGTTGAAGATGGGTGGATACGGGTTCCTGCGCTTCTCCGTCCCCATGTTCCCGGTCGCCTCGATCGACCTGGCGTCCCTGGTCTTCGTCCTTTCGGTCATCGCCATCATTTATACCTCGCTGGTGGCGATGATGCAGGAGGACATCAAGAAGCTGATCGCCTATTCCTCCGTCGCCCATATGGGCTTCGTGACGATGGGCATATTCGCGCTCAACGAGCAGGGCATCCAGGGCGCCATCTTCCAGATGCTTTCGCACGGGCTGGTTTCGGGTGCGCTGTTCCTCTGCGTGGGCGTGATATACGACCGCATGCACACCCGCCAGATTGCCGCCTATGGCGGGCTGGTCAACAACATGCCGAAATATGCGGTCGCCTTCATGGTGTTCACCATGGCCAATGTCGGCCTGCCCGGCACCAGCGGCTTCGTCGGCGAATTCCTGACGCTGCTCGCCGTTTTCCAGGTGAACACGTGGGTGGCGTTCTTCGCCGCGACGGGCGTTATCCTGTCGGCCGCCTACGCGCTCTGGCTCTACCGCCGGGTCATTTTCGGCGCGCTGACCAAAGAGAGCCTGAAAGGGCTTTCGGACCTGTCGCTGCGCGAGAAGACGATTCTCTATCCTCTTGTGGCGCTTGTGATTTTCTTCGGCGTCTATCCGGCGCCGCTGCTGGACGCGACGGCGGCTTCCGTGGAGGCCCTCGTCAATCAGGTCGGCCTGTCGGTCGAACTGGCTGAAGCCGCCGCGGCAAACTGAACGGGAACGCATTGACATGACGTTTGATCTGACATCGAGCCTGATCCTCGCCGTTCCCGAACTGGCGCTGGCCGTTGGCGCCATGGCGCTGTTGATGATCGGCGTGTTCTCGGGAGACCGCGCCGATACCACCGTGACCGGCCTTGCCGTTGCGCTGTTCCTGGCGGTGATTGCCTGGATCATAGTCTTTCCGGCCGATGGACCTGCTTTCGACAACGCCTTCATTTCCGACGCCTTCTCGCGCGTGATGAAGCTTCTGACGCTGGTCGGCGCCGCCGTCACGTTGATCATGTCGGTCGGCTTCGCCAAAGCCGAGAAGTTCGACAAGTTCGAATACCCGGTGCTCATCATGCTTTCCACGCTGGGCATGATGCTGATGATCTCGGCGAACGACATGATCGCTCTTTATCTCGGCCTGGAACTGCAGTCGCTGGCCCTTTATGTCGTCGCCGCCATCAATCGCGACAGCGCGCGGGCGACGGAAGCAGGCCTCAAATACTTCGTGCTGGGCGCGCTTTCCTCTGGCATGCTCCTCTACGGCGTCTCGCTGGTCTACGGCTTCACCGGAAACACGGGCTTTGAGGCGATCGCGGCGGCGCTGTCGGATGGGGAGCGCCAGCTCGGGCTCGTCTTCGGTCTCGTCTTCGTGCTGGCCGGCCTTGCCTTCAAGATATCCGCCGTGCCGTTCCACATGTGGACGCCCGACGTCTATGAAGGCGCTCCGACACCGGTAACGGCGTTCTTCGCGGCCGCCCCCAAGATGGCGGCCATGGCGCTGCTCGTGCGGGTGACGATGGGGGCGTTCGAGCCCATCGCGCTGGACTGGCAGCAGATCATCGTCTTTATCTCCATCGCCTCGATGCTGCTCGGCGCCTTTGCCGCGATCGGCCAGCGCAACATCAAGCGCCTGATGGCCTATTCCTCAATCGCGCATATGGGCTTTGCCCTGGTGGGCCTTGCGGCAAACTCGGAAGCGGGCGTGCGCGGCGTGGTCATCTACATGCTTATTTATCTCGCCATGACGCTGGGCGCCTTTGCATTCATCCTCGCGATGCGGCGCAACGACAACAATCTCGAGCAGATCGACGACCTGGCGGGCCTTTCGTCGACCAATCCTGTTATGGCCACGATCATGACCATCCTCATGTTCTCGCTGGCCGGCATCCCGCCGCTGGCCGGCTTCTGGGCCAAGTGGTATGTGTTCCTTGCCGCCATCGAGGCCCAGCTTTACTGGCTCGCGGTGATCGGCGTTGTTGCTTCGGTGGTGGGCGCCTTCTACTACATCCGCATCATCAAGGTGATGTGGTTCGACGAATCGGCTGGCGGCTTCCAGCCCATGGCCGGCGAGTTGCGCTTCGTCCTGCTCCTGTCGGGTGCCTTCGTATTGTTCTACATGCTGGTGGGCGCTCCCGTGGAGCTGATTGCAGGCGCGGCCGCGGGCTCCTTCTTCTGACCGCGATGTTCACCCTCGCCCCTTCGGCTGAGGCGGCCGGGTACCGGCTGGAAGCGCATGACAGTGTCGGCTCCACCAATGCCCTCGCGCTGGAGCGGGCGGGGCAGGGCGATCCGGGCAGGCTGTGGATCACGGCGCTGCAGCAGACGAGCGGCCGTGGAAGGCGCGGCCGCGACTGGGCGACGCCCCATGGCAATCTGGCGGCGACGCTGCTTCTGTCGGAAGGCATGTCCGTCAACGACGCGGCGATGCTTGGCTTTGTAGCCGGTCTTTCCCTGTCCGACGCTCTGTCGGCAGTGGTTCCGCGATCGGCCCTCAAGGTCGGGATCGATAGCGGCGACATGGCGCAGGGATCGGGCCGCTTCGCATTGAAATGGCCGAACGACATCCTTGCGGATGGCGCAAAGCTCGCCGGCATCCTGCTTGAATCTTCGCTCCTCGGCCCGGACCGGCTGGCGTTGGCGATCGGCATCGGCGTCAATGTGGTGGCTCATCCCGAGGGGCTTCCCTATCCGGCGACCTCGCTGAAGGCGCTCGGCGCGGGCGAGGACGCGACACGGCTGTTCCTGGCGCTTAGCGACGCCTGGGTGGAGAACTATGCCCGCTGGCGCGGCCCGGGCGGCAAGGCCGCAATCCGCGACCGCTGGCTGGGGCAGGCGGCGGGCCTTGGCTCGGAAGTTTCGGTCCAGGCGGAGGGCCGCGTGGTAAGAGGCATATTTGAAACGATTGACGAGGCGTGCCGTTTCGTCATTCGCGAGGAAGACGGCTCGCGGTTCTACATAGCCGCCGGCGACGTGCATTTCGGCGCCGTGGCGTCGGTGCGCGCTTGAAAATCACGGAGCGCCGTGCGTCCATTCGGGCGCTGGATGGCAACGCTCTACCTTCTTGTTTTCCGCATCCGTGCGGACGTCAGGTGATATCGCCTGGCTACAGATTCTATAGGAGACGACGTGGCAGGCGATAAAGCTGAGCTGGTGTTCTGCCCCTTGGGTGGGGTTGGCGAGATTGGAATGAATCTGGGCCTTTACGGCTATGGCCCGCCGCGCAAGCGCCAGTGGATCGTTGTCGATTGCGGCGTTACGTTTCCGGGGCCGGATCTGCCCGGCGTCGATCTGGTCCTGCCCGATATCAGCTTTCTGGAAGAGCAGATCGACAATCTCAAGGGCATCGTCATCACCCATGCCCATGAAGACCATTATGGCGCCCTCCTGGACCTTTGGCCACGCCTCAAGGTCGATGTGTGGATGACGCCTTTCTCGGCCGGTCTCCTGGAATCCAAGCGCCAGGGGGAGCACAACGCCCCCGACATTCCGGTGACGATCTTCAAGCCCGGCGACACTTTCAATGTCGGGCCTTTCTCCATAGAGGCGATCGCCGTCACCCACTCGATTCCCGAGCCCGTGTCGCTGGCCATCACCTCGCCATTGGGGACGGTCGTGCACACCGGCGACTGGAAGATCGATCCTGCCCCGTCCCTCGGTCCGATCACCGACGAGACCCGCTTCCGCGCCGTGGGCGATGCGGGGGTGCTGGCTCTGGTCTGCGACTCCACCAACGCCATGCGGGAGGGAGAATCGCCCTCCGAAGAGGCGGTGGGCGAGGGGCTGAGAGGCGTCATCGAAAAGGCCAGCGGCCGCGTCGCCGTCACGACGTTTTCCTCCAATGTCGGGCGCATCCGCTCCGTCGCCGAGGCCGCCCGCGACGCCGGCCGGCAGGTGGTGGTGCTTGGCCGCTCCCTCAAGCGCGTCATCGACGTGGCGACCGAGCTCGGCTATCTGGAAGGCCTGCCGCCTTTCCTTCCTGAGGACGATTTCGGTTATATCCCGCGCGAGAATGCTGTGATCCTGTGCACCGGCAGCCAGGGCGAGCCGCGTGCCGCACTCGCCAAGCTCGCCCGCGACGAGATGCGCAACGTAGCCCTGTCGCCGGGCGACACGGTCGTCTATTCCTCGCGCGTCATTCCCGGCAACGAGAAAGCCATCCTGGAGACCAGGAACCTGCTCATCGAGCAGGGCATCGAGATCATCGAAGATACGGACGCGCTGGTTCATGTCTCCGGTCATCCGCGCCGCAGCGAACTCAAGAAGATGTATGAGTGGGTGCGCCCGCTGGTGCTGGTTCCCGTCCATGGCGAGGCGGCGCACCTCGTCGCCCACGGCTCGTTGGGGGCAATGGCCGGCATCCCGGACGTGGCTCAGATCCGCAACGGCGACATGCTGCGTCTGGCTCCCGGCGTGCCGGAGATCGTCGACCAGGTGGCCTTCGGCCGCATTTTCCGCGACGGCAAGATCGTCGGCGACGACAAGGAAATCGGCGTGGTCGAACGTCGCAAGCTTTCCTTCGCCGGTCACGTCGCGGTGAACGTCGTGCTCGACGACCGGAACGATCTTGAGGGCGATCCGGACCTGATCGCACTCGGCGTGCCCGAGTTCGACGCGCGGGGCAGTTTGATGGAGGATATCATGATCGCCGCGGCGGTGGAGGCCTTCCGCAGCATCCCGCGCCAGCGCCGCAAGGACCTCGATCTGGTTGCCGAAGCCGTGCGCCGCGCCGTACGCGCCGCCGCCAACAGCGCCTGGGGCAAGAAGCCCGTCGTCACCGTCTTCGTGACCCAGTAGGGGAAACACCAATGCTTGGCAGGCTCAACCATGTCGCAATCGCCGTCCCGGACCTGGCGGCCGCCACGGCGATCTATCGCGACACGCTGGGCGCTGCGGTCTCGCAGCCGCAGGCCCTGCCCGAGCATGGTGTCACCGTCGTCTTCGTTGAGCTTCCAAATGCCAAGGTGGAACTGCTGGAGCCGCTCGGCGAGGCATCGCCCATCGCGGCATTTCTCGAAAAGAGCCCTTCCGGCGGCATTCACCACATATGCTATGAGGTGAACGATATTCTGGCCGCGCGCGACCGGCTGAAGGCGGCGGGCGCCCGGGTTGTGGGCGACGGAGAACCGAAGATCGGCGCGCACGGCAAGCCGGTGCTTTTCCTGCACCCAAAGGATTTTGCCGGAACGCTGGTCGAGCTCGAGCAGGTGTGACCTCACGCCGCGCGGGCAGGGGCCTGAAATCTGCCGCCATTCGGCCTATAAGGCGTCCTAGAGTTCCGTGCATCCATTTAGACTTGGACGCACAAGGGACGCTCTAGCACTTTGTGAATCTACGCATCGTGCTTTCCGAACATCGATTCCGATTTTCGGGCCGCTGCTGTAGAGCAATACCTGGGAAGCCGGTTCTCCGTCCGGATTGCCTAGAATGAAGCGGTTAGATCAGGTCGGTGAAACGGCGAACCGATCCGGGAGATCGGCGGCACGCGCCGCCGAAATGCAGGGCTGGGAAGGCGCAATGAACTGGATATCGCTGGCGGCCGTTTTCATCGTCATCTGGTGGGTCATGCTGTTCGTGTCGCTGCCGGTCGGCCTGCGCACGCAGGATGAAGATGGCAAGGTCGTGCCGGGCACCCCCGAGAGTGCGCCGCGCGGCTCTCATATGCTGAAAGCCCTCATCCGCACCACCATTCTCACGCTGATGGTTTTCGCGGCATTCTACATTCTGACGCGCGTTCTCGGCTACGGCTTTGATGACATCCCGCGTTTCGCGCCGGAGTTCTACTGAGCCCGCTCATTGATGTTTCATCCAAAAAAAATGCAAGGCACCAGGCCTTGCAACTAAACGCGTCCGATCCGTTTCCGTACGTTTTACGGCGGCGGCGAGTGCCCGCGCCAGGACCGTATCCTCCCAAGACTTTTGACCGCGTAATGAGAACGAATTGAACTTCGCCCTCTTGTTTTGTGATGGGCACATTAGACTAAACTTCATCGGGATGTCACGAAAAATTTTGCGTCAAATCAAATATGTTACCGAAAGCGCCCGGTTCGTGAGCGGCGGCGGGGAGGGCGGCCGGAGGCCGGCCTTAGCGCCGGGTTTTCATTCGGTCACGAAATGGCTAAGAAGCCCGATCATATGCATGAGTGGTGCTGATTCCACTTTCCTTTTCTCTCACGGATATGTTCATGCGACTGTCGCGCTACTTTCTGCCGATCTTGAAGGAAAATCCTCGTGAGGCCGAGATCGTCTCTCACCGGCTGATGCTGAGGGCCGGCATGATCCGGCAGCAGGCGGCGGGCAGCTTTTCCTGGCTGCCGCTTGGCAAGCGCGTGCTCGACAAGGTCAACCGAATCGTCCGCGAGGAGCAGAACCGGGCCGGCGCGCACGAGATCCTCATGCCCACCATCCAGTCGGCCGATCTGTGGATGGAAAGCGGACGCTACGACGATTACGGCAAGGAGATGCTGCGCATCACCGACCGCCACGAGCGCGCCATGCTTTACGGCCCGACCAATGAGGAGATGGTGACGGACATCTTCCGCGCCTATGTCAAATCCTACAAGGACCTGCCGCTCAACCTCTATCACATCCAGTGGAAGTTCCGCGACGAGGTGCGCCCGCGCTTCGGCGTGATGCGTTCGCGCGAATTTCTGATGAAGGATGCCTATTCCTTCGACCTCGATTTCGAGGGAGCCAAGGCGGCCTACAACCGCATGTTCGTCGCCTATCTGCGCACCTTTTCCCGCATGGGCCTGCAAGCGATCCCCATGCGCGCCGACACCGGCCCCATCGGCGGCGATCTCAGCCATGAGTTCATCATCCTGGCCTCGACCGGGGAAAGCGAAGTCTTCTGTCATCGCGACTTCCTCCAGCTTCAGGTGCCGGGCGCCGACGTCGATTTCGGCAATGACGAGGAGATCGCCGGCATCGTGAAGACCTGGACGACGCCCTATGCAGCGACGGACGAGATGCATGACGAGGCAGCATGGGGCGCCGTCGCCGACGATGAGAAGGTCTCGGCCCGCGGCATCGAGGTCGGCCATATTTTCCACTTCGGCACCAAATATTCCAAGCCGATGAATGCCAGCGTCACCGGGCCCGACGGCAAGGAGCACCTTGTTTCCATGGGGTCCTACGGCATCGGCCCCAGCCGGCTGTTGGCGGCCATCATCGAGGCGAGCCACGATGAGCACGGCATCATCTGGCCCGAATCGGTGGCGCCTTTCGACATCGCGCTTATCAACATGAAGGCTGGCGACGGTGAATGCGATCGGGTTTGTGAAGAGCTTTACACGGCGCTGACGGCGGCGGGCCGCGACGTGCTTTACGACGACACCGACCAGCGCGCCGGCGGCAAGTTCGCGACGGCCGATCTCATCGGCCTGCCCTGGCAGGTGATCGTGGGGCCGCGCGGCGTCGCTGCCGGCGAGGTTGAGGTAAAGAACCGTGCGACCGGCGAGCGGGAGACCATGCCGATCGCAGCGCTCGTCCAGCGTTTCGGCGGCCGCCCATGAGCGCGTCCAGCGACGTGGTGCCCGCGCGGCCCGAAGGGGCGGGGCCGTTCTCCCATTTCGAGCGGCTGGTCGCCTGGCGTTATCTGCGTTCACGGCGAAAAGAGGCCGTCGTGTCCGTCATCGCATCGATCTCCTTCGTCGGGATCATGCTGGGCGTGGCCACGCTGATCGTGGTGATGGCGGTGATGAACGGTTTCCGCGCCGAGCTTCTTACCCGTATTCTAGGTGTCAACGGCCATCTGGTGGTGCAGCCGATCGACATGCCGCTGAGCGACTATGACGCGATCGCCGAGCGGCTCGCCAATGTGGAGGGCGTGACGCTGGCCGCTCCGCTCATTCAGGCGCAGGTGCTGGCTTCCGGCCGCAGCGGCAGTGGCACCGGCGCGCTCGTGCGCGGCATGCGCCCTGAAGACCTGACCCGGATGGACCTCGTCTCCGCAAACGTCCGCCACGGCTCTCTCGTGGGCTTTGCCGCAGGCGAAGGCGTGGCGGTGGGATCGCGGCTGGCGCAAAATCTCGGGCTGACGATCGGCGACAACATCACCCTCGTCTCGCCGGAAGGCGACGTTACGCCCTTCGGAACGACGCCAAGGGTCAAGGCCTACCCGGTGTCGGCCATCTTCGAGGTGGGCATGTCGGAATACGATTCGTCGATCGTCTTCATGCCGCTTGAGGAAGCCCAGCTCTACACGAATACCGAGGGCATCGTTCAGTATATCGAGCTCTTCGTGAGCGACCCCGATGCCGTAGGCGCGTTGCGCCCGCTCATCGAGGAGGCGGCGCAGCGACCGGTGCAGATCACCGACTGGCGCCAGCGCAACCAGACCTTCTTTTCGGCCTTGGAGGTCGAGCGCAACGTGATGTTCATGATCCTGACCATGATCGTTCTGGTGGCCGCGCTCAATATCATCTCGGGCATGATCATGCTGGTGAAGGACAAGGGCCACGATATCGCCATCCTGCGCACGATGGGCGCGACCAGCGGCGGCATCATGCGCATCTTTCTGATGGCGGGCGCCACCATCGGCGTGGCCGGAACGCTTGCCGGCTTCGTTCTCGGCACGCTGCTCTGCCTGAACGTGGAATCCATCCGCCAGTTCTTCACCTGGCTGTCAGGCACCGTCATCTTCGATCCGGAGGTCTATTTCCTGTCGACGCTGCCCGCCGACATGGACAGCGGCGAGACCGTCTCGGTGGTGCTCATGGCGCTGGTTCTCTCCTTCCTGGCGACGCTCTTTCCCGCCTGGCGCGCCTCGCGCCTCGATCCCGTCGAAGCCCTGAGATACGAATGATGGCCGCCAACGTTCTTGAACTGAAAGCGGTCGAGCGGCGCTTCATCCAGGGCACCAAGACGCTGACCATTCTCGACGGCGCCGATTTTGCGCTGCAATCGGGCGAGATGGTCGCGCTGGTGGCGCCGTCGGGCACCGGCAAATCGACGCTGCTGCATATTGCAGGCCTCCTCGAGCACCCTGACGCGGGCGACGTCATCGTCAATGGCCGGCCCTGCAACGGCCTCTCCGACGACAGCCGCACGGCCATCCGCCGCGGCGAGATCGGTTTCGTCTACCAATTCCACCATCTCCTGCCGGAATTTACGGCGCTGGAAAACGTGATGATGCCGCAGCTCATCTCCGGTCTCGACCGCAAGGAGGCGCGAGACCGCGCGGCGCAACTGCTCGACTATATGAAGATTGGCGAGAGGGTGCATCACCGGCCGGCCGAGCTTTCCGGCGGCGAGCAGCAGCGCGTGGCGATCGCTCGTGCCGTGGCCAACGCGCCGCTCGTGCTCCTGGCAGACGAGCCTACCGGCAATCTCGATCCGGTCACCGCCAGCTATGTGTTCGAGGCGCTGGAAGCGCTGGTGCGCCAGTCCGGCCTCGCCGCCCTCATCGCCACCCACAATGAAAGCCTCGCCGCCCGCATGGACCGGCGTGTGACGCTGGAAGGTGGCAAGGTCGTGGCAATGGCCTGAACCCGCCGCGTCGCTTGCCCCCGCGTCTCGCTGCGGTCGCTACAACTCCGGTTGAAGATCGGAATAGCTCTCGGAAAGCACGACGCGCCGGAGCCAAGTAATTCTCCCGGCCATAAAACGCTATAGCTGTCTGCCACGATGCCGATCGCTGCATCCCCGGCTTCTCCGGAAACCCAGTTCCGCCAATATACCTTCCATTAACCGAAAATGTCAGGAGACACCGTCTGTCTCAAATGCGGCGATTGACGCGAACAAAAATAGAACATAAAAGGATCATATCAAGATTTAATGCTGCTTATGCACAGGAGAGTGGATATGGCCGATCTGGTTCAGGACGTTGTTTCGCTGGTTGCTGTGAGCTCCTTCATCGTCGTTGCCGCTACCTGGATCGGCGCGCTCTGAAGTAATAAGGGCCGCGCGAGGCGGCCCTTTGCACATATCGGAGGCGGGTGCATCAGTCGCCGACGGCAACGCCTTCCCGGCGCGGGTCCGCGCCGCCTTCTAGGCCTTCCGGCATGAAGGCCACCCCGTGAATGCCGGAGGTGAGGTCTGTGATGTTGACGTTGAAGCCCAGGGCTGAAAGGTCCTCCGCCAGCGTTTCCGCACCGGTGCCGGCCTCCAAATCGTAGCGACCGAACCTGTTGGTAAGGTTGGGCAAGGATATGGCTTCCTGGATGTCCATCTCCCAGTCGACCAGCGCAATGACCGTCTTGGCGACATAGGGAATGATGTTGCTGCCGCCCGGCGAGCCTAGCGCATAGGCCGGCTTGCCATCCTTTAGGATTATGGTCGGCGACATGGACGAGCGCGGGCGCTTGCCCGGCTCTACGCGATTTGCGACGGCCTGGCCGTCGCTTGTCGGCCGGAAGGAGAAATCGGTAAGCTGGTTGTTCAGCAGGAAGCCTGCTGCCATCTGCCGTGAACCGAAAGCGTTCTCGATGGACGTCGTCATCGATGCGACATTGCCGTCGGCATCGACGATCACGAAGTGCGAGGTCGATGGCTGCTCCAACTCGATGCCCGGAAGCCGCAGTTCGGCTTCATCCCAGGGCGGCGTCCCCGGCTTCACCTCGTCCTCGCCAAGCGCGGTGTCGCGCCGGATGAGAGCCGCGCGTTCGGCGAGATAGGCCTCGTTGAGGAGCCCTTTCGGCATGTCGACGAAATCGCTGTCGGCCATGTAGAGGCCGCGGTCGGCGAAGGCGAGGCGGGTCGCATCGCCGATGATGCGCCAGGATTGCGGGTCGTCCGGCCCGAGCGCGCCCCCAGATGCGCCAAGGTCGAAATGCGAGACCATGCCAAGTATCTGGCCGACCGTCAGCGCTCCCGAGGAGGGCGGCCCCATGCCGCACACCTCGTAGCCGCGATAGGGCTGGCACACGGCCGGACGCTCCTTCGCTTCATAGGCCGCCAGGTCGTTCATATCGAGAAGTCCCGGATTTTCTTCATGGGCCTTTACGGCCTCGACGATGGCCTCGGCGATCGCGCCCTCGTAGAAGGCATCTGCGCCCTCATCGGCGAGCATCGTCAGCGTCTTTGCGTATTCCGGGTTCTTCAAAAGCGTTCCGACCGGCAGCGGCTCGCCTTCCGCGTTGTAGAAATAGGCCCGCGCGGCGGCTTCCTCGTTCAGCTTGCCCCGATCCTCGGCCAGAAGGGCGTTGAGCCGCGGCGAAACTTCAAAGCCCTGTTTTGCCAGGCCGATGGCCGGCTGCAGGGTTTGCGCCCAGTTGAGTTTTCCATGGGCCTTCTGCACCTTCTCCATGAGCCGGACGACCCCCGGCGTACCGACCGAACGGCCGCCGATCACGGCGTCGAAGAAGGCGAGGGGCTCGCCCTTTTCGTCGAGGAAGAGTTCCGGCGTGGCCGCCATGGGCGCGGTTTCGCGCCCGTCGAACGTGGTGACCTCGCCACTTTCGGCGTCGTACCAGACCAGGAACGCGCCGCCGCCGATGCCCGAGGATTGCGGCTCGACGAGGCCGAGCACCGTCTGCACGGCGACAAGCGCATCGGCAGCGCTCCCCCCGGCCCGCAGCATTTCCAGGCCGGCCTCGGCCGCCAGCGGATTGGCCGCTGCGACCATCTGGCGCCCGGCCTTCACCACCACCCTGGCTTCGACGCCGCTGGCGATTTCGGGCGCGACGGCGTCGGCCGCCTGCTGCGCCGTCGCGGGCGCGGCCCAGACAAGCGCCGCCGCCAAAGCCCAGATGCCCAATCCCTTCAAGACTGTCATATCCCACTCCTCGATGCGCCCCCGCCCGAAAAGTCACTCGGCGGCGATGGACATCTGACCCGGCAACCTTTCGGCCGGCCCGAATATATCCTCGAACGCCCTTTGCAGCGCCAGGTCGAAGTCCGCCATCGTTACAGGCAGGCCAAGATCGACCAGGCTGGTCACGCCGTAGCCGGCAATGCCGCAGGGCACGATGCCGGAGAAATGCGAAAGATCCGGCTCCACATTCACGGCGATGCCATGGAAGCTCACCCAGCGGCGCAGCCTGATGCCGATGGCGGCGATCTTGTCCTCCATCGGGCTGCCGTCGGGCAGGGGCGGCTTGTCGGGCCGTGCCACCCACACGCCCACCCGGTCCGCCCGCCGCTCGGCGGTGACGTTGAAATGGGCCAGGCTGCGGATGATCCATTCCTCCAGCGCGGCCACGAAGGCGCGCACGTCCTCCCGCCGCCGCTTCAGGTCCAGCATCACATAGGCCACGCGCTGGCCCGGTCCGTGATAGGTGTATTCGCCGCCGCGGCCCACATGGTGCACGGGAAAGCGCTGGGCGTCGATGATGCCGTCCGCCTTCGCGCTGGTGCCTGCCGTATAGAGCGGCTCATGCTCGACCAGCCAGATCAACTCGCCGGCTTCGCCGGCACGGATGGCCTCCGCCCGCTCTTCCATGAACCGGACGGCCTTGTCATAGGGCGTGAGGCCGGGCTCAATGCGCCATTCCACGGCGGGGCCTGGCTCTGCCGGAAAAAAGGCTCCGGCCTTGGCTATGCGTTCGCTCATCAAGCGCTCCTGCTCCGACGATACATCTTATGACTCCACAAGCCCCGCAACGTCCAGCCACCTGTTTCTCCAACCGGGCCGCAAGCCGCCAAAGATTCGCGCATTTCGGTGCTTCACAGGCTTGTTTCACCGAGGGCTATTTGCTACATGCGCCGTGGCCGGTGCGAACCGGCCTTTCGTTGCGTGCGGTCGTGGCGGAATTGGTAGACGCGCAGCGTTGAGGTCGCTGTGGGGCAACCCGTGGAAGTTCGAGTCTTCTCGACCGCACCAATCGCTCTTCAAGACATTAGGATCATTGATCGTTTCCGGATTTTCGACGACCGAAGGTGCGGGCTGAGCGCTTGCGATCCTTTCCGGGACGGCCCTTGTCGCCAGCCGGCGCATCCAATCGGTGCCGCCGGCCCAGCCGAACAGCGCCCCCAGCCTCCGCATCATCACTACTTGCAGCACAAGATGCCGGGACTGTCATCGCAGCCTGAGGGCGATGATGGCATACAGCAGCGGCGCGCGCGATATGGACCCGTCCGGAGGTTCAGGATTCGGAGAAGGTAAGCTGTATCTTCACAGCCTGGCTGCGGTCGCCGGCGCGCTCGAATGCATCCTCGGCCTCTTCGAGGGGATAGCTGCCTGTGATGATCGGGCGGACGTCGACCGCGCGGCGGTCGATGAGACGCACGGCCTCCGCAAATTCCGCGTCGAACCGGTGCGAGCCGACGAGATTGATCTCCTTGCCGACCAGCATGTTGAGCGGGATCGGCAATTCGCCGGTCACGCCGAGCTGCACAATGGTGCCCTGCGGGCGCACGGCCTGGATCGCCGATTTGAGGGCCGGGGCGGCGGCGGAGCATTCGAAGGCAAGGTCGAAGGTCCCCTTGGCCTCGCAATAGGGATCGAGCGCCTGCGGCTCGGTTGCCGCGTTCACCGTGCTCGTTGCGCCCATGGCGCGCGCCACGGCCAGCGCCGCGTCCTGCAGATCGGTGACAACGATTTCATCCGCGCCCGCAAGGGCGCAGGCCGCCGTCGTCAGCGCGCCGATGGGGCCGGCGCCTGTCACCAGAACACGCTTTCCCTTGACCTCGCCAGCCCGGTTCAGCGCATGCAGGCACACCGCCAGTGGCTCCGCGGCGGCGGCCTCCGCCAGACTCGTTCCGTGGCCGACCTTTTCGCACTGAAAGGCATCCGCCACGATCAGGTCGCGAAAGCCGCCTTGCTCGTGGGGAAAGCGCAGTGCGGAGCCGTAGAAGCGCATGTTCAGGCAATGCTGGCGCAGGCCCTGCCGGCAATAGCGGCATTCGTTGCACGGTCGGCTCGGATTGAGCGCCACGCGATCACCCGCCAAGAGGCCGTCGACGCCTTCGCCCACGGCCTCGATGGTGCCGGCCACTTCGTGACCCAGAATGATCGGTTCGCGCACGCGGATCGGCCCGAACCCGCCATCGTGATAGTAGTGGAGATCCGAGCCGCAGATGCCGCCGGCGCCGACGCGCACCAGCACTTCGCCCGCGCGGGGCTCCGCCACGGGCTGGCGCTCGATGCGGATGTCATGCGGGCCATAGAGGCGGCAGACGCGCGTTTCCATCGCAGTAACCTCAGTCGAACAGAAGGGAGGGAAGCCAGGTCGCCAGCGGCGGGTAATAGGAGACCAGCAGCAGAACCAGGACGTTGGTCAGCAGAAACGGCGTGATCGCTCGCACCACCGGCGCCAGCGGCAGCCGGGCAATGCCCGCGCATACGAACAGGCACACGCCGACGGGTGGCGTGGTGAGACCGATCATCAGGTTCAGCACCGCGAAGGTGGCGAAGTGCAAGGGGTCTATCCCGACGCTCTGGGCAAGGGCCAACAGGGGCACGAAAAGCACGATGAGCGCGGCGATCGTCTCCATGAACATGCCGATGAAGAGCAGGAAGAGGTTGATGAGCAGGATGACGAGGAACTTGTTGTCGGTCACCGAGAGCACGGCCGCCGCCACCGTCTGCGGAATGCGCTCGGAGACCAGAATCCAGCCGAACACATTGGCAAAGCCCACCAGCGCCAGGATTGCGGCGGAGGAGACGGCGCTGTCGACCAGCACCTTCGGCACCGCCTTGAGGGACAGCTCGCGGTAGATGAAGGCGCCCACGATGAAGGCGTAGACGCTCGCCACCACAGCCGTCTCCGTCGGCGTCATCATGCCCGAAAGCAGCCCACCGACGATCAGCGCCGTCATGGCGAGCGCCCAGAAGGCGCCCATGAAGGACCGGCCGAGTTCGCCCACACCCTGCCAGGGCTGGCGCGGAAAGTTGCGGCGCGTGGCGATGATGTAGGTCGTGACCATCATGGCCAGGCCGAGGAGAATGCCCGGCACGGCGCCGGCGATGAACATGCGGCCGACCGAGATGCCCGACAGCGAGCCGACGATGATCATCGGCACGCTGGGCGGGATCATGGGACCGACCGTGGAGGAGGCGGCGGTGACGGCGGCTGAGAAGTCGGCCGGGTAGCCGGCCTTCTTCATGCCCGGAATCATCACGCCGCCGATCGATGCGGCGTCGGCCACCGCCGTGCCGGAGATGCCGCCGAACAGCATGGAGCCGGCCACGTTGGAAAGACCGAGCCCGCCGCGCATCCAACCCACCAGCGCATTGGCGAAGCGGATGATGCGTTCGGTGATGCCACCATGGTTCATCAGATTGCCGGCGAGGATGAAGCCGGGGATCGACAGCAGCACGAACACATCGATGCCGGCATACATCTTTTGCGGCATGACCACGAGCGGTATGCCGGCAGCCAGGAGGTAGCACATCGAGGCAAGCCCGAGGGTGACTGCGACGGGAATGCCGGCGGCAAGCCCGCCGACGAAGACGCCGATCAGGATGGCAAGGTTCATTGCGGCAAATCCGGGTTGAAGACTGGGCGCCCGTCGCTGCGGCCCGACAGCATCGCAAGGCCCCGAATGAGCGCGAAGAGCAGGAGGGACGCGATGAGCACCAGCACGCTGGCGTGGATAAAGGTCATTTTCCAGCCCAGCGCAGGCGAGGTCTGCAGGCTGCCGATCATCGTGAAGCGCCAGGAGGGGAGGATGAGCGCCGCGCACAGCCCAACGGTGGCCAATGCCGAAATCAGCCGCAGGATGAACGGCAGGCGGCCCGGCAGCGTTTCGCTGATGATATCGACATTGACGAGATCGCCGGTGCGATAGGAAAGGCCGACGCCGAAAGCTGTGAGGTATAGAAGCGCAAAGCGCGTCAGTTCCTCCGTCCAGACGGGGGAGCTGTTGAAAACGGAGCGCCCAAGAACCTGAACCAGAACCGCGAAGATCAGCACCGCGAAGGCCAGCCCCACTGCAACCTGGAAAAGCGCGATCAGACCGCTATAGAGCTGCTTCCACATGGCTGGCTCCGCTTTGAAAAAGGGTGTTGTGGCCCGGGGCGGCGCGGGGGTCGACCCGCGCCGCCCCAGGGCTCTTTGGATCAGTCGGCGAAGAGCCGCTCGACGATCGGGCGGATTTCGTCATTGACGTTTGCCAGCACGGCGTCCTTCGCCTTCGATGCAAAGGCGTCGGTATCCACCTCGACGAAGGTCATGCCCTTTTCCTTGAGCACATTGGCCAGGCGCTGCTCGTCTTCCAGGAACAGCTCGCGCTCATATTCCTGCGCACGGCTGGCCGCTTCCATCACGGCTTCCTTGTCCTCGTCGGAAAGCTTGTTCCAGGTCATCTCGGAGATGGTGAGATAGATCCAGGACCGTACGTGCTCCGTCAGGTTCACATGGCTCTGCACCTCGTAGAAATTGGCCGAGTAGATGAGCGCCAGCGGGTTTTCCTGGCCGTCGATGGTGCCGTTCTGCAGCGAGGTGAAGACTTCGGAAAAGGCCATCGGCGTCGGTTGGGCGCCGAGGGCGCCCCAAACGTCGACGAAGAGCGGCACGTTAGGCACCCGCAGCTTGAGCCCATTGAGCTCGTCCGGCGAGGTGATCGGCCGGTTGGAGGTCAGGTTGCGCGGTCCGCGGGCGAAATAGGCGATCGGGCGGATCTGCGCCTTCTCGATGATCTGCGCCTCGATCTGATCGCCGATTTCCCCGCTAGCGACCTCGTCCATGTGTTCAAGGCTCTTATAGGCGTAGGGAACGGCCAGCAGCGCCGCCATGGGTGCCCAGTTCTGCAGGCTTTCCCCGGTAATGGTCATGTCGGCTGTTCCGAGCTGCATGCCGTTGATGAGATCCATTTCCTTGCCGAGCGACTCGTTGGGGTAGACCTCGACGGCGATGCGGCCGTCCGTCAGCGCCGAAAGCTCCTCGCCGAATTTCACGGCGGCCTTGTGCCATGTGTTTTCCTCATTGGCGAGATGGCCGAGCTTCAGCGTCATCTCCTGCGCCAAGGCTGTGCCGGTAACCAGCACGCCGGCGAGGCCGGCGATCAGCGTTCTTGCAATGGCTTTCATCTGTTTTCCTCCGTTTTGGTTGCTTTGGGTCGTTGCGCTCAGTCCGCCGTCTCGAAGAGATCGGGGCGGGTGCCGGCGATGGCTGGCAGATCGGTCAGGATCTTTCGCAGATGCGCGCGCATGGCACGGGCGGCGCCCTCGGCATCGCGCGCGCCGATGGCCGTCACGATCTCGCGGTGCTGAAGGACGAGCTCGCGCTTGGGGAAGTGAAGCGCGCTCAGATAGCGCACGCGGTCCATCTGCGCTTTCACTTCCTCGATCACCTTCCAGGCATAGGATTTGCCCGCCGCGTCGGCGAGCGTGCGGTGAAAGCGCTCGTCGAGCTCGATGAACTGGTGCGCATGGCTGTCCGGAAGCTTCTCCTGGCGCATCAACTGGTCGTGCAGTTCCGCCATCAACGCCTCGTCCACGCGCTCGGCGACCAGCTTGACGATGTCCGCCTCGATCGCCTCGCGCACGAAACGCGCGTCCATCACGGCGGCCGGGGATATTTTTCGCACCAGCGTGCCGCGTTGCGGGCGGATTTCCACCAGGCCGTCTTCGGCAAGCTTGATGAAGGCTTCGCGCACCGGCTGCCTGCTCAGCGCATAGCCCTTGGCGATCTCGGATTCGGATATCAGGCTGCCGGGGGCCAGATCGGCGCTGATGATGCGCTCGCGCAGGATGCGATAGAGCTGCGGCCCAATGGGCACGCCATGCTCCAGGGTCCATTCCGCACGCAGCTGCAGGTCCATAGCCTTTTGGCTCCTTTCGCCTGTCTTATCTCCATACTTGCATACTAGTCAACAGCCAGTCTTCTTGCTATCAGTCCGCTCCGCGGGGCCCGTGCGGAGGGCCCTGTAGCGGTTAGCGGTTGCCAATACGCGCGCGATAGGGCAGGCCGCTTGGCGGGTGTAAGCACGGAAAGGGAAACCATGAGGCAGACGTGGCGCTGGTTCGGACCTAAGGATCTCGTCTCGGTGGATGAGATGCGGCAGGCGGGCGTGGAGGGCGTCGTTTCGGCGCTGCATCATGTGCCGACCGGTGCTGTCTGGCTCCCAGACGAGATTTCGCGGCGCCAGCGCGAGATCGGCCTCATGTCGGACGGCCGGCCTTCGGAACTGGCTTGGGAAGTGGTGGAGAGCCTGCCCGTCTCCGAAGATATCAAGAGGCAGAAGGGCGACTGGCGCGCGCATATCGAAAACTACGGCAAGAGCCTGCGCAACCTTGCCGCGGCAGGCATCGAAGTCGTGTGCTACAATTTCATGCCGGTGCTGGACTGGACGCGAACGGATCTTGCGTGGCGGCTGCCCCATGGCGGGACATGCATGCGCTTCGATTTCGTCGACTTCGCCGCTTTCGATATCTACATTCTGCAGCGCAGCGGCGCACGGCAGGACTTTCCTGACGGGGTTGCGGATGAGGCAGCCCGTCGCTTCGCAGGCATGGACGCCGAACGGAAGCAGGCGCTTGCGCGCAACATCGCCTTCGGTCTTCCCGGCGCTGCCGAACATCTGACATTGGAAGGACTTCGGGCGCATCTTGCCGAATACGGCGGCATCTCCCCCGCCCAGCTTCGGAGCCACTTCATCGCCTTCCTGGAGCAGGTGGTGCCGGTGGCCGAAGAAGTCGGCATCCGCCTGTGCTGCCATCCCGACGATCCGCCTTTCCCTTTGCTCGGCCTGCCGCGCATCATGTCAACCGAGGCAGACTACGCCGCCGTCCTGCAGGCGGTCGATCTGCCGGCAAACGGCATAACCTTATGTTCCGGTTCCCTTGGCGCGCGGCCAGACAACGATCTGCCGGGCATGATGCGCCGGCTGGGCGATCGCGTGCATTTCCTGCATCTGCGTAACGTCACGCGCGAGACGGATGCTCTGGTTGGTTCCTTTCATGAAGCGGAGCATCTGGGCGGCGGCACCGATATGGTGGCGCTCGTCGGCGAGGCGCTGAAGGAGGAAGCAAGGCGCCGGATCGCCGGCAGGGCCGATCATTCCATTCCGTTCCGGCCGGATCACGGACAGGATATCCTCGACGATTTGAAGCGCCGGGCGCAGCCGGGCTACCCGGCGATCGGCCGTCTCAAGGGGCTCGCGGAACTGCGAGGCATCGTCACGGCTCTTTCACACGCGCAATACGGGCTGGCGTAGCGGCGCCAGACCAGGAAAACCGTCTGAAGAAGCGGCCTATGCGCAGCGGCCTTCCAGGCCGTGCCGCATTGTTTTCGCTGACCTATATCTCTACCGGATCACAAGAGCCCCGTGCGTCCATTTGGACGCACGAACGGCGCTTTGACGCCTTTGAATCGACGCATCGTGCCTTCCGATAAATCGATTCCGATTTTCGGGCCGATGCTGTAGGCGGCCCGTGGCGGTGAAACATGTTGTGATTGTGTGCAGGCCGGCTTTGTCATTGGAGGACGGTCGCGCTACAGCTTCGCAGGGCCGGTTGCGCGCAGCGTCGGCGCCGGCGAACGTGTCGGCGGAAATGAAGGAAGCTTGCCGTTGAACGAAACCGAGCACCACGACGAGGAACATGGCAAGGCGGAGGCATCGGACAATGGCGTCTACGGCGATGCCGGCGTTGTTTCTTCGGCATTCCTCGCCCATATCGGCGCCGCCATAGCGGACCGCGATACGCTCACCCTGAAAAGCGATGTGGGCAGGCTGCACCAGTCGGAAATCGGCGACCTGCTCCACGCCCTGATGCCCGAACAGCGCCGCTCGCTGGTCGAGCTCATGGGGGACGAGTTCGACTTCACCGCCCTTACCGAAGTCGACGAGGCGATCAGGCTCGATATCGTGGGCAGCCTGCCGAACGCCCAGATCGCGCAGGCGGTCCAGCAACTCGATTCGGACGATGCCGTTTACATCCTCGAGGATCTCGACCCGGCCGACCAGGACGAGATCCTGTCGGAACTGCCCTTCACCGAGCGGATCCGGCTGCGCCGGTCGCTGGGCTACCCCGAAGAGACGGCCGGCCGGCGCATGCAGACGGAGTTCGTCGCCGTGCCGCCGTTCTGGACCGTGGGCCAGACCATCGACTACATGCGCGAGGACAAGAACCTGCCGGACAGCTTCTCCCAGGTCTTCGTCGTCGATCCCACCTTCCGCCTCGTCGGCACGGTCGATCTCGACCGGATCCTGCGCAGCAAGCGCAACGTGAAGGTCGAGGACGTGATGCGCGAGACGCGTCACGCCATCCCCGCCACGATGGACCAGGAAGAGGCGGCGCAGATCTTCGAGCAGTACGATCTCCTGTCGGCTGCCGTGGTCGACGAGAACGAGCGGCTGGTCGGCGTCCTGACCATCGACGACGTGGTCGACGTCATTCAGCAGGAGGCGGAGGAGGATTTGCTGCGCATGGGCGGCGTCGGCGACGAGGAACTGTCCGACACCGTCATGATCGCCGCCAGGTCGCGTGTGCCCTGGCTACTGGTCAACCTGGTCACTGCTTTTCTCGCGGCCTCCGTCATCGGCCTCTTCGACGCGACGATCGAGCAGATCGTGGCGCTCGCCGTGCTGATGCCGATCGTCGCCGGCATGGGCGGCAATGCCGGATCGCAGACCATGACGGTTACCGTGCGCGCGCTCGCCACCCGCGACCTCGACATCTACAATGCCGGCCGCATCATCCGCCGTGAAATGGGCGTCGGGCTGCTCAACGGCGCCATTTTCGCCACGCTGATCGGCCTGGTCGCCGGCTTCTGGTTCCAGGATCCCAATCTCGGCGGCATTATCGCTGCGGCGATGGTCATCAACATGTTCGTTGCCGCCGCCGGCGGCATCCTCATTCCATTGCTGCTCGACAAGGTGGGCGCCGACCCGGCCGTCGCTTCGGCCGTCTTTGTGACGGCGGTGACCGACGTCGTCGGCTTCTTCGCCTTTCTCGGCCTGGCCACCTGGTGGTTCGGGCTCCTTTGAACGCTCAGGCGGTCGCTTCGCGAACCCGCCTGCCGCGCAAAAGGATCAGCACCATTACCGAGATGTTCAGGAGGTTCCAGCCGATGCCGTTGAGGAACGCGGCACCGTAGGAGCCGGTCATGTCATAGATCCACCCCGACATCCAACCGCCCAATGCCATGCCGACGATGGTCGCCATGATGACGATGCCGACCCGTTGTCCTGCCTCCCGCGCCGGCAGATACTCGCGCACGATGATCGCATAGGAAGGCACGATGCCGCCCTGAGACAGGCCGAAGACCAGCGACACGATATAGAGCGAGGCGAGCCCGTCGAAGGGAATATAAAGAACAAGCGCCAGGCACTGCATCACCGAGCCGATGATGAGGGTCCGCACGCCGCCGATATGGTCCGCGAGAAAGCCCGAGGCGAGACGGCTGACGATGCCGCCGGCCAGCATCAGCGACAGCATCTCGGCCCCTCGCGCGATGCCGTAGCCAAGGTCCACGCAATAAGCCACGATGTGAACCTGCGGCATGGACATGGCCACACAACAGCCGAGCCCCGCGACGATCAGCAGCGCCTGCAATGCGTTGGGCGAAAATGGTTGGGTGCGGCGCGGCGCGCCGGACAGAGTTGCGGCAGGTGGGGCAGGATCGACGCCGCTGGGCGGCCGCGTTCTCAAAAGCAGCGACAGCGGCACCAGTGAGAGGATGCAGAAAATGCCGATCCACAGGAAGGTCAGCCGCCATCCTGTTCCCGCCAGGAGGAGCTTGATAACGGTCGGCCAGACCACTCCGGCCACGTAGTTGCCGCTCGCGACCGCCGCCACGGCGATGCCGCGCCGCTTCTTGAACCAGTGCGAGATGTCGGCAATCAGTGGCCCGAAGGTGGCCGAGGCGCCGACGCCCACCAGAAGGCCCTGGGCGAGCGCGAACTGCCATATGGTCTGGGAAAACGAGGAAAGGATATAGCCGAGCCCCAGCATCGTGCCGGCAATCGCCACCGGCAGGGCGACGCCGATGCGATCCGCATAGCGGCCGATCACGACGTTGCCCAAGGCGAACCCCATCATCACGGTCGTGTAGGGTAGGGAGGCCGCCGCCCGGTCGACGCCGAAGTCGGCCTGCACGCGCGGCAGCACGACGATATAGGCCCACAGCGCGACACTGCCGATGGTCCCCAGCAGAATGCAGAGCGCCAGCCGCACCCAGGATTGAGTGCTGTCGAGGCGCTCTGAATCGGGCAGGGCTGCGCCGCCACTATGCATTCCAGGCTCTCCTCCCGCGCGGGGTGGAATATCACGCCGATGCGTCTTCGATCACTGAGGGGTAGCTTGACCACGCATGGGTGGCGTAGGGCCAGCCGGATTGTTTTATTGGCCGGTCCTGACCCTGGTTCAGGTTCGCAGTGTCAGGCGTGTCGGCGCGCTAATCCTGGAGCCGCGAATCGGGCACGGGCCATTTCCAATTTCACCAGGAATGCTGTAGCCGTTGCCGCTCGGGGCCCTGCCTATGCGCCGAGAGCGGGGATTATGCGCCAACGTGGCGGGTGAATTGACTTTTACGTAAATCAGGTGACACAGTCGCCGAAAATATAACGAGAGCGGGGCCTATGCGGGAATATTATACGATTACGGAACTGACCCGTGAATTCGGCATTTCCACGCGCACCTTGCGGTTCTATGAGGATGAGGGGCTGATCCATCCCATACGCAAGGGCCGGACCCGCCTCTACCGTCCCTCGGACCGGCATCTCGTGCGCCAGATATTGCGGGGCCGCCGGATCGGCTTTTCCATTTCCGAGATCCGCGAGATCATCAGCGTCTACAAGGCCCCGCCCGGCGAGGTCGGTCAATTGCAGCTCATGATAGCCCGCATCGAGGAAAAGCGCTCCAGTCTGCGCCAGAAGCGCCGCGACCTGGAAGACACGCTTGCCGAACTTGATCAGGCTGAAGAAGCCTGCGTCGAGCGCCTGGCCGAACTCGGCGTGAAAACCTGAATTCCCGACAACCTTTGAGCCTGATCCGAAAAGTGCCCGAGCAGGATCTGTAGGCCCCGGCCCTACAGCATCGGCCCGAAAATCGGAACCGATTTTCGGAAAGCACGATGCGTAGATTCAAACTGTTAGAGCGCCGTGCGCCCGAAAGGACGCACGGCGCTCTAGAACCAGCGCCGGACCTTTTTCTGGTAATCCCGATAATGCTTGCCAAAGCGCAGAGCCAGATGCCGCTCTTCCGGCTCTATGGCCAGCTTGCGCGTCGCGAAGGCGGCCGCGAAGCCGAACGGGATGAACCACGCATTGCCCGTGATCAGGCCAATGGCGAATGTGATCATCGTGTTGCTGAGGTAAAGCGGGTTGCGGCTGAAGGCGAATGGCCCCCGCGTCACCAGATGCTCCGATGCCCGGTTTGGCATCACGGTGGTCCCGGCCCTGCGCATCGCGCGGATGGCGGCGATGTCGATGGCTATCCCCGCCGCCACCATGAGCCATCCCGTCGCGAACAGAATGTCGGAAAAGGGACGAGCGAACCAGGGCAGGGGAATGAGGAAACCGGCGATGACCGCGAGAAAGATGGCCGTCAGGTAGATGATGGGCGGCCAGGGCAGGCGGCTGGGCGGTGCGTCGGGCGTGTCGGCCATGGCTTCCTCCACAATGCGGTCCACTACCTGCGATGATTGCGCGCGCCGCAGCCGCTTCGCAAGCCTATTCGCTGTCATTTCCGGCGCAGAACGAGATGGTGTCCTGCACCCACTGCGTTGCCTCATCGTCCTCGGCTCCGCGCGCCAGCACCTGTGTCCGTCCGCTTGCCCGGGCTTCCTCGACGATGCATCCGCAATAGGACGCGCACAGCGCCTGTTCGCGGCTTTGCGCGCACTGGTTCGTGCACATGCGCATGAAGCCCGCCTCGATGCCGGCTGTATCCACTGACGGCGGATAGAGCTGTGCGATGATCCAGACGCAGGAAATCAGCACCGGCTGATGAAGAAGGTAGAAGGCGAGACTGTGCCGCCCGGCCCATCCGAGCACCGGTATGCGCGATGCCGGCCGCCATGCGGCCATGCGCGCGGTGAGCCCCGTTGATCGGGCCACCTTGGCCGCGGCCATCCCGGATAGGACGGCCCCGAACCAGGGAAAAATCGGAATGTAGTCGTTGGAGGCCGGCACATTCTGCGACAGTCCGGTCCACCACAGGGCTGGGTGGTCGAGAAACGGCCAGCTTATGAGATGCGGGGCTGCGACCACGAGCACGGCCAGCGCCGCCAGGAGCATGGCGGGAAGGCGAAGGAGCAGGAGCCCGAGCACGCTGGCCACCGCGATGTGATGCAATATGCCGAAAAAGATGAACTGTTCCGGCATCAGCCACCATGTCACCAGTGTGATGGCCGCCGCCGCCGCCACGATTGCGGCAAGGCGTTTGGCGAAGGGGCCCGCCCTGAACGAGCGGGCATGTGCCAGGACGAGGCTCACCCCCACCAGGAAGAGGAAGGAACTGGCTATGCAGCGCGCGAAAATCTTCCATCCGCCCGTCACCGAGGTGAAGGGTTCCAGGTAACCGAAGAATTCGAGGTCCCAGGTGAAGTGATAGACGGCCATTGCCACCAGGGCGAGGCCGCGCACGGCGTCGATCAGTTCAATACGCCTGTGCTGCTCGCCTGCGTTTTGCAATCCTTGGCCCCCGGGTCTGCACCAGATTCATCGTCGCCGGCGGCATTGACGGTCACGCCGCGCCGACAACATGGTTCAACTGTTATTCGCCATAGCGTTCAAGGACAAGGAAGACGTCATGAAGTTCATCGAGGCAAACGGCGCCCGCATACCGGCCCTTGGTCTTGGCACCTGGACCTTGACCGGCGCCCAATGCATGGACCTGGTGCGTCGCGCGATCGACATCGGCTATACGCACATCGACACCGCTGCCATGTATGACAACGAGCGGGAGGTTGGCCGTGCCATTGGGCTTTCCGGGGCAGGACGCGCCGATCTCTTCGTCACCACAAAGGTCTGGTGGACCGATCTTGCTCTCGAGGATCTGCTGCGGTCGGCCCGCCACAGCCTCGAAAGGCTGAACCTGGACTATGTGGACCTGCTGTTGATCCACTGGCCCAATCCCGCCATTCCCCTGCCGCACAGCATCGACGCTCTCAATGAGGCGCGCCGATCGGGATTGACCCGCCATATCGGTGTTTCCAATTTCCCGACCGGCCTGCTTGGCCAGGCCGCCGCCTTTTCCGCCGCGCCCCTGGTCGCCGACCAGGTCGAGTATCATCCGTATCTCAGCCAGGAAAAGGTGCTCCACGCCTGCCGCAGCCACGGCATGGCCATGATCTCCTACTGCCCGCTCGCGCGTGGAGGGAGCCTCTTTGGCGAACCGGCGATCGTGGAGGCTGCCAGGGCACACGCCAGATCGCCGGCCCAGATCGTGCTGCGCTGGCACGTTCAGCAGGAGGCGGTCGGGGTCATTCCACGCACCGCCAGGGCCGAGCGCCTGGCTGAAAACGCTGCGATATTCGACTTCGCCCTGAGCGACGATGAAATGGCGGCCATAGGTGCGCTGACCCGGGCGAACCGCCGGATTTGCGACTATGGTTTCTCGCCCCGTTGGGACGCGCCGTAGACGGGTGGAAACAAACCTGCCGTCGCGCCCGGCCAGGGCGTCCCGGTACGGTATCGGTGTAGTTAACCCTGCGTTAGCTTGCCTACACTATTGTTTCCTTTCGAACGATCGGATAAGGGCTGCCGAGGGGACCGGCGGCCGCTTCGATGCATGATATCGCGCCACGGCAACGTTGGCAGTTCGAGCGGAGGGTGATGGGGCGCATGTTGCAGACCGCGAGCGTGCAGGAGGGCAAGCCGGACATCGCAGCCTCTATTGCGGCGTCGATGCGCAAGATGGGAGTGGTTGGACTTCCGCGCAATTACGAGTTGTTCTATGAGGTGATGACCGGCTCGAACCGCGAATTGTGCGATGAGTTCGCCACCCTCGGCGCCCGCCCCGCACAAGCGGCGCTCGACGCGGTTTCACAAAAGTATTTCGCCCAAAGCAGCCGTCACGCAATCGTCGAGAATGCGCAGGAACAGATCACCGTCCGGGCGGAGGAAATCCTCGCGCTCCTGGGCCGCGAGCGCAATTCTCTCGAGAAGTTCGAGCTCATTCTCGGCCAGACCTCGGGTGGGCTGGACAGCCGCCAGACCCTATCGCGCGATCTGCTGCAGAGGGTCATCGGCATCATGGCGACCGCTACTCAGACCACGCTGGATCAGAGCCGGCAGATCAGCAAGGCGATGGCCGAAAAATCCGACGAGCTGGAAAAGGTAAAGTCCAAGCTCGAGCAGTACAAGAAGCTGGCCGACACAGATCCGCTGACCCGGATCTGGAACCGGCGTGCCTTTGACCGCAAGCTGGCGGAAATTTTTTCCGATGAACGCTCGGTGATGTTCCATTCGCTGGTCCTTGCCGACATAGACGGCTTCAAGGCCTTCAACGACCGGTACGGCCATCCGGTCGGCGACCGGATATTGCAGATGGTGGCGCAGATCATCCAGGCCAAGAGTGGCTCCAACGGTTTCTGCGCCCGCACGGGCGGCGAGGAGTTTGCCATCGTCTTCGACGGCCTGTCGGAGGATGTGACCTTCAATACCGCCGACGCCGTTCGCACGGCCATCGCCGAGGCGGAGTTCGTGATCGGTCCGTCCTCGAACAATTTCGGCCCCATCAGCATTTCGATGGGCATGTGCATGGCCTCTGACGCGGCCGACGGCGACGATCTGTATGCCAAGGCCGACCGGGCCCTCTACGCCTCCAAGGTCGGCGGCCGGGACCGTCTCACCCGCTTCTCCAAGATTTCACAGGGAAAGCTGACGAAGAACTGGCTGCTTTACCGCGGCGAGTAAGGCCTGCCTTTTTTCGCCGCAATTGTATCGGAACGCTGCGCGCCTTGGCTATCGCATGGTACTGTAAGCCTTTGAATTCATGTACGCTGTTTTCCGATATCGATTCCGATTCTTGGGTTGATGCTATAGAAGGCTCGCAGGGGCGATGAAGAACACGCTGCCGGATCGCCGGCTTTCAGGAGAGGATAGGATTTCATGTTGAAGAAGATTGTTGCGGTCACCGTCATTGCCGGATTTGCTGCCGGCTGTGTCACCTCGACCGATCCCTATACGGGGCAGCAGAAAATCTCGAATACGGCCGGCGGCGCGGCGCTGGGGGCGCTCGCGGGGGCCGGCGTCGGCCTCCTGGCCGGCGGCGACGACCGCCGCAACGCCTTGATCGGCGCCGGCATCGGGGCACTGGCCGGCGGCTCCATCGGTGCTTATATGGATCAGCAGGAAGCCCAGCTGCGCGGCCAGCTCCAGGGCACCGGCGTCAGCGTGACGCGACAGGGCGACTACATCATCCTGAACATGCCGTCGAACATCACCTTCACCACCGATTCGGCCTCCATTCAGCCGGCCTTCTATCCGACGCTCAATTCTGTCGCGCTGGTTTTGAAGGAGTACAACCGGACCCTCGTCGACGTGTACGGACATACCGATTCGACCGGCTCCGACCAGTACAATCTGGATCTGTCCAGACGCCGGGCAGCCTCGGTTGCCGACTATCTGGTCGCCCAGGGCACATCGGGTGAGCGCTTTGCCGTCATCGGCGTCGGCGAGGCCCAGCCCATTGCCTCCAACGCGACACCCGAAGGCCGAGCGCAGAACCGTCGCGTCGAAATCCGCCTGTCGCCGCTGCGCGCGCCGAACTGATCTTTGTTGAGGGGCGGCGGCGGAAGCCGCCGCTGCGGTCAAAGCGAAACTGCAATGCGCGCCGCCAGGCGCGCATTGTTCTTGACCAGCGCTATATTGGTCTGGAGGCTCCTGCCGCCCGACAGTTCGAGGATGCGGCCAAGCAGATAGGGCGTCACCGCCTTGCCTGCCACGCCGGCTCGTTGTGCATCCGTCTGCGCCTGCACAATGAACCCCTCCATGACATCGGCGGCGATCTCGTCCGCCTCAGGCACCGGATTGGCGATCAGCATGCCGCCGTCGATGCCCAGCCCGTCGCGCATGCGCTGGAAATCGGCGATGCCTGCCGGCGTGTCGAGACGCAGCGGCGCCGGGGCGCTCGAGCGGCGCGACCAGAAGGCGGGCACGACGTCGCTGCCATAGGCGACGACAGGCACGCCGCGCGTCTCCAGCACTTCCAGCGTCTTGGGAATGTCCAGGATCGCCTTCGGGCCGGCCGAAACCACGATAACCGGCGTGCGCGCCAGTTCGTCCAGGTCGGCCGATATGTCGAAGCTCTTCTCCGCGCCCTTGTGGACGCCGCCGATGCCGCCCGTGGCGAATACGCGGATGCCGGCCATCTGCGCGCCGATCATGGTGGCGGCGACGGTCGTGCCGCCGGTCAGACCCTGCGCCATCGCAAAGGCAAGGTCCGCGCGCGACAGTTTGAGTGCGTCCCTCGTTTTTGCCAGCTTCATCCGCTCCTCCGCGGCAAGGCCGATCTTCAGCCGCCCGTCGACGACGGCGATCGTGGCCGGCACCGCGCCTTCCGCCTCTATGATGGCTTCGACCTCCGCCGCCATGGCGTCGTTCTGGGGGAAGGGCATTCCATGGGTGATGATGGTGCTTTCCAGCGCCACCACCGGGCGCCCTGTTGCAAGGGCCTTCGCAACGGGCGCATGAACATCCATCAGATCTTCGGGAACGGGCATGGGAACTCCGACTGGTTTCAGCGTAATTGCGCCGCCGCGGGCACGCGGGCAAGCGCCTGTTCGAAAAGGTCTTCCCGCAGGACCGGTGCGGCCTGTGGTGCTTCAAGGGCAAGGGCGGCCGCCGCGAAGCCTTCGCGAACGGCCTGCGGAAAACCCTTGTGGTTCATCAGCGCCGCCGCAGCCGCGCCCGCCAGCGCATCGCCGGCCCCGGTGACGTCCGCAATATGGGCAAGTGGCGGTGCTTTAAACAGCCATCTCCGGCCGGCGTGGAAGCCGATCGCCGGCTTGGAGCCACATGTGATGACGCCACCGTTCAAGCCCAGTGCCGGCAGAGCCTGCGCCAACTCTTCCAGTCCCGCCGCCTCCGCAAGTCCCGCAAGGCACAGGGCCTCTTTCCGGTTCATGAACAGGCAGGAAATCTGTTCCAGCACCGGCGCAAAACGCACTACCTTGGCGGGCGAAACGGCGATGGCGAAAAGCGGCTTGCCCGCGCTGACCGCACAAAGGCGCAGGATCGCCTCCTCGGGCAGGTTGGCATCGCACAGGATGGCGCCGGCGCCGGCCGCGGCGTCTCTTATCTTGCGCCGTCGCATCTGCTTGGCGAAGGCGGTCTCGTAGAGTTCCATGTCCGCCAGCCCGGTGATGAGGTCGCCCTGGGCGGTCAGGATGGCCGTGTAGCTGGGGGTGGTCCTGTCCATATAGGTCGCCGACAGGTCCTCGATGCCGGCCGCTGCCACCGCGTCTTCCACTTTCTGCCCGGCAAGGTCGCCGCCCCGCAGTGAAAACAGCGCGCCGCGGACGCCGCGCTGGACGGCCATGCGCAAGGCGTTGAAGGCGCCGCCGCCGACATCCTCGCGCATCGTGCCTGGATTGGAGGTCTCGGCCATATGGTCCCCGCGCACGCGGCCGCGGCGGTCGGGATGGGCACCGCCTATGGCGAGGAGCAACGGGTTCGGCATCGTCACATTTCCGGTCTGTTCGAATCGCCTTTGCGTCTCAAAGGGGCGCCCGACCCCCAGATCCGAAAAAACGGACAGCGGGCCGATCCCTCTTAGGAATTACGGAATGAATCGGGAACATAATTGGATTTCCGTTTAAAATCAGCACATTAATTCCTGTTGCAAAAAGAGAACAAAGCGTGTACATAAAAATAACGATTATTGGCCGCCGAGGCCTCCATTGACGACGAAGGGGTGTTGTATCATGGCTCAGAATTCATTGCGGCTGGTAGAGGAAAAATCGGTGGATAAAACCAAGGCATTGGACGCGGCGCTTTCACAGATCGAGCGTGCTTTCGGCAAGGGTTCGATCATGAGACTCGGCGCCAACGACAAGGTCGTCGAGATCGAGACCATCCCCACCGGTTCTCTGGGCCTCGATATCGCTTTGGGCGTCGGCGGGCTTCCGCGCGGCCGCATCATCGAGATCTATGGGCCCGAGAGTTCGGGCAAGACCACACTGGCTCTTCACACCGTCGCCGAGGCGCAGAAAAAGGGCGGCATCTGCGGCTTCGTCGATGCCGAGCATGCGCTGGATCCGATCTATGCGCGCAAGCTGGGCGTCGATCTCGAGAACCTGCTGATTTCCCAGCCCGATACCGGCGAGCAGGCGTTGGAGATTTGCGACACGCTGGTGCGCTCGGGCGCGCTCGACGTCATTGTCATCGATTCGGTCGCCGCACTGACGCCGCGCGCCGAGATCGAGGGCGAGATGGGCGATTCGCTGCCGGGCATGCAGGCGAGGCTGATGAGCCAGGCCCTACGCAAGCTGACGGCCTCGATCTCGCGCTCCAACACGATGGTCATCTTCATCAACCAGATCCGCATGAAGATCGGCGTCATGTTCGGTTCGCCGGAGACGACGACGGGCGGTAACGCGCTGAAATTCTACGCGTCGGTTCGCCTCGACATACGCCGGATCGGTTCGGTCAAGGATCGCGACGAGGTGGTCGGAAACCAGACGCGGGTGAAAGTGGTCAAGAACAAACTGGCGCCGCCCTTCAAGCAGGTCGAGTTCGACATCATGTATGGCGAAGGCGTGTCCAAGCTCGGTGAGTTGGTCGATCTCGGCGTCAAGGCCGGCGTGGTGGAGAAATCCGGCGCTTGGTTCTCCTATAATTCGCAGCGCCTCGGCCAGGGCCGTGAAAACGCCAAGCAGTTCCTGCGCGACAATCCCGAGACGGCAGCCGAGATAGAATTGTCGTTGCGGCAGAATGCCGGCCTCATCGCCGAACGTTTCCTCGACGATGCCGGTCCTGGCGACCAGGATGACGCGCCGCCCGAGAGCAATGCCGCGGAAGGCTGAGGCCTGGCGGTCCGCCTGACCTGACACGAAGACGCCGCCGGCCGATCTGATCGCCGGCGGCGTTTTCCTTCGCCCGGTTCCCGCCGGGCTGGCTGCCCTTTGGCGGCGCCGTGCCGGCCCGCGCTGATTTCTGGACAGGCAGGGGCGTGGACGCTAAAAGGCAGCTTCCATTTCCCGCCCTTCGGCGGGCTTCTCGCAAGGGCAAATGCATGAGTGGCGTCAACGACATCCGGTCGACATTCCTCGACTATTTCCAGAAGAACGGGCACGAGATCGTGGCGTCCGGCCCGCTCGTTCCGCGCAACGACCCCACGCTCATGTTCACCAATGCCGGCATGGTGCCGTTCAAGAACGTCTTCACCGGCATCGAGAAGCGTGACTATGTGCGCGCCACCACGGCTCAAAAATGCGTGCGCGCTGGCGGCAAGCACAACGATCTCGACAATGTCGGCTACACCGCGCGCCACCACACCTTCTTCGAGATGATGGGCAATTTCTCCTTCGGCGATTATTTCAAGGACGTCGCCATCGAGCTTGCCTGGAACCTGGTGACGAAGGAGTTCGGCCTCGACCCCGAGCGCCTGCTGGTCACCGTGTATCACACCGACGACGAGGCTGCCGGCCATTGGAAGAAGATCGCCGGGCTCCCCGATCACAAGATCATCCGCATCCCCACCAGCGACAATTTCTGGGCCATGGGCGATACGGGTCCCTGCGGCCCGTGTTCGGAGATATTTTACGACCATGGCGAGGCCATTCCCGGCGGCCCTCCCGGAAGCCCGGATGAGGATGGCGACCGCTTCATCGAGATATGGAACCTCGTCTTCATGCAGTTCGAGCAGGTCTCGGCCGACCGGCGCATCGAGCTTCCGCGCCCTTCCATCGATACCGGCATGGGGCTGGAGCGCGTCGCAGCGGTGCTTCAGGGGGTGCACGACAATTACGAGATCGACCTTTTCCGCGCGCTGATCCGCGCCTCCGAGGAGGCCACAGGCGTCAAGGCGGAGGGCGCGAACCATGCCAGCCACAAGGTCATTGCCGATCATCTGCGCGCCGTCAGTTTCCTCATAGCCGATGGCGTCCTGCCGTCCAACGAGGGGCGCGGCTATGTGCTGCGGCGCATCATGCGGCGCGCCATGCGCCATGCTCAGCTTCTGGGCGCCGCCGATCCGCTGATGTGGCGCCTGGTGCCGGCGCTGGTGCGGGAGATGGGGCAGGCCTATCCCGAGCTTGTGCGTGGCCAGGGGCTGATCACCGAAACGCTGAAGCTCGAGGAAACCCGCTTCCGCAAGACGCTGGCGCGCGGCCTCAATCTCTTGTCGGACGCGACCGAGGGTATGGAAGAAGGCGCGCGGCTGGATGGCGAGACGGCCTTCAAACTCTACGATACTTACGGTTTCCCGCTCGATCTCACCCAGGATGCCCTGCGCCAGCGCGGCATCGCCGTCGATCTGGAAGGGTTCAAGGCCGCCATGGAGCGCCAGAAAGCCGAGGCGCGGGCCAATTGGGCCGGCTCCGGCGAGGCTGCCACGGAAGCGGTCTGGTTCCAGGTCAAGGACAAGGTCGGGGCATCCGATTTCCTGGGCTACGAGACCGAAGAAGCCGAAGGGGTCGTTACCGCCATCGTCAGGGACGGCGCCGTGGTCGACCGTGCCGAAAAGGGCGAGACGGTGGCGGTGGTCACCAACCAGACGCCGTTCTACGGCGAGTCCGGCGGTCAGGTCGGCGATACCGGGCTGATCGAGGGTGAGGGCTTCCGGCTCGCCGTCTCCGACACGCAGAAGAAGGGCGAGGGCCTGCTGGTGCACTACTGCACCGTGGAAGAAGGCACCGCAGTGGCGGGTGAGGAAGTCGCGTTGCGCGTTGACCATGCCCGCCGGGCGCGGATCCGCGCGAACCATTCCGCCACCCATCTCGTGCATGAGGCGCTGCGCGAGGTTCTGGGCACTCATGTCGCGCAGAAGGGTTCGCTGGTGGCGCCGGAAAGGCTGCGCTTCGATTTTTCCCACCCGAAGCCGATCACCGAGGAAGAGCTTCAGCGCGTCGCAGACATCACCAACGAGATCGTGCTGCAGAACGCCCCGGTCAACACGCGCCTGATGAGCGTCGATGACGCCATCGCCGAAGGCGCAATGGCCCTGTTCGGCGAGAAATACGGCGACGAGGTGCGCGTGGTTTCCATGGGAACCGGGATTGAGGGTGAAAAGGCGGGCAGGACGTACTCGCTGGAGCTTTGCGGCGGTACCCATGTGAAGGCGACCGGAGATATCGGCCTCGTATGCATCGTCTCCGAGGGGGCGGTCGCCGCCGGCGTGCGCCGCGTCGAAGCGCTGACGGGAACGGCCGCCAGGCGGCATCTGGAAGAGCAGGAAAAGCGCCTCAAGAACGCGGCCGCTATTCTCAAGGTCTCCCCCGCCGATGTCGTGCCGCGGCTGGAGGCGCTGGTCGAGGAGCGTCGCAGGATGGAACGCGAGCTCTCGGATGCCCGCCGCAAGCTGGCGCTGGGCGGCGGCGGCAAACAGGCCGAAGGCGGTGCCGAGAAGATCGCCGGCGTCAATTTCCTCGGCCGTGTCGTAAACGACATTTCACCGAAAGACCTCAAGCCGCTCGCCGATGAGGGCAAGCAGTCGCTCGGCTCTGGCATTGTCGCTTTTGTCGGCACCTCGGAGGAGGGCAAGGCGAGCGTCGTGGTCGGCGTCACGCAGGACCTGACCGACCGCTTCAGCGCGGTGGATCTCGTTCGCGCGGCCTCCGCCGCCATCGGCGGCAAGGGTGGCGGCGGCCGCCCCGATATGGCCCAGGCCGGCGGCCCGGACGGCGACAAGGCCGCTGCCGCGATCGAAGCGGTTCGAACGGCGCTGGCAGGATAGGTATTTGGCGGCTAGGGTAATTCCAGGGAAAATGGAAGCCGGTTTCGCGTCCGGAATTGCGTGAAATCAAGATAGTTACATTAGTTCGGCGTTTCTGCGAGGCGGTGAACTGATCAGGGCAATCATAAAAAAGGCCGCGGAGCGATCCGCGGCCTCTCGCCTTCATCGGTCGTGGCGGACCTACGCCATGGCCTTCTGCAGGTTCTCGTCGATCTTGTCGAGGAAGCCGGTAGTGGAGAGCCAGGGCTGGTCGGGGCCGATGAGCAGCGCCAGATCCTTGGTCATGTGGCCCGATTCCACCGTGTCGACGCAGACCTTCTCCAGCGTGGCAGCGAATTTCGCGAGCTCCGCGTTGTCGTCCAGCTTGGCACGGTGAGCAAGACCCCGCGTCCAGGCGAAAATGGAGGCGATGGAGTTGGTCGAGGTCTCCTCGCCCTTCTGGTGCTGGCGGTAATGGCGGGTGACGGTGCCGTGGGCGGCCTCGGCCTCCACCGTCTTGCCGTCCGGCGTCATCAGCACCGAGGTCATGAGGCCCAGCGAGCCGAAGCCCTGCGCCACCGTATCGGACTGCACGTCGCCATCATAGTTCTTGCAGGCCCACACATAGCCGCCCGACCATTTGAGCGCGGAGGCGACCATGTCGTCGATCAGCCGGTGCTCGTAGGTGATCCTGGCTTCCTTGAAGCTGGCTTCGAACTCGGTCTCGTAGATCTCCTGGAAGATGTCCTTGAAGCGTCCGTCATAGGCCTTGAGGATGGTGTTCTTGGTCGACAGGTAGCACGGCACCGTGCGCATCAGCGCGTAATTCATCGAGGCGCGCGCGAAATCGCGGATGGAATCGTCGAGATTGTACATGGCCATGGCGACGCCGGAGGAGGGGGCGTCGAACACTTCATGCTCGATCTCCTTGCCGTCTTCGCCGACGAATTTGATCGTCAGCTTGCCCTTGCCGGGAAATTTGAAATCGGTGGCGCGGTACTGGTCGCCGAAGGCGTGGCGGCCGACGATGATGGGCTGCGTCCAGCCGGGTACAAGGCGGGGCACATTCTTCATGATGATGGGCTCGCGGAATATCACGCCGCCCAGGATGTTGCGGATCGTGCCGTTGGGCGAGCGATACATGCGCTTGAGGCCGAATTCCTCGACGCGCGCCTCGTCCGGCGTGATGGTCGCGCATTTCACGCCCACGCCATGTTCCTTGATCGCATTGGCCGCATCGACGGTGATCTGGTCGTCGGTCGCGTCGCGCGCCTCTATGCCCAGGTCGTAATATTTGAGGTCGATGTCGAGATAGGGGTGGATCAGCTTCTCTTTGATGAACTGCCAGATAATCCGCGTCATCTCGTCGCCGTCGAGCTCGACGACCGGATTGTCCACCTTGATTTTGCCCATGAAAATGCTCCGCGATCAATTGTAGAGGGATTGCCTGAAAGCCCCAGGCAGGAGGTTGGCGCCCCTATAGCACCGGTGCGCGAAAGCGCAAAGCGGCGAGCGCCGAAAGATCGGGCGCCGGGTCTGCCTGGAGAAAGACCTTCGGCATGAATTCGGTTCGGCCATTCATGCCTGAAATGCCGGCAATGAAGCTTGCATCTAGCGCATGATCCCGAAAGGAGGCGTCATCGTGATCTAGACGGGCGGCGAAATGCGCCGGAAGAGGTGTTCGTAGCTGAGCACCAGCCCCTCGGCATCCACCACGAGATCGGCTTCGAACCCGCTCGAAAGTCCCAAATCCACATAGCGCAGCCTGCGCGCGCCCTGCCGGACGTACCGCTGACGCGAACGGGCCACCGTCAGCGCGGGCCCATCGATAAAGGCCACGTCAAGCGCGAGGCTTTCCCCCGCTCCC
The DNA here is from genome assembly GCF_036621415.1 of Nitratireductor thuwali. Taxonomy (NCBI): domain Bacteria; kingdom Pseudomonadati; phylum Pseudomonadota; class Alphaproteobacteria; order Hyphomicrobiales; family Phyllobacteriaceae; genus Nitratireductor; species Nitratireductor thuwali. The sequence goes on from NZ_CP030941.1 coordinate 3,809,500, forward strand.
TGAGGCGTCCGGCGGATAGGCGGCGTGTTGCAGAACGGCGTAACCGAAAGATCCGGCTCCTCAGCACCATCGAGATCCGGCCTGTGCTTCCCATTCACCTGCCAACCGGCCCCGGCACGCTCCATATGCAGCAGACCGTGGCCCTGCGCATTCCAGCGTTCGACGGTAAGGATCTGCGCCCGCCATTCGGGGTCGAGCTGCCATCGATGGTCCAGCCGAAAACCGCCCGCCTCAAGGCAGATGACCGTTGAGTTGACCTGAACGCCGCCGTCGTCGCGTGAGAGTTCGAGGCGCTCCAGCCCGTCCATGTCGGTTCGACGCCAGAAAAATATGGATTTTGTCATGTCTTGTACCACTCCAGAAGCATACCGACGACGAACAGTGCCTACAATGGTCGGGAAGCCGCGCACCAACCGAAGCACCAGCGAAAATCCAACCATTTGCCGATGGCGCACCGGGTGCCTTTCGGTGCAGGTTGCACAGCGGGGTAGCGGGAGGATGGTCCGAAATTGAACAGGGTCGACGATGCCACGCCGCTCATCGCGGTCAGCGCCGTGGCGCTGGACCTTGAAACGACGGGTCTCGACGTCGCCGAGGCGCGCGTCGTCCAGATCGGCGGCGTCGGCTTGGAGCGTGGCCGGTGCCGCCGCGACGATCTGTTCGAGACCTTGGTCGATCCCGGTGTGCCGGTGCCCGCCCGGTCCACGGCCATTCACGGCATCACCAATCACATGCTGCGCACCGCGCCGGCATTTCCCGAAGCATGGCGGCGATTCGAGCAGTTCCGGCGCAAGCGACTGGTCATCGGTTATGCGCTGGGCTTCGATTATGCCGTTCTCGCCCGCGAGATGGCGCTTGCCGGGCTTTTATGGCAGCCGCCGCGCCGGCTCTGCGTTCGGTTGTTGGCCCAGCTGGCCAATCCCGATCTGCCGGAACTGTCGCTCGACGCCATTGCCGCCTGGCTCGGCGTGGAGACGAAAGCGCGGCACAGTGCCGCCGGCGATGCGGTCATCGCTGCCGAAATCTACAGCGCGCTCGTTCCGCTGCTCATCGGCCGCAACATCCGCACCGTGGCCGAGGCAGAACGCGCCTCCGCACGCATCAGCCAGGCCGTGCGCCGGCACGCCGCCGCCGGCTGGAGCGAGCCGGAACAGCCGGAGGAAAGAAGTCCGGCAAGAGCCCTGGCCGCCATCGATCCCTACGCCTTCCACCACAGGGTGGCGGAGGCTCTCGGTGGCCCGCCCGCCATCGCCAAGGAAGACATCCCGTTGCTGGAGGCCGTGCGCTTGATGAGCACCCGGCGCATCAGCTCGCTATTGCTCGAACCCGAAGGCCGTCCCGGCCTGCCCATCGCCCATTACGCGATCCTCACCGAGCGCGACGTCACGCGAGCCATCGCCGCAGATGGGGCCGCGGCGCTGGAGGGGCCGGCCATCGCAATTGCCGCAAGGCCGGTCGTCTCTGTCGCGTCCAGCGCGTTTTTCCACCAGGCACTCGGCCTTCTGGACCGCCACCGCATCCGACATCTTGCCGTGGCCGACGATTCAGGCCGGCTGGTGGGCGTCGTCTCGGCAAGGGATTTTCTGCGGTTCCGCGCCTCCGCCGCCGTCGATCTTCATGCCACCATCGCCGAAGCGGACAGCCCGGCCGACCTTGCCGCGGCCTGGTCGCGGCTTCCGGTCGTTGCCGCCTCGCTGCTGCGCGAGGATATCGATGCCGGCATCATCACCCAAATCGTCTCGGATATTCTGGCCGCCATCACCAGCCGCGCGGCCGACCTCGCGCTCGGCGAAATGCGCGAGGCCGGGAAGGGCGGTCCCCCCTGCCGGTTCGCTGTGATGGTGCTGGGCTCTGCCGGTCGCAGCGAGAGCCTGCTCGCCGCCGACCAGGACAATGCGCTCGTGTTCGAGGAAGGCGAGCCGGATGGGCAGGCCGATCGCTGGTTCGCCCGCTTCGGCGAGCTCTTCACCGGCCATCTGCACGAGGCCGGCATCCCACTGTGCAGGGGCGGCGTGATGGCGCGCAATGGGGCCTGGCGCGGCTCGGTCGCCACATGGCGGGACCGCATTGACACATGGGTGACGAGGCCGCGGCCCCAGGATATGCTCAATGTGGACATTTTCTTCGATCTCCGCCCGGCCCATGGGGCGTTCGATATGGCGCAGGCACTGCGCACCCATGCCTGGGATCTCGGGTCGGAACATGTAGCCTTCGCCAAGCTCATGGGTGAAAGCGTTCGCGACGTCGCCGATCCCTTCACCCTGTTCGGCCGCCTGAGGACCGAAGGGGGCAGGCTCGATCTCAAGCGCCATGGCCTTTTCCCCATCGCCGCGTTTGCCCGGGCCCTTGCGATCCGCCATCACCTTCCGCGCGCCTCCACCGGCGACCGCCTCCGCGCGCTGGCCGAGCGCGAGGGTCTGCCCTCGCGCGATCTGCACGCGCTGGCCGAAGCCCACGCCTTTCTTCTCTCGGTGGTGCTCGATCAGCAGGCGGCCGATACCGCTGCCGGCATCGTTCTTTCCAATCGGGTCGACCTCGGCCGCCTGAGCCGCCGCCGGCTGACAACGCTGAAGGACGCGCTGAAGACCGTGCGCATCGTTCGCGACCTCGTCCGCACGATCATGTTCGCGTGAGATGCTGCCGGCGCTTTACCGGCGCGCGGGAAGCGGCTAACAGCCTCTTCATGGCAGGAACGGACAGGAAGCGCGAGATGCTCGCCGAAGGCCCCGCAATCATTCTCGTCGAGCCCCAGCTTGGCGAGAACATCGGCATGGTCGCGCGCGCCATGGCCAATTTCGGCCTCGGCGAGTTGCGGCTGGTGAACCCGCGCGACGGCTGGCCCAACGAAAAGGCCCGCGCCGCCGCCAGCCGCGCCGACCACATAATCGACGGCGTCGCGGTCTTTGAAAATCTGGGCGGTGCCGTCGCCGATCTCAACTTCGTCTATGCCACGACGGCCCGTCCGCGCGACAATTTCAAGCCGGTGCGCGGCCCGCAGGAGGCTGCCGGCGAACTTCACCGCCGTTTCGCGGCGGGCCAGAAGACCGGCATTCTCTTCGGTCGCGAACGCTGGGGCCTCACAAACGAGGAAGTGGCGATGGCCGACGAGATCGTCACCTTTCCCGTCAACCCGGCTTTTGCTTCGCTGAACATCGCTCAGGCCGTGCTCCTGATGTCCTACGAGTGGATGCAGCAGGCGGGCGCGGGCAGGGCGGTCGCGCCCGAGGGGCCGGACCTGACGCCGGCCAGCCGCGAACACATCAACAGCCTGATGGATTATCTGGACCGGGTGCTGGGCGAACGCGGCTATTTCCGCCCCGCCGACAAGAAGCCGAAGATGATGGACAATCTGCGCGCAGTCTTCACCCGGCCGGGTTTCACCGTGGCGGAACTGGCGGTCCTGCGCGGCGTGCTCACCTCGCTGGAGAAGTTCTCGCCGAAAAACCCGCGCGGGGCCGGCGCGCCGGAAGCCCGCGACGGGGAGCAGGCGAAATGAGCGCGCGCGGCGGTATCCTCTTCTTCGATTCGGGTATAGGCGGCCTTTCGGTGGTGAAGGAGGCTCGCATTCTTCTTCCCGATCACGATTACATCTATGTCGCCGACGATGCGGCGTTCCCCTACGGTGCATGGGAGGAGGATGCCCTGCGCGCCCGCCTGGTCCGCCTTTTCGGCGACCTTCTGGCCCGCTACGCTCCATCTCTGGTGGTGATCGCCTGCAACACCGCCTCGACGCTGGCCATAACGGACCTGCGCAAGGCCTTTCCCGGCCAGCCCTTCGTCGGCACGGTTCCCGCCATCAAGCCGGCGGCCGAGCGCACCTGCTCGGGCCTGGTTTCGGTGCTGGCGACGCCCGGCACCGTCAGGCGGCAATATACGCGTGATCTTATCCGCGACTACGCCGGCAAGTGCCATGTGCGCCTGGTCGGGAGTGAAAATCTGGCGCGGCTGGCCGAGCAATATATGCGGGAGGGCCATGTGGACGAGACTGCCATCCGGGCCGAGATCGAGCCCTGCTTCGTCGAGCAGGATGGCCGGCGCACCGACATCGTGGTTCTCGCCTGCACTCATTACCCGTTCCTGGTCAATCGCATGCGCAAGACCGCGCCGTGGCCGGTCGACTGGATCGACACTTCCGAAGCCATAGCCCGCCGCGCCCTGGCCCTTGCGGTGGAATTGCCACCGCAAGGGCGGGCCTCCGGCCGCGACTTCGCGCATTTCACGTCCGGCGCCCCATCGCAGGCGCTGCGTCGGTTCGTCCGGGGTTTCGGGTTCGACGCCGGTTAGAGCAATTCCGATCTACCCGCTCACCGACCGCACGTCTTCGGCGACGGCCTTCAGAATCCAGTCCCTGAAAGCCTTGACCTTGGGCGCGTTGGCGCGGCCTTCGGGATAGACCAGCCAATATCCCGAACCGTCCGAGCACAGGCGCGGGAACGGCTGTATCAAGAGTCCGTTCTCGAGTTCGACCCGGTAAAGCGCAGGCGTCAGGATTGCCACGCCGCGACCGGCGATCGCCGCCCGCGCCACCATCGATTGCGCTCCCAACTCGGCGCTCGGCTCGTGCTTTCGGGCATCGAATGCGACGCCATGCGCCTCCAACCAGATACTCCACCAGTTGTCACCGGGCTCGAGGATCGTGAGGCGCAGCAGGTCTTCCGGGCTGTTGGGCATTCCCGCCGATTCGGCCAGTCGGGGGCTCAGCATGGGTGAGAAATCGGCCATCATCAGCAGGTGGCGTGCCAGGCCGGGCCATGGTCCGACGCCGCCGCGAATGGCCACGTCGACGCCTTCCTCCTCGAACGCCGCCAGCCGCTGGGTCGACTCCATCCGCACACTCAGGGCCGGATACAGCGCCTGGAACTTGTCGAGATTCTCCACCAGCCAGTTGGCCGCGAATGTCTGCGCGGTGCTGATGTTGAGGCTGCCTTCCATCGTGCCGCGCGCATCGGCATAGGCGGCCGCGAGGCGCTCGAACGCGTCGCTCACCGCCGGCGCCAGCCGCTGCCCCGTCTCCGTCAGCGTCACCTGCCGGGGACGGCGGACGAACAGCGGCGTGCCCACCCGGTCCTCCAGCACCTTGATCTGATAGCTGACGGCGGCCTGCGTCATGCCGAGTTCTTCCCCCGCTTTGGTGAAGTTGCCATGGCGCGCCGCCGCCTCGAACGCTCTCACGGCCGTCAGCGGGGGCAGGGGTAGGGTCGACATGGATAAAGCCTCCTTATGCCGGCCCATCCATAATCGATTGGAATTCCGCCGGCAAGCGAGCGACCATGCCGAAGAACAGTCGACACGTCCCCTTGATGGAGTGGATCCGATGAACGAGTGCATATCCCGGCGCGAAAGCGACACTTCCCGCCTTTGGCACTTCCTGCGCCTCCTGAAGATGCCAAGGCTCAGGCGTCGAAAGACACGCATACTGGACCCCCGCGACCTCCCGCCCCACCTGCTGCGCGACATAGGCCTTTGTGATGCGAAGCCCTCGAAGTCGATTAAGTGGTATCGGTGACGACGGGTCTGGCGTGTCTCATCTCGGCTCTAGGTTTGCTCTGAGCTAGCTGGCACTGAGGGTCCTGCTGATCTGAGAAACAGTGGCAACCTTTGCGATTTTCCCGTTCATGTAGTCCAGGGAGACGCGCTCATGCTCCTCGTCATAGGAGCCGATGCATTCCGCCGCCAAGATGACCCGCAAGTCCCGCTGATAGGCGTCGATCGCGGTCGTGCGGATGCAGGCATGCGTGTTGACGCCGCACAGAACCAGTTCACCGACACCAAATTCCATGAGCATCTGGTCAAGCTCCGTCTTGAAGAAGGCGCTGTAGCGCTTCTTGACAATCGTTGGATCCACCGAACGCCAATCAAGCCCAGAGTGAAGCTTGGCACCTGGCGTGCCCTCAATCGCGATTGCGATGCGCTTATCACGCATCTCAAGAAATGCGTCGCTGAGATCACGGCGGAATTCCTGCCGCACCCAGATTACCGGAAGATGTAATCTTCTGAAGGCGCTGATTAAGCTATTGGTATTTTGGACCAGTCGGCGCACTTGGTCCGCATCCCGGGCGTCGAGATAGTCGTTGAGCAGGTCAATGATGATGAGACAGCATGTGGTCATCACCATGCTATACAGAATACTGAACGCGGCTTTGTGACACTGGGCGAACCAAAGACCTACACAGTGCGAACCCGCCGCCCGCGTTGACTTTCCCCCGTTCATCCACTAAGAGCCCATTCATGCGCGCTGGCTTTGCGGTCGGCGCGCATTTTGACGTGTCCCGTGGATATTGCCTCCAGCGTGCGGCGATATCCTGTCAGGCTTCGAAAAAGGAAGCCAGAGGAGGGCGCGTTTCCTTCACCTGAAACATGAGGTTTCGGGTGTATTTGTTTGAAAGGGAATGCGATGAGCAAACGCCACTCAGCGAAGTACAAGCTCGACCGCCGCCTTGGCGAAAACATCTGGGGCCGTCCGAAATCCCCGGTCAACCGCCGTGAATACGGTCCGGGCCAGCATGGCCAGCGCCGCAAGGGCAAGCTGTCGGACTTCGGTCAGCAGCTCCGCGCCAAGCAGAAGCTCAAGGGGCACTACGGCGACATTTCGGAAAAGCAGTTCCGCAAGACCTATGACGAGGCCAACCGCCGCAAGGGCGACACCAACGAAAACCTGATCGGTCTCCTGGAGTCGCGTCTGGATGCGCTGGTCTACCGCGCCAAGTTCGTTCCGACGATCTTTGCCGCGCGCCAGTTCGTCAACCATGGCCACATCCAGGTCAATGGCCGCCGCGTCAACATCCCGTCCTTCCGCTGCAAGCCAGGCGACGTGATCGAGATTCGCGAAAAGTCACGCCAGCTCGCCATCGTTCTGGAATCGGTTCAGCTCGCAGAGCGCGACGTGCCCGAATATCTCGAGGCCGACCACAACAAGATGACCGCGCGCTATGTCCGCGTGCCGGGCCTGTCGGACGTGCCCTACGCCGTCCACATGGAACCGAACCTGGTCGTCGAGTTCTATTCGCGCTAATCGCCGCGAAGCTACTCAGTTTCAAAAGGCCGCGTTTGCGCGGCCTTTTTCGTTGCCGACATATGGCGCGGCAAATTCCACCTCTTGCACGATGCCGAACCGTTTTCAATTCGCCTGTGACGGGTTAATCAGGGGCATGACCATCGCCGAACCGCAGACCTTGCCTCCCGATGCCGAAGCCGCTCCCGGCGCCCATCCGCTCTTTGCGGATGCCCCGTCATCGGTCGAGTTCAACAAGCTGCGCAAGCGCCTGCTGCGGCTCACCCGTCAGGCGATCGAGGACTTCGCCATGGCGCGGGCTGGCGAGCGCTGGCTGGTGGCGCTCTCGGGCGGCAAGGATTCCTACGGCCTCCTCACTATCCTGCTCGACCTGAAATGGCGGGGCCTCCTGCCGGTCGAGCTGCTGGCCTGTAATCTGGACCAGGGCCAGCCCAATTTCCCCAAGCATGTCCTGCCGCAATATCTGGCGAAGCTCGGCGTGGCCCATCGCATCGAGTATCAGGACACCTATTCGGTGGTGACGGACAAGATCGCCGAAAACCGCACCTATTGCTCCTTGTGCTCGCGGCTTCGGCGCGGCCATCTCTACCGCATCGCGCGGGAGGAGAGGTGCTCCTCGCTCGTGCTCGGGCACCATCGCGACGATATTCTCGAAACCTTCTTCATGAACCTGTTCCATGGCGGCCGGCTCGCCGCCATGCCGCCGAAGCTCCTCAATGACGAGGGCGATGTCATGGTGCTGCGGCCGCTCAGCTTCTGCGCCGAGGAAGATCTGGCGAAATTCGCCGACGCCATGCGCTTTCCGATCATTCCCTGCGACCTGTGTGGCAGCCAGGACGGCCTTCAGCGCAACGCCATGAAGGCAATGCTGGCGGACATCGAAAAGCGGATGCCCGGCCGCAAGGAGACGATGGCCCGCGCGCTGGCCAATGCGCGGCCCTCGCACCTGCTGGACCGCAACCTGTTCGATTTTGCCGGTCTCGCCCCGACTACACCTGTGGATTGACGGTCCGGAAGAGCTTGCCCCGCTCGGCGATCAGCACCAGCGCCAATCCCACCGCCGAAACGGTAAAGTAGCCGGCCGCCAGCGGCGTCAGCGTACCGTCGAAGGCCTGCCCGATCATCGCGCCCAGAAGTCCGCCGCCGAGCGTCGTCGTGAAGCCGAGGACCGAGGCCGCGGTGCCCGCGACATGGCCGAGCGGCTCCATGGCGATGGAATTGAAGTTCGGCCCGATCCAGCCGAACATGAACATCGAGGCCGAAAAAAGCACGAAGAACAGCGGGAACGGAACCGGCCCGATCAGCGAGACCGTCAGCCACAATGCGTTGGTCGCCAGGAACGTCAGCAAGGCCCCATGCGAAAGCCGGCGCATGCCGAAACGGCCGACGAAACGCGAGTTTGTGAAGGACGACAGGGCCATCAGCCCGGCGCCGATCGCGAACAGGATCGGAAACCACGCACCGAGGCCGTAGATGTCGACATAGATCTGCTGCGCGGAGTTGATGAACCCGAAAAGCGCGCCGAAAATCGCCGTCGTGGCGAGCGTGTAGCAAAGTGCGATGCGGTTGGTCACCACGAAGCGGAAGCCTTCCATGATGATCTTGAGGGAAAAGGCGCGGCGGTGGCTGGGATCCAGCGTCTCCGGCAGCCGCAATCCCGACCAGAGCGCGACGATCAGCGCCAGGCCCGCCATGAGTACGAAAATCTCGTGCCAGTCACCGAAGATCATGATGAGCTGCCCGAGGCTGGGCGCTATCACGGGAATGGCCATGAACACCATCATGACCATGGAAAGCACTTCGGCCATCCGGCGTCCGCCGAAGACGTCGCGAATGGCTGACACCGCTATCACGCGCGTGGCGGCCGCCCCGACGCCCTGCAGGACGCGCAGTGCCAGAAGCAGCTCGAAGGTTGGCGCGAAGGCTGCCGCGACTGCCGCGCCGATATAGATGGCAAGCCCGATCAGCAGCGGCCCGCGCCGCCCGAAGCTGTCGGTGATCGGTCCGTAGAATAGCTGCGCTCCACCGAAGCCGACTAGATAGGCGGTGATGACGAACTGCCGGGAATTCTCGTCCTCCACCCCCAGCGCCGCGCCGATCTGCTGCAGTGCCGGCAGCATCACGTCGATGGCGAGCGCGTTGAGCGCCATGAGCGCGGCGGCGAGCGCGATGAATTCGGCCCGGCCGATTTTCAGGCTGATTTGGTCAGAGGTGCGGGCAGCCGGCTGGTCCATCGAAAACGCTCCGTCGAACCGCGCTCTTTCGGGCGGCACGGCCAATCTAATCGGATGGCCCCAGTCTCGACCCTCACTTGCTGCCGGGGAAATGGGGCACGGACACTAAAACCGCCGGCCAGGAAACGGCGCGAAGTCAGGCAGCGGCCTCGGCTGCCTGACGCCGGCGCGGCAGCGGCATGTCAGGCCGCGCCGCGCGTGCTGACGCCCTTTTCCGACATGAATGTCTGCAGTTCGCCCGCCTGAAACATCTCGCGGATGATATCGCAGCCGCCCACGAACTCGCCCTTTACATAGAGCTGGGGGATCGTCGGCCAGTTGGAATATTCCTTGATGCCCTGCCGCAATTCGTCCGAGGTCAGCACGTTGACCCCATGATAGTCGACGCCCAGATAGTCTAGAATCTGCACGACCTGGCCCGAAAACCCGCACTGCGGAAAGCCGGGCGTGCCCTTCATGAAAAGCACGACCTCGTTGCTCTTTACCTCGTTGTCGATGAATTCGTTGATGCCGCTCATCGCCTGTCCTTTCGTTGCCGGGGTCAAGGCCCGGCATTTCGTAATGCTGGTTTACCGTTATCTATTGCACCATCCGGCGCGACGCAATGCGGCGGATGGATTATCCTGACGGCCATTTTACGCTACCGGGAGGAGTTATGACGGAAGCCGAGCTCGAAATCGTCCGATCCGCCTTCGCGCGCCAGATTCTGGCTGTCGCAGGCGTCGCAGGAAACGAGGCCCTCGAGCGCGCCTTTCGCACCGTCAGGCGCGAGGATTTTTTGGGCTCGAAGCCGTGGAGCATCATCGACTTCGCGAAGGGGCCGCGTCGGCTGCCCTCCAACGATCCGGTCTATGCCTGTCAGGACGTCGTTTTCGTCCTTGCGGGAGAACGCGGCGTCAACAATGGCAGCCCCGCGCTGCATGCCCGCATGCTGGACGCGCTGGCGCCGAAGCCGGGGGAGACGGTGGTGCATCTGGGCGCGGGCACGGGCTACTACTCCGCGATCCTTTCGCATCTGGTCGGCCCCGAGGGCAGGGTGATCGCCGTGGAAATCGATCCCAGGCTGGCCGCAAGGGCCGAAGAGGAGCTTCAGCGCTACGCCAATGTGGAGGTCCTCGTCGGGGACGCGGCGGAATGGCCGCAGCGGGAGGCCGACGGCGTCTATGTCAATTTCGCCGTCATGGCCCCCTCGGATCGCTGGATCGAGCGCCTCGCCCCCGACGGCCGGCTGGTGGTTCCCCTCGGCGTTCCGGCGCAGCCGCCACGCCCCGGCGCCCCCCGCTTCTCGCGCCACGGCGGCGCCTTTCTCTTCAGGCGGGACGCGGGTGGCGGGGAATACCACGCTTCCCGCCTCTGCAACGCCTTCTTCATTTTCGCGGAGGGAAGCACGGGAACGATCGACGAAGCGGAGGAGGCGAGCCTGCGGGACGCCTTCCGCGGCCCGGGCGCCGAGTTCGTGCGCAGCCTCGTCTGGAAGCGCCCCGCCGATCCGGCAAGGTGCTGGATTTCCACACCGCGCTGGAGCCTCTCCTATGATCCGGTGAAGCAGTAGCGCCTTCACCGGTGCCCGCGGCAGGGATGTGCCTCCACGGTCTCATCCCTCGGCGGGCTGAACGCTCCGCTCCAGGAATTCCATCACGCGCGGCGCCTGGCCGGGCAGGAAGTGGTAGCCGTCCTCGATAAAGCATATCTGCGCATGGGGGGCTGCGCACTCCAGCCTGGCCTGCGTGTCGCGGGAATCGAGCAGGACATCCCGCCCGCCGATGACCGCCAGGATCGGCATCTCGAGCCGGCGCAGCTGTTCATCCGTCAGTTGCGGGATCTTCACCACCCGCGGCTTGATCGCCCGGCCGACGGTCTCCATGAGGTCGGCCATGGGCTGCAGCTCGTCGGGCAGTTCCTTCGGCGCGGGGCCGAAAACCTGCTCCCGGATCTTGCGCTTCCCCAGGGGCCGAGAAGCAGGAGGGGCACCGCCTTCAAGAGGAAGTTCTTCTGCCGCCCGATGCCGGCCGGGCAGATCAAGGCGAGCGCGCGCACCGCGGAAGGTCTTCTATTCGCATAGTCGAGCGCCAGCCACCCGCCCAGGGACGTGCCGACGATGCCGGCGGTCTCTATTCCCAGGCCGCTGAAGACGTCGTCGAGCCACAAGGCATGCGCATCCCCGGCAAGCGCCGGTCTCACCCGCGCGCTCAGCCCGGCCTCGCCGATCATGTCGACCGCAAAGAGCCGGAACCTGGTCGACCACAGCGCGACGTCCGGCATCCATGCCGCGGAGTTGGCCTGCGAACCATGAAGCAAGACAACCGGCGGAGCGTCTTTCCGTCCGCATGCCACGACGAATGTCGAGCCTTGGCGCGTCGGGACGTACAGTTCCGTTTTCGGCACCGGCCACCGGTCCAGCACCTGGCGATACTGCGCCTCCACCTCGGCCGCCGCCTTGTCGCTTCGAAAGACCGCGTCGTTCATGCTTGCGCGCCCAGCTGCAATTGCAGCATCTCCAGCAGCTTCGCCGCATCGGACGGGCTGCAGATCACCACGATCTTCAGGCTTTCGGCGAGCGGGTCGAACGCCGTGCTGAGATGCAGCGGCGGCGTCTTGCCGCCACCTGCCATCGCGGCGGAGCTGAGGAAAGCCGCCATCCGCTCCGCACGCTCAGGCGTCATGCGCGGAATGTCGACGATGCACGTCGTGCGCACGCCCTCCGCCGCATCTGGCTGACCGCCCGCCACACCGGCAAATTCGTCGAGCCTCGTCCGGTCGATGCGATAGGATTTTCCGATCCGCGTTGCCGGCAACTGTCCGTTGCGGATGTAGCGCAGCACCGTCTTGGGGTGCAGCTTCAGCCGTTCGGCCGCCTGCTCGACGGTGAAGAGAGCGCTCGACATTGGCCTTATTGCTCCTTATCATCTCCCTTATAGGGTACGATACGGATTAAAATAGATCAATAAGCCAGTGCGCAATCCTGAAAAGTGCATGCAGATGACGGAAGATTGCGGAGCACAGATGAGGTCGCGCCTACGCGCCAATCTCGGTTTGGCGATGAAGCTTGCAAGGAAACGCGAAGCAGCCCTCATTCGGGAGCTGATCGCGGCGATCGACAATGCCGAAGCCGCGCCCGGCCTCAGCGAGCCGGCCTCTGTCGTGCGCCACGATTTCCGCGATCGATCCGCGGAAGCCGAAAGGCGCCTTCTGAGCAGGGAGGAGGTGCGCGCCCTAGTTTCAAGGGAGATCGAAAAGCGGGCCCATGCAGCAGCCGAATTCGACCGGCTGGGTAAGGCGGAAGAGGCCGCAGCCCTGCGCGCGGAAATCCAGATGGCAAGGCGCTACGTCGAGGAATAGGAGCTATGCCCAAGACGGGGCGGTCGATAATTCGCGATCTTCGAGATGCCGCTCTCGGCGCGAAGCACAATGTCCGCGGAGACCCCTTCGTTACGCTACTCCGGCACGCTCGTCTGCAGCGCGAGGGCATGCAGAACGCCGCCCATCCTGCCCTTCAGCGCGTCATAGACCATCTGGTGCTGCTGAACGCGCGACTTACCGCGAAAGCTCTCCGCCACCACTTCGGCCGCATAGTGATCGCCGTCGCCGGCAAGATCCCGGATCGTCACCTTGGCGTCGGGAATGCTTTCCTTGATCAAGCGTTCGATGTCGGCGGCGTTCATGGCCATGGGCTGCGCTGTCTCCAGGATTGCTCTTGAACGAGATATGGCGGTTCGGGCGGGCGAGGTCAATTGTGGTCGGCGACAAACCCCGCTTTCCAAGCCCGTTTTGGAGAGCGGGACCGGTCACGCGGAGCAGAGTTTTCTGAACGCCGCGACCGCGTCGGCGGCGCACGACTCCGCTTCCGATCCCGAAGGCGGGGGAATTGCTCCGATGGCGCGCCTGATCTGCCGGTCGCCGATCAAAAGGCTCAGGAACCATTCCGTGGCCGTGTGGGCCGAGGGGGCGGCCAGCATTCCGTCCGCAATGGCCCGTCCGATCAGTCTCTCGATCAACGGGAACACCCGGTCGCGGCCCGCGGCGGCGATGGTTTTGCCCAATTCTCCGCTTTCGTCGGCTGCTGCGGCCCGGTTCAGCGCTATGGCCTTCTCGCCCAGCAGCATCGAAAGCAGGATCGGGGCGATCTCCTCCAGCGCGCTCATAGGGTCGGCGCCGCTGCTCAATGCCGCCTCAAGCCTTGCTTGCGTTTCGCTGGCGTTGCGCTCGACCATCGTCTTGAACAGTCCGCGCTTGCCGCCGTACCAGCGGTATAGAGTCTCGTTGGAAGCATTGGCTTCCCTGGCAATTGCCAGCATGGATGTGGCGCCATAGCCGCGTTCCCGCACCAGCTTGTAGGCCACCTTCTCGATCTGACGGTGCCGTTCGGCCCTTGTCTCCTTGCGCATGAACATCTCCGAAGCATCTTGACCAAGGACGTACATGTTTGTACGGATAAGTAAATACGTACATGAGAGTACGGTTCCGGAGGCGGTCATGCCCAGATTGTTGCTCGCGCTATCGATCCTGTCTTTGATCTTTTGTGGTGCGATATTCGGATTCTTCTACGCTTGGGTCTGCTCCACCATGTGGGGCCTCGACCAGGCCGATCCGCGCGTCGCGATCGGAGCCATGCAGGCGATGAATGCCTCGGTCCGCAATGCTGCGTTCTTTCCAGCGTTCTTCCTGACGCCCGTGGTGTTGGCGCTAACGGCGGCGGTTTCGCACTATTTAGGCCAGAGGTCGGCCGCGCCATGGTTCCTGCTGGCCGCCGTCGTCTACCTGGTGTTCGGGCTCGCCCTCACCATGGCGGTGAACGTGCCGATGAACGAAGCGCTGGCCGCTAGGCCCGTTCCTGCGGACATGGAGATCGCGGGCGAAATCTGGCAGGACTATTCGGGGCGGTGGCAGTTCTGGAACCAGATGCGAACTGTGGCGTCAGGCATCGCCCTGGCGCTGGCGGGGTTTGCAGTCACGAGATTGCGGCCCGCCGTTTCGCGCCTCCGATAAGACGGGAAGGGCGGCTGCCGGCGCACCTGTCGCCGGACGTCTATCCGTCCATGAAAGCCGGAAACCAGCCTTCGTGGACTGCCTTCAACTCAGAGACCGGCACGGCGCGTGCATCGCCGAGCTTGAGGTCCGTTCCGCCCGTCACGCCAAGCATATGCGCGGAAACGCCGGCCTTCCGCGCTTCGGCGACCACCGCGTCGCGCATGTCCTCTGCCATCGCGACGACATAACGGCCCTGGTCCTCACCAAAGAACGTCTCTGCCGTATCTCCGCCGGGCGCATCGATCGCAGCGCCGATGCCTGATGCCATCGCCATCTCGGCGAGCGCGACGGCCAGGCCGCCGTCGGAGCAGTCATGCACGCTCGTGGTGCGCCCAGCCCGGATGAGCCCGCGCACGAAATCGCCGGTCCGCCGTTCCGCGTCGAGGTCGACCGGCGGCGGCGGGCCTTCGACACGGCCATGGATGTCGCGCAGATAGACGGACTGGCCCAGATGCGTGCCCCAGCCATCAGGCCCGCCCAGCAGCAGGACTGCCAGGCCCTCGCCCGCAAAGGCGATCTTGGCCATCCGGCTCCAGTCGGGAATAAGCCCGACCCCGCCGATCGTCGGCGTGGGCAGGATGCCCTGGCCGAGCGTCTCGTTGTAAAGCGAAACGTTGCCCGAAACGATGGGAAAGCCCAGCGTCTTGCAGGCTTCGCCCACTCCCTGCACCGCGCGCACGAACTGCCCCATGATCTCGGGGCGCTCGGGATTGCCGAAATTGAGGTTATCGGTGGCCGCCAGGGGTTCCGCACCCGTCGCCGTGAGATTGCGCCAGCATTCGGCAACCGCCTGCTTGCCGCCTTCGAAGGGGTCCGCCTCGCAATAGCGCGGCGTCACGTCGGACGAGAAGGCAAGCGCCTTGGTCGGATGGTCCTCGACGCGCACTACGCCGGCATCGCCGCCCGGTATCTGCAGCGAGTTGCCCTGGATCAGCGTGTCGTACTGTTCCCATACCCAGCGCCGCGATGAAAGGTCCGGCGAGCCGATGAGCTTCAACAGCGCATCGGCCGCGTTCGTCTGCGGCACCGCACCAAGGGGCGCGGGCGCCGCAGGCACGATCCAGGGCCGGTCGTATTCGGGAGCCTCGTCGCCGAGCTCCTTGATCGGCAGGTTCGCGACTTCTTCGCCCTGGTGCAGGATGCGGAAACGCAGATCGTCCGTCGTCTTGCCGACGACCGCGAAATCAAGCCCCCACTTTCGGAAGATGGCCTCCGCTTCGCCGCGCTTGTCCGGCCGCAGCACCATGAGCATGCGCTCCTGGCTTTCCGACAGCATCATCTCGTAGGCGCTCATGCGCTCCTCGCGCACCGGCACATGGTCAAGGTCGAGTTCGATGCCGAGGTCGCCCTTGGCGCCCATTTCGACCGCCGAGCAGGTGAGCCCCGCCGCGCCCATATCCTGGATCGCGATGACCGCGCCCGTCTTCATCAGTTCCAGGCATGCTTCCAGCAGGCATTTTTCGGTGAAGGGGTCGCCCACCTGCACGGTCGGGCGCTTCTCGTCGATGTCGGCGTCGAATTCGGCCGAGGCCATCGTCGCGCCGCCCACGCCGTCGCGGCCCGTCTTGGCGCCCAGATAGACGACCGGCAGGCCGACGCCTTCGGCCTTCGAGTAGAAGATGGCGTCCGTGTTTGCCAGTCCGGCGGCGAACGCGTTGACCAGGATATTGCCATTATAGCGGGCGTCGAAATTCACCTCGCCGCCGACGGTCGGCACGCCGAAGGAATTGCCGTAGCCGCCTATGCCGGCCACCACGCCCGCCACCAGATGCTTCGTCTTTGGATGATCCGGCGCGCCGAAGCGCAGCGCGTTCATGGCCGCGATCGGCCGCGCGCCCATGGTGAAGACATCGCGCAGGATGCCGCCCACGCCTGTCGCCGCGCCCTGATAGGGCTCGATATAGGACGGGTGGTTGTGGCTCTCCATCTTGAAGACGACGCACTGCCCGTCGCCGATATCAACGATCCCGGCGTTCTCGCCCGGCCCCTGGATCACGCGCGGCCCGGAGGTGGGCAGCGTGCGCAGCCATCTCTTGGAGCTCTTGTAGGAGCAATGCTCGTTCCACATTGCCGAGAAAATGCCGAGCTCGGTGAATGTCGGCTCGCGGCCGATCAGGTCGAGAATGCGCTGATATTCGTCCGGTTTCAGCCCATGGGCGGAAATCAGGTCGTCGGTGATGCGGATGGCATTTGGGATGGTCATCGGATGTCCGGCAAGCTGTCTCGATAAGAGGCATCCCTTACAGCATCGGCCCGAAAACCGAAATCGATTTTCGGAAATGAGACGACCGATATGGCGCCTGGATCGCAGAAACCGGGCAGCGCCGCTGCTCAGTCGTAGCTGGTATACCCGGCGCTGCCTTCCTCTAGCAGCCGGCGAATCGTGGCAAGGCCCTTCGACAAGTCCTCACGCCGTGGCGCCGCCGATATGCCGAGCCGCACATGATGGAATACCTGCTCCGAACGCCCCGCCTTGAACTCGTCCGCATCGTCTATCAGCACGCCGCGGTCGGAGGCCGCCTGTTTGAACGTGCTGGAAAGCCAGGGATCGGGAAGTTCGAGCCAAATGAAAGGGATGTTCGGTCGCCATTGCGCATTGAATCCTGCCAGCGCGTCGCGGGCCAGCGCCAGCCGCGCATTGATCTCGTCCTTGCAGCGCCGCTGGATTTCGGCCGCCTTGCCTGAAAGCACCAGCCTTGCGCTGGTCTCCGCCAGCAGAAAGGGCAAGCCGCCGGTCACCATGCGGTGGGAGATGCGCACGCGCCGCTCCAGATGGCTGGGGCAACTGATCCATCCGCCGCGCACCCCCGCCACCACCGATTTTGAAAGCCCGCCCACAAGAAATGTCCGCTCCGGCGCCAGTTCGGCCATGAGCGGATGATCGTCGTCGGCCATCGCGCCGTAAAGATTGTCCTCCACCAGCCACACATTGTGGCGCCGAGCAATCTCTGCGATCGCCTGGCGCCGTTCGGCCGGCATCGTATTGGTCGTTGGGTTGTGGGCCGACGGCATCAGGAATGCGAGCTTGGGGTGGCGCTGCGCGCAAAGCCGCTCGAAATCCTCCGGCACCACGCCAAGCGCGTCGGATTGGATCAGCGTCACCCGCCTGCCGATCAGCCCGGCGCTGCGCGCTACGTGGGAATAGGTCAAATGCTCGAAGGCGACGTGATCGCCGGGCGACGTCATCGCCGCGATGATGGCCACCACGCCGGCATGGGCGCCGAGCGTGGGGACGATCCGCTCCGCTGGCGGCTGGAACTTGCCCTTGGCGAGCCATTGGCTGCCTGCTTCAAACCAATGGTCGGGAAAGAGCCGGGCATAGCTCGCCACGTCGTGGGCGTGGCTGGACATGATTCCGGCGACGATCGTGCCGATGATTTCGCCTTGGCCGACCGAGGGGGCAGCGGTGCTGTCGAAGCGCAGCTTGCCGGCGGGCGCGTCCATTTCGCGGGTGCCCCCGAAATCTCCTGGAGGGCTTGCATAGCCGGGGTGGGCGAGGGCGCCTTGCGCGCGGTCCACCACATAGGTGCCGCGCCCCACTTCGCCGCTCACCAGTCCGCGCTCGCGCGCCACCGCATAGGCCCGGCTGACCGTGCCGATGGTCACGCCGATGTCGAAGGCGAGATTGCGCTGAGGCGGCAGTTTCGTGCCCGCAGGCAGCACGCGGCGCTCGATATCCTCCTCGATCTGGTCCGCCAGGCGAAGATAGAGCGGTCCGGTTCCCCGCGCGAGGTCAGGCATCCAATTTGTCATCGTGGCAATTATGTATCTTGCCAAAATGAAGGTGTCAATGCACTAAGAGGAGGGTGCAATTGACGGTGCAATCGGAGATAAAATGTGTACAATAGATACAATGTGGCCGGCATCCCGCGCAACGCCAGCCCGCCGCAGGCGCCGATTGCCTCTCGACCTTCGTCTGCTTGCGATCATCAGCAGGATCGAGTTGATGGCCCAAAGACGGCGCACCCGGATGGCCCTGCAGGAACTGAGCGACCATCAGTTGAAGGACATCGGCATCTCGCGGGCCGATGCCTTTCGGGAAGCCGCCAAACCGTTCTGGAAATGAGCAGTTCCAGGAAAACCGGGTCAATTCCAGATGCGATAGAGGCAGGTGCGGCCCCGGCCGGTCAGCGCGCCGTGCGGGCGCTCCTTCTGCGCACGCCCAGAAAATCGTCCACCAGTACGGCAAGGCTGCCCAGCACGAGGAAAAGCAGGGCGATTCCTCCAACGGTCAGCAGGATTTCGCCGAACCCCAGAACCCGCGTATCCAGAAACGGATAGGGCACCTCCCCGGCGATGGGCGCCCGTGCCAGCACGTAGAGAAGGTATCCCACAGGGTAGGCCAGCCAATAGGGAATATGGCGCCAGCGCAAGCTGCCGTCGGCGCCTGCCAGCAGCCACCATGCCAGGAACAGGGCCGGCGCCGCGTAATGCAGCAGCATGTCGCAGAGCAGAAACAGGCCCTGCGGGCGCCAAAGATCGGCGAGCAGCAGATAATAGACCAGGCCTACGGCAGCGATGGCCACCGCCACGCCCGCGCGAACCTCTGGGCGGCGGAAAAAGGCCGGGCGTCCGCCAAGCGCCGCCAGATGCGTCAGCACCACCAGGATGTTCGTGAGGATGGTGAAGAATGAGAAGTAGTAGATGATCGAACCGCCGAGACTGCGGCCGTTCTCCATTGAGGCTGGCACGGTTATGGCGAACTGCAGTGTCAGAGCGAACAGGCCGATGACAACGCCGGCCAGATTGAGCACGCGCACCATCATCTCAGCCCTTGCAGTCTGCGCTGCCTCCGGACCAGCGCATGATGTCCGCGTTCACCCGTCCGCCAGTCGACGTCGTGGCGAGCGGCCCGTAGGTCTCGATTTTCACCGGCGAGCCGGAAGCCTCGATGACGAGGACCGGCAAGCCCTGGGCCCTCTTCGAGTGAACCAGAAGAAGGCGCGGGCTGCCGGCCGTGTCCAGTTCCGGGACCA
Organism: Nitratireductor thuwali; assembly: GCF_036621415.1. Classification (NCBI taxonomy): domain Bacteria; kingdom Pseudomonadati; phylum Pseudomonadota; class Alphaproteobacteria; order Hyphomicrobiales; family Phyllobacteriaceae; genus Nitratireductor; species Nitratireductor thuwali. The sequence continues at coordinate 3,828,750 of NZ_CP030941.1, forward strand.
GTCGCAGACCGTCGAATGCCCGGTCCCGCGCGCGCATCCAGCACCGCGCGCCCGCCTCGTTGATGTGCTGCAGAGCAACGGTCGGGCTGTCGGCTTGCACCGTCAGGGCAAGGGGACCCCCCATCGGCTCAGGCGTGCAGCCCGTGGCCAGAATGGCCAGCGCCAGCGCGCCCGCCGCCGGCGTTGCGCCACGCCTCCACCGGCCGCGCGGCCGGGGATGGGCTGGAGGACGAATCACGCGGCTTTGCCCAGAACGCTTTCGAAAAGCGCCCGACCGTCATCGCCGCCATGGGCCGTTTCGATCAGGTTTTCGGGATGCGGCATCAGGCCGAGAACATTGCCGCTTTCGCTGACGATGCCGGCTATGTCGTTCATCGAGCCATTGGGATTGGTGCCCTCGGCGTAGCGGAAGAGCACCTGGCCTTCGCCCTCGATCCGCTTCAGCACCGCCTCGTCGGCGAAGTAGTTGCCGTCATGGTGGGCCACGGGACAGCGGATGATCTGCCCCGGCTGGTAAAAGCGGGTAAAGGCTGTGTTGGCGTTTTCCACGCGCAGCTTCACTTCCCGGCAGACGAATTTCAGCGATGCGTTGCGCATCAGCGCGCCGGGCAGCAGGCCGGCTTCGAGCAAGATCTGGAAGCCGTTGCACACGCCCATGACCATCACGCCCTGCGCCGCCTTCTCGGCGACGGCACGCATCACCGGCATGCGTGCCCCTATCGCCCCGCAGCGCAGATAGTCGCCATAGGAAAACCCGCCGGGAATGACGACCAGGTCGACATCGGGCAATGCCGTCTCCGTCTGCCAGACCAGATGCGGCGCATGGCCGGAGATCTTGGTCAGCGCGGCGATCATGTCACGGTCGCGATTAAGGCCGGGGAGCTGGATGATGGCTGATTTCATGAGGCCGGATCGTAAGGTTTCTGAGGGCGTTCTGTGAATGGTCACCGCTCGAGACGGCGTCTCAGGTGACGTTGATAATGTAGTCCTCGATCACCGTGTTCGCCAGAAGCTTCTCGCACATGGCTTTCAGCTGCGTCTCGGCTGCCGCCCTGTCTTCCGTGTCGAGCTGCAGGTCGAAGACCTTGCCCTGGCGCACATGGTCGACGCCTTCGAAGCCGAGGCCGCCGAGCGCGCCTTCGATGGCTTTTCCTTGCGGGTCGAGCACGCCGTTCTTCAAGGTGACGATCACACGGGCTTTCAGCACTTTATCGATTCTCCTGGCCGCGCTGCAGTTCAGTGGCGGGTTTCATCGTCCGGTTTGGAGGAGACGAGCACCGGTCCGGTCGGCTTTCCCGTATCGTTCTCATTCATGATGCCGAGCCTGCGCGCCACTTCCTGATAGGCTTCGACAAGCCCGCCCATATCCCGGCGAAACCGGTCCTTGTCGAGCTTTTCCCTGCTGGCCACATCCCAGAGCCGGCACGAATCGGGCGAAATCTCGTCGGCCACGACGATGCGCATCATGTCGCCCTCGAACAGCCGCCCGCATTCGATCTTGAAATCGACGAGCTGGATGCCGACGCCGAGGAACAGGCCGGAAAGGAAGTCGTTGACGCGGATGGCCAGCGCCATGATGTCGTCGATCTCCTGCGGGCTTGCCCAGCCGAAGGCCGTCACGTGCTCTTCCGATACCATCGGGTCGTCCAGCGCATCGGCCTTGTAGTAGAACTCGATGATCGAGCGCGGCAGCATGGTGCCTTCCTCGATGCCGAGCCGTTTGGCCAGCGATCCCGCCGCCACGTTGCGCACCACGATCTCAAGCGGAATGATCTCCACTTCTTTGATGAGCTGCTCGCGCATGTTCAGCCGGCGGATGAAATGGGTGGGAATGCCCATCCGGTTGAGGTGCTCGAAAATATACTCGGAAATGCGGTTGTTCAGCACGCCCTTGCCGTCGACGACCTCGTGCTTCTTCTTGTTGAAGGCGGTTGCGTCGTCCTTGAAAAACTGGATGAGCGTTCCGGGTTCCGGCCCTTCATAAAGAATTTTGGCCTTGCCCTCGTAGATGCGGCGGCGACGGTTCATGGCGTTCTCTGGTCTGTAGTGCCGCGTCTGGATCGGCAGGGCACAAACCGGCGCGGCAAAAGAAAGGGCCCAAGCTCCAGCGGTCTCTAGCGCAAAGCGCGGTGCACCTCAATCGCCATTTGTCGCAGCGGCTGCGAATTGCGCCGCCAATGCACGCCCGCATATTGACCCGGCACACGCCTTCTGGTTTGTCCTTGTCAACCATGTCGAACGGGATGGCGCCCTCGCGCCCGGCGGGCATTGATCCGGAGGATGAAAAGCATGAGCAGCATGAACGACCGCGAAAAGGCATTCGAGAACAGGTTTGTCCACGACGAGCAGTTGAAGTTCCGTGCGATCTCGCGCCGCAACAAGCTGCTTGGGCTGTGGGCCGCTGAAAAGATGGGCAAGACGGGCGACGAGGCCAGCCGGTACGCCATGGAAGTCGTCAAGGCCGACATGGAGGAAGCCGGCGAGGAGGATGTCTTCCGCAAGATACGCCGGGATTTCGATGCCGCCGGCATCGATCAGAGCGATCACCAGATCCGCCGCGAGATGGCCGACCTCCTTCTCGTCGCGATCGACCAGATCAAGGCCGAGTAGGCTTGATTGTGGCCGAGACGACGCTTGGCCAGCGCATGGCCGCGGGGGAAGCGCTGCTGACCGCATGGTCATCCATTCCCGAGCCGCTGACGACGGAGGCGGTCGCCCGTCTTGGTTTCGATGCGGTGACGCTCGACATGCAGCATGGCGGCCACAGCGAGGAAAGCGTCCTGCGGGCCGTCCCGGCGGTCCGGATGGGTGGCCCGCATCCGATCGTGCGCATTCCCGTCGGCCGTTTCGATATGGCCAGCCGCGCATTGGACTTCGGCGCCGAATGCGTCATCGCGCCGATGGTCAACACGATCGAGGATGCGCGCCGCTTCGCCGCCGCCATGAAGTACCCTCCGCTGGGCGAGCGCTCCTGGGGCGCGACCATAGCCATGCTGCGGTCGGGCGCTGCGGACGACGGCCAGGGCTGGCTTCAAACCCAGAACACGCGCACCCTGGCGCTGGCGATGATCGAGACGCGCGAGGCGCTGGCGATCGCCGACGACATACTGGCTGTCGACGGCATTGACGGCGTCTTCGTCGGCCCCTCCGATTTTTCCATCGCATGGACCAGGGGCGCCAGAATCGATCCATCGCTCGAAGACATGATGGAGGCCATCGCCCTGATCGCCGCAAAGGCGACCGCCGCCGGCAAGCATGCCGCCATCTATATGGTCGATCCGGCCCTGGTGGGGCGCTGCTACGCGATGGGATACCGCCTTTTCGCGCTCGGAAGCGAATATGGCTACCTTGCCCATGGCGCGCTCGGCTTCATCCAGAAGGCGCGCGACAGCCTGGAATCAAAAGCCTAATTCAGATGCGAGATGAATTTCGCGAAGGTCATCGAGCCCTCGGGCCATGGGCCGAAGCCTGATTCGGCATTGATATGTCCCGCCTCGCCGGCGTCCAGGAACAGCGATCCCCACGCGCCCGCAATGTCTTCCGCCACCTCGTAGCCGCAGAAATGGTCGTTGCGGCTGGCGATGACGATGGAGGGAAAAGGCAGCGGCTCGCGCGGATAGGGCCCGAAGGTCATCAGGTGCTTGGGCCGGATTTTCGCGTTGGCCACATCCGGCGGCGCGACGAAAAAGGCGCCCGCGATCCGGTTCCGGTATTCGGGAATGGCGTGAACGGCTGCCGCGACCCCCAGCGAATGAGCCACGAGCACCACCGGCCGCTCGGCCTCGTTCACCGCCTCCGTGACCTTCGCCACCCAGTCTTCGCGGACCGGTTTCGACCATTCGGCCTGCTCGACGCGCCGCGCGGTCGCCAGGCGCTTTTCCCAGCGCGTCTGCCAGTGCTCCGGCCCCGAATTGGTGTAGCCGGGTATGATGAGGATGTCGGCGTCCTTGGCTTTCATGCCGCGCCATTTAGCGACGGATGTGCCTGCGCGCAACCCGCCGCATCGGCCGGTTCGCCCGAGTTCCGCCGGTCCCCTGCGCTCCAAAGAGTGAACAGCGTGTCCGCAATCGCTTCCCTTGTGCCGCCCGCGCCTGATCGACACATTCCTCCCATCGATTTGGGCACAGGGCCCGGTTGACGACGACGCCTTGCGGACGAGCCTACCCCCCTTATCCGCCGTCCGTCGCAGGAGATGGAAATGACTGTACTTCCCTTTTCGGCCACCACCCCCGTCAGCATCGGCGAAGTCGGCCTCAAGGCCCGGGATGCCGACAAGCTGGCGGCCTTTTACACAGCCATCGTGGGGCTTGAGGTCATGAGCCGCGATGACGGCATGATTCGCCTCGGCGCGGCCGGCCGGCCGCTGCTGAGCATCGAGGAAGACCGGCAGGCCCGGCCCGACGATGCGCGCGAGGCCGGCCTGTTTCACACCGCCTTCCTTCTGCCCGACAGGGCAAGCCTGGCGCGCTGGGTGCGGTTCGCCGCCGCCGCCGGCCTCGCCCTGGAAGGCGCCTCGGACCATCTGGTCAGCGAGGCCGTCTATCTGAGCGACCCGGAGGGCAACGGCATTGAGATATACGCCGACCGCCCCCGCGCCGAGTGGCAATGGGACGGCGGCAACATCGCCATGAAGACCTTGCCGCTGGATCATCGGGCGCTGCTATCCGTTTTGGGCGACAACGATGCGGGCTGGCGTGGCGCGCCCGAAGGTACCGTGATCGGCCACATTCATCTGCGCGTCGGCGACGCGCGCGCGGCGGAGGCTTGGTGGAACGAAGTTCTGGGCCTTGAGACGATGGCCCGTTACGGCGCGGCCGCCGTGTTTCTGGCGTCCGGCGGCTATCACCATCACGTCGGCGCCAACGCCTGGCGCAGCGCCGGCGCCGGCCGGCGCGATCCCGGCCGCGCCGGGCTCGCATGGGTGAGGCTCATCGACACCCGCTCCGATAAGGAAAAAGTGCTGCATGACCCGTGGGGAACGGAAATACGCGTCGCAACCGGCTGAACAGTCAAGCCGTGTCCAAAACGATCAGCCGAACACCCGCGCAAAGATCGTGTCGACATGCTTCGTATGATAGCCAAGGTCGAACTTCTCCCGGATCTGCTGCTCCGACAGGGCCGCGCGAACATCCTTGTCGGCCAGCAGTTCCTCAAGGAAATCAGCGCCCTGTTCCCACACCCTCATGGCGTTGCGTTGGACGAGACGGTAGGCGTCTTCGCGGCTCACGCCGGCCTGCGTGAGCGCGAGCAGAACGCGCTGCGAGTGGACCAGGCCGCGGAACTTGTTGAGGTTCTTCTCCATCGTCTCGGGGTAGACGACGAGCTTTTCCATCATGCCCGTCAGCCGCTGCAGTGCGAAGTCGAGCGTCACGGTGGCATCCGGCCCGATCATCCGCTCGACCGAGGAATGCGAGATGTCGCGCTCATGCCACAGCGCCACGTTCTCCATCGCCGGCAGCGCATAGGCGCGCACCATGCGGGCAAGGCCGGTAAGATTTTCCGAAAGCACCGGGTTGCGCTTGTGCGGCATGGCCGACGAGCCCTTCTGGCCCGGTGAGAAATATTCCTCCGCCTCCAGCACTTCGGTGCGCTGCAGGTGCCGCACTTCCGTTGCCAGCCGCTCGATTGACGAGGCGATGACGGCAAGCGTGGCGAAATACATGGCATGGCGGTCGCGCGGCACTACCTGCGTGGAGACCGGCTCTGGCTTCAGCCCCAGCTTCTCCGCCACATGGGCCTCCACGCTCGGATCGATATTGGCGAAGGTGCCGACCGCGCCGGAAATCGCGCATGTGGCGATTTCCTCGCGTGCATTGACGAGCCGGGCCCGGCAGCGCTCGAACTCGGCATAGGCCTGCGCCAGCTTCACGCCGAAGGTGGTGGGTTCGGCGTGGATGCCGTGGCTGCGGCCGATCGTGACCGTATCCTTGTGCTCCAAGGCCCGGCGTTTGAGCGCGGCCAGCAGCGCGTCGAGATCCGCCAGCAACAGGTCGGTCGCCTTCACGAGCTGCACGTTGAAGCAGGTATCCAGCACGTCGGAAGACGTCATGCCCTGGTGGACGAAGCGCGCCTCGGGTCCCACGATCTCGGCCAGATGCGTCAGGAAGGCGATCACGTCATGCTTCGTCTCACGCTCGATCTCGTCGATGCGCTCGATATCGAATTCGACGTTTCCCGCTTTCTCCCAAATGGTCCTGGCGGCCTCCTTCGGCACGATGCCGAGCTCGGCCATCGCGTCGGCCGCATGCGCCTCTATCTCGAACCAGATGCGGAACTTCGATTGCGGGGACCAGATTTCCGCCATTTCCGGCCGCGAGTAACGAGGGATCATGCCGTGTTGCCTGCCTGTTTCGAGATTGTCCGCAGCCTCCTACCACCCGCATGGTTTCAGGAAAAGCCGATACCGGTCTCTCGTCCGAAATCGCACAGATTAAGGCTCAGCGCGCAGCCCGCGCAAACCACAGGCTGAAGAGGAATAGCGCCGCAAGTCCGATGGGAACGTAGAGCCGCATCCCTATGACGGCGAACTGATAGAGCGCGTTGGCCATCGTGAAGAAGAGCTGGAGGCCCCAGACATAGGAAAAGGTGTCCGCATGCCACTCCGCATAGTAGGTGCGGTATTCGAGCCCGAACAGAAGCGCGGTGATGCCTATCGTGGCAAGGGCAAGCGAAAGGAACATGGCGGCGAACCGGCCCGCCGCGTCGGTCCGCCTTCCGCTGACGATCCGAGCCACGAACAGCGCTGGCGCAAACGCCAATAACCCGCCCACGGCGAACAAGGCCGTTACCCCGGCCTGGTGGCCGGCGGTCTCCCAGTGCTGGATGTTGAGAAAGGCGCTGCCGCCGGCGAATGCGGCCCACAGAACGGAGCCCGCGAGGCCGACGCCCAGCGAGGGCAGGGCTGTCCAGCCATGCACCGCCGCTGCTCCCAGCCGCCGGCGCGTCATTTTCGGCATCGGCCCTGGCGTGCAGCCGTCACAGCTGCCCCGTGACCGCGATGAAGCGGTAGTCGGAGCCTTCGAACCCCACCGCCTCGATGGCGATCATTACCGCGAACACGGGCGCCCCGCCGGGCGGGTAGAAGGTTTGCACGCCTGCAATGGAGTAACCGAGCGGGCATCCGCGGCTCGAGGGAATTGCCGTATCCGCATGAATCATCTGCGCTTCCTGCCCCTCCGCAGTTCCGAGCCGCAGCAACTCGAACCCCTTCGTCTGGCCGAAATCGCTGCAAAACTCCTGTCCCTGCAGAGAAATCTCCTCCAGGCTGAAGGCAAGCGGGTCCTGCGCCGAGAGCGGCGACATGTTTGGCTGCGGCAGCACCGCAATCAGATGTGGATTGGCGGTGAGTTCGGTGACGGCGTTCCACCCCACGGTATGGCCGTTATTGGCGCTCAGCTCCTCCTCCGGCACGATCGCCTCGCCTTGCTGCCGGGCCTGCTGGCGGGCGGCTTGCAAGCCCGCCCCATCCTCCTCCAGCCTCACCCGCACGGGTGTGCCCGGCAGAAAGCGATCGGTCGCCGTGTCGATGTAGTAGCGGTTGGCATAGGGGAATCCGGAACCGTCCTGGACGCCGTATTCCTCGAAGGCGAAGACGCCGCCATCGGCGCTGAAGCCAAGTATCTCGACCGTGGCCATGTCGCCCGCCCGCGCGGTCAGCGGGACCAGGGCGAGGATGAAGGCTGCGATTCTCACGAATCCGGGCATTGTCAGGCTCCCTTCGTTCCGTCTTTCCATCGTTCCGACCAGGCCGGCATGATATCACCGGACGCGCTGACGGCGGCAAAGACGCCGCGCGCAATCGCCCGCGCCATGGTCGCCGCCGCCGCAGCGTAGAGCTCGATGCCCGCTTCCAGGCTCAGCGTATCTTGCCTGCGGCCCGTCGCAAGCCCGAAGACGAGATCGCCGTCGAGCGGCGTGTGCGCCGGCCAGACGGCGCGGGCAAAACCGTCATGGGCGGCGATTGCCAGCCGCTTGGCGGCGGCCTTCGTCAAGGTTGCATCCGTCGCGATGACGCCGATGGTGGTGTTCGCGCCGGCTTTGGCCAGCCCCAATTTGGTGACCACCTCGTTGGCCTCCGGCGGCAGGGGCAAAGGCAGGCCGTGCCCGCCGAACTCATCCCCGATCTCGAACGGCGCCGCCCAGAAATGGCGGCTGCCGCCGACCGTGACGGAGCCGACCGCGTTGACCGCCACCAGCGCTCCGACGGTGATGCCGTTCGGCAGAACCGTCGAAGCAGAACCGAGCCCGCCTTTCAGCCCGGCCGTCAAAGCGCCTGCCCCGGCGCCTTGGGAGCCGATTTCGAAGGTCTCGCCGGCATTTTCCGCCGCCGCGAAGCCCAGCTCGCGATACGGCGCATAGCGCCCCCAGTCCTTGTCGCCGCCATTGGCGAGGTCGAACAGGATCGCAGCCGGTATGATGGGAACGCGATGTCCCGCCACCTCGAAGCCGCGCCCCGCCTCGCGCATGGCGGCCTGCACGCCTGACGCAGAGTCGAGCCCGAAGGCCGAGCCGCCGGACAACGCAATCGCGTCGATGGCCTCGACGACATTGTGCGGGGCAAGCAGGTCCGTTTCCCGCGTTCCCGGCGCCCCGCCCAACACCTGCACGCTGGCCACCGCGGGCGTCTCGCACACGATCGCCGTCACGCCTGATTTCAGCCGCGCATCGTCGCTGTTGCCCACCTTGAGGCCGGCCACGTCGGTGATCAGGTTCCGTTTCCCTGGGCGGAAGCTCATTCGGCCTTCACGAATTCTTCTCCGTCGTAGCGGAAGAGATCATAGAGCGGGCGCGCAAGGTCGCCCTTTCGGTCGAAGCGCACAATACCGATGGCCGTGTCGAAGGCATAGGAATCGAGCGCGTCTGCAAGGCTGACTTCCGTCTCGGCGGCCCGTTTTGCCGCACCGGCGGCGACCTGCAGCGCGGCGAAACCGGGCAGCACATAGCCCTCGGCCTCGATGTTCCTGTCGGCCAGGAACTCCAGCGTCCGCTCAGGCGCGAATTCCCGCCACTCCGGCAGGCCGACCATCAGCACGCCCTCGGGCAGCTTCACGTTCCCGTCCTCTGCCCGCAGCGCCTCGCCGCCCGCGATCGTCAGGTCGTAGCCGAGACTTGCCGCGTCGCGCGCCATGATGGCGATATCGGCCCGGTCGCCGCCGACGAAGACATGGGTTGCGCCGGCCCGGCGCAGCCGGCCGACCAGCCCGATCTGGTTGTCCATCTGCGGGCGGAATGTGTCGAAGAAGACCGGCTCCAGCCCCGCAAGCTCGGCCTCGGCGCGCAAATGTTCGGCAAGCTCGCGGCCGTAGATCGTTCCGTCGTCGACGATGGCGAAGAGCTTCTCGCGCCAGCGTGCGGTGAGAATTTGCGCCACCGCATCCTGTTCGGCGTCGGCGCGCGGCGCCAGCCGATAGATCGGCCACCCCGTCCTCGCGCGCTGGTCGGTCAGGCTGTTGGTGCGCACTGGCGTTATCACCGGGATGCCGGCCTGGGCGAGTATCGGCATGGCTGCTTCGACGGCGGGTGTGCACAGGAAGCCGATCACGATCGAAACGTCGGCCTCCACCAAGCTGCGCCCCGCGCGTTCGCCACCTTCTTCCGAACAGGCATCGTCCACAATGTACAGGCTGATGTCGCTGCCCGGCAGCGTTTCCGCCGCCGCCTCGGCTCCCGCCACCCACTGCCTGCCCAGTCGCTCGAAATCTTCGGAAAGGGGAGCGGCGATGCCGACCGCCAGCCCGTCGGCACGGGCCGGCAGGCCGGCCCAGAGGCTGGCGAAGAGAATGAGGATTGCAGCAAAACGCATGGACTTGGACTGGATGCCTAACTCGATGTTACAGGATGTAGCACACAAGCCACTGGTAAATGGTGGCGCGGCGTGGCGCAACACGCTACAGCGTGCCGGCGCCGTATCCTGAGCGCCGTATCCTGAGCGTTGTGCGCTCCCATGGTTGCGAACGCCAATATTGCACCTATATCGACCGGGCGAGGACATCCGTGCTGAAGACCAATGAAATAGCCCCGCAGGACTACCGTGACGCCATGGCCCGCTTTGCCGGCGCCGTGCACATTGTCACGACCGACGGCGCGGCCGGTCTGCGCGGCGTCACCGCCATCGCGGCCTGCTCCGTTTCGGACAACCCGCCCATCGTTCTCGTCTGCCTCAACAGGCAAAATCCCAACAACGACCTTTTCCTCAAGAACGGCGTTTTCGCCCTCAACACGCTCTCCGCCGGCCAGGAAGAGCTGTCCAACGCCTTTTCGGGTCTTACCGGCCTGCCGCCGGAAGAACGTTTTGCGCTCGCCCAATGGGAGACCCTTTCCTCCGGCGCGCCCTGCCTGAAAGGCGCCATCGCCGTTTTCGACTGTCACGTGATGGACACCAAGGACCTTGCCACCCACCGCATCTATTTCGGCAAGGTGACAGGCCTGCGCGTGGGCGCTAACCTGAAACCGCTGCTTTATCACGATCGCGGCTATCGTACGCTCTGATCGCCGGCCTGCCGGAGGAAAAATGTCTGTAATCGCGCCGCGCGCCCTGCCGGCATCCATAGACGAAACGCTCGAAATGCTCGGGCGGGCCGATTACGTCGCGGACCGCTCGCTGGCGACCGTGCTGTTCCTCAGCCTCAGGATGAAGCGGCCTTTGTTTCTCGAAGGCGAGGCGGGCGTCGGCAAGACCGAGATCGCCAAGGTTCTGGCCGCTTCGCTGGGCCGCCGCCTCATCCGTTTGCAGTGCTACGAGGGTCTGGACGTTTCGTCCGCCGTCTATGAGTGGAACTACGCCGCCCAGATGATCGAGATCCGCATGGACGAGGCCACCGGCGCGGCGGATCGCGACATGATGGAGCGCAACGTCTTTTCCGAAAAGTACCTGATCCGCCGCCCGGTGCTCGAGGCGCTTGGCGGGGCGGCGGGCGCGGCCCCCGTCTTCCTGATCGACGAACTCGACCGCACGGACGAGGCTTTCGAGGCCTTCCTTCTTGAAATCCTTTCCGACTATCAGGTGACGGTCCCCGAACTCGGCACCATCCGCGCCGAAGAGCCGCCCATCGTCGTCATCACCACCAACCGCACCCGCGAAATCCACGACGCGCTCAAGCGGCGCTGCCTTTATCACTGGGTCGACTATCCGGACGCTGCCCGCGAGCTGGAAATCGTCGCCCGCAAGGTGCCGGACGCCAACAGGCGCCTTTCGCGCGAGATCGTTCATTTCGTGCAGCGCCTGCGTGAAATGGACCTGTTCAAGGTGCCGGGCGTCGCCGAATCGATCGACTGGGCCAGCGCCCTGACCGAACTCGACAAGATCGCGCTCGACCCCGAGACCGTGTCCGACACGCTCGGCGTGCTCCTGAAATACCAGGACGACATTGCGCGCCTCGGCGAAGGCGAGGGCGCCCGCATCCTGAAGGAAGTGAAGGCGGAGCTGGCGGAGGCGGAGTAGGAGCTGAGAGTCTGTTTTGAAAGTCATCAGGGCGAGTCGAAAATGGTGTTTTTCGAGCACCGGCGCGGAGCGTACATTAGGTACGTGAGCACCGGAGCGCAGAAAAACGCCATTTGCAGGCTGCCATCATGACTTTTAAAACAGGCTCTGACATGCAGACCGCCGACCCCGAAGGCCGCCTCGCCGACAATATCGTCTATTTCGCCCGCATCCTGCGCAAGGCGGGCCTGCGCGTCGGTCCGGCCTCCGTCACCGACGCCATCGAGGCGGTGCTGGCGGCCGGCATCGGCACGCGCGAGGACTTCTACTGGACGCTGCACGCCGTCCTGGTCAACCGGCACGAGGATCACGCCGTCTTCGACGAGGCGTTCCGCCTTTTCTGGCGGTCGCGCGACCTGGTCGAAAAGATGCTCGCCATGTTCTCGCCCGTCGCGCCCGACCCCCGCCAGAAGGAAAAGCCGCGCGCCGCCGAAAAGCGCGCCGGCGACGCCCTGTTGAACGGGCGGCACGATCCGCGCCCGCGCCGCGACGAGCCGGAGATCGAGATCGACGCCCGCTTTACCCTGTCTGCCAGCGAGGTACTGCGCCAGAAGGACTTCGCCCAGATGACGGCGGACGAGTTGGCCGGCGCAAGGCAGGCGATGTCGGCCCTGGTCATGCCCCACGATCTGGTCACGACCCGGCGTTTCCAGGCGGACCCGCACGGGCCCCGCGTCGATCCGCGCGCCATGATGCGCTCCAGCCTGCGCACCGGCGGCGATCTCATCCTGCCGCGTTTCCGCTCCCCGCGCCGCATTCACCCGCCGCTCGTGGCGCTGGCCGATATTTCCGGCTCGATGAGCCAGTACACCCGCATTTTCCTGCATTTCCTCCACGCGTTGACGGAAAAGCGCCGCCGCGTGCATTCCTTCGTGTTCGGCACCCGCCTCACCAATCTCACGCGTCAGCTTCGGCACCGCGATCCTGACGAGGCGCTGGCCGAATGTGCAGGCGCGGTCGCCGACTGGTCGGGCGGCACGCGCATCGGCGAAGCGCTGCACGAGTTCAACCGGCTCTGGTCGCGCCGGGTTCTGGGGCAGGGCGCGGTGGTGCTTCTGATCACCGACGGGCTCGAACGCGACAATATCGAAAGGCTGTCGCGCGAGATGGAGCGGCTTCACAAATCCTGCCGGCGGCTGATCTGGCTCAACCCGCTCCTGCGCTTCGACGGGTTCGAGCCGCGCGCCCGCGGCGTGCGGGCCATGCTGCCCCATGTCGACGAACTGCGCCCGGTCCACTCGCTCGATGCACTCGAGGATCTGTGCGAGGCGCTGTCCGGCACGCCTCGCAGGCCTCGCCTTCGCCATCTGCAGGCCGATACTCTTGGCAACGACGCCGGCAAGCGCCCATATTGAGGGCTTCGACGGAGGAAAAGTCATGACCCCCATCCAGACACGAGACCCGCTGCAGATCGCCGAAAGCTGGATGCGAGAGGGTAGGGACGTCGCCATCGCCACCGTCGTCGAGACCTGGGGTTCCGCCCCGCGCCCCGTAGGCAGCCATCTGGTCATCGATGCCGACGGCCATTTCGAAGGCTCCGTGTCGGGCGGCTGCGTGGAAGGCGCGGTCGTGGCCGAGGCGGCCGATGTGCTGGAAGACGGCAAACCGCGTATGCTGGAATTCGGCGTCGCCGACGAAACCGCCTGGGAGGTGGGCCTGTCCTGCGGCGGCCGCATCAAGGTCTATGTCGAGAGGCTGGGATAGGCTATGGATCCTTATTCTCTCAAGAAGCTGAATGCCTTGAGGAAGGAGCGCCGCGCCGCCATCCTGCTTACCGATCTGGGCGACGGGCGCGACCGCGTGATCGCCGAGGGCGATGCCGTCGCCGGCGCGCTGGGCGAGGCGGTGGCGAAAGCCTTCCGCTCCGGCAAGTCCGGAACGGTGGAGGCCGACGGCCGCAGCTTCTTCCTCAACGTGCACCTTCCCCCGCCCCGCCTGGTGATGATAGGAGCGGTGCATATCAGCCAGGTGCTGGCGCCCATGGCCCGGCTCGTCGGCTTCGACGTGCACATTGTCGATCCGCGCACCGCCTTCGCCTCGCCCGAGCGCTTTCCCGAGGTGAGGCTCGATGCCGAGTGGCCGGAGGATGCGCTGGCCCGGACGCCGCTCGATCCTTATTGCGCGCTGGCCGCGCTCACCCATGACCCGAAGATCGACGACCCTGCCATCCGCCGCGCCCTCGATGCTGGGTGCTTCTATATCGGGGCGCTCGGCAGCCGGAAGACCCACGCCAAGCGTATCGAACGCCTGACCGCTGCCGGTGTGCCGCAGCCGGCCCTCGACCTGATCCGCGCGCCCATCGGCCTTCCCATCGGCGCGGCCAGCCCGGCCGAGATCGCCGTCGCCATTCTTGCCGAGATCATTGACGCGCTGCGTTCGCGTGGGATCGAACCGCGGAAGGGAGAAGCGGCGTGAAGTTTGGGCCCGTAGCGCTCGGCGAGGCCGAAGGCGCCATCCTCGCCCATTCCTTGCAGGCCGGCGGCAGGCGCCTGCGCAAGGCCCACCGTCTTACCGCCGCCGATATCCGCGATCTGCGGGACGCCGGGGTTGAAGAGGTGATCGCCGCCGTCCTGGAACCCGGCGATCTCGACGAAGACGCCGCCGCCGCCCGCATCGCCGAAATTCTTGAGGCGCCGGGAGCCGAAATCCGCCCGCCCTCCACCGGACGGGTGAACATTCACGCTGCGGATGCGGGCCTGTTCACGGTCGACAAGCGCACCATCGACGCGATCAACGCCGTCGACCCCGCCGTCACCGTCGCCACGCTGGCGAATTTCGCCCCGGTGGAGGCCGGCCAGATGGTCGCCACGGTCAAGATCATCCCCTTTGCCGTAAGCGCGGCGATTATCGCGCGCATAGAGGCCGCGGTCGCCGCCGCCCGTCCTTTCGCCATCGAGCCTTTCAGGCCGCATCGCGTGGGTCTGATCCAGACCGTCCTGCCCAACGTCAAGGACAGCGTGCTCGACAAGACCGCCCGCATCACCGCTGACCGCCTGTCCCGCTCGGCCAGCCGGATCACTGAGGAAGACCGTCCTCCGCACGACACCGCCAAGCTCGTGGAGGCTATATCCGCTCAGGTCGCCCGCAACGATATGGTGCTGGTGTTCGGCGCATCGGCGGTCTGCGATTTCGACGACGTGATTCCCGCCGCCATCCGGCAGGCGGGCGGCGATGTCGTGCGCACCGGCATGCCGGTCGATCCGGGCAATCTGCTGGTACTCGGCTTCATCGACGGCAAGCCTGTCATCGGCGCGCCGGGATGCGCGCGCAGTCCAAAGCTCAACGGTTTCGACTGGGTTCTCGACCGGCTTCTGTCCGGGCTCGACATTTCCGGCGACGACATTGCCGGCATGGGCGTGGGAGGCCTGCTGATGGAGATTCCGACGCGTCCCCAGCCGCGCGAAAAGAGCGCAAAGCCCGCGCGGAAAAACCCGTGGATCGTGCTGCTCGCGGCTGGCCAGTCCCGGCGCATGGGACCGTCAAACAAGCTGCTGGCCGATTTCGCGGGCCAGCCCCTGGTGCGCCGCACCGCCGAACGTGCCGTTGCCAGCAAGGCCGACGGCCTCGTCGCCGTGCTCGGCCACGAGGCCGAAGCCGTCTCCGCCGCGCTCGATGGCCTCGCTATCAAGACAGCGGTCAACGCCGATTATGCCCATGGCCTTTCAACGTCGCTCAAAGCCGGCATCCGCGCGCTGCCGCCAACGGCGTCCGGCGCGCTGATCATGCTGGCCGATATGCCGGGCATTACCACCGGTGACCTGAACCGGCTGGTCGATGCCTTCGCCGCTTCCGGCGGCGCGGCCATCGTCCGCGCCACCCATGGCGGCAAGCGCGGCAATCCCGTCATCCTGCCCGGCGTGCTGTTTCCCGAGATCGAGCGCCTGGAAGGCGACACTGGCGCCCGCCATGTCGTGGAAAGCGCGCCCGTCGAGATAATCGACGTGGAACTGGGCGCCGCCGCCAGTCTCGATGTCGACACGCCCGCCGCGCTTGCTGCCGCCGGCGGCGCGCTGACGGGCGGCGAAGGCTGATGGCCGCCCGCCTGTTCCTCCTCCTCCTGTTGCTCCTCAGCCTGCCGGCAAGCGCCAGCGCGTTCGAACTGCCTCCTTTCAAGGACCGGCTGTTTGCCTATCCCGGCATCCTCGAGCAGAGGGACGATGGCGACTACCGGATTGTCGACTATCGGGAGATGCGCGATATCAATGGACGCGATGCGGTGCCGCAGCGCCGCGTCAAGGGGAACTATGTCGACACCGGCGTGCGCCGGGTGCAGCAGGATCTGGCGCTGAGAACCGACAGCGGCCCGATCCGCCATTTCACGGTCGGCAGAACCAAAAGCGCCCGCCTCATCGTCGTGTATCTCCACGGCCAGGGCGGCAGCCGCAGGCAGGGCGTCGACGACTTCACCTTCGGCGGCAATTTCAACCGCATCAAGAACCTGACGGCGCGGAGCGGCGGGCTCTACCTTGTGCCCGACTTTGCCGATTTCGGCCACAAGGGTGCTGCCGAGGTGGCGGCGCTTCTCTCGCACTACGCCTCGCTGTCTCCTGGCGCGCCCGTATTCCTCGCCTGCGGCTCGATGGGCGGCGCGCTGTGCTGGCGCCTGGCGCGGGACGAAAGGCTTCTTCCGCGCCTCGGCGGTCTGCTGCTGTTGGGCTCGATGTGGGATGCCGGCTTCATCGGCTCCATGCCATTCGAGCGGCGCCTGCCGATCTTCATCGGGCACGGCAGCAACGACACGGTTTTCCCGGTGGAGCAGCAGGAGGCCTTCTACGCATCCGTTCGCCGCGCTGCGCCCGGCTACCCCATGCGCATGGTCCGCTTCGAGACTGGCACCCACGGCACGCCCATCCGCATGACGGACTGGCGCGAGGCGCTCGACTGGATGCTTTCGCTTCCGTGATCCCGGTCACGGTCCGCTGAAAAAGTCCAGCAGCACCTCGGGATTGACCTCGCCGTCATAGCTGGCGTCCACGTCGTACTTCACGAGTTGGAACGTGCCTGAACGGAAGATCCATGTGCCGCTGGACGAAGCATCGCCGACGCCGCGCCATTTGGCATGGGAGGTGAGCGTCAGCGTTTCGGGATCGTAGCTGGAATTGACGAGGAGATCGCTGGCCGAATAGCCGATGATGCGAAGGTCCTCGACGGGGGCGCTTGTGTCGTCGTTCTCATAGCGGACGTCGAGTTCGGGCATTGCAAAACGCAGGGGCAGGACCTCGTTGTCCTCGCCGGCCAGGAAGTAGACGTGGGTCTCGTTGTAGGCGCCGCGGTCACAGAAGAACCGGAACAGCCGGGCCTCTCTCTTGGGTGCATCGGCCTCGTCATAGGCGTAGTTGAAGCGGATGGTGTAGCTCTCGGGCGCGCCGGGCTCGCTCTGGCCGGCAGGATCGCAGATGCCGCCATAAAGACTGGTGAATTGCCTGCTTGCCGCCTCCAGGAGCGCATCGCGTTCTGGAGGCGGGCTGTCGCCGCACTGGTCCGGAAGTGCTTCTTCCAGCGGCTCATCGGTCGGAGCCAGCTTCCCTTCCTCGATATGCAGTGGCGTGAAAGGCGTCGTCTGGACCAGCGGGTTCGCCAGGCGCAAAGCATAGCAGCCGGCGAAGACCTTTTCCGTGCCGTCCGTATTGCGCGCCCTTATGGCCACCGGCAAATTGTAGTAGATGCTGCCGGCTGCGCCTTCCTCGCTCGCCAGTCCCGTTTCCACATCCACGTTTTCCGTATTCGAATAGCCTTGCGCGTACGCATCTAGGGATTCTGCGGGAGGCGTGGCAAAATAGGCGTATGCCCGCGCGTATTCCTGGCGATTGATGGCATTGTAGAGCGAACGTATCAGCGCTTCCGGGCTGGAACGGTCGTCGATGTAAGCCGGCTCGGCCCGCGCACTCGATTGGGCTGCCAGAACGAAGGTGGCGACTGCCACGAGACCTGCGAATTTCATCGTTTCCGCCCTTTCCGGAGTTGTCTGGAGCGCCGTGTGCCATTTGGACGCTCCATCTATCTGTTCTCCGCATCTGTTCGGACCTCAGATGCGTCCGTCTGACCGCAGATGCACGAGCGCCGCCGATGCGGCGGCAGGACTGAACGGTACCGACAGCACAACATCTCGCCCATTCATGCAAGGCCCTTCGCTAAAACTGGAGCGACACGTTCAGACGTTTATTAAGAATGGGCGTATAGTATCGATGGATGCCGCTCGCCGAGGGCATGCGCAGATGGGGGCAGGAATGACCGCGGGCCAGAACCGTGACTTTGCAAGTTTTCTTGACGAGTTGCTGGCCGAGGCCGCGGAGCCGGAGCAGGGCGCCCCCCGTATCAATCTGGACTATCTGTCGGTCGTCGATGAGCTTCATTCGGGCCGCATCAATTTCACCGACGAAAAGGCGGCGGCCGAGTATCGGGCGAACGCCTCCGAAAAGGCGGTCGGATCGCCGGCAGCCGAGACCGCCGCCGCGCCTTCCGTCGATCCGGACGAGATCGCCCGCGAACTGGACCTGGCGCGCCGGGCGGCGAGCACTGATCTGGATCGGCTGCGCCGCGAATTTGCCTTCCGCAACCACCCGGACCGGGTGCCGGAGCATTTGCGCGCCCGCGCCATGATCCGCATGCAGGTCGCCAACACGTTGATCGACGAGGCCAAGCGCCGCCGCTTCAGGCCGAAAAAGACGTAAGCTTTCCGCGATTGAGCCAGCGCCCGATCAGCATCACGGATACGATTGCCAGTCCCGAGAACAGCCCCAGCCACACCCCCACGCCGGCGAGGCCGAAGGGAAATGCCAGCGCCACGCTGAGCGGCAGGCCGACGCCCCAATAGCCGAGCGCGGCATAGATCATCGGCACGGTCGTGTCGTGCAGCCCGCGCAGCATGCCGGCGGCCACGGCCTGCGCGCCGTCCACGATCTGGAAAAGCGCCGCGCAGGCGAGGAAGCTGACCGCCATCGCGATGACTGCCGCGTTTTTTGGGTCGTCGAGGTTTACGAACGCTCCGATGAGCAGATGCGGCGCAGCGAGCATTAGGAGCGCCATGCAGGCCATGAAGCTCACCCCCATGACGAAAGCCGTCCAGCCTGCGCGGGTCACCGCTTCCGCGTTCATCGCGCCGTAAGCCCGGCCGACGCGCACCGTCACCGCCTGGCTCAGCCCCATCGGGACCATGAAGCTGATCGACGCGATCTGGATGGCGATCGCATGGGCGGCCAGCGAAACCGCATCGATCAGGCCCATCAGGAAGGCTGCCGCGTTGAAGATCGACACTTCGAAGGTAAGGATCCCCGCGACCGGCAGCCCGAGCTTCAAGAGCCCGAAGAAACGCGGCCAGTCCGGCCGCCAGAAACGGCCGAAGAGCTGGTATCGGCGGAAATTGCGGTCGAGGGTCACCACCAGCACGAGCCCGCCGAACATCATCGCGCTCGCAAGCGTGGTGGCGATGCCGGAGCCGACGATGCCGAGCGCGGGAAAGCCCAGATGGCCGAACATCAGCGCCCAGTTCGCCAGCACGTTGAAGGCTACGCAGACAAAGGCGATGACCAGCGCCCAGCCCGGCCGCTCCAGCGCCGAGATGAACGAGCGCAGCACGATATAGCCGAAAAAGGGCAGGGCGGCCCATTGCAGCGCCCCGATATAGCCCGCCGCCATACGGCTGAGCTCGGGCTGCTGGCCCATCGCGTTCAAGATGGCCTCGCTGTGCCACAGCAACAACCAGATGGGCACGCACACGGCGATGGCGAGCCACAGCCCCTGGCGCACCGTGCGGCGCACGTCGCGCAGCGAGCGCTGCCGGCGACCCAGCGCGCTCGCCATCATGGGCGAGGTGGCGAGCATCAGCCCAAGCCCGAAAATGATCGGCAGGAAGTAAAGGTTGTGGCCGAGCGTGCCGGCTGCGAGCGCCTGGGGCGAAAGCCGCCCCATCATCATGACGTCCGTGGCGGTCATCGCGGTCTGGGCAAGGTTGGTCAATATCATCGGCCAGGCCAGCGCCAGCGTCGCGCGCGCTTCGGCAAACCAGGGATTGACGGGCGGCGCACCGGCGCCCGAGACCAGCGCAGTCATGTCTTCGGCTTTCGTGTTCGGCGCATCAGTCCGAAAGCCGGAACCGGTTTCGGAAAGCACGATGCACTGCAACCGGCGGAATCAGGCCGTCCGAAAGGACGCAAAGCGGTACGCCTGCCGCCAGCATCGGCTATTACCCGTGGTTGTGTCGGAAACAAGTCAAATTTGCTTCTGCAACCATCAAGGAAGTTGATTGACGACCGCTGCGCCTTGGCGGACATGCGATCCTTGTCCTATACTGCCGGCCTCAGCGGCGCATCCGCGCCAAAAAATCCCGATCGATGGAGAAAAAGCGATGGAAAAGCGCCGCCTGGGCCGCACCGACTTGTCCGTGTCCAAAATCTGCCTCGGCACCATGACCTGGGGTCAGCAGAACACCGAAGCCGAAGGTCATGAGCAGATGGACCGCGCGGTCGCAAGCGGCGTCAACTTCTTCGACACGGCCGAGCTCTATTCGATCCCCGGCAAGCCCGAGACCCAGGGTAGCACCGAAACCATCATCGGCACCTGGTTCAAGAAGCGCGGACGGCGCGACGATATCGTGCTTGCCACCAAAGTCGTGGGCCGCACGAACGATGAATGGTTCCGCGGCGGACGGCCTTCGAAGCTGGTGCGCGCCGACATCATGGATGCGGTCGAAAAGTCGCTGAAGCGGCTTCAGACGGACTATATCGATCTCTACCAGATCCATTGGCCCGAACGCGACATTCCCTTCGGATCCAACCCAACGCGCGTGTCCGAAATCTCGCCGCCGCTGCCCGACGAAACGCCCATCGCCGAAACGCTGGCGGTGTTCGACGAACTGGTGAAGGCGGGCAAGATCCGCCATTTCGGCCTGTCCAACGAGAGCACATGGGGCCTGATGCGCTATATAGCGGAGGCCGACGCGGGCAAGGGGCCGCGCGTCCAGTCGATCCAGAACGCCTATAATCTCGTCAACCGCACTTTCGAGGTCAATCTGGCCGAAGCCTGCACGCGCGAGGATGTCAGCCTGCTCGCCTATTCGCCGCTGGCGCAGGGCTATCTCAGCGGCAAATACGACAACGGAGCGCTGCCGGAAGGCTCGCGCAAGCAGCTTTTCGACCGCCTTCAGCGCTACGAGAAGCCGCATGCGCGCGAGGCGATCCAGGCCTATAACGAGCTCGCCCGGCAGTTCGGCCTGACGCCGGCCTCCTTCGCGCTCGCCTTCGTCAATTCACGTCCCTTCCTCACCTCCAACATCATCGGCGCGACCACGATGGCCCAGCTGGAAGAAGCGCTCGCCTCCGTCGATGTCGCCTGGACCGGCGAGATGCAGGAGGCGGTCGACGATCTTCACCAGAAAGTCGGCAATCCCTGTCCCTGACCGCTTTGCGCCGTGGATTATTGGAAAGGCCGTGTCGGAAGATGCGGCCTTTCTTCGTTCTTGAGGCAAGAGCCCAAAAGGGCGAACACCGGAGGACGAAACATGATCAGAACCACAATGCTTGCCATCGCCGCATCAGCGCTCGCGGCTTTCGCATTGCCCGCCAAGGCTGAAAACGGCGAGAAAACCGCCATGCAGGAAGAAGCCGCCGAACTGCAAGCTCCCTCGAAGAGCGGCCATGTCGAGGCCAATGGGCTCAACTACTATTACGAGATCCGCGGCGAGGGCGAACCGCTTCTGTTGCTGCACGGCGGGCTGGGGCAGATCGAGATGTTCGGCCCGGTTCTGGCAAGGCTGGCGACCGAGCGCCAGGTGATCGGCGTCGATCTGCACGGACACGGCCGCACGCGCCTCGGCGACCGGCCCATCGACCTGAAGGACATCGGCGACGACCTTGCCGTCATCCTCGATGCGCTCGGCCATGACCGGGTCGACGTGATGGGCTATTCGTTCGGCGCGGGCGCGGGTTTTCGCCTCGCGGTCCAGCACCCCGAAAAGGTGCGCCGTCTGGTGCTCGTGTCCGGCGGCTTTGCCCAGGACGGCTTCTATCCGGAAATGCTGCCCATGCAGGCTTCCGTTTCGGCTGAGATGGCGCCGATGATGAAGGACACGCCCATGTACCGGTCCTACGCAGCCGTAGCGCCCGACCCGGAGGAATTCCCCGCGCTGCTCGACGCCATGGGTGCGTTCATGCGCAAGCCGTACAACTGGGCCGAGGACGTCAAGACGCTGGAGATGCCGGTCATGCTGGTCTACGGCGACAGCGACATGTTCCGTCCGGAGCATATCGTGGAATTCTACCAGCTTCTGGGCGGAGGACTGAGGGATGCGGGCTGGGCGCGTGAACACATGTCGCAAAATCGCCTCGCCATCCTGCCGGATCTGACGCACTACGAAATCGGGATTGCCCCCGTGCTCGCTGACACAACGCTGCCGTTCCTGAATGGCGAAAGCCGGGTGAAGAGCTGGGCCGAGCACGTGGAAGGCGCGAAGTAGGGGCCATGCGGCCTATACCAGCCGCTGCAAGAGCGCGATCAATTCGCTCTGGCGGTGCGTGTCGGTCTTGTTGAAGATCACCTTGAGGCGCTGCCGGGCAGTGCCTTGGGTGATCTTCAGTCTTTCTGCCGCCTCCTTCAAAGAAGCGCCCTCCAGCAGATGCTGTGCCAGCGCCGCTTCCGCACGCGTAAGCTGGAACTGGTTTGTCAGAGGCGACAGGTCAGCCCCGACCGGCGTCGCCGTCAAGTTGCGGATGACGACCAGGAAAAGCTGTCCGCTGCAGGCTGCCGGCCCCAGAAGAGAGGCAGTCGGCGGCAACCGGCAGAGCGCGATACGGAACAGAACGCCGGCCGCGGCAAAATATTCGCGGCTTTCCTCCATCGGTATGCCCGCCGCAAGCTTGCAGACCATCTTCTGGAGCCATTGGTGGGTGGATCTGTCCACGACGGCAACATGGTCCTGGGTGCAGCGCAGCGGAAATGCCTTCTCGAAGGCGCTAAGGGCGGCACCGTTGGCGTCCCGAAGACGCATTGCGCTGTCAACGACAAGGGCGATCTCGCCTGTCCGATTGACGAGCGCCGTCGAAGCGACATGGCTCTCGATCCGCGGCGACAACTGGCTCGCGATGTCGATGGTGCGACGGAGGCTGCCGCGGATGCGCGAAAGCAGGAGTGCCGTGGCATCGTCATAGACCGAAGCAAGCGAAATCGGATAGTGGATGACGATGTGCAGCATGTTCTGGCCGACTATGTCGAGACGCATCCCGGTGGCCGCCACCCGATCCTGCGGAAGCAGCCAGTCGTTATAGAACTCGGTACTTGCGAAATTCGAGGCAGGGCTGTGCCTCGACGCGACCAATACTTTACCGGAGGGTGTGCTGCTCCATTCCGGCACCCAGGGGTTGATTGAGAAAAAATGGCTTTCATAGCTCGCCAGGAAGTCCGGATCTATGTCCGCTTGCACTCCGAAGTTCAGCCGGGCCTCACGGAGATCGATATTGTGGATTGCCGAGAACGAGCCGGGAAAATTGCTTGAGATGGCCTTTGCCGCCAATGCCCAGTTATCGGGCTCGAAGGCCACCGTATCGAGGATCCCGGCGACATCGGCCGCCATCCGTTCCGTGGCTTGCGCACCGTAGTCCATCCCCCGTCCCCCGATATCTCCCGTTTACCATAATAGCAGCTTTTGATCCCGGTTGAACATTTCAAGCCTGGGCCCCGCCCGGCCGGCGGCCGGGCGGGGCGGGTGCGTCATGCGGCGCGGCGCTCGTGGCGGCCTTCGCGGATCTCTTCCGAGAGCTTCTCGCAGAAGGGGTCGAGATCGCCGGGATGGCGGCTGGTGACGAGGCCCTGGTCGGTGACGACCTCGCTGTTCTCCCACCGGCCGCCGGCATTCATCACGTCGGTCTTGATCGAGTGGTA
Source organism: Nitratireductor thuwali (assembly GCF_036621415.1). Taxonomy (NCBI): domain Bacteria; kingdom Pseudomonadati; phylum Pseudomonadota; class Alphaproteobacteria; order Hyphomicrobiales; family Phyllobacteriaceae; genus Nitratireductor; species Nitratireductor thuwali. Next base: position 3,852,100 of record NZ_CP030941.1, read on the forward strand.
GGAGGTGATGCGGCGGTCCTTCACGATGCCGACCTCGATCAGCAGCCAGGGCGCGTGGCAGATGGCGCCGACGGGCTTGTTCGCCGTCCAGAAATCCTTGATGAAGGAGAGCGCCTTCGTCTCCACGCGCAGGAGATCGGGATTGATCTGGCCGCCCGGCAATACCAGGGCGTCGTAGTCGTCCGCGCTCGCCTCATCGAGCGTCTTGTCGACCGGGACGGGCCTGCCCCAGTCCTTCTTGTCCCAGCCCTTGATCTGGCCCGGCTCCAGCGAGACCACATGAACCTCGGCGCCGGCCTCGCGCAGCTTGTTCAACGGCACCTCCAGCTCGGACTGCTCGAAGCCGTGGGTGGCGAGGATGGCGACGCGTTTTCCTGTAATGTCGTGCATGATCTGTCTCCTTCTTGCGGCATACCGCCAGAACGGAGAGGGCGCGCATGTGTTCCTGCCGAATGGAGCACCCGGCGCCGGTCGGAGCGCAGCGATTCGCGCGGAGCGGGGCGCCTTCCAGAAGTTAACATTCTGATTCAAACTTTATTGTCGACTCTTCGCCTAACGTGACGACCTGTCCGGCGGAAAGGCGTGGCTGCGCCTTCGCGCCGTCCCGTCTTGCGTACAGGTCGTTCATGCGTTTGCCCGCTCTTGTCATTCTTCTTCCTTTCGCCCTCCTTGGCCTGGCCGGCTGTTCCGGCGGGTCTGCCGTCGATGCGCTGCAGATCGCCGAGCCCTCGCGCGAGACGACCGGCTCCATCCTTCGGCCCGACGTGGGTATCCCGGGCGCGGACGGCGGCGAGGTCATCACCTCCGTCACGGAAGCCGGCATGACCGCGCTCGCCGAGCCCGCAGACGTCAATACGCCGGCGCTCGAGCAGGTTGCGCTGCATGTGCCGAAGCCGCCGGTGCGGCCGGCCGGAAAGCCCTCGGGCGGCAAGGTCTACAGCCAGAAGTTCCGTGACGCCAAGCCGGTCAATTTCGGCAAGGTCACGCCGCAGCATCACGCCGTGCACGGCGTCGACGTCTCGCGCTGGCAGGGCGAGATCGACTGGGCGACGCTGCGCGGGCAGGGCGCCAATTTCGCCTATATCAAGGCCACCGACGGCGGCGACCATCTCGACCCGATGTTCCGCAAGAACTGGGATGCCGCGGCGCGCGCCGGCCTCAGGCGCGGCGCCTACCATTTCTTCTACTGGTGCCGCACGGCGGCCGAGCAGGCCGACTGGTTCATCCGCAACGTGCCGAAGGTGAAGGGCGCGCTGCCGCCGGTGATCGACGTGGAGTACAATCATCAATCCGACTGCAAGCGCCGCTGGCCGCGCGCCGACGTTCTGGAGAAGATGCAGGTCTTCATGGACCGGCTGGAGCGGCACTACGGCCAGCGCCCCATCATCTACACCGCCCCCGATTTCTACCGCGACAATCTGCAGGGCGCCTTCCCCAACCACCCCTTCTGGCTCCGCGCCGTGGCCGAGCACCCCTCCAAGGTCTATCCGGGCCGCGACTGGGTCTTCTGGCAATATTCGGGCTCCGGCCTCAGCCAGGGCGTGAACGGCAAGATCGACCTGAACGTGTTCCGCGGGGATGAGCGCGCCTGGTGGAACTGGGTGGGCCAGGTGGCGGGGTAGGGCCGGTTGCGGCAGATCTGCGGACACGGCTCCTCCTTCCCGCGCGGGCGGCCGCCGGGTTGTTCTTCAGGTTGGGAAGACGGGCGGCCAAAGCATCGCGCGTCTAACAAATAATATGCGACCCTCGGGCCGCCCGTCCGGCCGCTGTCCTGCATGACCGGTCAAGGAAGGTTCCCATTGCCCTTTTGGGGCGCCCAGGCTCGTCACTGAGACGCCTGGACCGAACCTCCCGCGGCTTCTCCGCGCCCTGCGTCCTTCGACAAGCTCAGGACACAGGACTCCGGCCTGCTGCAGGCCCTCACATGCCTCCGGGTACCGAACCCGGAGGGGGAGGCTGCCGCCGCCCTCCCTGATCCCCGGTCTAGATCCGGTTCCCGCAAGGGCGATGGGGAGCATGATAAGGCAGGTGGCGCGGGTGGGGATAAACCGGCGGGAAGAAAATTGGAAAAGCGTTGTGTATCAATTACTTGGCGGCGCGGAGGGTGGATATCGGTCCCCGCCAATGTCGAAGGGCACGCGTTGGTTTCTGCGAAGGGGATATACACCTTTGCTGCCACGATCTTGCCTCCGATAACCGTTCGGATAGGCTCTCTTCATGACCGGCTATGTCTACATGGTCGCCAGCCAAAAGCGCGGCACGATCTATATCGGCGTGACGAACGACCTCGGCCGCCGTATTCCTGAGCACAAGGAAGGCATGGGCTCGCGCTTTACCAGCCGCTACGGCGTGCAGCGGCTCGTCTGGTATGAAGAGCATTTCGACCTGCGGGATGCGATCCAGCGGGAGAAATCGCTCAAGCGCTGGCCGCGCCAGTGGAAGATCGACCTGATCGAGAAGACCAACCCGGAGTGGCAGGAACTGCTGCGCGGGTGGGGGTGGTGAGGTTCGATCCTCTCGCGGAGGGGCACGCTTCCACGTCTCAGGTTGAGCGTCCACCCCTCCGCTTTCGTCATCCTTGGGCTTGATCCAAGGATCCATGCCGTGACGATGACGCAGGGTGCGGCGTTTCCGGCATGGGCGCCTAGTGCCGGAAGCGTAGGGCGCGGTCGGAGAGGGAACGGCATGGATCCTAGGGTCTTCGCCTTCGGCTCCGCCCTAGGATGACGAAGGGGATGGGAGGCGGCTTACACCATGGAGACGTCAGCGCCATCGCCCACCAGCGCGCCCCTTCGCCGGCGCAAGCGTTCGCACCACCCCCTCCGCTTCGTCATCCTCGGGCTCTTGACCCGAGGATCCATGCCGTGCCGGCGATGAAGCGTGCTGCGTTCCCGGCATAGGGCGCCCGGTGCCGGAAGCGTAGGGCGCGGTCGGAGAGGGAACGGCATGGATCCCAGGGTCTTCGCCTTCGGCTTCGCCCTAGGATGACGAGGGGGGAGGTGGCTTTGTGTACCCGCCAACGCTGCGGCTGGCTTGATTGCCTGGCTCGTACCACCCTCCGCTTTGGCATGCTCTCGCGCCTAGCCTCCCGCGCGACGTCGGCGCCCACCAGCTGAAGCCACCAGCGCCCACTTTCGACGGTGCAAGCGTCCGCGCCGTCCCCCCTCCACTTCGTCATCCTCGGGCTTGACCCGAGGATCCATGCCGTGCCGGTGACGCAGGGTGCAGCGTTTCCGGCATAGGGAGGGTGCCCGGTGCTGGAAGCGTCGGGCGTGAGGGGAGAGGGAACGGCATGGATCCCAGGGTCTCCGCCTTCGGCTTCGCCCTGGGATGACGAAGGGGATGGGAGGCTGCTTTCATGACGGAGCTGCCCGCGCTCAGCGTCCACCGGCAGGAGCCACCAGTGCCCCAAGTGCCCCAGCAGGAGATATCAGCGCCCCTTCGCCCTAGGACAACGAAGGGAGCGGGGGCCGGCTTTTACTGTTGAGACGTCGGCACCCACTCTGGGCGGTGCGGGAGCAAAAAAAGCCGGCCGTTTAAACGGCCGGCTTCGATGTCTATTGCTGCCTATCCTCAGCTACACCCGCTCGTCGCCCCACAAGTATCGCACTTCTCACACGTCCCGTTCCGCACCATCGTGAAGTTCTGGCACTCCGAGCACATGTTGCCCGTATACCCCTGCGCGATGGCCTGTTGGCGGCGGTGGCTCTCGACCTTCTTGGCTTCGGCCGCTTCCGCTTCCGCCTCGTCGGTGAACAGCGCGTTGGCGTCTTCGCGTTCGGCCTGTTCCTTGGCGCGCTCCTCGTAATCCCTGCGGAAGGCGGTGGCTTCTTCCTGCAGGCCGGCGGCCATCGGCTTGAGCGCGGTGGCGCCGATGGCGCGCACGTTGGAACCGGGGGCGGTGCGGGAAGGGGCGTGGTCGCTGTTGGCGGCCTGGCCCTTGGGATCGGACGACTTGCCCGACACCAGCTTGAACGGCGTGGCGCCGCGCGTCAGCCCGCGGGAGAAGGGCGTTGCCTTGCCCTCGTTGATGCCGCGGCCGAGCGTGGTGTTGGAAAAGTCGGACGTGTCGACATGGGCAAGGTCGGTGCGGCCGAGATAGGAGACGGCGAGCTCGCGGAACACATAGTCGAGGATCGACGTGGCGTTCTTGATGGCGTCGTTGCCCTGCACCATGCCGGCCGGCTCGAACTTGGTGAAGGTGAAGGCGTCGACATATTCCTCCAGCGGCACGCCATATTGCAGGCCGATCGAGATGGCGATGGCGAAATTGTTCATCATCGCGCGGAAGGCGGCGCCTTCCTTGTGCATGTCGATGAAGATCTCGCCGATGCGGCCGTCGTCGAACTCGCCGGTGCGCAGATAGACCTTGTGCCCGCCGACCACGGCCTTCTGGGTATAGCCCTTGCGGCGGTTCGGCAGCTTCTCGCGGTCGCGCACCACTTTTTCGACGATGCGCTCGACGATCCTTTCGGAAACCTGCGCCGCCTGCGCCGCGGTGGGGGCGGCCACCAACTCTTCCACCAGATCGTCCGCCTCTTCCTCGTCGTCCGAAAGCAGCGAGGCGTTGAGCGGCTGCGACAGCTTGGAGCCGTCGCGGTAGAGCGCGTTGGCCTTCAGCGCCAGCTTCCAGGACAGCATGTAGGCGTTCTTGCAGTCCTCCACCGTGGCGTCGTTGGCCATGTTGATGGTCTTGGAGATGGCGCCCGAGATGAAGGGCTGCGCCGCCGCCATCATGCGGATATGGCTTTCCACCGAGAGATAGCGCTTGCCGACCTTGCCGCATGGATTGGCGCAGTCGAAGACGGGCAGGTGCTCGTCCTTCAGATGCGGCGCGCCTTCCAGCGTCATGGCGCCGCAGATGTGGATGTTCGCGGCCTCGATCTCCTTGCGGGAGAAGCCCAGCGCGGGCAGGAGCTCGAAGGAGAAGTCGTTGAGCTGCTCGTCGGTGAAGCCGAAGGTCTCCTTCAGCCAGTCGGCGCCCAGCGTCCACTGGTTGAAGACGAACTTGATGTCGAAGGCGGCCTTCAGCGCGCCGTTGAGCGCCTCGATCTTCTCGTCGGTGAAGCCCTTGGCCTTGAGCGTGCCCGGATTGACGCCCGGCGCCTGGTTCAGATTGCCATGGCCGACCGCATAGGCCTCGATCTCGGCGATCTGCGCCTCGGTGTAGCCGAGCGTGCGCAGCGCTTCGGGCACGGCGCGGTTGATGATCTTGAAATAGCCGCCGCCTGCGAGCTTCTTGAACTTCACCAGCGCGAAATCGGGCTCGATGCCGGTCGTGTCGCAGTCCATGACCAGGCCGATCGTGCCGGTGGGCGCGATGACGGTGGCCTGCGCGTTGCGGTAGCCGTGCTTCTGGCCAAGCTCCAGCGCCTTGTCCCAGGCCGCCTTGGCATGCTCGACCAGATCGGCATAGGGGCAGTCCTCGGCCTTGATCGGCACGGGGTTGACCGCGAGCTTCTCATAGCCTTCCGCCTCGCCATAGGCGGCGCGGCGATGATTGCGCATGACGCGCAGCATGCTGTCGGCGTTGCGCTCATAGTCTGGGAAGGGGCCGAGCTCGCCGGCCATCTCGGCCGAAGTGGCATAGGCGACGCCCGTCATGATGGCCGTCAGCGTGCCGCAGATGGCGCGGCCTTCCGGCGAATCGTAGGGAATGCCGGAGGTCATGAGCAGGCCGCCGATATTCGCGTAGCCGAGGCCGAGCGTGCGGTACTCGTAGGAAAGCTTCGCGATCTCCTTCGACGGGAACTGAGCCATCATCACGGAGATTTCCAGCACCATGGTCCACAGGCGCACCGTGTGCTCATAGGCCGCGATGTCGATGGAGCCGTCCTTGTTGCGGTATTGCAGGAGGTTCATCGAGGCCAGGTTACAGGCCGTGTCGTCCAGGAACATGTATTCCGAGCACGGGTTGGAGGCGCGGATGGGGCCGGCCGCCGGCGAGGTGTGCCAGTCGTTCATGGTGGTGTTGAAGTGCAGGCCCGGATCGGCCGAAGCCCAGGCGGCATAGCCGATCTTGTCCCACAGATCGCGCGCCTTGAGCGTCTTGGCCGGCTTGCCGTCGGTGCGGCGGATGAGGGTCCAGTCGCCGTCGGTCTCGACCGCGCGCAGGAAGTCGTCCTTCAGCGAGACGGAATTGTTGGAATTCTGGCCCGAGACGGTGAGATAGGCTTCCGAATCCCAGTCCGTGTCGTAGGTCTTGAACTCGATATCCGTATAGCCCTGGCGGGCGAACTGGATGACGCGCTTGACGTAGTTCTCGGGCACAGCATTGCGCTTGGCCGCCTTCACCTCGCGCTTCAGCGCCGGGTTCTTGGTCGGGTCGAAGCAGTCGTCGCGCGTCGATTCGGAGCCGGCCTCGCAGTTGACGCAGGCCTTCATGATTGCTTCGAGGTGTTTCTTGACGATCTTGGAGCCGGTGACGAGGGCGGCGACCTTCTGCTCCTCCTTCACCTTCCAGTCGATATAGGCCTCGATGTCGGGATGGTCGATGTCGACCACCACCATCTTGGCCGCCCGGCGCGTCGTGCCGCCGGACTTGATGGCGCCCGCCGCGCGGTCGCCGATCTTGAGGAAGGACATGAGGCCGGAGGACCTGCCGCCGCCCGAAAGCGTTTCGCCTTCGCCGCGCAGCATGGAAAAGTTTGAGCCGGTGCCGGAGCCGTATTTGAACAGGCGCGCCTCGCGCACCCACAGATCCATGATGCCGCCCTCATTGACGAGATCGTCGCCCACGGACTGGATGAAGCAGGCATGCGGCTGCGGATGCTCGTAGGAGGATTTGGACCTCGTCAGCTTGCCGGTGAAGGGGTCGACGTAATAATGGCCCTGGCCGGGGCCGTCGATGCCATAGGCCCAGTGCAGGCCGGTGTTGAACCATTGCGGGGAGTTCGGCGCCACGCGCTGGGTGGCGAGCATGTAGCAAAGCTCGTCCATGAAGGCCTGGGCGTCGGCCTCGCCGTCGAAATAGCCGCCCTTCCAGCCCCAATAGGTCCAGGTGCCGGCCAGCCGGTTGAAGACCTGCGCCGCGCTCGTCTCCGGGCCGTAGCGCTCGTCCTTGGGCAGCGCCGCCAGCGCCTCCTCGTCGGCGACGGAACGCCACAGGAAGGAGGGGACGGAATTTTCCTCTACCCTTTTCAGGCGCGCAGGCACGCCGGCCTTGCGGAAATATTTCTGCGCCAGGATATCGCTCGCGACCTGGCTGAACTGGGCCGGCACATCGATATTGTCGAGCCGGAAGACGACCGAGCCATCCGGATTCTTGATCTCGCTCACCGCCTTGCGGAACGGCACCTCCGCATAGGGAGACCGGCCTTCCTTGGTGAATCGCCTTTCGATGCGCATCTTCGTCCCTCTTCAATCTCTAAATATAGCGTCCGGCGCGGCAAATGCCTCATCACTTTCCGCGCAGCGGACGCCTGCCCGCCGACTGCCGCTTCCCCTGCGGAAAACGGCTCTCCAATACCTGGCCATGCACGCCGCTCCATGGCTTTCAGGCCAAGAGATCACCGCCGCCCGCTGGCCGGGCCGGTCCATGTCTTGACGCTTCCTGTGGTGCCTCTCCTCAAGGAGAGTTGTCACACTATTTGGTGTCGAACATGGCTGCAAACACTAAATATAGTATTAACAGCCTCTTTACGCCACCCCAGACACCGCGCCCCCGCCGCCGGAAAAACCACACAAAACCCCGTTCCGCCCACGACGGCGTCGGGCGGAGCTTGCTACTCAAACCAATCGGAAATGGACCGATCTCTAAAACCGTTTCGGTCGCGCCACCCGAACAGGGCGGCCACCGACCATAAAAGGCGACTCGGTTTGCCCCGTCAAGGAATCGTTTCACCTCAGTTTTGTGACCCCAACATCTTGTGTGTCACATATGTGGATAACGGGGATCGTCCAAAGCGGCCCTTGAGTCGCGGCCAAAAGAAGAGGCGGCCTTCCGGACAGCTCGGAAATTGGCGAAATCCGCTGCCGGTCACATGAATGTGTTGAGCAGGAGGAAGGCTCCGGCGGCAATCAGCGCGGCGGCCGGCACGGTGGTCACCCAGGCGGCGACGATGGTCGTGACATGCGCCCGGCGCACCAGCTTTCGGCGGGCAACCTCCTCGCGGGACACATCACTGGCCTCGTCCTCGGTTTCGTCGTCGCTGAAGAAGGTCGTGGACAACAGGCCGCCGTCGCCGTTGGCCGCGCGTTCCTCGCGGATCCTGACGCCCTTGCGTTCCAGATAGGCGCGCCGGCGCTTGGAGCGGGCCGTGTACCATTCGCGGAAGAAGCCGACGCCGAAGATGGCGCCCACCGCCGTGTGCGTGGAACTGATCGGCAGGCCGAGGCCGGATGCGATGATGACCGTGATCGCCGCCGACAGCGCCACGCAGAAGGCGCGCATCGGATTGAGCTTGGTGATCTGCTCGCCGACCATGCGGATGAGCTTCGGTCCGAACAGGACGAGGCCCAGCGAGATGCCGACGGCGCCGATGACCATGACCCACAGCGGAATGGCGACCTGCGACGTGACCGCGCCGGCCTGCGCGGTGAACACGATCGCCGCGAGCGGTCCCACGGCGTTGGCCACGTCGTTGGCGCCGTGGGCGAAGGACAGAAGCGCCGCCGAAATGACGAGCGGCAGGTTGAAGAGCTTGCGCAGCGACTGGTTTCTGTTCTCCATGCCTTCCGACTGGCGGCGCACATGGAAATGCGAGATTATCCAGACGAGGAGGAAGGCGCCGATCCCGATCGCGGCGACCATGGCGTTGTCCAGTCGGATGAGCTTCTTGAGGCCCTTCGTCGCCAGATAGGCGCTGAACGCTCCGGCCATGACGGCAATCAGCAGGGGCACCCAGCGCCGCGCCGCGCCGATCTTGTCGTCCTGGTAGATGATGGCGGTCTTGATGAAGGCCAGGAACAGCGCCGCCACGACGCCGCCCATGACCGGCGAGACGACCCAGCTGGCGGCGATCTGCGCCATCATCGGCCAGTTGACCGCCGAAAGCCCGGCGGCCGCGATGCCCGCGCCCATGACGCCGCCGACCACCGAATGGGTCGTGGAAACCGGCGCGCCGACCCATGTGGCCAGGTTGATCCACAGGGCCGAGGATATCAGCGCGGCCATCATGGCGTTGATGAAGATGCCGGGCGTGCTGACGGCTTCCGGCGAGATGATACCCTTGGATACCGTGCCGACCACATCGCCGCCGGCGATCAGCGCGCCGGCGCTTTCGAATATGGCGGCGATCAGCAATGCGCCGGTGAGGCTGAGGGCGCGCGCGCCGACCGCCGGACCCACATTGTTGGCGACGTCGTTGGCCCCGATATTGAGCGCCATATAGGCGCCGATGGCCGCGGCGGCGATGATGATGAAGGCGCGGGGCTCGCCGATGACGTAGATCGAGGCGAAAATGCCGGCAAGCGCCAGGAACAGAAGGCCGAGCCCGGGCCCCACGAGGCCGCGCGCGACGAGGGTCGTCGCTTCCTCGACATGGACCAGCTTGTCGAGGTCCTTGTCGAGCGTGCGCTTCCTGGGAGTGGTCGTCGTCTGGGTCATCGCCTGGCGCTCATTTGGTGGAAACCAGGACGGCCTAGGAAATGGTGAGCCGGCGCACAAGCGCTCTGCGCCGAATCGGCCATTCAGACCGCTATTTCCCGTGGATTACCCGCAAAGCCGGCAATAAGTTCCGCCAAATCGGGCTCCTGCACCATTTCCGCTGCCTTTCGCGGCGGCAGCCAGCGGCGTTCCCGTTCCTTCATCTCCGGCCATTTCTTGAGCTCCCTGGAGACCTCTACCGGGTAGACCTCAACCTGGCAGTGCCACTGCATCCCGCTGCTCAGCACCTTGCTGTAGTAGTAGTGGCCGAAGGCCTCCGCGCTGGCCTTGCCGTCGACGCCGGCTTCCTCGCGCGCTTCGCGAAGCGCCGATTCGGCGAGTGTTTCGCCGGCTTCGGGCCACCCCTTGGGCAGCACCCAGCGGCCGGAGCCGCGGCTGGTCACGAGCAGGACCTCGACGCCGTCAGCCGCCGGACGCCAGGGCAGGGCGGCCGCCTGCACCCGCGGCGGATTGCCGCCGAAGATGCGGCGGAGGCTCTCCGCAATGCCTATGCGTCTGATATGGCTGAACAGCATCCGCAAAATCTCCCTGGAATTGCCTGCATGGCCCGGCCCGCCTGGAGCCAGGCCGACCGGCCCCGTCTGGACCGGCCCCGTCTGGACCGGCCCAGTCTGGACCGGCGCAGTCTGGACCGGCATTGATGCGAACATATGTCGCCGGGGGAAATAGGCAAATAAACGGGCGCGCCAGCCGCGACCTCTAGGTTCTGACCCTAGCCGACTTCGCCTTCCGCTATGGGCTTCTGATAGGAAAAGCCCATGTCCCAGGGAAAGTAGATCCAGGTGTCCTGCGAGACCTCCGTGACGAACGTATCGACCAGCGGACGGCCCTTGGGCTTGGCGTAGATCGTTGCAAAATGGGCTTTCGGCATCATCGCGCGCACGATTGCCGCGGTCTTGCCCGTATCGGTCAGGTCGTCGACGATCAGGACGTCCTTGCCGTCGTCTTGCAGCAGCGACGGCGCGACCTCCTTGATGATCTTCAGCTCCCCCTGCTCGGCGTAGTCATGATAGGAGGCCACGCACACCGTCTCGATCAGCCTTATACCCAGTTCGCGGGCGATGACCGCCGCCGGAACCAGCCCGCCGCGGGTGATGCAGACGATGGACTTCCACTTGCCGTTCACCCCGGCCAGGCGCCAGGCGAGCGCCCGTGCGTCCCGGTGGAACTGGTCCCACGAGACCGGAAAGGCTTTGTCTGGATGATCCATGTCGCGCACTCCAAGGCGGCGCCCGGAATGGCGCTCGGAATGCGCGGGGAATTAGCCGGAAAGGGGCGGCGAAAGCAAGTCCTGCCGGCAGATGGCACAGCCTATCGCGACATGAGCGTGGGTACCGTCATGGTCTGCAGCATCGAGCGCGTCACGCCGCCGAACACGAATTCGGAAACGCGCGAGCGTCCGAAGGCGCCCATGACGAGGAGGTCGCAGCCCGAATCGGCCAGCCGGTTGGAGATGACGTCGCCTTGGGAAAGGCCGTCCGATTGCTCGGCGCGCAGCGTCACGTCTATTCCGTGCTTTGCCAGCGCCTCGACGATGGCTGCGCCGGCAACGCCGGCATCCTGGCTCATCGTATCCCTGGCGTCGACGGTCAGCACTTCGGCCGTCCCGGCCTCCCTCAGCAGCGGCAGCGCGTCGAATGCGGCGCGCGCGGCCTCCTTGCTGCCGTTCCAGGCCACGAGCGGCTTTTTGAACGGCTCCCGCCGGCCCTGGTAGGTATAGGGCACCAGCAGGACCGGGCGCCCCGTCTCGAAGATCAGCGCCTCGACGTCGGCGGCCATGCGCGCTTCCGCATCGGGGTCGTTCTGCTGGGCGATGGCGATGTCGGCCGTGCGGGCGCTCTCGATGCCCGAGATGGCGGAATCGCCCGACACGTTCTCATAGCCGCGCCACTCGTAGCGGACGTCCTCGGCGGCGCATTTGCGCTCGAAAACGGCCTTCAACTCGCCGTTGCGCCGTTCGGCCTCGGCGCTTAACTCCGTCGAGAAGTCGACCGCCGGGCCGCCCATCGGCGTCGCCATCGCGATCGGCAGCGATTCGGCATGCAGACCTATGAGATGAGCCTGGTTTCGCGCCGCGAAGGGCAATGCGAAGTCGAGGACGCGCGGCAGATCGGCCTCGCTCTGAAGAATGGCGACAATCGTTTTATAGGACATGGGAACCTCCGGTCAGAGCCAATGGACGCAATCTTGCCGCTCCAGCGGGCGGCTTGCATTGGCCTATGTCAAACGTCCGGAGGCCCGATCCGTTTCAAAGACTTTCCAGCATGGCCTCGACCGCGCCCGCCGCTTGCCGGAGCGCTTCCTCCGATCGCGCCCGCACGACCACCTCGGTCCAGAACTTGCCGTCGAGATATTTGGGATAGGAGCCGATGATGGTTTCGGGATGGGCCTTCTGGATCTCGCCCAGCGGGCCGCCGATGGCTCCTTCGGGATGGGGCGAGGCAATGGCGACGGAAAGAAGCTTTGTCCCCGTCCGCAGCGTCGGCACGACATTGTCCAGCATCGACTGGAAGATGGAGGGCACCCCGGCCATCACATACACATTGCCGATCTTGAAGCCGGGCGCGACGGAGATGGGATTGACGATATGGGTGGCGCCGCGCGGCATCCGCGCCATGCGCCGCCTTGCGTCGGTATATTCGATGCCGCGCCTGGCGAAATGCTCGCCCAGCATCCGGTCCGCCTCCGCATCGTGCTCGCAAGGCAGGCCGAAGGCACGCGATATGGCGTCCGCCGTTATGTCGTCATGGGTGGGGCCGATGCCGCCGGTGGTGAAGACGTAGTCGAAGCGGCTGCGCAGCGCATTCACCGCCTCGACGATGGCGTCCTCGTCGTCGGCGACAATCCGCACCTCCTTGAGGTCGATTCCGACCGCGGTCAGCATGTCCGCCAGATGGCCGATATTGCGGTCCTTCGTGCGGCCCGAGAGGATTTCGTCGCCGATCACGACCATTCCCGCTGTAACGATTGCGCTCATTCCGCATTGTTCCCGTTGGCCACCGTCCAATAGCTCGCGCCACCGCCGGCGGCAATGGTGGCCATGGTGTGAACGGTGTGTCTGCAACCGGGCGCATTCCCCGGCCCGCCAAAGCACCTAGATTCGGACCGACACCGCCGGGGAGCCCGGCCGGTATCTTCAAAGGAGACGGAAAGCATGGCGAAGATTCTCGTACTTTACTATTCGAGCTGGGGGCACATGGAAGCGATGGCGAAAGCCGCGGCCGAGGGCGCTCGCGCCGCCGGTGCCGACGTCACCATCAAGCGGGTGCCCGAACTGGTTCCCGAGGAAGTCGCAAAGAGCGCGCATTACAAGCTCGACCAGGAAGCCGAGATCGCCGACCCGATGGAACTGCCCGACTATGACGGCTTCATCTTCGGCGTGCCCACCCGCTACGGCCTGATGTCGTCGCAGATGAAGAACTTCCTCGACCAGACGGGATCGCTGTGGGCCGAGGGCAAGCTCATCAACAAGACGGCGACGGTGATGTCGTCCACCGCCACCCAGCACGGCGGCGCAGAAATGACGATCGTGACGACGCAGGTCCCGCTGCAGCATCACGGCATGATCATCGTGCCGCTTTCCTACGGCTATCAGGGCCAGTCGGGCAACGACACGGTGCGCGGCGGCTCGCCCTACGGCATGACCACCTCGACCAATAGCGACGGATCGCGCATGCCCTCCGAGCAGGAGCTCGAAGGCGCGAAATATCAGGGCAGGCGGCTTGCCGAGATCACGGCCAAGATCGCCGGATAGAGCGCCATGCGTCCGTTCGGACGCATAAGGGGCGCTCCATCTTCTTGTTTTCCGCATTTATGCGGACGTCAGGTGGTTCCACCTGACTGAAAAATGCTGTAGCCGGCAGGAGGCGAACGGGCGGCCGAGGGGCCGCCCGTCTTCCGTCCCCCGTCGTCAGGCGGGCCCGCAACCCCAGCCGGCAGGCGGGGCAGGCCGATCTGCAGAATGCCGGTTGACCTTTTCGCGCAAAGCCCTGAAAAGCAACGGGCGCGGACGTGGCGGAACTGGTAGACGCAAGGGACTTAAAATCCCTCGGGCAACGCCCGTGCGGGTTCGATCCCCGCCGTCCGCACCACTTTCAGAGCGCCGTGCATCCCTTCGCGCTGCAAGGGCGCTCCGGCACTTTGGATGGACGCCGCGCCCTCAAGCCTCGGCCCGGGCCTCATATCCTGTGATCACCTCGAGGAATGCCGTGCCGTAGCGTTCCAGCTTGGCGTCGCCTATGCCCGGTATGCCGGCCATCGCCGCGCGCGAGCGGGGGCGGACGGCTGCCATCTCGGCCAGTGTCCTGTCGTGGAAGATGACATAGGGCGGCACGTTCTGGGCGCGGGCGAGCTCGATCCGCTTTTCGCGCAGCGCCTCGAACAGGCCGCGGTGCTCCGCCGGCATGGCCGCGGCCGCCTCCTGGCGCGCGGCCTTGCGGCCCCGTTCCTTGCGGGCCGGGCGGGGCGCGCGCAGCATCAGGGCCGGCTTGTCCCGCAGGAAGGCCCTGCCGTCGTCCGAAATCGACAGGCCGCCATGGCCGGCCAGGTCGACATTGACCAGCCCGTGGGCGATGAGCTGGCGCAGGATGGCCCGCCATGTCGCCTGATCGTGCTCCGTGCCGATGCCAAAGGTGGAAATCCGGTCATGGCCGAAACGGGCGATGCGCTCGTCCTCGCGGCCCAGAAGCACCTCGACGATATAGGCCTGGCCGAAGCGCTCGCCGGTCCGGTAGATGCATGAAAGCGCCTTCTGGGCGGCGACCAGCCCGTCGAACAGCTCCGGCGGGGCGGCGCAGGTATCGCAGTTGCCGCACGGCTCGCACCCGTCGCCGAAATAGCCGAGCAGCACCTGGCGCCGGCATTGGGCGGTCTCGCAAAGCCCGAGCAGCGCGTCGAGCTTCTGCCGCTCCATGCGCCGGCGCTGCTCCGGCGCGTCCGATTCGTCGATGAAGCGGCGGCGCAGCGCGATGTCGTCGGCCCCGTACAGCATCAGCGTGTCGGCGGGCAGGCCGTCGCGGCCGGCCCTGCCGGTTTCCTGATAATAGGCCTCGATGCTGCCGGGCAGGTCCAGATGGGCGACGAAGCGCACATCCGGCTTGTCGATGCCCATGCCGAAGGCGATGGTGGCGACCATGACCACCGCTTCCTCGCGCTGGAAGCGGCGCTGGTTCTGCTCGCGGGCGGCCTTGTCCATCCCGCCGTGATACGCGAGCGCACGGAACCCCTGGCCCTCCAGCCACGAAGCCGTCTCCTCCGTCTTGCGCTTGGACAGGCAGTAGATGATGCCGCTTTCGCCCTTGTGCCGTTCGAGGAAGCCGAGGAGCTGCCGGCGCGGGCTGTCCTTCTCCTCGATGGCATAGCGGATATTGGGCCGGTCGAAACCGGCGATGAAGCAGTCCGCCTCGCCGATCCGCAGGAGCTCGACGATCTCCTGGCGCGTCGGCGCATCGGCCGTGGCCGTCAGCGCCATGCGCGGCGCATCGGGAAAATGATCGGGAAGAATGTCGAGCTGGCGGTAGGAGGGGCGGAAATCGTGCCCCCACTGGGACATGCAGTGCGCCTCGTCGATGGCGATCAGCGACAGCGGGATCTGCTTCAGGCCCGCCAGCGTATCCGGCCGCAGCAGCGTTTCCGGCGCGACATAAAGAAGGTCCAGCTCGCCGGCGCGCATGGCCTGCCAGAGCTCGTCGCGCGCGGCGGGCGCCAGATCGGAGTTGAGCGCCGCCGCCCTGACGCCGGCCTGAACCAGCGCCGCCACCTGGTCCGCCATCAGCGCGATCAGCGGCGAGATCACCAGCCCCATGCCCGGCCGGCAGAGCGCCGGGATCTGGTAGCAGAGCGATTTTCCGCCGCCCGTCGGCATCAGCACGAAGGCGTTGCCGCCGGCCACCATATGCTCGACGATCTCGCCCTGCCGTCCGCGGAAACCGTCATAGCCATAGACGGATCTGAGAATTTCGGTGGGACTGGAATACATGTGAAGCCTAAGAGTCCGGTTTAAAAGTCGTTCTGGCGTGGCGAAAATGGTGATTTTTGAGCACCGGAGCGGAGCGTACATTGGTACGTGAGCACCGGAGCGCAGGAAAACGCCATTTGCAGCCCGTCAGACCGGCTTTTAAATCGGGCTCTGACGGGAGAATCGAAGATACCCCCGTCATAACAGCTTCGCGCCGCCTATGCAGCGCATCGGCAGCAAGGTTCAGGCGTTTGCCCCGCCGTCCACGGCCAGCATGGCGCCGCTGATGAAGCGGCCGCCGTCGCCGGCCAGATGCGCGACCGTGGCGGCGATGTCCTCCGGACGGCCGAAACGCCCGAGCGGGGTGCGGCTGCGCTGATAATCCGCCATCTCGCCATTGGCGGGGTTCATGTCGGTGTCCGTGGAGCCGGGATCGACGACGTTGACCGTTATGCCGCGCCCGCCCACGTCCAGCGCCAGTCCCTTGGTGAAGCCGATCAGGGCGGATTTGCTCGCTGCATAGAGCGTCATGCCGGGGAACTGGGGCCGCTGGGCAAGGCTCGAGCCGATCGAGATGATCCGCCCGCCCTCGCTCATGTGGCGCAGGGCCGCCTGCGAGGCGACGAAGACGCCGCGCACATGAATGCCGAGCGTGCGGTCGATCTCTTCCACCGTCACCTCTTCCATCGGGCCGTTGGGAAAGATGCCCGCATTGTTGACGAGGATGTCGAGCCGCCCAAGCCGTTCGGCGGCCAGATCCACGGCGCCTCTCACGGCCTCCGCGTCGGCGCTGTCGGCCTGGATCGCCGTGGCTTTGCGGCCAAGGGCCTCTATCTCGCCGGCCACTTGCGCGGCCTTCTGCGCATTGGCGGCGTAGGTGATGGCGACATCGGCGCCGCGCGCGGCCAGCGTGCGGGCGATCGCCGCGCCTATTCCCCGGCTGCCGCCCGTGACGAGCGCTGCTTTTCCAACGAGATCCTGCATGGCTTTCTCCTTTTATGTACCGTTCGGTACAAATGGCTATTCCCCTTGCCGGACCGCGTCAAGAGCTTTATTTACTCTTCGGTATAAAAGGATGTGGAAATGGTGGAAAGAGGCAGGCCGAGGGCCTTCGACAGGGATGAAGCGCTGCATCGCGCCATGCGGCTTTTCTGGACGCGAGGCTATGACGGCACGTCCGTGAGCGATCTGGCCGAGGCGATGGGCATCAACAAGCCCAGCCTCTACGCGGCGTTTCAGTGCAAGGAGAAGCTGTTCTACGACGCCGTCGCGCTTTACGAGCGGGAAGAGGGCGGCAAGTTCCTGGAGGCGCTGCAGGCCGGCCCGACCGCGCGCGAGGCGGTGGGCGAGGCGCTGCGGACCAATGCCCGCATCTTCACCGACCAGCAGAAGCCGGGTGGCTGCATGATTGTCGTCTCGGCGTTGGCCACCGGCCCCGACCATGATGCGGTAAGCGGCTTCCTGGCCCGTAACAGGCGCGAGGCAGAGGCCGCGTATCGTGCGCGCATCGAGCGCGGCATGGCCGAGGGCGACGTGCCGCCGCAGGTCGATGCCGCAAGAGTCGCCGCCTTCTACACTGCCGTCCAGAACGGCATGTCGATCCAGGCCCGCGACGGCGTCAGCGAGCAGAGCCTGCTGGAAATCGTCGATAGCGCGATGGCCGCCTGGGATCACGTCATTATCCGTAGACCCTGAAACTGGATAGGTTCTGGATTTGCCTGCGGGGGACTGGCAGAGTGCATCTCCATAAAGGGAGAAGCTCGATGCCGAAATCAGCCATGTTCAAGAAGCCGCAGCCATGGACGGAGGTTGCGCCGCAGCTTGTGGATGTGGCGATGGGCCGGCGGCCCGCCGACCTGGTGGTGCGCAACGGCCGCTGGGTGAACGTGCATTCGGGCGAGGTGCTGCCGGGCACCGACGTCGCCATTGCGGCCGGCCGCTTCGCCTATTGCGGCCCTGACGCCAGCCACGCCATCGGCGAGAAGACCAAGGTCGTCGACGCCACCGGCCGCTATCTCGTGCCCGGCCTGTGCGATGCGCACATGCACGTGGAAAGCGGCATGGTGACGGTCACCGAGTTCTGCCGCGCCGTCATCCCGCACGGCACCACGTCGATGTTCATCGACCCGCACGAGATCGCCAATGTGCTGGGGCTGCCGGGCGTCCGGCTGATGCATGACGAGGCGCTGGCGCAGGCGATCAACGTGTTCGTGCAGATGCCCTCCTGCGTGCCGTCGGCGCCGGGGCTCGAAAATGCCGGCGCCACGCTCGATGCCGACGATGTGGCCGAGGCGATGGGCTGGGAGAACATCGTGGGCCTGGGCGAGGTGATGAACTTTCCCGGCGTGGCGGCAAACGACCCGGCCATGACCGGCGAGATCGCCGCCACGGTGCGGGCCGGCAAGACGGTCGGCGGGCATTTTGCCTCGCCGAACCTTGGCCGCGCCTTCCACGGCTATGTGGCCGGGGGGCCGGAGGACGACCACGAAGGCACCCGCATGGAGGACGCCATCGCCCGCGTGCGGCAGGGCATGAAGGCCATGCTTCGCCTCGGCTCGGCCTGGTACGACGTCGCCAGCCAGATCAAGGCGGTGACCGAGGCCGGCATCGACCCGCGCAATTTCATCCTGTGCACCGACGACAGCCATTCGGGAACATTGGTCAACGAGGGCCATATGGACAGGGTGGTGCGCCACGCAATCGCGCAGGGCCTGCCGCCGGTCACGGCGATCCAGATGGCGACCCTCAATACAGCCCAGCATTTCAAGATGGAGCGCGAACTGGGGTCCATCGCGCCGGGGCGCCTGGCCGATTTCCTGATCGTCTCCGACCTGGCCGAACTCGTGATCGACGAGGTCTATGGCCGCGGCGTGCGGTTGGCCAAGGGCGGCAAGCTGGAGGCCGACATTCCCGCCTACGACTATCCGGCCAAGGTCAAGAAGACCGTCAAGCTGGGCAAGCGCCTGGCCGCGCGCGACTTCGACATACCGGCGCCCTACGGCGTCCGCAGCGTGCGCGCCCGGGTGATCGGCGTGATCGAGAATCAGGCGCCGACGCGCGCGCTCACCGCCGATCTGGGCGTGGCCAAGGGAACCGTGTCCATGGACCGCCGCAACGACATCTGCCAGATCGCGCTGGTCGAGCGGCACCGGGGCACCGGGTCGGTGACCAACGGCTTCGTCTCAGGCTTCGGCTACACGCAGGACTGCGCCATGGCCTCGACCGTGGCCCATGATTCCCACCACATGATCGTCGTCGGCACCAACAAGGCGGATATGGCCGCCGCGGCCAACCGGCTCGGCGCGGTGGGCGGCGGCGTCGTGATGTTCTCGAAGGGCAGGGAACTGGCCATGGTGGAGTTGCCGATCGCCGGGCTGATGTCCGACGAACGCGCCGAAATCGTCGCCGCGAAAGCCGCCAGGCTCGCCGCCGCCATGCGCGACATGGGCTGCTCTCTCAACAACGCCTATATGCAGCATTCGCTTCTGGCGCTCGTCGTCATCCCGGAACTGCGCATATCGGACGCCGGCCTCATCGACGTGACCACCTTTTCCAAGGTCGATCTGTTCGTGTAGGGCGCGGCCCGGCTGCTACGGTCCTACATCGAGATCGAAGACTTCGAACGGGGTCGTGACGATGAGTTCGGCTGCCGAGCCGATCGTCTGTCCGATGCCGCTGGCCAGCCTGTCGAAACGGCGGCTTATCTCCTGCTCGTCTGTCGGCCCCTCGTCGGCGACGAGCGTTTCGCCGAGCAGCCGGATCAGCAGCGGGTTTTCCGCGAATTTGGTGTGATGGAGCCCGTCGCCCGCGGCAACGCCCGTGATGTCGATCACCGTCACTCCGGCGCTCGACAGGTTCTGGGCATTGATGACCGCCCCGACCCGAGGCTGATTGCCGGCAATGAGCTGCGACAGGGACAGCGCCCGGTCGTCCCGCGACGTCAGCACGTAGAAGCCGCCGACGGGTTCGCCATACCGGCGCATCTGCAGCTTGAACACGTCGGCGTCGATATCGGGCGAAGCCAGAACGACGTCGCCCAGCTTTCCATTCAGATCCTTGTTGCCCGAGATGGCGAGCTGGCGCAGCGTTTCCATCACCACCCAGCTTCCCATTGAATGGGCGATGATGTCGATCCGCTTGGCGCCGGACCGCGCGACCGTCAGCAGCGTGTCCTCCAGCGCATCGCGCGCCGCCGCGGCACTGTTGCTGTCATAGATATAGTCGATCGTCCGCCCAGCCGAGGCCCAGGTAAACAGCACCGGCGTACCGGTAAAGCCCGAATCGTGCACGATCTGCGTCATCCGGTAGACGGCCTCGTCAAAGCCCGTGTTGTAGCCATGGACGAACACCAGCGCCCGGCCGTCGCTTTCGGCCAGATCCTCGCGCAGGCTCTCGGAAAATCCCTCCTCGCTGGTGTAAAGGCCGATGCGGCGGGCGGCGAAATAGCGCGCCGGATCGGCGACCTTGCGCGTCGGGCTGCGCTCGATGCGGCCCGGCTCGTGGACGGCCGGCACGCTGATCTCGACGCGGCCGAACATCGGGTCGGGCGACCGGTCTCCCGCGAAGACGACGCCCGGCGCTTCATCCCGCGCGCGCGAGGTCGCGATGAACAACTCATGCGTGCTGGCGATCTGCCCGGCGCTCGCCGGGGCAATGGTCTGGGCAAGGATGCGATGGCGGCTTTCGCCGGCGCAGCCGCCAAGCAATATGGCAAGGGCCATGACGACCGGGGCGAACAGGCGCATGCGGCCATCTGCCATGATGTTGCTCCCAAATTTTGAGCGCTGCCACCCGCTACGCCTATTAGCGTCCATGGCTTGCCGAGTCTATCCGAAGGCACGCTACCGACCCCAGAATACGGGCGTAAAGATGACGAGGACGGTGAGAATTTCGAGCCGGCCCAGGAGCATGGCCAGCGCCATGATCCATTTGGCGGTGTCCGACAGGGGCGCAAAGCTGCCGGCCGGGCCGACGACGGGGCCGAGACCCGGGCCGACATTGGTCAAGGCCGACAGCGCGGCCGAAACGGCCGTGATCAGATCGAGCCCGGTGGCTGCCAGCATGAGGATGATGACCGCCCATATCACGAGGAAGGCGGACATGTAGAGCACCACTGCTCGTTGCAGGTCGTCGTCCACGGGGCGGTCGCCGTAGCGGACAGTCAGCACGGTGTTCGGATAGACGAAGCGGCGCAGGCCGTTGGCCAGGAGCTCGAACAGGATAAGAAAGCGGTAGGCCTTGATGCCGCCGGTCGTCGAGCCCGAGCACCCGCCCAGGAACATCGCCACGAAGGCCGCTGCCAGCGCGAACGGCCCCCACGCGCCATAGTCCTCGCTGGCATAGCCGGTGGTGGTGATGATGGAGACGAAATTGAAGGCCGAGTGGGTGAGCGCATCGAAGAAGGGCCTTTCGTCCACAACGCGCAGATAGATCGCCACGACGATCACGAACACCACCACATAGCCCGCGAACACCCTGATCTGCGGATCGCGCAGCGCATCGAGACGGCCGCGCAGGACGAACAGGATGAGAATCGAGAAGGGCAGGGCGCCCAAAAACATGAACAGGGTGCTCACCCACAGGATTGCGGCATTGTCGGCATAAAAGCCCATGGACGCGTCATGGGTGGAGAAACCCGCCGTGGCCGTCGTCGTGAGCGCATGGTTGAGCGCGTCGAACGTTGTCATGCCGGCCGCCGCATAGCTGATCGCGCAAGCCAGGGTCAGCACCGCATAGATGCCGAACAGGCTGTAGGCGAAGGTGGAGAAGCGGTCGAAGGGGCGGTCTTCGATGTCCGATGATTCGATCTTGAAATAGGAAACGCCGCCGACATTCAGGAACGGCAGGATGAACAGGCCGAGCGCGATGACGCCGAGCCCGCCGATCCATTGCAGGATCGAACGCCACAGAAGCAGGCCCGGCGGCAGGCCGTCGAGCCCGACGATGACCGTGGCGCCCGTGGCCGTGACGCCCGACACGGATTCGAACACCGCGTCGGCCAGCCCTAGCTCCACCGACGCGGCAAGCAACGGCACCGCGCCGACAAGGCAGGCGGTAAACCACAGCAGGTTGACCACGAGAAAGCCGAAGCGCGAGGAGATGGGCGGCTGGCGCCCCTGGGTGGCCATGGACACGGCGAGCGCCAGGCCGCCCGTGAAAAACGACGAGAAGGCGAAAACGCGCCAGTCGTCATTGCCGTAATAGGCGTCCACCGCCGCCGGGATGAGCATGGCCACCGAAAGGTAGAGCGCAAACGCCGAAGCAATATGGATAGCAGCGCGGATTGCCAGATATTGCACGAATTGGTCCCCGTCGACGGTGGTCTTTTGGCGTCGGCGCTTGACGTGTCCGCCCGCGATGCTGCGGGAGATTGGCGTTGCCGCTTTCGATATGCAATAGCCGATGCGGAACCGGATGACGAGCCGGGCCGGCGGAAGGAAGACGATATGAACCAGTTTGTCGAGCGGGTGGCCGGGGCCGAAAGCGCATTGCGCGCGCTCTTCCCCGAAACGCCGCTGCAGGAGAACGACTATCTGTCCAAGAAGACGGGCGCCCGCGTCTTCCTCAAGCGCGAGGACCTGACGCCGGTGCGTTCCTACAAGCTGCGCGGCGCCTTCAATTTCATGCGCAAGGCGCTGGCCGCCAAGCCTGACCTGCCGAGCTTCGTCTGCGCATCGGCCGGCAATCACGCCCAGGGCTTCGCCTTCGTCTGCCGGCACTTTTCCAAGAAGGGCGTCGTCTTCATGCCGGTGACTACCCCGCAGCAGAAGATCGACAAGACGCGCCTGTTCGGCGGCCCCTTCATCGAGGTGCGGCTGGTCGGCGATTTCTTCGACGAATGCTACCGCGCCGCCGCCGCCCATGCCGAGGCCGAGGGCACGCTGATGGTGCCGCCCTTCGACCACGCCGACATCATCGAGGGCCAGGCGACGGTCGCCCGGGAAATGGCCGACCAGATCGGCGGCGGGCTCGATCAGGCGCTGGTTGTCCTGCCGGTCGGCGGCGGTGGGCTCGCGGCCGGCGTCACAGGCTATCTCAATGCGGTCGGGACCGGCTGCGACTTCATCTTCGCCGAGCCGGCCGGCGCGCCCAGCCTGCGCAGGAGCCTTGAGACCGGCAAGCGGGCCAAGCTCGAAGCGGTCGACAATTTCGTGGATGGGGCGGCAGTCGCCGAAATCGGGCGCGAACCCTTCCGCCGCCTCAAGGGTTTTTCGGCCGATAAGGTGCATCTGGTGCCCGAAAACCGCCTCTGCGCCACGATGGTGGAAATGCTCAACATCGAGGGCGTGGTGCTGGAGCCCGCCGGGGCGCTGGCCATCGATACGCTGAAGGATTTCCCGCGCAAGGAGCTGAAGGGCCGCACGGTGATCGCCGTCGTGTCCGGCGGCAATTTCGATTTCGAGCGCCTTCCCGACGTGAAGGAGCGCGCCCTGCGCTTCGAGGGGCTGAAGAAATACTTCATCTTCCGCTTTCCCCAGCGCCCGGGCGCGCTGCGCGACTTTCTCGATCTTCTGGGGCCGGACGACGACATTACGCGCTTCGAATATCTGAAGAAGTCCGCCCGCAATTTCGGTTCGGTGCTGATCGGCCTCGAAACCAGGGACCGCAAGAACTTTCCAAGGCTCATGCGCCGGTTTGACGAAGCCGGCTGGGCCTATCAGGATATCACCGAGAACGACATCATCGCGAGCCTGCTGATATGAGCGAAGCCACCCGGTACATCGTCGTGTTCCGCGGCGTCGGCGGCAAGACGCAGCTGCCCGTCGCCAGGCTGCGCGCCGTGCTGGAGGCGGACGGTTTCCACGGCGTGAAGACCTACATCAACAGCGGCAACGCCGTCCTGACGTCGACCCTTGACGAGGCGGCGCTGGCGCGGCGCGTGGCCGAGCTGGTCCGCGCAAAGATGGGCTTTGATAAAAGCGTGCTGGTGCGCAGCCTTGCCGAATGGGATGCCATGATCGCGCAGAACCCGTTTCCCGAAGCGGTGGACGAGCCGACGAAGCTCCACGTCTTCACGCTCGAACAGGAGCCGGAGGCGGAGCGGGTCGAGGCGCTTCGGGAGAAAGCTACGGGAACCGACCGCTTCGCCGTGCGGGGAAGGGCGCTCTATCTCCATACGCCGGACGGGATGGGCAACTCGCGTTTCGCGCCGAAAATCGAGACCACGCTCAAGGTTCCCATGACGGCGCGCAACTGGCGCACCATGCTGGCGCTCCGGGACCTGGCGGCGGCGATCGCCTGAACCACATCTGCCGCGCTGCACAATTCATTTGCTATTTTCCGCCCGCTTCTCCATATGAGGGGCGTAAGGCGCATGGGCCGGTCACCCGGCTCTCTCGATAGTTGAGACTTTTTCCTAGAGATTGGTTGCGTCTGCCCTGCCTGGAACCGGAATTCACCGGAGGGCGGGACAAGCTTTTCGGGTATTGCCCGAAGGGCGCGACAGCGCAGCCGCGCGAGGCCTCACGGCCCGCCGCCTTGTCGTTCAAGATAGATATTGTCATGGCAGGTTGCGCCCTGCCGCGAATTGCTGCGGACCGTTGACGGCCGCCTGAGAAAGAAGAACGAATTGAACAACGATAACAATGCAAAGCCGATCAGCTTCGCCGATCTGGGCATCACGGGCCCCCTCCTGACAGCCGCCAATGCGGCCGGCATGGACGTTCCCAAGCCGATCCAGGAACAGGCCATTCCGCCATTCCTGGCAGGCAAGGATATTCTGGGCGTGGCGCAGACCGGCTCGGGCAAGACGGCCGCCTTCGCGCTGCCGATCCTGTCGCGCATCGCCGGCCTCGGCAACAAGCGCCGTCCGCGCACGGCGCGCGCGCTGATTCTGGCACCCACCCGCGAACTGGCGGTGCAGATCGAGACCGTGATCCGCGGACTTGCCAAGACCTCGCATATTTCGACCGCGCTGGTGCTGGGCGGCGTTTCGCGCCACAGCCAGGTCAAGAAGATCGCGCCGGGCGTCGACATACTGATCGCAACCCCGGGCCGGCTGACCGACCTGGTGCGCGAAGGCGACGTCATCCTGTCGGAGACGACCTGGCTCGTGCTCGACGAGGCCGACCGCATGCTGGACATGGGCTTCATCAACGATGTGCGCCGCATCGCCAAGGCCACGCATCCGGCGCGCCAGACGGCACTTTTCTCCGCCACCATGCCCGACGAGATCGCCAAGCTGGCAGCATCCCTGCTGCGCGAGCCGGTCCGCGTCGAGGTTGCCCGCCAAGGCACCACGGCGGCCGAAATCCGCCAGAGCGTGATCCTCGCCCGCACCAAGCAGAAGCGTAAATACCTGTCCGATATCCTGGCGGACGACGCCATGCGGCAGGTGATCGTGTTCGCCCGCACCAAGCACGGCGCCGACCGGGTGACGCGCGATCTGGAGCGCGACGGCTTCAACGCCGCCGTCATCCACGGCAATAAATCGCAGAACGCCCGCCAGCGCGCGCTGAACGGCTTCCGCGACGGCTCGGTGCGCATCCTCGTGGCAACGGACATCGCCGCGCGCGGCATCGACGTTCCCGGCATCACCCATGTCGTGAATTTCGACCTTCCCGACGAAGCCGAAAGCTATGTGCACCGCATCGGCCGCACCGGGCGCAACGGCGCCGATGGCGAGGCGATCACCCTGTGCGATCCGACCGAAGCTTCCAAGCTGCGCCAGGTCGAGCGCATCATCCGCATGCGCCTGCCGGTCGCCGCCGACATCACCGCCCAGCCCGACCCGGCCCGTCCGGCCGCCCAAGGCGCAAGGGACGACGACCGCCGGCCGGCAAACGATGAGGCCCCGAGGCCGAATCGCGGCAGGGCGCCGAACAGGGCACGGCCGCAAAGCGATGGCGGCAAGCCGCAGAACGGCAAGTACCGCCGCCGCGGCTCGTCCCAGGGCCAGCGCGGCCGGGCCGCTTAGGGCTGAATCCTACTAACCCCTCCCTGGAAAAAGGGGGGTAGGCCACGCTCGGTTCGATCCCCTGACAGGGGACTGGCTGTCGGGGCTGTGGATGTGGCGGAATTCCCCCTCATCGACCCGCTTCGCGGCCCACTTCTCCCCCGCAAAGCAGGGGAGAAGAAGCGCTGGCATCGGTGCAGGGCTCCCTTCCTCTCCCCCATGACCATGGGGGAGAGGTGGCCCGCGTAGCGGGTCGGTGAGGGGGAAACGGCGCCAACGCCGTTCACCGCTCCGACCTTTGTTCGGAAGAATGAGGGATGGAAGCAGAACGCACGAATTACATGTGCGATAGCCCTACACTGCAGAGAGGCCAGCCACACGCCGCCCCTTCACCCAACCGCAACTGGCCGTCCGGCCTCTACCACTTGGCTCAATTGCCCGTCGGGTCGTCATGCGATAGATGGTTCGCGCCGTCCGCTGGCGATCTGCCGGCACGGGCATGGGAGGACGTTTGATGGCAGGCATAGCGGCGCTGGCGGCCGCCTACATTCTTTCCCAGTTCTATCGTTCCTTTCTGGCCGTGCTGACCCCGGCGCTTACCGCCGAGCTCGGCGCGACGAAGGCCGAGCTTTCGGCGGCATCGGGCACCTGGTTCGCCGTCTTCGCCCTTGCGCAATTCGCCGTCGGCATATCGCTCGATCGCTACGGCCCGCGCCGGACGGCGGCTGTCCTGCTTGCCGGGTGCGGCGGGGGAGGCGCCATCCTTTTCGCGCTCGCGACGGCACCGTGGATGGTCATCGCCGCCATGGCCCTGATCGGGCTCGGCTGCGCGCCCGTGCTGATGGCCTCCGTCTTCATCTTCGCCAAGAGCTATTCCTCCGCCAGGCTGGCGATACTGACATCCTGGCTCGTCGGTTTCGGAACCTTGGGCAACGTGGTGGGCGCCGCCCCGCTTGCGGCGGCGGCCGAAGCCTTTGGCTGGCGCGAGGTCATGATGGGCCTTGCGGCCATCACCATCGCCGTGGCGCTGGCCATCTACACCCTCGTGCGCGATCCCGAGACCTCCGCCGAGGAAACGGCCGCGAATACCGGGCTGGCCGGCTATCTGGAGCTTTTCAAGCTGAGATTGCTGTGGCCCCTGCTGCCGCTGATCGCCCTCAACTACGCGGCGGCCGCCGGCATCCGCGGTCTGTGGGCGGGTCCTTATCTTGCCGATGTCTATGGCGCGGAGGCGCTGCTGATCGGCCAGGTTACGCTGTTCATGGCGCTGGCGATGGTCGCCGGCTCCTTCGTCTACGGCCCGATGGACCAGATATTCGGCACCCGCAAATGGGTCGCAGTGACCGGCAACACGCTCAGTCTCGCGGCGCTGTCGTGGCTGGCCTTCTTCCCCATCACCAGCATTGCCCAGACAACGGTGCTGTTCGTGCTGGTTGGCATTTGCGGCGGCAGCTATGGCCTGCTGATGGCGCATGGGCGGGCATTCGTGCCGGCTCATCTCACCGGGCGCGGCGTGACCCTGTTGAACTTCTTCTCGATCGGCGGCGCCGGCTTGATGCAGTTCGCAACCGGCGCGGTGGTCACCGTCAGCACCGTGGAGGGGGAGCCGGTGGCCGCCTATCGCAATCTGTTCATCTTCTATGCCGGCATGCTCGCCGTCAGCCTGCTTATCTATCTGTTTGCGCGGGATGCGCGTCCGACCGAATCGCGGCCGGCGGTGCGGCCCCTCCGGCAGGAGTAGCAGGGCGGGGTGCCGGCGCGCTCGCGCTGCCGCCAGCCGGCCGGCCGCACAGGAGCGCGAAACGCCATTCCTGCGGCAGGAGACCGGCCGCGCCGGATTGGCCGCCGCTGAACGGCAGATCCGGTATAGGCTGAAACCGTGCTTGTGCGGCAAGAACCGTTTTCCGGCTTGAAGCGCCCCGGCTGAACCATTTGTCCCCTTCGCCGCCGCTGGCGCAAAAACACGCCTTGCATGGCGATGCGCCGGTTTTTACGTTGCACCTTCTGCAATTGCGCTCGGCGCGACCCAGACGAGGAACATCATGCAGCCTTCGGTGATCGAAACCATCGGCAACACGCCGCTCATCCGCCTCCGCCGCGCCTCAGAGGAGACGGGCTGCGAGATCTATGGCAAGGCCGAGTTCATGAACCCGGGCCAGTCTGTGAAGGATCGCGCCGGCCTTTTCATCGTCCGCGACGCGGAGAAGAAGGGGCTGTTGCGGCCTGGCGGCGTGATCGTCGAGGGTACCGCCGGCAATACGGGAATCGGCCTGACCCTGGTCGCAAAGGCGCTTGGCTACCGCACGGTGATCGTGATTCCGGAGACCCAGAGCCAGGAAAAGAAGGATGCGCTCCGCATTCTCGGCGCCGAGCTCATCGAGGTTCCGGCCGTCCCCTACAAGAACCCCAACAATTACGTGAAACTGTCCGGTAGACTGGCCGAGCAACTGGCTGCAAGCGATCCCAACGGCGCGATCTGGGCGAACCAGTTCGACAATGTGGCCAACCGCAACGGGCATGTGGAAACCACCGCCGAGGAGATCTGGGCGCAGACCGGCGGCAAGGTCGACGGCTTCGTCTCCGCCGTCGGCACCGGCGGCACGCTGGCCGGCGTCGGAGAAGGCCTGAGGCGGCACAACGCCTCGGTCAAGATCGCGCTGGCCGACCCGCTGGGCGCGGCCCTTTACAGCTATTACACCACCGGCGAGCTGAAGTCGGAGGGAAGTTCCATCACCGAGGGCATCGGCCAGGGGCGCATTACCGCCAATCTGGACGGGTTCGAGCCGGATTTCGCCTTTCAGGTGCCCGACAGCGAGGCGCTGCCCATCATCTTCGACCTGATCCAGGAGGAGGGGCTCTGCCTCGGCGGCTCCACCGGCATCAACATTGCAGGCGCCAAGCGGCTGGCGCGCGAAATGGGGCCGGGGCACACCATCGTCACCATTCTGTGCGACTACGGAAACCGCTACCAGTCCAAGCTGTTCAATCCCGCCTTCCTGCGCGAGAAGGACCTGCCGGTTCCCGCCTGGATGGAGCGCGCGCCGGACGTTGCCGTGCCGTTCGAGGAGGTCGCCTGATGGCCACCCAGGCCCTCTTCCGCGACGACGCCTATATGCGGAGCGTGGAAGCCCGCGTGATCGGCGTCAACGAGCGCGGCG
Organism: Nitratireductor thuwali; assembly: GCF_036621415.1. Taxonomy (NCBI): domain Bacteria; kingdom Pseudomonadati; phylum Pseudomonadota; class Alphaproteobacteria; order Hyphomicrobiales; family Phyllobacteriaceae; genus Nitratireductor; species Nitratireductor thuwali. Next base: position 3,880,716 of record NZ_CP030941.1, read on the forward strand.
GCATCATTCTCGACCGCACGGTCTTCTACGGCACCTCGGGCGGGCAGCCGGGCGACACGGGAACGCTGACCCGCGCCGACGGGCGCGCGATTCCGATTGCCGCGACGGTGTGCGGCGAGACCAAGGACGACATCATCCATGTGCCCGCCGAGGGCGCGGAACGGCCGGAAACCGGCGAGAAGCTGACGCTCGCCCTCGACTGGGAGCGGCGCTACAAGCTGATGCGCATGCACACGGCCTGCCACCTGTTGAGCGTTGTGTGCCCTTACCCCATCACCGGCGCCTCGGTGAGCGAAGAGGATTCCCGCATCGATTTCGATCTTCCGGACGCCGGCTTCACCAAAGAGGAAGTGACCGAGAAGATGATGGAACTCGTGGAAGGAGACCACCCCGTCTTCACCCGCTGGATCAGCCAGGAGGACCTTGCCGCAAACCCGTCTCTCGTGAAGTCGAAGAATGTGCGTCCGCCTTCCGGCGCCGGGCGGATCAGGCTCGTCTGCATCGGCGAGGAGGCCGCCGTCGACAGCCAGCCCTGCGGGGGCACCCATGTGCTCAGGACAGGCGAGATAGGTGCCGTTCACATCGGCAAAATCGAGAAAAAAGGACGCGAAAACCGCCGATTCCGGCTGCGTTTCGGCGCGTTCTCAGCTTAAATCGCCTCGTTTTCAGCTCGTTTCGGCGGCATTTTTGTCTTTTGAGGTGAGATTTCTCACCCGGTTCGGGATCAAATCATGAGTGAACAAAGCCCGTTCATCGTATCGGCCGACTGGCTGGAGGAGCGGCTGCACCAACCCGGCCTCTCCATCGTCGACGGCTCGTGGTACCTGCCTGCCCAGGGCCGCGATGCGCGTGCCGAATACGAGGCCGGCCACATTCCGGGCGCGGTCTTCTTCGACCACGACGCGGTGGTGGACCCGGATTCTGATCTGCCGCACGCCATGCCCGACCCTTTGACCTTCGAGCGCTATGCAAGCTCGATGGGCATCTCCGAGGACGATACCATCGTCGTCTATGACGGTCCGGGCTTCTTCTCCGCCCCGCGCGCCTGGTGGCTTTTCCGGGTCATGGGGGCGGAGAAGGTCCATGTGCTCGACGGGGGCCTGGACGGCTGGCGCGCCGAGGGCCGCCCGCTAACCGACGAGCCGACGAAGATCGCACCAAGCGTCTTCAACCCGAACTTCGACGAGAGCAGGGTGGCCGGTCTGGAAGACATGCGAGGCTTCGTCCAGGAAGGCGGCATGCAGATCGCCGACGCGCGCTCGCCCGGCCGCTTCACGGGCGAAGAGCCGGAACCGCGCGAGGGCATGCGCTCCGGCCACATGCCGGGCGCGGTCAACGTGCCGGCCTCCGCGCTGTCGAAGGACGGGCATCTGCTGCCGCCCGAGGCCCTGCGCGAGCGGCTGGAGGCGGCGGGGCTGGACCTGACAAAGCCGGTCGTGACCTCGTGCGGCTCGGGGGTGACCGCGGCGGTGATAACGCTCGCTCTGGAGAGCCTCGGCCACAAGGACAACCGCCTTTATGACGGCTCGTGGAGCGAATGGGGCAGCCGCGACGACACGCCCGTCGCGACGGGAAAATCATGACCGGCGAGAAAAGCCAGGCGGCCGAAACCTTGTCGGCCACGGTGACCCGGCTCGAAATGACGCAGCCGCCTTCGGTCCATCCGCCGCCGCCGATGGGCGAGCCGCTGGCGGTGATGCGCTGCCGGTCCATGCCGCTGCATTATTATCGCTACCTCTACGACCGCGTCGGGCGGAAATGGCACTGGACCGCCGCCCTCCAGCTTTCGGACGCGGAACTGGAGGCGCGGCTGAAGGATGAAAAGACGGACATCCGGGTGCTGTATCTGGACGGCGCGCCGGCCGGCTATTTCGAAATCTGCCGTCCGGGGCCTCATGAGACCGTGCTGGTCCATTTCGGACTGATGGAGCACGCCATCGGCCGCGGGCTGGCACGCTGGTTCCTCGGCGAGGCGATCCGCGCCGGATGGGAAACCGGACCTTTGAAAATGTCCGTGGAGACATGCACCCTGGACCATCCCGCCGCGCTGGGCCTTTATCAGAAGATGGGCTTCGAGCCGGTGCGCCGCCGCCAAGACAGCGTCCGGAAGCTGTCGCCCGCCGCCAGGAAGGAGGCCCTTTACCGCTGACGGCGGGAACTGCGGCCATGGTAGAGAAGGCCAGCCGGCTTGGCCGCGGCGCCAGCACGCCGCCAGGCGCCGGCGCGGGGCCGTTCATCGTGGCTTCAGGTCCCATCCGCACAATGGCTCTCCCACGTGTTGATGTGTTGAATCACTTTCTCGATTTGGAGAGACAAGATGTTGAACAGACGCACTCTTCTGCTTTCGGCCGTGGCCGCCGCCATTTTCCCCGCGCATGCGCTTGCCCAGGCGGCGATGCCTTCCGGCCAACAGATCCAGCGCAGCCTGGAGGCCGCTCCGAGAATGCAGATCCAGCCTCGCAACCGCGTCACGGTCGAGCAGTTCAAGCGCCGGCCCGATCTGCGCCGCGCCGCGCCTTCCATCGACATCCAGGCGATCAACTTCGCCTTTGATTCGGCCGAGATACCGCCCTCCGAATACCGCAAGGTGGAGCAGATCGCCCGCGCCCTGCACGGCATCCTGCGGCGGCGCCCGGACACGCGCATATTGCTGGAAGGCCATACCGACGCCGTCGGCTCCTACGGCTATAATCAGCGGCTTTCCGAACGGCGCGCCCGCTCTTTGCGGAACGTCCTCGTGCGCCGCTTCGGCATTCCTGCCTATGCGCTGGAGACCGTGGGCTATGGCGAGGAATTTCTACTCGTTCCGACGCCCTACGAAGACTGGCGCAACAGGCGCGTGACGCTCCGCCGGATCGACGACTTCATCCGGTAAGACGGTTGCCGGGGCGGGAGCCAGCATAGCAACCGCCGCAGATGTCCCAGTTCCGGTCATTGTGGCGGTGCGTGTATTCCAGTTGTTTACCGTGTCGGACGAAACGCCACCCGCAAGGGTGGCTACAACCGCCGATAGGCGGTTTCAACTTGGGATTTTGTTGCGCAGTAGCATAACTTCCCGACCGTCAGGGCAGGTGGATCTCTTCTCCGGCGCTACGCAAGGGTTTTGCCGTGGCCTCTCGTTGAACGGTTTCACGTCCGGCAGGGCAGGGCGGGGAGGGGGTTGCGAAACCGGTCTCGGCGAGGGTCAACGCAGCACGATCAGGACAACGTCTCGAAACGGCGGTCGGCGAGACGTTCCGCTCCGCCGGCATTCCGGTTATTTCCGTTGTCCAGGCAGCCGATTCAGGCGTCGCCGCACGGCATCCCTTCGTCGTGCGCAACGCACCCTATCGATCCGTCTTCGGCCATAGAGCCCGTATCGAGTTCCTGCTGGTCCTGGGCGGCACGCGCTATCTGGTCGAGGCAAAGAACATGCGCGTTTCGGGGTCGATGGACGAGAAGCTGGCATTCGTTCTGCTCAATGCGCGACATAACCGGCCGGACCATGAGTTTGTGCTGGTGATGGACGGGAAGGGCTGGCGGCCCGAGGCGCGGCGCTGGATTGCCACGATGGCGCGCGACGAGGAAGGGTTTCACGTCGTCACCCCTACCGGCCTCAAGAGTTGGCTCTTGCTGAAACTCTGGCTCGACCGGGAACGGCAGGGCTCCATTCCGGCTTTGCCTGCCCATACGGCGCCGCGCTCCGACCGAATGCACGAATCGGGTGGATACGCCCCGCGTGGCGGGCGATCTTCTCCAGGTACCGCGAACTGGAGAACCAGAAATGGGCCTGATCAAATTTGTTGCCATGCCGACTGAGGAAGCACGCGCGTTTCGCAACGGTGCGCCGGACGCCTATGGCAATAGGCCGGAGACAAGGGTCTCGTCGGGCCCCGGCGTTCCATGCCGGCACTGCCTGCAAAACGTCGAGGCAGGCCGCAACTACCTCGTCCTGGCGTATCGGCCGTTTCCGACCTTGCAGCCTTATGCCGAGACCGGACCAGTATTCCTGTGCGCCGATGCGTGCGAGAGGGCGGAGGAGGGCGACGTCATGCCGATGCTGTTCCGCGCCGCGCCCGACTACATTCTGCGCGGCTACGGGCATGACGACCGCATCGTCTACGGCACCGGGGCCGTGACGCCGAAGAAGGACATCTGCACCTATGCGCACCAGCTTCTGCAGCGCGACGACATCGCCTATGTGCACATGCGGTCCTCGCGCAACAATTGCTATCAGGTGCGCATAGAGCGGGCGTGACCGTCCCGCGATTGCCGATGGCACGCTTGTTCCGCCGTTTCAGAACGGCTCGAAAAAAGGCCCGCCATAATGGCGGGCCCGAGGCGGGAGGTAAGTCGTGCCTAGGCGGCGACCGCCGCACGGGGCTCCGTCAGCTCGTAGCCCAGCGCTTCGGCGACCGCCGCATTGGTGATGCGCCCGCGATGGACATTGAGGCCGTTGCGCAGGTTCTGGTCGTCGGCAAGCGCCTTGATGCCCTTGTCGGCCAGTTGCAGCCCGTAGTGCAGCGTGGCGTTGTTGAGCGCATGGGCGGAGGTGACGGGCACCGCGCCCGGCATGTTCGCCACGCAGTAATGGATGATTCCGTCGACCTCGTAGGTCGGTTCGGAATGGGTGGTGGCATGCGAGGTCTCGAAGCAGCCGCCCTGGTCGATGGCCACGTCGACGAGCACCGCTCCCTTTTTCATGCCCGACAGCATTTCGCGGGTGACGAGCTTCGGCGCGGCAGCGCCGGGGATGAGAACCGCGCCGACCACGACATCGGCGGCGAAGCACTCTTCCTCGAGCGCTTCGACGGTGGAATAGCGGGTGTGGACCCGGCCGTTGAAGATGTCGTCGAGCTGGCGCAGCCGCGGGATCGAGCGGTCGAGGATCGTCACGTCCGCGCCGAGGCCGACGGCCATCTTGGCCGCGTTCAGCCCGACGACGCCGCCGCCGATGATCGCCACCTTGCCCGGCAGAACGCCCGGAACGCCGCCAAGCAGCAGACCGCGCCCGCCATTGGCCTTTTGCAGCGCCGTCGCGCCCGCCTGGATGGCCAGGCGTCCGGCCACTTCCGACATGGGGGCAAGCAGCGGCAGGCCGCCGCGCCCGTCGGTCACCGTCTCATAGGCGATGGCGGTGACGCCGGAATCGACCAGACCCTTGGTCTGGTCCGGATCAGGCGCCAGATGCAGATAGGTGTAGAGGATCTGGCCTTCGCGAAGCTGCACCCACTCGCCGGGCTGCGGCTCCTTGACCTTCACGATCATGTCCGACTTGGCGAACACGTCGGCGGCCGTCTTCGCGATGGTCGCGCCGGCAGAGCGGTAGGCGTTGTCGTCGGCACCGATGCCGGCGCCCGCGCCGGCTTCCACCAGCACCTCATGGCCATGCGCCACATATTCGCGCACGGAGCCGGGCGTCAGGCCAACGCGGTATTCGTGATTCTTGATTTCCTTGGGGCAGCCGACGCGCATTCCAGAACCTCCCGGGGATTTGCGGTGAACTTTCCCGATTCAACCACAAAACGTCCGGCACGTCCTTGCGAATAGGTTTGCCATCGCAGGGCCGGTTCGCTATTTCTTGCGCCCAAAGGCGGGAATGGAGAATATTTTGCGAACAGCCGCACTCGACAGGATTGATGTCGCCATTCTCGATGCGCTCCAGCAGGATGGACGGATCTCGAATGCGGCGCTGGCGGAGCGGGTCGGGCTGTCGCAATCGGCCTGCTCGCGCCGGCTCGACAATCTCGAAAAATCGGGCGTCATCAAGGGCTATCACGCCGAGCTTTCCAATGCGGCGCTGGGCCACCGCATGACGGCCATCGTGCACATATCGCTGACCGGGCAGTTCGAGAAGACGCTGAGCGAGTTCGAGGCGGCGGTGAAGCGCTGCCCGAACGTGCTTTCCTGCCACCTCATGTCCGGCGAATACGACTATATCCTGCGCATCGCCGCGCGCGACCTTGCCGACTATGAGCGGATCCACAAGGAATGGCTCACCGGCATGCCCCATGTCATCAAGATCAATTCGGCCTTTGCGCTGCGCGAGGTGATCGACCGCACGGCCACGGGGATACGGCCGGAGATGGCGTGAGATCGGCTCTGCGGCTGCGCTTCATCGCGTGCCCGTATGGCAAACCGAGGACGCAAGGGTGCGACGGTGGAGCGTTGCCGCAGGGGCGCCATGTCATCCGCGCGTCATGAGATTCTGCTGGAAGTCGCGGCCCGAAGGCGCGATCATCGCGTTTGTACGGGCAGACTTGCCGGCTGCGGCATCTGGCAGCCGGGTGGAAGCGCTGGCGCCCGCATGAGTGCGGAAAACAAGGAGATTGAGCGTCCTTTATGCGTCCATAGGGGCGCATGGCGCTCCAGGGAGACAGATCATGAGCAAGCTCGACAATACCATTTCACGCCGTTCCTTCCTTGCCGGCACAGCCGCCGCGGGCTCCCTTGTGATGCTGCACCCCTTCTCCGCGCGGGCGGCGGCCAACCAGGCGCATCTGCGCATCATGGAAACCACCGACCTGCACGTGCACGTCTTCCCCTACGACTACTACGGCGACAAGCCCAACGACACGATGGGGCTGGCGCGCACGGCCTCGATCATCGACGCGATCCGCGCCGAGGCGACCAATTCCATGCTGGTCGACAATGGCGATTTCCTGCAGGGCAACCCGATGGGCGACTACATCGCCTATGAGCGCGGCATGCGCGAAGGCGACGTCCACCCGATCATCAAGGCTATGAACACGCTCGGCTACGAGTGCTCGACCCTGGGCAATCACGAGTTCAACTACGGCCTGGATTTCATGTTCAAGGTGCTTTCGGGCGCCAACTTTCCTTTCGTGTGCGCCAATCTGACCCGGGGCGGGCTCGCCGCGAACGGGCGCGAGGACGATCTGTTCCTGAAGCCCTATGTGATCCTCGACAAGAAGGTGAAGGACGGCGCCGGCCAGGAGCACACCGTCAGGGTCGGTCTGATCGGCTTCGTGCCGCCGCAGATCATGAACTGGGACGCCAAGCACCTTGCCGGCAAGGCGATGACGCGCGACATCGTGCGCGCCGCCGAAGCCTGGGTGCCGCAGATGCGGGAGGAGGGCGCCGACATCGTGGTCGCCCTGTCGCATTCCGGCTTCGGCCCCCTGCAATATGAAGAGAACCTGGAAAACGCTTCCGCCCTTCTGGCGGGCATCGACGGCATCGACGCCATCGTGACCGGCCACAGCCACCTGGATTTCCCGGGGCCGAAATTCGAGGGCGTGGAAGGCGCCGACAACGCCAAGGGCCTGCTTAACGGCAAGCCCGCTGTCATGGGCGGCTTCTGGGGCTCGCATCTGGGCCTGATCGACCTGATGCTGGAGCGCGACGGCAATGCCTGGCGCGTGGCCGGCTCCACCAGTGAGGCGCGGCCGATCTTCGAGCGCGTCGAGCGCGAGACGAAGCCGCTCGTGGAAAGCAAGGCGGAGGTGGAGGAGGCCGCGCGCGAGGACCATGAGGCGACGCTGAAATATGTGCGGACCGCCGTCGGCAAGACATCCGCGCCGCTCCATTCCTATTTCGCGCTGGTTGCCGACGACCCGTCCGTGCAGATCGTCGCCCAGGCGCAGGTCTGGTACATCAAGGACATGCTGAAGGAGACGGCCTATAGCGACATACCCGTGCTCTCGGCGGCAGCTCCCTTCAAGGCGGGCGGACGTGGCGGCGCCGACTACTACACCGACGTGCCTGCCGGCGACGTTGCCATCAAGCACGTGGCCGACCTCTATCTTTATCCCAACACGGTCCAGGCCGTCCTGGTCACGGGCAGGAACGTGAAGGAATGGCTGGAAATGTCGGCGGGCATCTTCAATCAGGTCGAGCCGGGCAAGCCCGATCAGCCGCTGCTGAACGACGCCTTCCCCTCCTACAATTTCGACGTGATCGACGGCGTGACCTATGCGATCGACCTCAGCCAGCCGCCGAAATACGATCCGAAGGGCGAACTGATCAATCCCGGAGCCAACCGCATCGTCGACCTCAAATTCAACGGCGAGCCGATCGACGCGGAACAGAAGTTCATCGTCGCGACAAACAATTACCGCGCGGGCGGCGGCGGCAACTTCCCCGAGATCGGCCCCGACAAGCTGATCTTCGAAGCGCCCGACACCAATCGCGACGTGATCGTCCGCTACATCGTCGAGCAGGGCACCATCAATCCTTCGGCCGACGCCAATTGGGGCTTCAAGCCGCTCGACGGAGCCTCGGTTCTGTTCGAGACAGGGCCGAAGGGGGCCGAATTCGCCGGGGAAGTGAAGGGCGTCGACATCGCGCCCGCCGGCGACGGCGAGAACGGCTTCGCGCTCTACCGGATCACGCTTTAGAGCGCCGCGCTTGCGAATGGATGCTGCACAAAGCTCTAAGCATCGTGCTTTCCGAAAATCGATTCCGGTTTTCGGGCCGATACTGTAGAGCCAGCCTGAAACGGTGCCGGGGGCCGACGTGAACGGGTCCCCGGCGCTTGACACTCTGCGCCGTCATTCGGCTCCTGCAGCGGATCGAAACGGGAGCGTGCAATGATTCGCCATATCGTGTTCTTCAGCGCAACCAAGCCCGAGGATGTGGGGCGCATCGCCGAGGCCCTGTCGATGCTGGGGGACATACCGCACAGCGAGTTCTTCGAGATCGGCCTCAACCGCAAGGTCGACCAGCTCGGCGGCGAGGTGGACGTAGTCGTCTATGGCGAATTCCGCGACGAGGAAGCCCTTGCCGCCTACAAGGCGCATCCGATCTATGCCGAATGCATATCGCTGGTGCGGCCGCTGCGCGAAATGCGCATCGCCGCCGACTTCGTGTCGAAGAAGGCGTGAGATCGGCGGCAGCCCCCGTCAGTCGTCGTTCGAGGCGTTGAGCTCTTCAGGACGTTTTCCTTCTTCCGCGTGCAGTTCGTGGGGAAGGTAGCCGAGCGACTCCGCCCACTCCCGGAAGGCCAGGCGCAGCGCCTCGGGGCGCGACATCCTGCCTCCGCTGCGGTCGATGAACATATCGAGGGCGCGCAGCAGGTCGGGCTGAAGCCGCACCAGCACGGGCGTGCCCTTGCCGGTGGCCCTCGGCCCTCGTTTTCGATGTGGGTGTTCTTTATCGATATCCATTGAACCATGATATCATGGGCGCCGGCCGTCTGAACACCCGCCCGTGCGACAAGGCCGCCGGTGGGCAACAGGCCTGCGGCAACAGCGAGCCTGCCTCCGGTGAGCGGGCTGCTCGACGATCGTGAGCGAGCGGCCCGCAAGGGTGCGAACAAGGGCGGGGTAAAGAGGCCGGCGTCTCCACCCGGAGACATTGCCTGAGCTGCCGGCCCCTGCGGTTGCCCTTGACGGTCCGCCGCACTGCAGTGGTGATGGATTCGGCCGCCGAGCCCAACTCACATTATGCAACAGCGTGTCACGATCCGGCCGCCGAAGGGGGCGGAGTGGCGGCCTGCTGCGGGCCAGCCAGCGCCCCTGCGCAGCGACCCTGCGGCGACAGCGGGAACGCCCTGCCTTCAAGGCGGGTTTCTCGATGGAGATCGATTCTCTAGGAAAGAAATGGCTCCCCGGGCCGGATTCGAACCAGCGACCAACCGGTTAACAGCCGGTTGCTCTACCACTGAGCTACCGGGGAATGCCTGTGCTCACGTAAGTGAGCGTGCCTATAGCAAAGAGAAATCGCCTTTGCAAAGCGCCATTCGCTTTTTTTGACAGCAATCGAGGACGCGGGCTCGCAATCACCACTTTCTGTCCTCATATGCAGCGCCGTCGGCGATGTTCAAGCGCTGGCGGGCGAGTGAGGACGGGAATGGACGAAACGACGCAGCAAAGCGGGAAGACTGGCGGTGGCGCGGCGAAGGCCGGCGGGGAACGCCCCTATGTTTCCATCGCCGGAAGGAAGCTGCCGATCCCCCGGTCGCGGGCGGCAAGGCTTGCCAGCGGCGTCGCCCTGACCGTTCTCGGCGTGTTCGGCTTCCTGCCGGTCCTGGGGTTCTGGATGGTGCCGTTCGGCCTGCTCATCCTGTCTTACGATCTGCCGGCCATCCGCCGCATGCGGCGCAAGCTGGAACTGTGGTGGATGCGCCGCCGGCAAAGGAAGACCTGAGAAGGCGCGAGGCGCGGGGTCAGGAGGCCCGGCGGCCGGTTCCGCAATGGGCGGAGGAAAACATTTTCAACCGCGCTTACCCGCTTGACGCACCATTGGTCCCAACCTATTGAAACGCGTCGGTGCCCTCGGCATCATGGCCTCGTGGCGGAGTGGTTACGCAGAGGACTGCAAATCCTTGCACCCCGGTTCGATTCCGGGCGAGGCCTCCATCCTCCCTAATGGGAGTGACTAAGCGTTTGAATTGACTTGTTTATTCTCAGGGTGTGGCACAGGGGGACTGCCATCCCCTTTTGGGTGTGGCAGTTCTATTCCCTTTATGAGCCTCTCAGCGATCTCTGTAAGCACCTCGAGTCCTCAGCTATTGATCGCGAGGTTAAGCGCTAGAATCACCACGCGGCAGTTGTCTTTTGTGTAGCCGAGCGAGCTGTCGATCCGGTCAATGCTTGGTCGGAATGGCGATCTGCCATACTCTGGGTCGCTAAGCCGCGCCGAAGAGACCGCCGAGGGCGGCAAAGTCATTCATATCACGCGCTCGGTCAGCCCGGAAAAGCGTTCACAGGAGCTGCCCCTTGACTGTCATCTGCTCCGACTCTGATGGCACGGGAGGCGCGGTCACCAAGGTCAGCATGTCTTCCGGCAACGGCCGTTGCAGTGCAAAAACTGGAATCGGAATGCTCTCCTATCCAGACCACTTGCACTGGCATAACACTTGAGAACCGCTGTCTGGACTTTTTACGGATTTTCTCCATACGCCCTTAAGGCTTGGCGCTCAGATTGTTGGGTGATTTCAATCGCTGAGGTGAGCCAAAATGCTTAGCAGCGCCCGTACCCACACCGAAAAGTTGGCCGAAACAACGCCGGTTCCAAGGCGCCCTTGGCGTTCCTTTTTGGGGATGACTGTACTCATAGCCACTTTGGGATTTGGCTCTGGGTATGTCCACGCTTGGGTCTGCCTCTAAGGTTCATTGAACTGGACTGCGGAAGTTCTCCGAAGGACATTGCTTACTTTATGCCGCGCCGCAGGTTCTCCATGAACTGCGGGTCAACCTTGATGCCGACACGCTTGCCGCCGCACTTCGTGCACCTTAGCTTCGGCTCGAGAGCATCAGCCCCATAGCCATGACAAGGGCCGAGCTTCCAGGCAAGCTCCATCAGATCCAGCTTGCTCGAATGTTGACACTTCGGATCGAAGCAGTGCGCCGTCAGCGAGTGGTTAAGCTCGATGAGCTTCCCGATGGTATCCACGCGAAACGATCTGGCCATCTACTTCCTGCCTACCCCGGCGCGCACATAGCCCCAGCTGACCGACGCCTCCAGCGCCTGCACGCGGCTTTCCAGATAGTCGTTGGCGCCCAGCAGCGCCTTGACCGCCTCGCGCGCTGTGCAATAAACCGTGCCACATCGGGCGCCCGCGAAGCCAGTTTCCTCTCTTTATCGATAAGTGCGGCAAAGAGCGGTTGCTTGTGGTGTTGAGAGGCCGTCACACCAGCACATGCTGAACGACCCGGAAGCTACGCTCTTGCGCTGAGCGTGATCATGCCGATGGCGACAACCGCCAACACGATGCCAGCGGACTGGATTGGCGACAAGCGTTCGCCGAAGACCACAAGAGCGATGATGTTGACTGCAACCAGTTGGACCACGGCCGAGAGGCTCAGCGCGACTCCCATTCCGACTTCTCGAATGAGCCGAAGCATGATCAGGTTGCCGAGCGTGTAGAGGGCTAGGGTAAGCCCAAGCCACAGCCAGCTGTTCTGTGACAGTGCCCAGGCCTTCGCGGAACTGGCGGCAGCCAGAAAGGCCACAGTGGAGGCGCCAACGAGCGCGAGGTTGGCGGGGTTCATACGGCGACATCCTAATCTGACGCTTCACTGGAACTTCAGGTCCAGTCGTTGCCGGTTTCGATTTCATAGATCAACTGCGGCGAAGGGTCGAGTTCATTGTTCATGTGTTCCTCCCCCAAAATGAATGGTGCCTTGTTCGACTGCGACTATACTTATTCGGCATCCCCTCAGAACCCCGAAGGGTATGGGAAGATAATCCAGCAGTAGGGCCGCCGCTTTGTAGTGCCTCAAGGTGTGGCAGTGGACGGGCTAAGTGCCTGATTGACGGTCAGAGAATTATTTGCCACACCACCACGCAACGGCTTGATCCGGAATGCATAGAGCCTTCCGGGCGAGGCCTCCAATTTTCCGGGGCGCATCCGGCGGCTCGCTTCTCCGACGAGCCGATGCGCCGGGACCAGAGACAGCGCGCCGGGCGCGCAACAGACGGGAACGAGGGTGATGACCGCCGATTTCTCCGAGCAGCGCGACAAGATGGTCGAAGGCCAGTTGCGCACGCAAGATGTCACGCATGTTCCCCTGCTGGAGGCGATGCGGGAGATTCCCCGGGAAGCCTTCGTTCCAGGCCGCCGCAAGAGCCTTGCCTATATCGACGAGGACCTCGAGATCCTGCCCGCCGTTCAGGGCGCGCCGCCGCGCTTCCTCATGGAGCCCGCTCCGTTTGCCAAGCTGGTGCAGCTTGCCGGCGTCAAGTCCTCCGACCTGGTGCTCGACGTGGGCTGTGCCACCGGCTATTCCTCGGCCGTGCTTTCCAAGGTGGCGAGTTTCGTCGTGGCGCTGGAATGCGATCCCCAACTGGCTGAGACGGCCAGCGCCACGCTGGCCGATCTCGATTGCGTCAACGTGACGGTGGTGACCGGACCGCTCGAGAAGGGCTATCCCGACGAGGCGCCCTACGACCTCATCTTCATCGGCGGCGCGGTCGATTTCGTTCCCGACGAGCTGATTTCCCAATTGGGCGAAGGCGGAAGGCTGGTTGCCGTTGTCGGACACGGCAACGCGGCGCGGGCCGAACTGTTCGTGAAGGAGGACGGCGTCGTCTCCTCGCGCCGCGCTTTCAACACCGCCGTTCGGCCGCTGCCTGGATTTTCGCGCGAGCCGGGTTTTGTTTTTTGAGGTTGATGCTGTTGCCTACAGGCAACGGTTTTAGTCGTGACTATGTTGTAACGTTGCCGCAGACTCAGAGAGTGCGTGGCTGTTTTTGGGGTAAGCGTCGCTTCTGAGTCGTGCGAATGCGGCCCTGTGGCCGTCGATTTTGGAAATGCCGGGGCATGAAATGCGCCCGCACAGAGCTTGCGAGGTCGAACGTGTCAGTCATGCGAAGCCGTTTTCTGGCTGCCCTGACAGTTTCAGCGGCAATTATCTGCCCCATCGAGGCGCATGCGGAGACCATATTCGGGGCGCTGGCCAAAGCCTACAACAACAATTCCTCACTGAATTCGGAGCGTGCGGGGGTTCGTGTCACCGATGAGGGGGTCGCGATCGCCAAGTCGGGCATGCGCCCGCGCATCAACGGCTCGGCCTCGGCCACGCTGGCCAGCCGCGGTGGCGTCGAACAGCGCACTGGCGAACTGGGAATTTCCCTGCAGCAGCCCATATTCGACGGGTTTCAGACCCGTAACAACGTGCAGGCGGCCGAATCGGGCGTGCGCGCCGCCTTTTCCGCACTGCAGAACGAGGAAGTGAACACGCTGCTCAACGCGGCGAGCGCCTATGTCGACGTCATACGCGACCGGCAGATCGCCGCTCTGCGCGCCCAGAACCTCGATTTTCTCGAAGAGCAGGTGCGTTCGGCGCGCTCGCGCCTCGAAGTGGGCGAGGGAACCCGCACCGACCTTGCCCAGGCTCAGGCCAGCCGGCAGGCGGCGCTGGCGCAGCTCAGCCAGGCGAGGGCCAACGCCGCCGCCAGCGCCGCGCTCTACCAGCAGATCGTCGGCAGCGCGCCGGGCGATCTGAAAATGCCGGAGCCGCTGACCAAGCTTATGCCGTCCAGCCTGGACAGCGCGGTGGCCATCGCCCTGTCGGAGCACCCCGCCATCGCCGCGCGCCTGCACGCCGTCGACCAGACATCCTTTCAGGTGAAATCGGCCGAAGGCGCCTTGCTGCCTCAACTGAATGCGCAGGCCGGCATTTCGACCGGCTATACGGACTCCAACCCCGGTCTTGCCAATGACGGGACGAACAATGCGGCCTCGATAGGGCTCAACCTGACCGTTCCCATCTACCAGGGCGGTGCCAGTTCGGCGCGTGTGCGACAGGCCAAGGAGCAGCTGGGGCAGTCCCGCATCCTCGTCGACGTGACGCGCGATCAGGTGCGCGAGGCGGTGACGCGGGCCTGGACCGGCTATCAGGCGGCGCGCGAAAGCGTTGTTGCGAACCGTGAATTGGTGAGCGCGGCGCGCCTGGCCCTTGACGGGGTCATCGAGGAACGGGCCGTCGGCCAGCGCACCACCCTCGACGTGCTCAACGCGCAGGCGGACGTCATCAATGCGAGGATCGACCTGGTGACCGCCGAGCGCGCCGTGGTGGCGGCCAGCTATGGCATCGTCGCGGCGCTGGGGCGCCTCACCGCGCCAAGACTGGGGCTCCAGGTGACGGTCTACCAGCCGGAAGAGCACTACAACGCCGTCAAGGACAAGTGGTACGGGCTGCGCACGCCGGACGGCCGCTAGAGTCACAGGACACGCAATTCCAGGAAAAGTGGAAGCCGGTTTTCCGTCTGGAGTTGCGTCGGAACGAATAACTGGATCAGCTCGGCGTTTCTTGAAATGGTGAACCGATCCGGCCAGCCTCGTCTCCTTTCTGCGCCGATCTCCTGCACCCATGTGAAGGACCGGCTTTTCCACAATATATGGTGGAGGCGCTTGGCGTCCGCGCGCAATCTTGTGTGCAAGCCGATCAATCCCGTGGCGGGGGATTCTCACGCGGCGACACCTCCGGTAGGCTATTGGTGATTCGGGGTGCGGGTCGCCGGCAGGGCCGGCCGCAGGGTACTCGCATGTGAGACAAATGGCGGCGGAAACGGACATGGCACAAGCAAACAGCGCACAGCGTGAACCCTCGATGGAGGAGATCCTCGCATCGATCCGGCGCATCATCGAAGACAGCGAAACCGGCCAGAAGGCAGGCTCGGCCGCCGCACCGGCCGATGCGGCCGGTTCGCCCGCCGTGGATGTGGAGGCCTTCCGCGCCGAACTCAGGCCCGTGCCGGATGCCGTTTCACCCGATGACGGCGAGCCGGAGGCGAATGTGCGGCAGGAGACCGAGCGGGCCCCCTTCAGATGGCCCCACAATGACGGTGCCGACCTCGGCCGCGCGGCAGCGGAAGAACCCGAAGAAGCGGATCGGCGGAAGCCCGAGAGCGGGGGCCTGCAGAGTGTCTTGAAGCTGACGAACGCACCCGGCGCGAGCTCTGCGACGGAGAAGGAGCGCGTCGAGCCGGCCGCCGCCGAGGCGCGGCAGGCGCCGCGTCCGGCCGAGGTCGGGACGTCCGGCCATGACGACAACGCCCCCGCGCGCCCGGCGATGGTGTCGGCCGACACCGGCCGCAAAGTTGCCGCCGCCTTCGGCGAACTCAACGAGGTCTTCGAGGCGAAGCGGGCAAAGGGGCTGGATCAGGTTGCCGAGGAAATGCTGCGGCCGATGCTTCAGGAATGGCTGGACAACAATCTGCCGACGCTCGTGGAACGCCTTGTCCGCGAGGAAATCGAGCGGGTGGCGCGCGGCGGCTGAAGGCAAATCCCCATGAAGCCTGCCATCGGCCGCTAACCCACGGCCGAGGCTCCCACGGCTCTTGACGCTGCGCCGGGCGTTTGCGGAATTCGTTTTCGAGTTCCGGCGCCCCGCCATAGTTGACTCGCCCGAACCCTTCCGCTTTACACCGGCTTTCATTTCCCACTGCCAGGCGGATGTCCCATGCTCGATAAGAACTACGACGCGGCAAGCGTTGAGCCCAAGATCGCCGAACGCTGGGAGCGGGAAGGGACATTCCGCGCCGGCGCGGGCGCAGAACCGGGCGCCGAGACCTTCACCATCGTCATCCCCCCGCCCAATGTGACCGGCTCCCTGCACATGGGCCATGCGCTCAACAACACGCTGCAGGACATCATGGTCCGCTTCGAGCGCATGCGCGGCAAGGACGTGCTGTGGCAGCCGGGCATGGACCACGCCGGCATCGCCACGCAGATGGTGGTCGAGCGCCAGCTGATGGAGCGCCAGCAGCATCGCCGCGACATGGGCCGCGAGAAATTCGTCGATAAGGTCTGGGAGTGGAAGGAAGAATCGGGCGGCGCGATCATCAACCAGCTGAAGCGGCTGGGCGCCTCCTGCGACTGGTCGCGCGAGCGCTTCACCATGGACGAGGGGCTGTCCAGGGCCGTCATCGAAGTATTCGTGTCGCTCTATGAGCAGGGCCTGATCTACAAGGACAAGCGGCTGGTCAATTGGGACCCCAAGCTTTTGACCGCGATCTCCGATCTGGAGGTCGAGCAGATCGAGGTGAACGGCAATCTCTGGCATTTCCGCTATCCGCTGGAGCCCGGCGTCAGCTACGAGCATCCCTACAGGCTGGATGGCGAAGGCAACCGCGTCGACTGGCGCCCCTCCGACGGCGAGCCCGACGGATACGAGAACCGCGACTATCTGGTCGTTGCCACCACGCGGCCGGAGACGATGCTGGGCGATACGGGCGTTGCGGTCCATCCCGACGATCCGCGCTACAAGAGCCTCGTCGGCAGGCATGTGATGCTGCCGCTGGTCGGTCGGCGCATTCCGATCATCGCCGACGAATATCCCGATCCCGAGGCCGGCACCGGCGCGGTGAAGATGACCCCCGCCCACGACTTCAACGATTTCGAGGTCGGCAAGCGGCACGGCCTGCCCCAGATCAATGTGATGACGGTGGAAGGCGCCATCACGCTGAAGGACAATGAGGATTTCCTGGAAGGCCTAGAGCGGGATGCCCGGCTCACCGCCACCATCGCGCAGCTCGACGGTCTGGACCGCTTCGAGGCGCGCAAGGCGCTCGTCGCCATGATGGAAGATGCGGGGCTTCTGGAGAAGGTCGAGCCGCATCGCCACACCATCCCCCATGGCGACCGTGGCGGCGTGCCGATCGAGCCCTTCCTCACCGACCAGTGGTATGTCGACGCCAAGACGCTGGCAAAGCCCGCCATCGCCTCCGTGCGCGAGGGGCGCACGAAATTCGTGCCGAAGAACTGGGAAAAGACCTATTTCGAGTGGATGGAGAACATCCAGCCCTGGTGCATCTCCCGCCAGCTCTGGTGGGGGCATCAGATCCCCGCGTGGTACGGGCCGGACGGCCACGTCTTCGTCGCCCGCACCGAGAAGGAAGCGCTGGACGACGCGGTCGAATATTATCTGGCGCTCGAGGGGCCGTGGAAATCCTGGGTGGAAGACCAGCTCGAAAATTACGAGCCCGGCAAGATCCTCACGCGCGACGAGGATGTTCTCGACACCTGGTTCTCCTCCGCGCTCTGGCCGTTTTCCACGCTGGGCTGGCCGGACAAGACCACCGAGCTCGACCGCTATTACCCGACGTCGGTGCTCGTCACCGGCTTCGACATCATCTTCTTCTGGGTCGCCCGGATGATGATGATGGGCCTGCACTTCATGGAGGAGGAGCCCTTCCACACCGTCTATGTGCACGCGCTGGTGCGCGACAAGAACGGCGCCAAGATGTCGAAGTCCAAGGGCAATGTCATCGACCCGCTGGAACTGATCGACGAATACGGTGCCGACGCGCTGCGCTTTACCCTGGCGATCATGGCCGCGCAGGGGCGCGACGTGAAGCTCGATCCCTCGCGCGTGGCCGGCTATCGCAATTTCGGCACCAAGCTTTGGAACGCGACCCGCTTTGCCGAGATGAACGGCGTGAAGCGCGATCCCGATTTCCGGCCTGAAGACGCGCGGCTCGCCATCAACCGCTGGATATTGACCGAGCTGACGCGCACGGCCGAGGCCATCACCGCCGGCATCACGTCGTACAGGTTCAACGAGGCGGCGGGCGCGGCCTATCGCTTCGTGTGGAGCCAGTTCTGCGATTGGTATCTGGAGCTCTTGAAGCCGGTCTTCGCCGGCGACGACGAGGACGCCGGGGCGGAGGCCCGCGCCTGCGCGGCCTATGTGCTGGACGAGATCTACAAGCTGCTGCACCCGATGATGCCCTATATGACCGAGGAGCTGTGGGCGCATATGGGCGGCGAGGCCGGACGCGACGGAATGCTGGCATTGACGCGCTGGCCCTCGCCGGATTTCGAGGATGCGGAGGCGGCCGCCGACATCAACTGGCTCATCGACCTGGTCAGCGGCATTCGCTCCGTGCGCGCCGAGGTGAACGTGCCCGCCGCCGCCATGGCGCCGCTGGTGGCCGTCGGCGCCGACGAGACGACCCGCGCGCGCATTGCGCGGCATGATCCGGCCATCCGCCGTCTGGCGCGCGTGGAGGAGCTGGGCTTTGCCGCCGACGCGCCCAAGGGCAGCGCGCAATTCGTGCTGGGCGAGGCGACCTTCTGCCTGCCGCTGGGCGATCTCATCGATATCGGCGCCGAGACCCTCCGCCTGGAAAAGGAGCTCGGCAAGATCGATGCGGAGATTTCGCGCCTGGACAAGAAATTGTCGAACGAGAAGTTCGTCGCCAACGCGCCGGAAGACATCGTCCTTGCCGAGCGCGAAAAGCGCGCCGAGTTTGCCGAGGCGAGGGCAAAGATGCAGGCGGCGCTCGACCGGGTGAGGGAAGCCGGCTAGCGGCCATTGATTCGCGGGGCCGGCGCGGAATGAGGATCTTGCAGCCCGTCGGCGCCGGCCCTTCCCCCGCCATTCAAGGGTCAGAAGCAGCTTTCCTGCTCCCTGTCACATTTCCGCAACAGTTGCCGTAAAGCGGTGGGAATGCGGCGGGAAAGCGGCCGAAACGCCTCAAATCCGGCCTGTTCCATGCTGCGCCTTCGCATGCCGGCGTTGAACCTCGCTCAATTTCAGGGGTTTACGTTAAGGTAAGAAAACGCGCCGCCGCCCGGCCGGGCGGCATTGCGATTGCGCGATGCGAAACGCTTGCTATCCTTCCGTAGCGAAATCGGAGTCCAGGGAGGTTCTCGCATGCGTTTTAGTGGTTTTGGGGTTTCGGCACTGGGGCTGGCGCTTTTGGCCGGCAGTGCACATGCGGGCGGCTTTTCGCGCGGAACGGCCGACACGGATATTCTTTACGAGGAAGGGAATTTCAACCTGCGGGCGGGGGCTACGGTCGTAACGCCGTCACAGAAGTTCTCGCGCAACCCCGGCGGAACGACCAGCGGCGGCGTGGTCGGCACCGACTATCTGGATACCTACGTCATCCCGACAGCCGCCGTGAAGTTCAAGGTCACCGACAACCTGTCCTGCGCCGGTACGTTCACGACGCCTTACGGCGCCAATTCGAGCCATCCTTCGCCGTACGGTCCGAGCGGCAAGCTTTCGGAGGAGTTCACGGTCTCGGAGTTCGGCGGCACCTGTGCGGTTTTCTTCGACATGGGGCGCGGGCGCCTTTCGGTACTGGGCGGCGCGTTTGTCGAAAAGTTCGACTACGAGCTTTCTGCACTGCCGACGCTTCCCTCGCCTCCGGCGCCATTTCCGGGACCGGCACCTTTGGGCATTGAACTCGGCAGCAACGCCTATGGGTGGCGCGCCGGGCTCGGCTACGAAATCCCCGAGATCGCGCTCCGCGCCCAACTGATGTACCGGTCGGGGACCTCCCATGACGCGACGGGAAGCGCCACGCTCTATGGCATGCCGCTCGGGACGGCGACGGGCTCCGGCGAACTGCCCCAGAGCGTCGAGTTCAAGTTGCAGACGGGCGTCGCGCCTGGTTGGCTAGCCTTTGGATCCGTGAAGTGGACGGACTGGTCGGTGAACGAACGTCTGGTTGTCTCCGCCGGGCCGATAACGAGCGCCAACCTCTACCACTGGAAGGACGGCTGGACCGTCACCGGCGGCGTCGGCCATGCGTTCAACGAGCGCGTTTCCGGCCTGGTCAGCCTGCAATGGGACCAGGGCGTGTCCAACGGCTACGATTTCCGCAGCGACAAGTGGATGTTGGCCACAGGCGTCAGCCTCAAGGACGACCTGGGCGGGGAATTGCGGCTCGGCGGAGCCCTGGTCTACCTCACCTCGGATGAAATCACCGGCGCCGGCGCACCGGATTTCGGCGCTGCCGTCGACTCCGGCTGGGCCGGCATTCTGTCGGCCAACTACAAAGTTAGATGGTGATACCGCGGCAGATCATCTGATCTGTTATTTGACAGGCCCGGCTTCCATGCCGGGCCTTTTTTATGCCGATTGCGGCCGAAAGCTGTGCGTATCCCTGCCGAAGGCGCAACAATGCTGCGCAAGCACTTGAAACGGCGGCAAAACTGCCTCAGATAGTATGCGTCACCCAGCCCGGGCCCCTCTGGCAGGCAAGGCGTTGCCTGTGATGTCGGACTGAACGACAACGCGCTGACGCGGCGCATTGAATGCAAACGCTTCATGACATTGCACGATTGGCTGTGGCCCGGCTTCCTGGCGTTTGTCGCCATCATCCTGTTCGTCGATCTTTTCGTTCTCCATCGACGCGACCACGTCATCACCACGCGCGAGGCGTGCCGGACGGTCGGCGCCTATGTCTCGCTGGCGATGCTGTTTGCCGTCGGCGTCTTCTATTTCGCGGGCGCGGACAGGGGAGCCGAATTCCTCACGGGCTACCTGATCGAACAGGCGCTTTCGCTCGACAATATTTTCGTCATCGCCCTCATCTTCGCCTATTTCAAGGTGCCGGCGGAGGCCCAGTACCGGGTGCTGTTCTACGGCATCGTGGGCGCCATCGTGATGCGCCTTTCGCTCATCGTGCCGGGCGTGAAACTGGTCGAGCAGTTCCACGTGATCGCCATGGCGCTGGGCGCGCTGCTGATCTTCTCAGGCTTCAAGATGATGTTCGCCGGAGACGCCATGGTCGATCCCGGCGACAGCCGCGTCGTCAAGCTGTTGATGCGCACCGGCCGGGTGACGTCGGAATATGAAGGCGCGCGGTTCCTGACGCGCCGCAACGGCATCCTCTTCATGACGCCGCTCTTCGTCGTCCTGGTGACGGTCGAGATCACCGATCTGATCTTCGCGATCGATTCCATCCCCGCCGTCCTGGCGGTATCCAACGACGCCTTCATCGTCTTTTCCTCCAATGTCTTCGCCATTCTGGGCCTGCGCGCGCTGTTCTTCGTCCTGTCGGGCATGATGCGCACCTTCCGCTATCTCCAGACGGGGCTGTCGCTGGTGCTGATCTTCATCGGGTTCAAGATGCTGTTCGGCCAGTATATCCACATCCCCTCGGTGATCGCGCTGGCGGTGACGGCGCTCATCATCGGCGCTTCGGTCTTGGCCTCCATGCTGCACAACAGACGGGACGCCTCCGAAGCCAAGCGGTAGGCCGCTCCGTCCGCAATTGCGTAAAACCGCTAGAGCGCCGTGCGTCTCTCAAGACGAACAAAGGACGCTCTAGACCATTGAATCTACGCATCGTGCGTCCCGAAAATCGATTTCCGGTTTTCGGGCCGATGCTGTAGCCGGATCGGTTCGGCGTTCCGTGAAACGGTGAACCGATCCACGCCGCAGCGCCTCTGCCATGTTCCCTCATCTTCCCCTTGGAAGGGGAGGAGATTCGTCCTCCGGGCACCGCACCCTTGCCGGCCGCGCGCGAGGATGGCTGTCTGTGGCTGATTCGCAACACTTTAATAAGATGCATTGCGCTATGAAGGCGTGGGGGCAATACGCCAATTTCCCGCCATAAAACAGGCGCACCGAGTTAGCTTCTCGGACGCGCCGCACCGGATACCGCGTGTCAAAGAGAGAAGCCGCAAGAAGCGGCAAAGGTGATCATGGACGCTCGATCGATTTCGAAAGCAAATCTTCCCAGCCGCCACGTGACGGTGGGGCCGGCGCGCGCGCCGCACCGCTCCTATCTTTACGCCATGGGTCTGTCGCCGGAGGAAATCGCCCAGCCGCTCGTCGGCGTCGCGACCTGCTGGAACGAGGCCGCACCCTGCAATATCTCGCTGATGCGCCAGGCGCAGGTGGTCAAGAAGGGCGTGGCCTCGGCCCACGGCACGCCGCGCGAATTCACCACCATCACCGTCACCGACGGCATTGCCATGGGCCACCAGGGCATGAAGGCCTCGCTGGTGTCGCGCGACGTCATCGCCGATTCGGTCGAGCTGACCATGCGCGGCCATTGCTACGATGCGATCGTCGGCCTGGCCGGCTGCGACAAGTCGCTGCCCGGCATGATGATGGCGATGGTCCGCCTCAACGTGCCCGCCGTCTTCATCTATGGCGGCTCCATCCTGCCCGGCGCCTATCGCGGCCGCCAGATCACCGTTCAGGACGTGTTCGAGGCGGTGGGCCAGCATTCCGTCGGCTCCATCTCCGATGAGGATCTGATGGAGATCGAGCAGGCTGCCTGCCCGTCCGCCGGTTCCTGCGGCGCGCAGTTCACGGCCAACACGATGGCGACCGTCGCCGAGGCCATCGGCCTGGCGCTGCCTTATTCCTGCGGCGCGCCGGCGCCCTACGAGATGCGCGACCGCTTCAACTACGCCTCCGGCGAAAAGGTGATGGAGTTGATCGCCAAGCAGATCCGCCCGCGCGACATCGTCACGCTGAAGTCCTTGGAGAATGCGGCTGCCGTGGTCGCCGCCTCGGGCGGCTCGACCAACGCGGCCTTGCACCTGCCCGCCATCGCCCACGAGGCGGGTATCGAGTTCGATCTGTTCGACGTGGCGGAGATATTCAAGAAGACGCCCTATATCGCCGACCTCAAGCCGGGCGGCAAATATGTCGCCAAGGACATGTTCGAGGCCGGCGGCATTCCGCTGCTGATGAAAACGCTGCTGGACCACGGCTTCCTGCACGGCGATTGCATGACGGTTACCGGCCGCACCCTGGCGGAGAACATGGAGCGTGTTCCGTGGAACGACCAGCAGGACGTGGTGCGTCCCGCCAATAACCCGATCACCAGAACCGGCGGCGTGGTCGGCCTGCGCGGCAATCTCGCGCCCGACGGCGCCATCGTGAAGGTGGCGGGCATGAAGCATCTCAGCTTCTCCGGTCCGGCGCGCTGTTTCGATTCGGAGGAAGAGTGCTTCGCCGCCGTGAACGAGCGCAACTACAAGGAAGGCGAGGTTCTCGTCATCCGCTATGAGGGCCCCAAGGGCGGACCCGGCATGCGCGAAATGCTGGCCACCACGGCCGCCCTCTACGGCCAGGGCATGGGCGACCGGGTCGCGCTTATCACCGATGGGCGCTTTTCCGGCGCCACCCGCGGCTTCTGCATCGGCCATGTCGGCCCGGAGGCTGCCGTCGGCGGCCCGATCGGCCTTCTGAAGGATGGCGACGTCATCACCATCGACGCGGTGGAAGGGACCATCGACGTGGCCCTCAGCGACGAGGAGCTTGCCGAGCGCCTCAAGAACTGGGTGCCCCGCACGACGGATTACCAGTCGGGCGCGATCTGGAAATATGCACAGACGGTGGGACCGGCCGTGAACGGCGCCGTAACCCATCCGGGAGCCGGGAAAGAAACGCACTGCTATGCGGACATCTAGGTCCATAACGGTCCGGCTCGCCGCCGGCCTCATGCTTCTCGTCGGGAGCTTCGGTTCAGCCGAAGCGCTCGATCAGGACATGGTCGTCAAGAAGCCCGAGACCAACAGCCCATGGGCGATGTTCCGTTTCGGCTTCTCGGCCTATAAGCGCGGGCAGAAGCAGGAAGCCGTCGAGGCCTACCGCTATGCCGCCGAAAAAGGGCAGGTGGGCGCGCGCTGGAAACTTGCCCGCATGTATGCCGAAGGCGACGGCGTTCCGCGCAACGACTACGAGGCGTTCAAGTTCTTCTCTGCCGTGGTCCAGCAGGAGGTGCGGCCCGGCAGCAGCGACGAGGCCTATGTCTCCGATGCTCTGCTGGCGCTCGGCAACTACCTGCGCACCGGCATACCGGGCTCGCCGGTAGAGGCAAATCCGGCCGCGGCCCATGACTATTTCCTGCGCGCGGCCGCCACCTACCGCAATGCCGACGCCCAGTACGAGCTGGGCCGGATGTTCCTCAGCGGGGAGGGCGGCACGAGAAACGTCCAGCAGGCGGGCCGCTGGCTGCAGCTCGCCGCCGAAAAGGAGCATGCCGCCGCGCAGGCGACGCTGGGAAACCTGCTGTTCCAGAGCGGCAAGGTCGTGCGCGGGCTGGCCCTGATGACGGCGGCGCTGGAACGCGCCAAGCCGTCGGATGTCGGGTGGATACGCGCCATGCACGAGGAGGCGTTCGCGCTGGCGGGCGAGTCCGATCGCCGCACGGCCATCGCCCTGGCCGAAGGCTACCTGGTCGACGGACTCAAATAACGCTCTCGAATGATTGCCATGGCGGCGGGCGCTTTCAGCGCGCCGCCAGCACCGGCGGGTCGCTGTCCTGCATCGAGATCGCGCTGCAATCGCGGCCGAGCATCTTCCAGGAGCTGTTGTTCAGGACCTTCTCGCAGCGCGCGAGCCGCGGGCCGTCCGGCATCTTGAGGCAGGCCTGCTCGCCCTCGACATAGCGGGCGCCGTTCGCCACGCATCGGCAGTCCGCTGTCGCCGGCTGCGCCAGGATCAGGCTGGTCAGGACCATCCACGCCAAATGTCTCATAGCGGGGCATCTTACCGCATCGGCCCGGAATCCGGTAATGGATTTCCAAAAGCGTTCGGCGTGGCACCCGTTGGCTCTTCCTTCACGCCGCCTTGAGCGAAAGCTCCGCGATCACCGGCACGTGGTCGGAGGGCTTTTCCCAGGCTCGCGTATGCTTGGCGATGCTGACCGCCGACAGTCGGTCGGCAGCTTCGGGCGACAGCATCAGATGATCGATGCGGATGCCGTTGTTCTTCTGCCAGGCGCCGGCCTGGTAGTCCCAGAAGGTGTATGTGCCGCTCTCCTGCGTCGTGGCGCGCAGCGCATCGGTGAAGCCGAGATGCGAGAACCTGCGGAAGGCGGCGCGGGTCTCCGGCCGGAACAGTGCGTCGCCCAGCCATGCCTCCGGGTTCTTGGCGTCCGCCGGCTCGGGAATGACGTTGTAATCCCCGGCCAGCACCAGCGGCTCTTCCAGATCCAGCCTGCCGTGCGCCCATTGCTCCAGCCGCTGCATCCAGGTGAGCTTATAGGAAAACTTCTCCGTTTCCACCGGATTGCCGTTGGGCAGGTAGAGGGAAACCACGCGCAGCACGCCCTTGTCGGTCGAGAAGACCCCCTCCATGAAACGCGCCTGCGCATCGTCCCCATCGCCCGGCAGACCGCGATTGACCTCGTCGAAGCGCAGCTTCGACAGGATCGCGACGCCGTTGAATCCCTTCTGGCCGTGCGTCTCGACATGGTAGCCGAGGGCTTCGATGGGACCACGCGGGAAAAGGTCGTCGACCGACTTGATCTCCTGCAGGCAGACAATGTCCGGCTGCTCCTCCTCCAGCCAGTGGAGCAGGTTCTCGATGCGCGCCTTGACGCCGTTGATGTTCCAGGTGGCGATTTTCATCGGCGTGTATTTCCCAGTAGCGGCATGTGTTGCGATTCCCCCCAATGTGCCCTTGGCGTGCGTCGCAGTCCACCGCTCAGTCGCGGTATCTGCGCCAAATGCTGACATCGTGCCGGCCGCTGCCTGGCCGGCGGGAAAGGACCTACTGTTCGGCGCATCCCTGCCGGTCCGGACTGGGATGATTGGCCGCTACAGCCAAAGCGGGAAGATCAGGCTTTCCGCGTGTCCGGCAGCTTGAACGGGACGCCCGAGAGCAGAGCGCCCACATAGCGCCGCTTCTGATAGTTCCCGTTGAGCGAAACGCGTCGGAAGGCGGTGGGATCCTGGGCGCTTTCGGAGCGCAACACGCCCGGCAGATTGGTCACGGCGACCTTGAAGCCGGCCTGACGGGCGGCCTGGATCTCCCTGGGGCCGACGGCGGAGGCATAGCCATAGGGATAGGCGAAGGTCTCCGGGCGATAGCCGGCATAGCGCTCCACCGTATCGAGCGACCCCTCAATTTCGTGCTTCAGCCGGTCCGCATCCACGCGCCGCAGGTTCACATGGGTTAGCGAATGCCCGCCAAACCGGCAAAGCGCGTCCTCCGCGAGCTGGGCGATGTCGTGGACAGGCAGGATAAGCTGGTCGGTCAGCGCCAGCGGGTCGATTCCCACACTGCGCGCAAGGCGGTCGATTGCATCGACCGCCTCGTCCTCGGGTGTCAATGTAAGGTAATCCATGAACCTGTCGTAGACAAAGGTCTTTCGGATTTCAGAGCCAAGGGGGAGATGCTTCTCGCCGCTGCCGAAATCGAAGACGATTTCGCAATTGCACGCCAGGATCGCTTCCAGCGTCTCCCACCAGATCGAACGCGTCCGCTCCACGAAACCGGAGGTCAGGAAAATGGTGTAGGGCACGCCGTACTTGCGGAAAACGGGGGTCGCGAACTGGGCATTGTCGCGGTAGCCGTCATCCAGCGTGAAGCAGAAATAGGTGCGTTTGTCGCGCGGATCGGCGAGGCGCTCGGGCAGGTCTTGCAGCGGCAGCGGCATCATGTCCCGCTCCAGACAAGCCTGGATCGCCTCTTCCAGAAAGCTCGGCGTGATCGAAAGCAGCGCGTTCGCATAGGTGCGTGTCGAAGTCGCCGGGCGCACGTGATGCAGCGTGAAGATGATCCCGCGTCCCGCGGCCGCGCGCCACAGGTGTCCGGCCCGCGTGAGCGAGATGCCCTCCAGCCCCGTGCGTATGAGCGCATGCCGCACGAAGCGCCTGACGGTCGTCCCTGTTATCATCGCCCGCGTGGAGCCACCCGTTGATCTTCCTCGGATCCTTAATGGACAGCGGTTTACACGGCGTCAACAAACACGCGGCGACGGCCAATTACGGGGGGTGGGGGTGGAGGGGCGGCGGCGTGCTGCCGCCTCCCGAAGAAGGATCAGATGGAGAAGCTGGTGCCGCAACCGCAGGAAGCGACGGCATTGGGGTTCCGGATCTGGAAGGACTGGCCGATCAGGTCGTCGACGAAATCGACCACCGAGCCGCCCATATAGACCAGCGAAAGATCGTCTATGAGGATGGTCGCGCCGTCGCGCTCGATGACGTGGTCATCATCCTCGCGAGCATCGACCAGATCGAACTTGTAGGAAAAGCCCGAACAGCCGCCGCCTTCCACCGAGACGCGCAACGCGATCTTGCCCGGATCGTCGGCAAGGATCTTGGCGATGCGCCTGGCGGCGGCATCGGTCATGTCCACGCCCTTCATATCGGTCTTTGCGTCAACGCCCATATCGTCACCTTGCTTTCGCTGATGCACAATAGGTATGAACGGGTGTGCGGCGAGTCAATGAGAGCCTATTTTGAAAGTCGTGATGGCGGCCTGCAAACGGCGTCTTTCTGCGCTCCGGTGCTCACGTACTTAATGTACGCTCCGCTCCGGTGCTCGAAAAACACCATTTTCGACTCGCCCTGACGACCTTCAAAACAGACTCTAAGGGCAAAAAATGGCGGCCCCGGCAGATCTTGATGGCATCGGTTTCGGCTACCGGCCGCGCGCGGCCTATGCGTGCGACCCGGCGCAATCGCGCGGGCGCTATCACGACGAGCCGGAAAGCCCGACCCGGACGCCCTTCCAGCGCGACCGCGACCGCATCATCCACTCCACCGCCTTCCGCCGCCTTAAGCACAAGACGCAGGTCTTCATCGCCCACGAAGGCGACCACTACCGCACCCGGCTGACCCATTCCATCGAGGTCGCCCAGATCGCCCGCGCGCTTGCCCGCGCCCTGCGCTGCGACGAGGATCTGGCCGAGGCGGTGGCGCTGGTGCACGATTTCGGCCACACGCCCTTCGGCCATACGGGCGAGGAGGCGCTCGACGACAAGATGGCGCCGTGGGGCGGCTTCGACCACAATGCCCAGTCGCTGCGCGTGGTCACGCTCATGGAGCGCCGCTACGCGGAGTTCGACGGGCTGAACCTTTCCTGGGAGACCCTGGAAGGGCTGGTCAAGCACAACGGACCGTTGACCGATGCGGCCGGCAAGGGTCTGTCAGGCCCGGTGCCGCGCCCGATTTCGGACTATTGCGCACTCCACGATCTGGGGCTTCACCGCCACGCCGGCCTGGAGGCGCAATGCGCGGCCATTGCCGACGACATCGCCTATGACGCCCACGATCTGGACGACGGGCTGCGCTCCGGCCTGCTGACGCTGCCGATGCTTGCCGATGTGGGACTGCCGGGCCGTATTCTGGCCGCCGTCAACGAGCGCTATCCGGGCCTTGATGCCGTGCGGACGGGCCACGAGCTGATGCGCCGGCAGATAACCTTGATGGTCGAGGACGTGATCGTGACGAGCCGCGAAAGCCTGGGCGCGCTCGCCCCGCGCTCGGTGGACGATATCCGCGATGCCGGACGCACGATGGTGGTCTTTTCGGTCGGCATGGCGGCGCAGGAGAAGGAGCTGAAGCGTTTCCTTTACGCCAATCTCTACCGCCATCCCGAGGTGCTGCACGCGCGAAAGGAGGCCGACAGGACCGTACGCGACCTGTTCGACGCCTATTTCGCCGATCCGCGCGAGATGCCGGAGGGCTGGGGCGAGGGCCGGGGCCAGACCGATGACGCCCGGGCGCGCGACGTGGCCGACTTCCTGGCCGGCATGACCGACACCTATGCCATCAAGGAACACCGGCGCCTGTTCGGCTCGCGCATGTTTGACCGTTTGCCGGATATGCGCTAGGGGCTCGCGGATCGCCGCACCGACCGCCGGGCGGCCCAATGCGCTGATTTCTCGGATCCGGATCACTCCCATGAATATTTTCGCCGATTTCTCCAATCGGGTCGTCGAGGCCGTTGAAAGGCTGGGGCTCCAGGCCAGGGATGGCAGCCCGCTCGACCTTGCGCGAGTGACGATGGAGCCGCCGCGCGACCCGAGCCATGGCGACCTTGCGACCAATGCCGCGATGGTGCTCTCCAAGGCGGTCGGCGAGAACCCGCGCGCGCTTGGCGAAAGGCTGGCCGCGGCGATGGCCGAGGAGGCGGACGTGGCCGAGGTGAGCGTGGCCGGGCCCGGCTTCGTCAATCTGCGGCTGAGCGACGGATTCTGGCAGGCAAGGCTCGCCGAGATGCTTGACCTGAGCACGAATTACGGCCGCTCGGACGCCGGCGCCGGCCGCAAGGTCAATGTCGAGTATGTTTCGGCCAATCCCACCGGACCGATGCATGTCGGCCATTGCCGGGGTGCGGTGGTGGGCGACGCGCTGGCCAATATCCTCGCCTTCGCCGGATACGACGTCACCAAGGAATACTACATCAACGACGCCGGCGTGCAGATCGACGTTCTGGCCCGCTCGGTGATGCTGCGCTATCGCGAGGCGCTGGGCGAGGCGGTCGGCGCCATCCCGGACGGCCTTTATCCCGGCGACTACCTCGTCCCGGTGGGCAAGGCGCTGGCCGAGGAATTCGGCACGAAGCTTCTGGAAATGCCAGAGCCTGATGCGCTCGACATCGTCAAGGAGAGGGCCATCGACGCAATGATGGCGATGATCCGGGATGACCTTGCCGCGCTCAATGTGCGCCATGACGTGTTCTTTTCCGAGCGCACGCTGCATGCCGGCAATGGCGGCGCCATCCGTTCGGCGATCAACGACCTGACGCTCAAGGGTCATGTCTACAAGGGCAAGCTGCCGCCGCCCAAGGGCCAGTTGCCCGAGGATTGGGAAGACCGTGAGCAGACGCTCTTCCGCTCCACCGCGGTGGGCGACGACATCGACCGCCCGCTGATCAAGTCGGACGGGCAGTTTACCTATTTCGCCGCGGACGTGGCCTATATGAAGGACAAATACGCACGCGGCTTCGAGCACCTGATCTACGTGCTGGGCGCCGACCATGGCGGCTATGTCAAGCGCCTGGAGGCGCTGGCGCGTGCCATATCCGACGGCAAGCTGGAACTGACGGCGCTGCTTTGCCAGCTCGTGAAGCTCTACCGGAACGGCGAGCCGGTGCGCATGTCCAAAAGGTCGGGCGAGTTCGTCACCCTGCGCGAGGTCATCGACGAGGTGGGGCGCGATCCCGTCCGCTTCATGATGCTCTACCGCAAGAGCGATGCGCCGCTGGACTTCGACTTCGCCAAGGTGACCGAGCAGTCGAAGGACAATCCGGTCTTCTATGTGCAATACGCCTCCGCCCGCTGCCATTCGGTGTTCCGGCAGGCGCGCGAGCAACTGGGCGTGGAAAGCATAGACCGCGACACGCTGCGCCGTTCGCTGCATCTGCTGACCGACGAGGGGGAACTGGCGCTCATCCGCAAGCTTGCCGAGTATCCGCGCCTGATCGAGAGCGCCGCCCAGTCGCTGGAGCCGCACCGGCTGGCTTTCTACCTCTACGACCTTGCCAGCCAGCTTCATGCGCAGTGGAATCGCGGCAGCGATACTGATAGCTTACGGTTTGTTAAGGTTAACTCGCCAGAGTTGACCTATGCCAGGCTGGGTCTGGTGCAGGCGGTATTGGACGTCATCACGTCCGGCATGGCGCTGATCGGAGCAGAAGCACCCTCCGAAATGCGCTGATTTCCCTAGGGAAACCTGTCACCTTTTGCCCACAATGCGCTGGTAGGGGCCAACATAAGTGAGACGTCGCCGGCGTCCGACCAAGTGTGGGAAAAGGCATGGCTGACCGCAATTTTGCCAATACCGACGAACCCGTCCTGATGGCGGAGGACGATCCCTTTGCCGAGCTGACGAGGATAATGGGGCACGACCCCCGCCATCCGCAAGCGCGGCCGACGCCTCTGGATGAGGCGGTGGAAGACCTGGCGCTGGAGCTCGAGAACGAGCTTATGGGCGATGTGATCACGCTGGAAGTTGTGCCAGACGATGCCGGACAGGCCGGCGCGCAGGAGCCATCCGGCTATGTGACCTATGCCGGGCCGCAGGGCTTTGCGGAAGAAGCGGCCGACGAACCCGCCGCTCCGTCCGACCCCGGGCAGGACGATCCCTTCGTCGACCTTTTCGAGGCCGAGTTCGAGAGCCTTGACGTCGAGAGGGATGAGATCGCCGCGCCGGCGCCCGAAACGCTTCTGCAAGAGGCGCCGTCGCCTGAACCTGAAGACGAAACGCCCGCGCCTGAAATGGAGCGCGCCGACATGAACGCCGGCGAGCCTGTTGCCGGCGCACCCGAAGATTACAGTTTCGAGATCCGCGACGAGGATCTGGCGGCGCTGGATTCGGATTTCGCGCTTCCCGAAGCGCAGCAAGCCGCGCCCTTGCCCGATGCGGAGCCCGATGCCGGCGAAGCCGACAATGTCTTCGCGTTCGACTATGCCCGCGCGGCTAGCCAGCGGCCGGATTTCCTGCACGACATTTCGAGCGGCGAGACCGCCCCGGACGCGCCGATGCAGGACGCGCCGGCGCAGGGTGCGTGGCAGGACGACGAGCCATTGCTCGAAGACGCAGCGCAGTCCGAACCGGATGCGGCCTGGCAGCAGCCCGACGATGAACCTGAAAGCGCCCCCGAAGGCACCCCGGAAGGCGCCCTCGAAAGCTTCGACGAGTGGTCGCCGGACAAGGTCTTCGTCTCCAGCAGCGCCGAATATCAGGATTGGGCGCG
The DNA here is from genome assembly GCF_036621415.1 of Nitratireductor thuwali. NCBI lineage: Bacteria > Pseudomonadati > Pseudomonadota > Alphaproteobacteria > Hyphomicrobiales > Phyllobacteriaceae > Nitratireductor > Nitratireductor thuwali. The sequence continues at coordinate 3,912,299 of NZ_CP030941.1, forward strand.
GGCCGGCGACGAGCCGGAGCCTGAGGCAGGCGAATCCTCCGCCTACGGCAATCTCGACGACGATGCGCCCGAGATCGAGACGATCGAAGTGCCGGGCGAGCCGGTCGCGGTTGCCGACGCGCTCGACGTGCCGGAGGTTCCTTATCGCGAGACCGTAAAGTCGTCGGCCGAGTTCGACGAAATCGACGAGATGCTGTCGGGCGCCTTTGGCGCGATCGACGAGATGGCGATCGAGGAAGCCGAGGCTGCCGCTCCGCCCGCCGATACGGCGACGCCATGGAGCGGCGGCGAAGCGGCTCACGACGACAGCGCGCCGGCCGATGGCGATGCGGATTTCGAGTTCGACTTCGACGATCTGGCCCGTGACGGAACGCAGTTCTCGCAGGCATCGTATCAGCCGGCCGCGGCCGATCATGCCGAGCCCGTCTACTGGGCCGATGAGCGGGCGGCACCTTCGCTGACCCCGACGCCGGGCGCGGAGCCTCCTCCGGCCTCCGGCGGGAGCCGGTTTGGCTCGCGCGGCATCCTCGTTGCCGCTCTCCTGGGCGGCGTGGTGCTGGCAGGCGGTGTCGGCGTCTACGCCTTTGGCGGCGGCGACGGCGGTTCGGGCGAGCCGGTTCTGATCAAGGCCGACAACGCTCCCATCAAGGTGAAGCCCGAGAATCCCGGCGGCACGACCATCCCCAACCAGGACAACGCGGTCTACAAGCGCGTGTCCGGCGACAGCAGCGATATCGAGCCTGCGCAGAAGGCTCTGGTCACGACCACGGAAGAGCCGATGGACATAGCGCCCAAGGCTGCCGGCGTGTCCGACGCGGGCAGTCCGTCCCTTGTTGCCGCAACCGCAACGGCTGAGGACACCGACGCATCCGCCAAGAGCGACGACCGCCTAGTCGGCGATGAAACCGGCGCGGACCCCGCATCCGGAGCACAGGAAATCGTGGCGCTCGCGCCGCGCCGCGTGCGATCGCTGGTCGTCCGGCCCGACGGCACCATGGCGCCTCGCGAGATGCCGGAGCCAGTTCAGAATGCCGGCCAATCTGACGGCCAGTCTGCAAGTCGGTCTGCCGACCAGTCCGCGGGGATGAGCGGCGGGGCTGCCGACGAGCTGACGAGCGCCGCCGAAACCATCCGCTCGGCCGCGCAGGACAGCGCCGCGGCCGGCACCGCCGAAGCCGCTTCCGGCGAGGCGGCGGGCGAAACGCAGGTCGCCGCTGCCGCCGTGCCCAGGAGCGCGCCGATACCGCCCGCCAAGCCGGCAAACCCGGCGCCGGCAAGGGCACAGGCCGCCCAGCCGCAGCAGCCGGGACAGGAACAGGCGCCGGCGACGCAGGCTTCCGCACCGGCCGCCCCGGCGGCGACAGTAAGCGCCCCCTGGTCCGTCCAGATATCCTCGCAGCCCTCGGTGGAGGCGGCCCAGCAATCCTACCAGGACATGGCCCAGCGCTATGGCTCGATCCTGCAGGGCAAAGGCGTGAATATCGTCAAGGCCGATATCGCCGGCAAGGGCACCTATTTCAGGGTGCGCATCCCCTCATCGTCGAAAGACGCGGCGATCCAGCTTTGCTCCCAGCTGAAATCCGCCGGCGGAAACTGCTTCGTCTCCAAATAGCGCCTCTGGAACCGGTACTGCGAAAACCGCCGCCCATCGCGGCGGTTTTTGCTCGTGCTCGTGAGGGCGATCGCGGCTATCCTTTCGCCATGAGCGAATCAAAATCAATGATACTGGGCGCCTCCGGCACCCGGCTCACCGGAGACGAAAAGTCCTTCTACCGCGACGAACGGCCATGGGGCTTCATCCTCTTCGCGCGCAATGTCGAGGCGGAGAACCAGATCCGCGATCTGGCCGCGGAGATGCGCGAATGCGTCGGCAGGCAGGACGCGCCGGTCTTCATCGACCAGGAGGGCGGCCGCGTGCAGCGGCTGCGTCCGCCGCTTGCGCCGAACTATCCCGATGCCGCTGCAATCGGCGCGCTCTATGCCCGCGATCGGGAAGCCGGGCTGCGCGCGGCATGGCTCATGTCGCGCCTGCACGCCTTCGACCTGGCGCGCTACGGACTGACGGCGGACTGCCTGCCGGTGCTCGATGTGCCGGTAAAAGGCTCCCACGACGTCATCGGCAACCGTGCCTATGCCCATGAGCCGGAAGCCGTCGCCGCCTTGGGCAGGGCGGCCGCCGACGGCCTGATGTCCGGCGGCATCCTGCCGGTGATGAAGCACGTCCCCGGCCATGGCCGCGCCGAAGCCGACAGCCACAAGGCGCTGCCGCGGGTGCGCGCGGGCATCGAGGAATTGCGGGCGCGCGACTTCGTGCCGTTCAAGGCGCTCAAGGACCTGCCGATGGCGATGACGGCCCATATCGTCTATGAGGCACTCGACCCGGACAACCCGGCCACGACGTCGGCCAGGATCATCGAGACGATCATCCGCCGGGAGATCGGCTTCGAAGGGCTTTTGATGAGCGACGACGTGTCGATGAACGCACTTTCTGGGGATTACGGCGAGCGCACGCGGGCAATCCTTGAAGCGGGCTGCGATCTCGTCCTTCATTGCAACGGCCTGATGGACGAGATGCGTGCGGTCGCCGCAAGAGTGCCGGAATTGGCGGGCAAGGCCAGGACGCGTGCAGACAAGGCGCTCGCCGCGCTTTCCGCCGGCGACGAAACGCGGGAAGCACAGGCGCGCGCGGAGTTCGGGAGCATGTTCGCCATCGCCTGACGCGCCTCCCGCCTGAGAGTGGACAAGCAGGAGCTCGGGCAGACCGCCCGCACCACGCTCCAGCAAGGATCGGAACGAAGTGGCAGAGCCAAAGCGCGATAACAGCGGCGAAACGGGAACGGGCAAGCCCATTCCGATGGACAAGCTGTGGTCGGACGAGACGGAGGCGCGCGGGGTCAGCGAACCGGCGCTGACCGTCGATGTCGCCGGCTTCGAGGGGCCGCTCGACCTTCTCCTGCATCTGGCGCGCAACCAGAAGGTCGACATGGCGCGCATCTCCGTGCTGGCGCTGGCCGAGCAATATATCGCCTTCGTCGAGCGCGTCCGCAGCATGCGGCTGGAGCTTGCCGCCGATTATCTGGTGATGGCGGCGTGGCTTGCCTATCTCAAGTCGCGGCTTCTCATCCCCAGGAAGGCGGATGACGAGGAGCCCAGCGGCGAGGAGATGGCCGCGATCCTCCAGTTCCGCCTGAAGCGGCTGGAAGCCATGCGCGATGCCGCCTCGCGGCTCGTCAACCGCAACAGGCTCGGCCGCGAGGTCTTTGCGCGCGGCATGCCGGAGCCGGTGCTGGTGGAGAAGAAGAGCGCCTATTCGGCAACCCTTTACGACCTGCTCACCGCCTATGCCGGGCAGCGGCAGCGCCGCGCCATCACCAATGTGCGCATCGCCCAGCGCGGGGTCTGGTCGCTGAAGCAGGCGCGCGAGATATTGGCGCGCATGGTGGGTGATTTCGCCGACTGGACGGCACTCGACCAGTTCCTGATCCGCTACCTGACCGACCCGCGGGAGCGGGCGACGGCGCTGGCCAGCTCCTTCGCCGCGACGCTGGAGATGGTGCGCGAGGGCGCGCTGGAAATCCGGCAGCAGGAGCCGTTCGCGCCCCTATACATGCGCAAGAGCACCGGAGAATACGCAAGAGAAGAAGCGTCATGAGCGAAGCGACCAACGTGGTTTCCTTTTTCGGTGACGGAGGAGCGGCGGAGGACGGCGAGGCCGGACCCGGCGGCATCGCCTTTGCCGAGGCCAAGCGCATGGCCGAAGCGCTGGTGTTCGCGTCCGCAGAACCGGTTTCGGAGAAAGCCCTCGCCGATCGGCTGCCCGACGGGGTGCAAGTGAAGGCGGTCATGGAAGCACTGCAGGCCGATTATTCCCGCCGCGGCGTGAATCTGGTGCGGGCCGAGGAATGCTGGGCCTTCCGCACCGCCGGCGATCTGGCCTTCCTGATGAGCCGCAATGCGACGCAACAGAAGAAGCTGTCGCGCGCGGCCACCGAGATGCTGGCCGTGATCGCCTACCACCAGCCCGTGACCCGCGCCGAGATCGAGGAAATCCGGGGCGTGGAAACATCCAAGGGCACGCTCGACACGCTGCTGGAGACCGGCTGGGTCAGGATGCGCGGCCGCCGCCGCACGCCCGGGCGCCCGGTGACCTACGGTACGACCACCGATTTTCTCGACCATTTCGGCCTCGAGGAATTGCGCGACCTGCCGGGCCTTGACGAATTGAAGGGCGCCGGGCTGCTTTCGTCGCGCATGCCGTCGAACTTCTCCGTGCCGCAGCCGGCCGCCGATCCAGACGCGCTGACGGATGACGAGGACCCCTTGACCGACATCGATCTGGAGGAACTCGGCCTGTTGACACCGCGGGTCGACGATGATTGATCCGGCCTGACCCGTGTCCACGCCGCTGATCGGAAACCGATGGTCCTTGGTGCCAGCCATGCCGACGCCGACCGCCCTGCCTCACCGATGAGCGCGGCCGACGAAAAGCCTGCCCGCGTCACCGCCGGGGTCACCTTTGCCGCCCGGCTTGCCTTCGAGAACATCAGCCACCGCTTCGCACCCGGCGAACCGACGCTCGACGATGTGTCGCTCGCCGCCGAACCGGGCGAGGTGCTGTGCCTGCTGGGCCCCTCCGGCTCGGGCAAGACGACGCTGCTGCGGATCGCCGCCGGCATCGAGACGCAGAATTCGGGACGCATCCTGCTCAACGAGCGCGAGATTTCGGGGCCGGATGTCTATGTGCCGCCCGAGGAACGGTCGATCGGGCTGGTGTTCCAGGATTTCGCGCTGTTTCCGCATCTGACCATCCTCGACAATGTGCGCTTCGGCCTGACCGCGCTGTCGAACGAGGAAGCAAGGCGCGAGGCCATGATCGCGCTGTCGCGCGTCGGGCTCGAAGGCTATGCGGCGGCCTATCCGCACGTGCTTTCGGGCGGCGAGCAACAGCGCGTGGCGCTGGCCCGCGCCCTGGCGCCGCGCCCTGCCGTGCTTTTGATGGACGAGCCGTTCTCCGGGCTCGATTCGCGCCTCAAGGACAGCGTGCGCGCCGAGACGCTGGCCATCCTCCGGCAGAGCCGGGCGACGGCGATCGTCGTGACCCACGATGCGGAGGAGGCCATGCGCATGGGCGACCGCATCGCGCTTCTGAGGGAAGGGCGGCTGGTGCAGATCGGAACGGCCGAGGAACTCTACCTCAGGCCGGTCGACCTTTTCGTCGCTGGCTTCTTTTCGGAATTGAATATATTCGAGGGGCGGGTGAAGGCCGGTGTCGCCGATACGCCGGTCGGACCGGTGCCGGCGGCGGGGTTTGAGGATGGCCAATGGGTGACGGTGGCGGTCAGGCTGTCGGGTTTCGAGGTCAATGCCACGGCCGGCGTGGTCCAGGCGCGCGTTGTTTCGCGGCGTTTTCTGGGGGTCGTCGAGCTTTTGGAGCTTGCCGTGCCGGGCGTCGAGGAGCATGTACGGGCGCGGGTCAGGTGCGGCATGCTGCCGCCATCGATACGCGATATCTTTCTGGATGTTCGCCCCGCGGACGTTCTAGTGTTTGAAAGACGGCGCGAAAGCGCATAAATCAGACGGGGAGCGAATTCAGGAAAAGGGAAACCGGATTTCCGCCTGAAATCGCAGCAAAGAATTATTGGGGCGGAATCGGTATTCGAGGAATAGCGAGACCCCTCCAGGCAACAGGCGAAAGAGACTGGATTATGGGTTCCTTTTCAATCTGGCACTGGCTCATCGTGCTCGTGGTGGTTCTGCTCCTTTTCGGGCGCGGCAAGATTCCCGAGCTGATGGGCGACATGGCCAAGGGCATCAAGAGCTTCAAGAAGGGCATGTCCGAGGACGAAGCCTCGGACGATGACACCGCCAAGACGGTGGAGCACCGCACGGACGAGGAAGTCCGCAGCGCCAAGGCCAAGGAGAAGGCCTCCAAGTCCTGAGCGTCGTGCGTCGCTTCGTGAATCTCCACCGGAAACCGACCGATGTTTGACCTTGGCTGGCCTGAAATTCTCGTCATCGCGATCGTGCTGATCGTGGTGGTGGGGCCGAAGGACTTGCCGCGCGTTCTGCGCGGTTTCGGACGCACGACCTCGAAGATGCGGGAGATGGCGGGCGATTTCCGCAAGCAGTTCGACGAGGCGATGAAGGAAGCCGAGCTTGACGACGTCAAGAACCTGGTGGACGACGCGCGCAAACTCGATCCGCGAAACGAGATCAAGAAACATCTCAGCCCGCTAGAAAAAGCCGGCCGTGACGTGCGCGCCGGCCTCGACGACGCGACGAAGCCCAAGCCCGCCAAGCCCGCTGAAACGGCATCGACCGAAGCGCGGGCCGTGGAGCCGGCGAAGAAGGCCGCGACCCAGACCTCGGCCACGAAGCCAGCGGAAGCCAAGAAGCCGGCCGCCAAGACCGCTTCGGCGGGCAAGGCGAAAAGCGCGGCCGCTCCCAAGGCCAAGCCCGCTGCCGGGAAAGCCGCCGCCAAGCCTGCCGCGCGCAAGCCGGCGGCCGGGAAGACGACCAAGACGGGAACCGCCTCGTGACCGCCGGCAAACAAGAACACGAGGACATTGACCAGTCTTCGGCGCCGCTGATGGAGCATCTGATCGAGCTGCGCTCGCGCCTGATCTGGGCGATCGCCGGCTTCTTCGTCGCGTTCCTGGCATGCTTCTTCTTCGCCAAGCAGATATTCAACCTGCTGGTCATCCCGTTCCAGTGGGCGACCGAGTGGGCGGGGCTCGAGGGCGACAAGGTTGACCTGATCTACACCGCCCCGCAGGAATTCTTCTTCACGCAGATCAAGCTGGCGATGTTCGGCGGGCTGGTCATCGCCTTTCCGGTCATCGCCCTGCAAGTCTACAAGTTCGTGGCGCCGGGCCTCTACCGCAACGAGCGCCGCGCGTTCCTGCCTTTCCTCGTCGCCTCGCCGATCCTGTTTCTCATCGGCGGAGCGCTCGTCTATTTCTTCTTCACGCCCATGGTCATGTGGTTCTTCCTGTCCATGCAGCAGGTGGGACCGGGCGAGGAGATCCAGATTTCGCTGCTGCCAAAGGTTTCGGAATATCTCGGCCTGATCATGACCCTGATCCTGTCCTTCGGGCTGGTGTTCCAATTGCCTGTCGTCACCACGCTGATGGCGCGGGTCGGGCTGCTCACGTCGCAGGGGCTGATCGACAAGCGCAAATACGCGATTGTCGCCGCTTTCGTGGCCGCAGCCATCCTCACGCCGCCCGATCCGGTCAGTCAGATCGGTCTTGCGATTCCCACCATCCTTCTCTACGAGGTGGCGATCTGGAGCGCCCGTATGGTGGAGCGCAAGCGCAAGCGGGAAGCTGAAGCAGCCGAAGCGGCGGAAGCCGCAGCGGAGAGCCAGGACGAGCCCGCGGCCTGATACTTCGGGTGCGCCGTTCCGCGATGGCATTTCGCAGTCAGGTGGTTCCACCTGACTTCCGCATAAATGCGGAAAAACAACAAGATGGAGCGTCTTTCATGCGTCCGAACGGACCGACGGCGCCCCAGGCGGCAGTGTAAACGCATGGTGGAACAGGTCGCATGCTCGACATCAAATGGATACGCGAAAACCCGCAAGCCCTTGCCGCCGCGCTGGAAAAGCGCGGTCGGGACAAGGCGGACGCGCAATCCTCCGTCGAAGCGATCCTCGCTGCCGATGCGGCGCGCCGCCAGCATCTGACCGAGCTCCAGGAAAAGCAGGCCCGGCAGAAGGCCATCTCCAAGGAGATCGGCCAGGCGATGGGCAAGGGCGACCAGGCGCTCGCCGACAAGCTCAAGGCCGAAGTGGGCGCGCTGAAGACCTTCGTGCAGGAGGGCGAGGCCGAGGAACGCAAGCTCGACGAGCGCCTGCGCGACCTCCTGGCCGGCATCCCCAACGTGCCGCTCGACGACGTTCCGGAAGGCGCGGACGAGAGCGACAATGTCGAAATCCGCAAGGTCGGCGAAGCCAGGAGCCCGAATTGGGCGAAGGAGCATTTCGAGCTCGGCGAAGCGCTCGGAATGATGGATTTCGAACGCGCTGCGAAGCTCTCGGGCGCGCGCTTCACGGTGCTTTCCGGGCAACTCGCAAGGCTGGAACGCGCGCTCGGCCAGTTCATGCTCGACCTGCACACGACCGAGCACGGCTATACCGAAGTGCAGCCGCCGCTATTGGTGCGCGATGAGGCACTGTTCGGCACCGGCCAATTGCCGAAATTTGCAGAGGACCTGTTCAGCACAGGGCGGAATCCTTCGCTGAAGGAACGCCTGCTCGATGCTATGAAAGCTGGAGTATCCGCGGCAGTTGATCTTGAGAATGCGATCGGGTTCAAACTGGATGAGGAAACGTTCAGGCAGTTGCTCGATTTTGAGTTGGCCGAGCAACCCAACCGCCATGATCTCTGGCTCATCCCCACCGCAGAAGTCCCGCTCACCAACCTCGTTCGCGAGGAAATCCTCGATGCGGAAAAACTCCCCCTGCGCTTCACCGCGCTCACGCCCTGCTTCCGCTCGGAAGCCGGTTCGGCGGGGCGCGATACGCGCGGCATGTTGCGCCAGCACCAGTTCTACAAGGTGGAGCTCGTCTCGATCACCGATGCCGATTCCTCGCTCGAAGAGCACGAGCGCATGACGGAATGCGCCGAGACGGTGCTGAAGAAGCTTGAAATTCCCTTCCGCACGGTCGTCCTGTGCAGCGGCGACATGGGTTTCGGGGCGCGCAAGACCTACGACATCGAAGCCTGGCTGCCGGGCCAGAACGCCTATCGTGAAATCTCCTCCTGCTCGGTCTGCGGCGATTTCCAGGCGCGGCGCATGAACGCCCGCTATCGCAAGGCCGGCGACAAGCAGACCCATTTCGTCCACACATTGAATGGCTCCGGCGTCGCCGTCGGCCGCGCGCTGATCGCGGTGATGGAGAACTACCAGAACGAGGACGGCTCGATCGCCGTGCCGGAGGTGCTGCGGCCCTATATGGGCGGCCTGGAGAAGATTGGCGGGTAGGCCTGTTCCGGCCCCAACGAAAGCGGCAGAGAAGGAAAAGCGGCGTGCGCATACTTCTGACCAATGACGACGGCATTCATGCCGAGGGGCTGGCGGTGCTGGAGCGGATGGCCCGCACGCTTTCCGATGATGTGTGGGTCGTGGCGCCCGAGACGGACCAGTCTGGCTTTGCCCATTCGCTGTCGCTGTCGGAGCCGCTGCGCATGCGCAAGATCGACGACCGGCACTTCGCGCTGCGCGGCACGCCCACCGATTGTGTGATCATGGCCGTCAGCAAGGTCATGGACGCGCCGCCCGACCTCATCCTTTCCGGCGTCAACAACGGCACCAATATCGCCGACGACGTGACCTATTCGGGCACGGTGGCCGGCGCCATGGAAGGCACGCTGCTCGGCATCCGCTCGATCGCGCTCAGCCAGGCCTACGACTTCACCGACGATTCGCGCTACGTGCCCTGGGACGTGGTGGAAACCGTGGGCCCCGACCTGCTCCGCAAGCTGACGGAGACGGACCTGCCCCAGGGCGTGTTCCTCAACGTGAACTTCCCCAACTGCGCGCCTGAAAAGGTGAAGGGGACCCAGGTCACCGCCCAGGGAAAGCTGGTGCACGGTTTGTGGATCGACGAGCGCAAGGATGGGCGTGGCTTTCCGTATTACTGGCTGCGCTTCGGCCGCAAGGAATCCGAAATCCGCAAGGGCAGCGACCAGGCGGCGGTGCGCGACGGCTATGTGTCGGTCACGCCGCTGCATCTGGACCTGACCGCCCATGAGGTGCGCGACAGGCTGGCAAAGGCGATCGGGTGACGATGATAGAGGAGGAACAAGAGGGTTTCGCCGCCTTCATGCTGCGCATGCGCGCGGCAGGCATCGGCTCGAAGGAGCTGTTCGCCGCGATGGAGGCGACGCCGCGCACCGCCTTCGTGCCGGCCGACTGGCGCCGGGCCGTCTGGACGAACCGGACGGTGCCCATCGAATGCGGCGAGGCGCTGGAGGCCTGCGATCTCCAGGCCATGGCGCTGCATGCGCTCGACCTGCAGCCGGGCGCGCGCGTGCTGGAGGTCGGCACCGGCTCCGGCTATACGGCCGCCGTCATCGCGCGGCTCTGCGACAAGGTGCTGACGCTCGACAGGTACAAGACGCTTCTGGAGCAGGCCGGCCTTCGCCACGGGCATCTGGGGCTCGGCAATGTCGTAACGCGCCAGGCCGACGGCTCGGACGGCGCCGCCGACGGCCCGTTCGACCGCATCGTTGTATGGGCTGCCTTCGCGGAGATGCCGCGCCGCTTCGTCGACTGCCTGACGAGCGGCGGGATCATGGTCGCCCCGCTGGGGCCGGGCGACGGCGTGCAGACCATGGCGAAGTTTGTCAAGGTCGGCAGCCGCTTCGAACGCACTGATCTCGGGCCGGTCCGCCTGCAAGCCTTAGCCAGGGGTGTGGCGGAGGCGCTTTGAGCGCCGACGGGCGGCTCCGTACCGGTATTGGTCGGTATTGGAATAATTATTGAAGAAAATTCCGGAGCTTAACTGCCCGGTAACATTAACGCGCTTTAATCCTGGCAGTTGAGAGTAACGTGCAGGTAGCGTCATGCGTTTCGGCATCACAGGACAATTCCAACGCTCGCTGGCACGAGGCGCTGCGGTCCTCGTGGTCGGCGGAGTGGCTGCGGGCTGCAGCGGCGGCGCCACACAGCTGACCGACGGCCTCGTGACGAATTCGACTCCCACCGCGCAAAGCTCCGCGCCCGGCTACCAGGCCTATCCGGGCGACGTGGGCGCGCCGACCGCGCGCCGCACCGCCGATGCAGGTATGAAAGTGATCCGGCCTCAGGTCGACGTGGGCAGCGGTACCGGCACGGCCGGCAACGCACCCAGCCTGCCCGCGCCGGCTTCGACCCCGGTCTACACCGCCCCGGCCGCCAGCCGCTCCGAAATCGTGTCGCAACCTTTGCCGGCTCCCCAGCGGAACGCCGCATCGGCCCCGGCGTCCTCCGCGCCGCTGCCTTCGCCAGGCAGCGCATCCACGGCCGGGCAGCGGACCGCTGCCGCGCCCGCGGACCCGGCGCCGCAGCCCGTACAACCCTCGCAGAAGCAGGCAGCCGTCCTTACCCAGGCTCCCAGGCCGGAGGCGGAGAGCAAGAAGCAGGCCGGCGATCAGCCCGCCGCCAGCAATGGCGCCTATACGGTCGTCTCGGGCGACACCCTCTACGGCATTTCGCGCAAGACGGGCGTCAGCGTCGACCGGCTGAAGCAGGAGAACGGCCTTTCCGACGGCATGATCAGGATCGGCCAGACGCTGAAGATACCGTCAGGCACCGGTGGCACTGCCGGCGTCGACCAGGTCAGGACCGCATCGGCGCCCGCCTCCCATAGCGAGCCCAAGAAGGAAGAGACGAGCCAGGTTTCCACCTATACCGCTCCGAAGGCGGGCGATGAGAGCGAAAAAGAATCCGCTTCCGACGCGCAGATTGCCGCCGTCACGCCCGATGCGACCGGCGTGGATCGCCTGCGCTGGCCGGTGCGCGGGCGCGTCGTCACCGGTTTCGGCGCCAATGCCGGCGGCCGCACCAGCGACGGCATCGACATCGCAGTCCCGGAAGGCACGTCCGTACGCGCCGCCGAAAACGGTGTCGTCATCTATGCCGGCGACGGCCTGAAAGGCTTCGGCAACACGGTGCTCGTGCGCCATGAGGACGGGCTGGTCACCGTCTACGGCCATGCTTCCGACATCAAGGTCAAGCGCGGCGACAAGGTCACGCGCGGACAGGAAGTGGCGCTTTCGGGCATGACCGGCGATGCCGACCGGCCCAAGCTGCATTTCGAGGTTCGCAAGGGCACGAACCCCGTCGATCCAACGACCTATCTGGAATAGCCCCAGCGGCTCATTCGACCCAATCGCGCGCCGGAACCTTTCCGCCCGGCCGTGTTTGAAGCGGGCGGTCTGCTGACCCAATCGGCACGCCCGCTTCTTTTTCTTCTTCGCCTGCCAAACCGATTCAACGCAGCTCCGGACGGAAACCGGTACCCGGTTCTCCCGAGAACACATTATTCCTTGAGCTGCTTTCCGAGCCGGCCCGCCAGTTCCTGGATGAACTGCCAGGCGACGCGGCCGGAGCGGCTGCCGCGCGTGGTCGCCCATTCCAGCGCATCGGCACGCAGGTTCGCCGCATCGACCGGCAGCTCGTGATAGCTGGCATAGGACTGGATCATCGACAGATATTCGTCCTGCGAGCATTTGTGGAAGCCGAGCCAGAGCCCGAAACGGTCCGACAGCGACACCTTCTCCTCGACCGCCTCCGACGGATTGATGGCGGTGGAGCGTTCGTTCTCGATCATGTCGCGCGGCAGCAGATGCCGGCGGTTAGACGTGGCGTAGAGGACGACATTGGCGGGCCTGCCCTCGACGCCGCCCTCCAGCGCCGCCTTCAGCGACTTGTAGGACGTGTCGTCCTGGTCGAAGGACAGGTCGTCGCAAAACAGGATGAAGCGGTAGGGAGCCGCCTTCACCAGCGCCATCAGTTTCGGCAGTCCCTCGATGTCCTCGCGGTGGATCTCGATCAGCTTGAGGGCAGGGGCGCCGGCCGGTCTTTCACGGTTGATCTCGGCATGCACGGCCTTGACCAGCGACGACTTGCCCATGCCGCGCGCGCCCCACAAGAGCGCGTTGTTGGCCGGCAGCCCGGTGGCGAAGCGCCGGGTATTGTCGAGCAGGATGTCGCGCACCCGGTCGACGCCCTTGATCAGCGCCAAATCGACGCGGTTGACCCGCTCGACGGGCTGGAGCCGCGGACCCTCCGCCTGCCAGACGAAACAATCCGCCGCATCGAAATCCGGCGCCGGAGCGGGCGGGGGCATCAGGCGCGCCACGGTTTCGATCAGCCTTTCCAGCTTTTCGTTGAGTGATTCGAGTGCCTTGTCGCTCATGGTCACACCGTTGGCCCAGCAGGAACGTACCGTACGGTACGGTTCTTTCACGGTCGCGATGCGTTTTCAAGCCGCAATGGGGCCGCAACGGACCGCAATGGATCAGCCATGCACGTCAAAGCCCCCGAACACGGGCTCCTGACAGTTGCAAACAGGGCGTGAACATCTATATTCCGCGCGAGCTTCGACGGGCGGCATGGCCCATTTCACGCATTTCAGGAGTATTTCGATGTTTGTTACACCAGCATATGCCCAGGCGGGCGCAGGCGCACCGGACATGCTGGTCAGCATTTTGCCCTTCGTGCTGATCTTCGTCATCATGTATTTCCTCATCATCCGCCCGCAGCGTACCCAGGCGAAGAAGCGCCAGGAGATGCTTGCCGCCGTGCGCCGCGGCGACACCGTGGTTACCGGCGGCGGGCTCGTCGGCAAGGTGACCAAGGTGATCAACGACGCCGAGCTCGAGGTCGACCTGGGGGGCGGCACCAAGGTGACGGTCATGCGCGCCATGCTTGCCGATGTGCGCGTGAAGGGCGAGCCGGTGGAGAAGGCCGCGGCAAACAAATAGCTGCCTTAATGCGAGCGTAACCGGGGCCAACGCCTAAGGGTCCCGGCTTTGAGGCCGGGGCCGAACAAGAAGAGACACGATGTTACATTTTCCGCGCTGGCAGACGATCCTGATCTGGTTGGCCGTGGCGCTCGGCATTGCCTACGCTGCTCCGAATATCATTCCGGCGTCCTATTTTTCGTCGCTGCCTTCCTGGGCGCCGTCGCAACCGATGACGCTCGGCCTCGACCTTCAGGGCGGCTCCCACATCCTTCTGCAGCTCGATCGCGAGGAACTCGTCGAGGAGCGGTTGAAGAGCGCGCGCGACGATGTGCGCCGGCTGCTGCGCGAGGAACGAATCGGCTACACCGGCCTGTCCGTCTCGGGAAATGCGGTGCAGGTGCGTATCCGCGACGACAGCCAGGTCCCGGCGGCGCGCGAGGCGCTTGCCGAACTGACGGCGCCGGTGGCCTCGGGGCTGTTCGGATCGGGTTCGATTTCCGAAATGACGATCAGCGAGCCTCAGCCGGGCCTTCTGCGCCTCACGCTGACCGACGAAGGCATCGATTATCGGCTTGGCTCAGCCCTTTCCCAGTCGATCGAAGTGGTCAGCCGCCGCGTCAACGAGCTGGGCACGACGGAGCCGGTCATCCAGCGCCAGGGCGACGACCGCATACTGGTGCAGGTGCCGGGTCTTCAGGACCCGCAACGGCTGAAGGACATTCTCGGCCAGACGGCGAAGATGACCTTCCAGATGGTCGACCAGTCCGTCCCGGTGCAGGAAGCGATCGAAAGCCGCCCGCCGCCCGGCACGTCCATCATGTATTCCATGGACGATCCGCCGGTACCCTACGTCATCGAGGATCGCGTGATCGTGTCGGGCGAGAATCTCGTCGACGCCCAGGCGACCTTCGACCAGCGGACCAACGAGCCCGTGGTCTCGTTCCGCTTCGACACGAAGGGCGCAACCCGTTTCGGCCAGGCCACGCAGGAAAATGTCGGGCGCCTGTTCGCCATTATCCTCGACGGCCAGGTCATTTCCGCGCCGCAGATCCGCGAGCCCATCCTGGGCGGAAGCGGCCAGATCTCCGGCAACTTCACCGTCCAGTCGGCGAACGACCTGGCGGTGCTCCTGCGCGCCGGCGCATTGCCGGCCACGCTGACGGTCATCGAGGAACGCACGGTCGGCCCCGGCCTCGGCCAGGATTCCATCGACGCCGGCAAGGTGGCTTCGATGATCGGCGCGGTGCTGGTGGTCGCCTTCATGGTCGCCGTCTACGGCCTGCTGGGCATCTTCGCCGTGGTCGCGCTCGGCGCGAACATCGCGATGATCATCGCCATCCTGTCCGGCCTCGGGGCGACGCTCACCCTGCCGGGCATCGCCGGCATCGTGCTCACCATGGGCATGGCGGTCGATTCCAACGTCCTTGTCTTCGAGCGAATACGCGAGGAAAGGGCAGGCGGCAGGTCCATCATCCAGGCCATCGATGCAGGCTTCTCGAAAGCGCTCGCCACCATCGTCGACGCCAATGTGACGACGCTGATCGCGGCCGTCATCCTGTTTTATCTGGGCACCGGCCCCGTCCGGGGCTTCGCCGTCACTCTTGCCATCGGCATCGTGACGACGGTGTTCTCAGCCTACACGCTGACGCGCTGGATGGTGGCCGTCTGGGTCAAGACCCGCCGGCCGAAGGAACTGCCGGCATCGCCGCTCCACGTGATCCCGCCGGAAACGGCCGTCCGTTTCATGCGGCTGCGCCGCTTCACCTTCTCCCTTTCCGCACTGGCTTCCATCGCCGCGCTTGCCCTGTTCATGACCGTCAACATGAACTACGGCATCGACTTCAAGGGCGGCTCGTCCATCGAGGTCCAGGCGATCGAGGGCGAGGCAGACATTGCCGACATCCGCTCACGCCTTTCCGGGCTCAATCTCGGCGAGGTGCAGGTGCAGGAGTTCGGCGATCCGCGCGACGTGCTGATCCGCGTTCAGGCGCAGGACGGCGGCGAGAACGCCGAGCAGACCGTGATCACCAAGGTGCGCGACGCGTTGGAAGCCGATTACGACTTCCGCCGGGTGGAAGTCGTCGGACCGACCGTCTCGGGAGAACTGGCCCGGGCAGGGACGATAGCCGTTCTGGCCTCGTTGTTTGCGATCCTGATCTACATCTGGCTGCGCTTCGAGTGGCAGTTCGCCGTGGGCGCCATATTGGCGACCACCCACGACGTGATCATGACGATAGGCTTCTTCGTCGTCACCGGCATCGAGTTCAACCTGACGAGTATCGCGGCCATCCTCACCATCGTCGGTTACTCGTTGAACGATACGGTCGTCGTCTATGACCGCGTGCGCGAGAATCTGCGGCGCTACAAGAAGATGCCGCTGCCGCAACTGCTCGACCTGTCGATGAACCAGACCTTGTCGCGAACGGTCATGACCTCGGTGACCACACTGCTGGCGCTGGTTGCGCTGTATGTGTTCGGCGGAGAGGTGATACGCTCCTTCACGGCTGCGATGATCTTCGGTGTCTTGATCGGCACATATTCCTCCATCTTCGTCGCCTCACCGCTTCTCATCCTGTTCCGCATGCGCACCGGCGGGCAGGAAGCGGGTGAGGAGGCCGAAAAGCAGCCGGTCACCGGCGCTGCGGCGAAGGGATGAGCGGTGGGATCCAAATGCGCGCGGCCCATTTCCCCGGCCGCGCGCCCATCGACGCCTATGGCAATGGCGGCTTCCGCTTCGCGGAGATGTCGCACCGCGGCTCGATCCAGTGCCTTCCTTCCGGCATTCATGCCTGGGAACCGGCCGATACCGAGGCCCTGAGCCTGGAGGATTTCGCCGCGGCCCTGGCCGAGGCGGGCGATATCGAGATCCTGCTGATCGGCACGGGCAGGTCGCTGCGGCCGGTTCCCGCCGCGCTTCGCGCCCGGCTGCGCGAAGCGGGCATGGCTATCGAGACCATGGCGACAGGCGCGGCGGTGCGCACGTTCAACGTGCTGTTGGCCGAGGATCGGGCCGTCGCCGCCGTTCTCATCGCCGTCCCGTGAGATGGCGTCCGCCACCGATATCCTGGTGCAGACCGTTCGTGGCGGCGATCCCGACCGGTATCTGTCGACGCTTTATGCGCCGCGTGAGCACCGCGACGCGCTGACCGCGCTCTATGCCTTCAACATCGAGATCGCTTCCGTGCGCGACAAGATCGCCGAGGCCTTGCCAGGTGAGGTGCGGCTGCAATGGTGGCGCGACGCGCTGCGCAACCGCGAGGGCGGCGGCCATCCGGTGGCCTCGGCGCTGATCGACGCCATCGAGCGGCACGGGCTTCCCGCGCACACCTTCGACAGCATGATCGATGCCCGCATTTTCGACCTTTACGACGATCCCATGCCTGACCGGGTAAGCCTTGAAGGCTATTGCGGGGAGACCGCCTCCGCGCTGATCCAACTGGCCGGGCTCGTGCTCGACCCGGAGCGGGCCCCTGCATTCGCCGACGCCGCCGGTCACGCCGGCTGTGCGCAGGCGATAGCCGGGCTGTTGCGGTCGCTGCCCATCCACCGCCGGCGCGGCCAGTGCTACATCCCGCAGGACGTGCTGGCGGCAGCCGGCACCGACCGGGAAGCTTTCCTGGAAGGCGAGGACAAGGACGCCGCGGTGCGCGCCGTGATGGCCATGACCGCCCTTGGGCGGGACCATTACGGGCGGTTCCTCGATGCGGCCGAAGGCCTGCCCGCCAGCCTGCGGCCGGCCTATCTTCCCGCCCTTTTGAGCCGGGATTACCTCGCTCGCGTCGCGCGGCGCCCCGCCGATGCCCTGGACAAGGTCGTGGGGATCTCTCCGGTCAGGCGCCACTGGCGCATGTTCATGTCGGCCACGAGGGGCTAACCGGCCTCGCGGGCGGAGGCACGGATGGAGGACGGAATTTCGTGGTACGTTCCGTCGGAAAATCGCATGATCCCGGCGCCGTATTATCGGCGGTTTCGGCCTTTACCCGATTCTCCGTTCCTTTATTCATTTCCGGAGCTTTACGATGGCAGTCATTTCAAGCAGTGCCCGCCATGGCGGGGGGAACTGGCATGACGTGCTGATAGAGATGCTGCGTGGCATACGGGAGGCGGCGGTCCGGTTTCCGGTCGCCGTCCTGCTGCTCCTTGCGGCATCTGCCTGGGCCAACGTCCTGGTTGCCTATCCCCAAATCGCGGTAGGAGCCTGGGAAGCCTATGATGACATGCTGGTGCTGGGGCTTCTGACTGGAGCCGTCGCAGCGCTGGCCGTCACGCTCTTTTGCGAGCGGCGGGACGTGCCGTCGATGTGGTGCCAGGGGGCGGCGCTGCTGATCGGACTGGCCGTCACGACCCTCTTCGTCGTGCCGGATACGGTCGCCCTTAGCCCGCCCGCCTTGATGGCAGGCATTGCCGGCAGCGCGCTCGTCGCGCCTTTCCTGTGGCGCGGGGACAGCGCCTCGTTCTGGATGTTCGGCGCCAGGGCCGCTTTCGCGGCGCTGCTGGCAGTCCTGGCGCTGGTGCTTTTCGCCGGCGGCATATCGGCGATCCTGGCCAGCCTCACCCATCTGTTCGGCCTGGAAGTCCCCGACCGGCTCTACCACCACGTGTGGGTCTCCACCGGGCTCTTCGCCGCACCGCTGTTCGGCCTGGGACAGCTGCCCGAGCGCTTCGACGAGGGGCCGGCCCTCGTGCAGGCCGGCTTCATGGATCGCGGCATGCGCACGCTCGGCGACTTCGTGGCGGCGCCGCTGCTCATCGTCTACGCGGTCATCCTGCATCTTTACGCGCTGAAGATCGTGGTGACGGGCGAGGTGCCGGACGGGCAGATCGGCTGGCTCGTGCTAAGCTACGGCTTCTGCGTCTTTTTCGTTCTTATCCTGATCAGCCCCTTCTTCGACCGGGCCCGCGCGCCCAGCCGCCTGTTCCTGACATGGTGGCCGGCGCTCCTGCCGGTCCCGCTGGTGCTGCTTTTCTACGCCCTGGCGCTGCGCGTGAGCGGCTTTGGGCTAACGCCGGAACGGTATTTTCTCGGACTGTTCGCCCTGGTGATGCTGGCCGTCCTGCTTCTGCAGCTATTGCCGCGCTCAAGGGGCGACATCAGGATCATGGCAGCCTTGCCGGCGCTGGCGCTCGTCCTCGGCAGCTTCGGTCCGCAAGGCGCCGTTGCGACATCGATCGCCAGCCAGACCGCGCGCTTTCAGTCGCTTGTCGTCGGGCAGATGGCGGACGCGGCCCGTCAGAACGAAGCGCTGGGCGCGCTGCGGTTCCTCGACGGCCACGACGCCCTGCCGCCCCTGCCGGACGGCAGCCAGGCTGAAGCCGGACCCGACGGGCGCGCAAGCCGTTTCCGCGCCGTTGCAACAGCATGGGGCCTCGACCCCGACAGGCCCGCGGGCGGTTCCTTGGCTTATGTGCTGCGCGACGTGCCGGGACCCGTCGCGTTCGGCACGGCCGGCTATGATTTGGTCGTTCACAATGTGATGCTGAGCGCCGGTGACAAGACTCCCTTCGAGACGGCGTTGCCCGGCGGCGGCGCCCTGACCCTCGCGCTTGATGGCGATGCTCTGGTGATATCCGGCGCCGGCGAAAGCGCCCGCTTCCCGATCGCGCCGGATCAGCTGCGCCTCCTGGCGGACGCGGCGCCCGACAATCCGGGCGAGCTCGACCTGAAGGCCGGCGGCCGCGCGGTCAGGATCGTCCCGACATACTTTTATGCCGACACGACGGAAAACCCGCGATTGCAGTCCATGAACGCGACAATCCTGCTGAACGCCGCCGATTGGCAGTAGGGCGGGGCCGCCGTGCCATTATTCGGCGGCGGCCGAAAACCCGCCGCCGAGCCACTGCCGGCAGTCGGTGAGGGCCCGGGCGCTCAAGGCCCGCTTCCTGGCGACGGACTTTTCCTTGCCGCGCAGCCGCTTGCCCTCGGGCTTGTCCACCTCGACCGGCGGAAACAGGCCGTAATTGACGTTCATCGGCTGGAAAGAGCGTTTACCCGGCTCGTCCTCGGAAAGGATATGGCCGCCGGTGATATGGCCGAGAAGCGCGCCGAAGGCGGTGGTGGGCGGCGGCGGCAGGACGGGTTGCCCGAGCCGCTCGGCCGCGGCGAAACGCCCGGCCAGCAGGCCGATGGCCGCGCTCTCCACATAGCCCTCGCAGCCGGTTATCTGGCCGGCAAAGCGCAGGCCCGGCCGTGACTTGAGCTGCAGGGTCGGATCCAGCAGGGCCGGCGAATTGATGTAGGTGTTGCGGTGCAGGCCGCCCAGCCGCGCGAACTCGGCGTTCTCCAGCCCAGGGATCATCCGGAATATGCGTGCCTGCTCACCATATTTCAGCTTCGTCTGAAAGCCGACCATGTTGTAGAGCGTGCCCAGCGCGTTGTCCTGGCGGAGCTGAACGACGGCATAGGGCTTTTCGTCCGGCTTGTGCGCGTTGGTGAGCCCCATCGGCTTCATCGGTCCGTGGCGCAGCGTTTCCGGCCCCCGCTCGGCCATCACCTCGATGGGCAGGCAGCCGTCGAAATAGGGCGTTCCTTCCCATTCCTTGAACTCGGTCTTCTCGCCCTGGATGAGCGCCTGGATGAAGGCCTCGTACTGCGCCTTGTCCATCGGGCAGTTGATATAGTCCTTGCCGGTGCCGCCTGGCCCCACCTTGTCGTAGCGGGACTGGAACCAGCAGATATCCAGATCGATCGTGTCGAAATGGACGATGGGCGCGATTGCGTCGAAGAAGGCCAGCGCCTTCTCGTCGGTCTGGGCGGCGATCGCCTCGGCCAGGGCGGGGGCGGTGAGGGGCCCGGTCGCGATGATAGCCTGGTCCCAGCCTTCCGGCGGCAGGCCGGTGACTTCCTCTCGGGCAATCGTGATCAGCGGGTGATCCTCGATCGCCTTGGTCACGGCATCGGAAAAGCCGTCGCGGTCGACGGCCAGCGCCCCGCCGGCCGGCACCTGGTTGGCGTCGCCTGCGCGCATGATCAGCGAGCCGGCCAGCCGCATTTCCGCATGCAGCACGCCGACCGCGTTCGTCTCCGCGTCGTCGGAACGGAAGGAGTTGGAGCACACGAGCTCGGCAAGGCCGTCGGTCCTGTGCGCCTCGGTGCCGCGCACGGGCCGCATTTCATGGAGGATGACGGGCACGCCGGCCTGCGCAGCCTGCCAGGCCGCTTCCGAGCCGGCCAGTCCGCCGCCGATAATGTGAATGGGTTTTGCTGTCATAGGGCGGAGATAAGCCCATGAGAGCCCGAATGCAATCGATACGGGCCGCCGGGCAATTGCGGCGGACGGGCGGCACCTTTATCCTGTGCCCATGACGTTCAGATGCGCACGCGCCGTCGCAACCCTGGTTCTGGCCCTTGCCATTCAGGCGGGGAGGGCCTTGCCGGCCTTGGCCAATGAAGGCGTGCTGCATGTGTGCAGCGGCTACAGTTGCGCCTACAGGACGGCGTTGCCGCTGAGCCCCGGTTTCAGAAAAAAGCTGGCAGGCATCATGGCCCCCGGCGCGGCCTCCGCACAGGCCGAGCGAAAGGCCCTCGCGCGCGCCGTCGCATATTTCGAGCGCGCCGCGACCGCCCGCATCGGGGTGAAGGACGGGCCCAAGGGCGAGATCGGCCGCAGCCGCATCTATGGGCAGATGGACTGCATCGACGAGTCGAGCAACACGGGCGCGCTGCTGCGTTATCTCCAGGAGGAAAAGCTGATGCGCCATCACGAGAGCCGCCCGGCCGCGTCGCGGGGCGCTTTCATCGATGGGCGCTATCCGCACTCGACGGCGGTGCTGCGCGAAAAGAACGGGGAATTATGGGCGGTCGACAGCTGGTACGAGCCCGCGGGCGGTGCGCCCGACATCATGCCGCTCGCCGAATGGCGCAAGCGCGGCGTCGGTGGCGCGCGATAGGGCGCGGCCTGGGCAAACGAAACGATTGCAGGGAAGATCGGATCAGGCGGGAGGAAACCCGCAAAAAAACAACACCCGCCGGGGGAGGAGGTCCGGCGGGTGTCGTTTTGATCGACCGACGATCGGGAGGAGGTGAAAGTCGGCCGTATTCGACAGGATTGGGAGGAGGTAACCCTGCCGAAATCTCGTTGCTTTCGTTAGAGCGACTTGCGCGCCACGAAAGGAATGTCGCCGCGGGCGATACCGAGGTCGCTCAGCTCGCGAGTGGAAAGGCGGCTCAGCTCGGTAACCGTCTGCCGGTAGCGGCGCCAGTTACGGTAATTGCGAATGATGTTCATTGTCTTGCTCACTTCGTGTCGGAGAATTGTTCGTCCGTCTTGCGATGAACAGATAGGCCCGTTCGCCATGCGGCGGAAGAGATAATGTTGCATGGCAGCAATGCATATTGTGCAATGCACCATGATCGCGCCGCAATGCTCCCCCGGTCTCGCCACACATGCTAACGGGAAGCGGAAACCGCCTTTACCTGGGAACTGCGGGTGCCGCCGGAAAACCTTCGCGGCTGCGACCTTTTGCGATAAGGTGGCATCGCTTGACGACGGCTTCGATGCGGAGGAACGAATGGATGCAGCGCCCTTTGCGCATCCAAAAGGGCAAAGGGCGCCCAAAGGCGGAAAAAAGCCTGTTTTTCGGGCAATTTTCCTTTGATAGACCAAGGGCAGGTGATATAGAACCCCGCGCTTTCGGGAGCGCTCGGCTTTCGAAGCGGGTGTGGTGGAACTGGTAGACACGCCAGATTTAGGTTCTGGTGGCGCAAGCCGTGGGGGTTCAAGTCCCTCCACCCGCACCAGGCAGGCCACCCCCGAGACGGATTTTCGGCAGGCTCAACGGTGAAACGCCGCGCAAGCGGCGATGAGTGAACACAAAGGTTTAATAATGCAGGTAACCGAGACTCTAAACTCAGGTCTTAAGCGCGAGATCAAAGTCACCGTGCCGGCCCAGGACCTCGAATCCAGGCTGATGGAGCGTCTCGAGGACGCCAAGTCGAAGGTGCGGCTGAAGGGCTTCCGCCCCGGCAAGGTGCCGCTGCAGCATCTGCGCAATATCTACGGCAAGTCCTTCATGGCCGAAGTGGTCAACGAGATCCTGTCCGATTCCTCCAAGTCGATCATTTCCGAGCGCGGCGAAAAGCCGGCCATGCAGCCGGAAATCAACATGACCGAGGACGAGAAGGAAGCCGAGAAGGTTCTGGCGGGCAACGCCGATTTCGAGTTCTCGATGAGCTACGAAGTCATCCCGCCGATCGAGATCAAGGATTTCTCCGAGATCAAGGTCACGCGTCCCGTCTACGACGTGTCGGATGACGAGGTCGAGGAGCAGGTCAAGCGCATCGCCGACTCGGCCCGCACCTATAAGCCGAAATCCGGCAAGGCCAAGGAAGGCGACAAGGTCACCATCGACTATGCCGGCAAGATCGACGGCGAGTTGTTCGAGGGCGGCTCGGCCGAAGACTCCGACGTGGTGATCGGCCACAATCAGTTCATCCCCGGCTTCGAAGAACAGCTCGTGGGCCTCAAGGCGGGCGACAAGACGACCATCAAGGTCACCTTCCCCGAGGAATATGCGGCGGAGCATCTGGCCGGCAAGGAAGCCGAGTTCGACGTCACCGTGAAGCAGGTTTCCGAGGCGGACGAACTGGTCGTCGACGACGAACTGGCCAAGACGCTGGGGCTGGAATCGGCCGAAAAGCTGCGCGAGATCGTCCGCGGCCAGCTTGAGAACCAGTTCGGCCAGGTGACGCGCCAGAAAGCCAAGCGCCAGCTCCTCGACGCCCTCGACGACTTGTACAAGTTCGATGCGCCGTCCAAGCTCGTCGAAGCCGAGTTCGAGAACATCTGGAACCAGGTGACCCGCGATCTGGAAAGCGCCGGCCGTACCTTCGAGGACGAAGACACGACCGAGGAGGAGGCGCGCGCCGAGTACCAGCGTCTGGCCGAGCGCCGCGTGCGCCTCGGCCTCGTGCTGGCGCAGATCGGCGAGGAAGCCGGCGTCGAGGTGGGCGAGGACGAGATGCAGCGCGCGCTGATCGAATCGATCCGCCGCTATCCGCAGCATCAGCAGCAGGAAATCTACGACTTCTACCGGCAGAACCCGCAGGCGCTGGCCAATATCCGCGCCCCTCTGTTCGAGGAAAAGGTCGTCGACCACCTTTTGGCCAAGGCCGATGTGACCGACAAGAAGGTCGGCCGCGAGGAGCTTCTGGCCGATGACGAAGACGAGGCGGAGGCAAAGCCCGCCGCCGAAAAGAAGCCGGCCAAGAAGAAGGCCGCCCCGAAAAAGAAGGCCGCCAAGGCCGAAGGCGACGCGGAATAGAACCCGCCTGAGACGCGACCTGAAAAGCCCCGGTTTTCCGGGGCTTTTTGTTGGATCAAAGACATGTGCCGCGTGGTGCTTCGCGAAAGGGCCTGCCTGCGGGAGCAATTCCAGCAAAGGAAAAGCCGTTTCGCCGCCCGTGACCGGCGAAATGAGGTGAAACGGTTTCGGGCACGGGCAAGCCGGACATGGATGATGCAATGACGGAATGGACAATCGATGCGGTCTTTGTCGGCACGCTGAAGCCGCTTGGCCCGCGCGGCGTTCTTAGCGGCATATTCAAGCAGGAGGCGACGGCCCCGGTTGCCGTGGGAAAGACAGGACTGGCCGGCGATCATCAGGGCGACACGCGCGTTCATGGCGGGCCGGAGAAGGCGCTGCACCTTTATCCCGCCCGTCACTACCGGTCGTGGCGCGGCGAGTTTCCGGAGATGGCGGGATCGCTCGCCGCGGGAGCGTTCGGTGAAAACATCTCGGTACCCGCCATCGGCGAGGAGGACATCTGCATCGGCGACACGCTGCGGCTTGGCACCGCACTGGTGCAGTTTTCGCAAGGACGCCAGCCCTGCTGGAAGCTGAACGAGCGCTTCGGCCAGAAGACGATGGCGGCCCGTGTCCAGGAAACCGGCCGCACCGGCTGGTATTTCCGCGTGTTGGAGGAAGGGACCGTCGCCGCGGGCGACCGCCTGGTGCTGATGGAGCGCCCCCAGCCGGAATGGACGCTGGCCCGCGTCACCGACCTGCTTTACCGCGACAGGCTGAACTATGAGGCACTGGCCGAACTCGCCGACAACGCCCTGCTCGCCTGGAGCTGGCGAAAGCTCGCCCAGCGCCGGCTGGAGCGGCGCCAGGTGGAGGACTGGTCGAAGCGGCTGAAAGGCTCGTTTTGAAGCCATTTCCGGGCGGCTGCCGCCGTTTCTCGGCGGAAACGGCGGCAGAACCGCGCTCTATCAGGTGGAAATCCCGTATTTCCGCACCATCGCTTCCAGATAATCTGCTGCATCCGCGCCCTTCAGCGCCTCGTCCCAGAGACGGGCGGCGATGTCCTCGTGGAGTTGCATGGCCTCCGGCGCCGACGTGATCAGCGCGACCCCGACCCGGATATTGGGCTGCTCGCCGAGACGGAACGGGCTGATGGCCAGGACCGAGCGGTCGGCCTGCCGGAATATCTGGAAGCTCGTGGCCGGCACCGGCTCGCGCACGACGCCGATCTGCACGCCAATCGGCTGATCGCGCAGCGTCTTGATGATGTGTTCGGCCTCGCGGCGGGCCTTGACGCGGCGTTCGTCGATAAGGTTCTGCGGCAGGTCGTGACGGCCGATGAGGCCGTGCAGAAGGAAGCGCTCCAGATCCGCCGTCGCGATCAGGCTGACGATCAGCGGGCGCCGCTGCCGGAAGGCCGTCTTGCGGGCCTTGAGGATGTCGAGCAGCGCCTCGACGGTCTGCGAGGCTTCATGGCTGGCCGATGCGCCATCGGGAATCGATTCGGATAGCACCTCTTCCAGCACTGAATCATATTTATCCGAGGTCAGCAGGTAGGACACCGGGCTGAAAAGGCCGATGATCTGCTGGCACTCGGTCTCCAACTGCCTCATGCGCTCGAAGAATGCGGTTGCCGTGCTCACATATTCGACGCCCACGCCCATCAGGCTGGGCAGCGAAACGCCCAGCTCGTCGGCAATGCTGGTAAGCATCTCGATCTTGCGGATCTGCCCTTTTTCGGCCCGGTAGAGGGCAGCCCGCGAAATGCCGAGCCGCGAGGCAAGCGTCTCGGGCGCTATGCCCTGGCCGATGCGGTAGGCCCGCAGCCGCGCCCCTATGTCGCTGAAACGTATAGGCGCGTTGAGGGGAGATTTGTTGTCCGCCACGTCAAGTCCGCATCGCAGTTGCTGTCGGGGTCTTATCCGATTGCGGCGTCGAATTTGTCAACAGCCGGCTCACAAGGAGAGACAACAATCAATAAAGACATGTCTCTGCGCGAAATCTCAAAAATGAGATTTTCGTTGACAGTCCTGCGGGCTGTTCTTAGGCTATGTTCCTTCAGAAGTGCCGTCGGGCAACAGAGAGGTGGAACGATGAAGAACATTCTGGGCGCATTGGCGTCAACGGCAATCGCAGCGGCGATAGGCATGATGGCCGTCTCGGGCGCGGGGGCAGCCGAATTCGTGGCCAAGATCGGCCATCTGGAGTCCGATCAGCAGTCCCGCCATGTGCATCTGGAGAAGGTCGCCGAGCTCGTTGCCGAACGGACCGGCGGCGCGGTCGAATTCCAGATCTATCCGCAAGGCCAGCTTGGCCAGCAGCGTGAGATGACGGAAGGCGTGCAGCTCGGGACCCTCGAGGCCACCGTGGCGCCCGCCGCTTTTCTCGGCGGTTTCAATCCGGCCGTCTCCATCCTCGACATTCCCTATCTTCTGCCCGCCGACGACGAAGCGGCCCAGGCCATCCGCAGCGGAGCCTTTGGCGAGGCGCTGTGCGACAGCTTCGATACGCGCGGCGTCGAATGCATCACGCTATGGCCCAACGGCCGCAAGAATTTCACCTCCAACGAGCCGCTGGCCGATCTCGACGACTTCGCCGGGCAGAAGTTCCGCGTGATGGATTCCAACATCCTCATCGAGCAGTTCAACGCGCTCGGCGCGTCGGCGATCGCGCTGCCCTTCGGCGAGCTCTACACCGCGCTCCAGACAGGCGTCGTGGACGGCCAGGAAAATCCGCTCGACACCATCCAGCGCATGAAGTTCTACGAGGTCCAGGAGCACCTGGTCCTGTCGAACCACGGTGCGATGGAGGACGTCGTCCTTTTCAACCCCGCCTTCTGGCAGAGCCTGCCCGAGGAGCACCGCACCACCATCGTCGAGGCGTTCAACGAGGTGATCCCGGACCTCATCGAGCACAAGGCCGCCGCCGTGGATGCCGCGCTCGAGGAGATCAAGGCGGCGGGCATGAATGTCCGTGAACTCTCCGACGAGGAAAAGGCGGCGTTCCGCGAGAAGATGTATCCGGCCGCGCGCGCCGCCTATATCGAGCGCGCCGGCGAGGAGGGCGAGCAGCTCATCGCCATCTATGAGAAAGAATATGAGACCGCCGCCGAATAAGGCGTGAGGGCGGCGCCGTCGCATGACGAGGGCGCCCACTTGCCCGCCGGCACGGTCCGGCGGGCATCTTTTCTTCTTTCATATTGCCGGAGCCCTGGCATGAAGGCGCTGTCCCTTTTGCGTGCGGTGGAGCGGTTCACCGTAGTGACCATCTTTCTTCTGATGGTCGCGCTCTACTTCCTGAACGTCCTCGCGCGGCAGTTCGGCGGCACGCTCGCCTCGGATCTGGCCTGGGTCGAGGAAGCGGTGCGGCTGATGAGCCTGTTCCTGGTGTTCTTCGCCGTGGGGCTTGCGCTCGACGACGGGCGCCATGTGGGCGTCCACACATGGCGCGACCGCATTGCGGCCACGACGGGCCTGCCGCTGCGCAAGGTCATCGATGCGACCGGGCTCGTCTTCTGCATCTATCTGGCCTGGCTCGGCCTGCAGATGACGATCTTCGTGCACGGAATGGGCCAGCGCAGTCCCACGCTCAACCTGCCGGTCTTCTGGATGTATCTGGCGCCCACCATCGGCTTCGTGCTGATGGCGCTGCGCTACCTGCTCAGCCTGACCGGCAAGATCGACCGATTTGCCCGCCAAGAGGCCGAAAATATATGATCCTGCTGTTCCTGGTCATTGCCGCCGCCGCTCTTCTTCTCGTCCTGGGGTTCGAGATGTTCCTGGTGCTCGGCGTGCCGGCGCTGATGGTGAAGGAGTTCTTCTACGGCAATCTGCCCGACCCGGTGGTTGTCCAGAAGGTGCTGGGCGGCATCAATCATACGACTCTCCTGGCGATCCCCTTCTTCATCCTGGCCGCCGAACTGATGGGCCAGGGCCAGATCGCACGGCGGCTGACGGGCTTCGTCAAGGCGTTGGTCGGCCATACGCGCGGCGGCATGGGCTACACGACCATCGGCGGCTCGATGGCCTTCGGCTCAGTCTCCGGCTCGGCACCGGCCACGGTCGCGGCCATGGCCCGCATGGTCTATCCGGAGATGCGGGCGGCCGGTTTCCGCGAGCGCTTCTCGCTGGGGCTGATCGTGTCGAGCGCGGAGACCGCGCTTCTCATCCCGCCCTCCATCACCTTCATCATCTATGGCTGGATGACCGGAACCTCGGTTGCAAAGCTGTTCGTCGGCGGCCTGGCGGTCGGCCTGACGCTCGGCCTGGCATTCGCGATCATGGTGGCGGTCGAAGCGCGCATGTCCGGCATTGAGCGGGGAATGCCGCTTTCCTGGGGCGCGCGCCTTTCCGCGCTGCGCGAGGCCGGCTGGGCGCTGGGCATGCCCGTGATCATTCTGGGCGGCATCTACAGCGGCTATTTCACGCCGACGGAGGCGGCGGCGGTCAGCGTCGTGTACGCGATCTTCGTCGAGGCTTTCGTCTTCCGGGAATTGACGTTGGGCAAGCTCTTCGCCGTCACCGAGCGTGCGGCGGTATCGACGTCAATCATTTTCATCCTGCTGGCCATGGGCGGCCTGCTGTCCTACTTCATCACGCTGGCGCAGGTGCCCGGTTTCATTACCAGTTTCCTGGAATCGGTAAATGCCGGCCCGATCTTCTTTCTGGTGGTCGTCAATGTGACCTTCCTGATCGCCGGCATGTTCATCGACCCCAACTCGGCGCTGCTGATCCTGGTGCCGCCGCTCTATCCCGTCGCGGTGGCGCTGGGCATCGACCCGGTGCATTTCGGCATGATCGTCACCCTCAACATATCGATCGGCATGATCACGCCGCCCTTCGGGCTCGACCTTTTCGTGGCGTCTTCGACGCTGTCCAAGCCGGTGCTTTCCATCGTTTCCGGCGTCTGGTCCTTCATCGCGGCCAATATCGCGGTGCTGTTGATCATCACCTATGTCCCCGGCATCTCCACTTTCCTGCCGTGGCTGGTGTTCGGTTGATCGGAGTTAAACCGATGAGCAATATCCACCACCTAACACCGCCGCCCAGAACGGCCTACGAGCTGGAGCTGGAAGTACTGTCCAACGAGGCAGTCAACGGCGAGTACCGGCTTCTGGTTCTCAACGCTCCGCGCGGGCTCCTGGAAAGATGCCGCGCCGGCCAGTTTTTCCACCTGCTTTGCCCGCAGATGGGCGGACAGGCGCCCTATCTGCGCCGTCCGATGAGCATCTACGGCTTCTATCCCGAGCGCGAGGAACTGCATTTCCTCTACAAGGTCACGGGAGAGGGCACGCGCGCCCTGGCGATGCTGCGCAGGGGGCACGGCCTGAACGTCCTGGGTCCGCTGGGCAAGCCTTTCACCATCAAGCCGGAATGGGAGCAGTTGGTGCTTGCCGCGCGCGGTGTCGGCCTTGCCACGCTCGCGCCGCTGGCGCTGGAGGCGCGCCGCCTCGGCAAGGAGCTCACCGCCATCTGCAGCGCCCGCAGCGAGAGCGTGCTCATGTCGGTCGATCTGTTTCGCCACATGGGCGCCAACGTTATCACCCTGGTCGACGAGGACGGCTCCTCGTCGGTAGATAATGTGGAGGCCGTGCTCAACACGCTGATCGACGGGCCGGGGATCGACGCCTTCTACACCTGCGGCTCCAACCGCCTGCTCAAGCTTTTGCAGAAGGTCGGCACGCGTCACGGCATACCGGGCCAGATCGCGCTCGAACAGCAGATGGCCTGCGGCCTGGGCATGTGCCACTGCTGCGTGCGTCCCTTCCGCAAGGACGGAGGGATCGTCAATCTGCGGGTATGCAGGGAAGGGCCGGTCTTCGACATCCAGGAGGCGGTGGCATGGTGAGGCTCGACGTGGATATCGGCGCGCTGCGCCTGAAGAACCCGATCATGCCGGCCTCCGGCACCTTCTCCGAGGATCTGGCGGACGTCTTCGACCTCGATCTGCTGGGCGCCCACGTCACCAAGACGATCACCCGCGGCTTCCGCGACGGCAACCCCACGCCGCGCGTGTGCGAGGTCGGCGGCTCGATGCTCAACTCCATCGGCATTCCCAGCAAGGGCGTGGGCTATTTCCTGGAGAACGTCGTCCCCTTCTATCAGGGCTACAAGACGCCGCTGGTCGTCAGCATTTCCGGCAATACGGCCGACGAGTTCGCTCAGCTCTGCGCCGAGGTCAGCGTGCCCGGCGTGGATGCGATCGAGGTCAATATTTCCTGCCCCAATATTGAGGAAGACGGCAAGGCCTTCGCCATCCGGCCTTCCTCGACCTTCGAGGTGATGACCAAGCTGCGCCGGGCGACCTCGCTGCCGCTATGGGCCAAGCTGACGCCCAATACCGGCGAGACGAGCGAAGTGGCGCGCGCGGCCGAAGAGGCCGGCGCGGACGCGCTGGTGGTGGCCAACACGATCCTGTCGATGGCCATCGACATCCGCACGCGCAAGCCGAAGCTCGGCAATCTCATGGGCGGCCTTTCCGGTCCGTCGCTGAAGCCGATTGCCCTGCGCATGGCCTATCAGTGCGCCCGCGCCACGAAGATCCCGGTGATCGGCTGCGGCGGCATCTCCACGGTCGAGGATGCGGTCGAATTCCTGATCGCCGGCGCCAGCGCCGTCCAGGTGGGCACGGCGACATTCATCAACCCCACCGCCATGGTGACCATGATCGACGACCTGCGCCACTATCTGGAGGCCGAGGGCCTTTCCAGCGTGCGTGAGATCATCGGCACGGTCGAAGACGGGGAGCAGCGCGAAGGCATCGTCTTCATGGAGGCGGCCCCATGACGGCGCCGCTGCCGGTATCCGGCGACGACCGCGACGACGATCTGGCCTTCGCCGACCGCATCTTCACCGAAGTCGCCGCGCTTTCCCCCGACAAGCAGGGCGTCAGCCGGCCCGCCTTCTCCAAGGTCGAGACCAATACCTTGCGCTATCTGGAGGATGTCGCGCGGGCTGCCGGGCTGGACGTGTGGTACGATGCCGGCTGCAATGCCAATTTCGCGTTGCCCGAACACCGGAACGCGGAAGAATACCGCCTCGTCGGCTCCCACGTGGACAGCGTTCCCTTCGGCGGAAACTATGACGGGTTGGCCGGCGTCGTGGCCGGGCTGATCGCGCTGGTGCGCGCCCGGCGGCGCGGCGAGGCCTTCAGCCGGCCGGTGCACGTTCTTGCCTTGCGCGGCGAGGAGAGCGCCTGGTTCGGCCCCTGCTATATCGGATCGAAAGCGCTGCTCGGCGTCCTTGGCGCGGCGGAACTCGGCGCGCGCCACAAGGGCGACGGCCGCACGCTGGCCGAGCACATGGCCGATATCGGCCTTCCGATGGACAAGGTGAAGGCGGGGTCGCCGCTTGCCGACGCCTCGGCGATCATCGAATATCTGGAGCTTCACATCGAGCAGGGCCCGCTTCTGATCGGCAAGAACATACCGGCGGCCGCCGTTTCCGGAATCCGCGGCAATATCCGCCACCGCCAGGTGCGCTGCATCGGCGAGGCGGGCCACTCGGGCGCCGTGCCGCGCGCCTTCCGGCGCGATCCCGTGCTGGCCATGGCCGATCTGTTCGTCCGGCTGGACGAAAGCTGGCAGACCATCCTGAACAAGGGCGACGACCTGGTGCTGACGAGCGGCGTCGTCGGCACCGATCCGGCCAAGCACGCCATGACGCGCATTCCCGACGAAATCGGCTTCAGCCTCGATATCCGCAGCCAGGGCGCCGAGACGCTCGATCACATGCGGGCGCTGCTGCGCGAGGAGATGCGCCAGGTCGAGCGCGACCGGGGTGTGCGCTTCGTGCTCGACGACGAATTGCGGGTGGAGCCGGCGGTCTGCGACGCCGGCATGGTCGCGGGGTTGGAGGCCGCGATGGCGCGGGCAGGGCAGGAGCCCTTCGTCATGGCCAGCGGCGGCGGCCACGACGCGGCCGTCTTCGCCGGGGCGGGCGTGCCCTCGGCAATGGTTTTCGTGCGCAACCATAACGGCTCGCACAATCCCGACGAGACGATGGACCTGGAGGATTTCATCTCCGCCTGCGACATCGTCTACGAGTATCTCATGGGCTGACCGTGACCACGCGGCGCGCTTTCGGGTTTTCGTGGCGGCGGATTCGGTCTATCGAGGCGCTCCGGCGTGTATCCGTGCGGATATTGTATCGGCCATGGCGGCTGGCGAATGAAGGAAAAAGGGCAGAATGTTTCAGTCACTCATCGAAAGCCTGAACGAGCAGGGCGCCAGCGTGCGCGCCTACGAGGCCTGTGCACGCAAGGCCCGCGCGCGGATCGTCGACGAGCCGGAGAACGCGGCGGCGCTCTTTCTGATATCGGTCGCGGCCCAGCGTTTCGTCGACGCATATGACGATCAGCCGCTGACGGTCGATGCGGCAAACGAGGAGCTTGGCGCGTTCAAGTCCTATGTCGACGCGCTCGAGAAGGCTTTCTCGAACGGCAGCGGCGACGAAAAGGTCGCCGCGCTCAACCGCGTCGCGGCACAGCTCGGCTCGCCCAAGACGTAGATGTGAGCTTTCTGGAGGCTGTCCATTCGGACGCACCGGGGCCTGTTCAGAGAAACTTGTCGATGCGCTGGCCGGCGGTAAGGAAGTTCAGCGGGTTGATGGCCGTGCCGTTCTTGCGCACCTCGTAGTGCAGATGCGGTCCGGTCGAGCGGCCGCTGCTGCCGACCTTGCCGATGACTGCGCCCACCTCGATATGCGCGCCTTCCCGCACGAGAAGCTTGCTCATATGGGCGTAGCGGGTGGTCAGGCCGTTGCCGTGGTCGATCTCGATCATGCGGCCATACCCGCCGTTCCAGCCGGCCTTGACGACCTTTCCGGCCCCCGCGGCGCGGATGGGGGCTCCCGTGCCGCCGCGGAAGTCCATTCCCGAATGGTGCGCCGGACGGCGCAGAATGGGATCGCGGCGGACGCCGAACGTGCTGGTCACGGCCGCGCCCGGCAGCGGATTGGCAATGGGAACGCGCCGCGCCGTCTTTTTCAGATGCTCCAGCGTGCTCAGTGCCTCGTCCAGTTCCCGCACCTTGACCTCGAAGCCGGCATTGTCGGCCGCCGCGACCAGCGGCCCACCCACGGCTTCCTCGCCGAAGGCCACATCCGCCTTTATTCCCGCCGCCTGCAGGGCCTCGGCAATGGTTTCGGCCGTCTCATAGGCTTCGCCGGTCAGCATCTCGATGCGTTCGATCTGTTCCGTTTCGATGCTGCGCAGCGACTTGTTGATGGTCACGAAAAGCTGGTCGGCGCGGTCCGCCTCCGACAGGTCGAGGTCTTTCGCCGTCCGCAGCGGCCAGGGCGTGGCGGCCGGGGTCGCGTTCGCATAGGCGCTGGCCGTGACGAAATCGTCGACCGCCGCGCCGCCGCCGTCGAAGCCGGCGCGGATTTCCGGCCGCGGCGTGGGAAGCGGCGCCTGCTCGCGGCCACCTTCGATCCTGGAAGCTTTTTCCAGGACCGGGCCGAGGCGCCCGTGCCGCTGGGTGAGCTTTTCCTGGCGCTCGATGAGTTCGCCGACCTTTCGCTGCATCAATTGCTGATCGAGCAGTTGGCGGCTGGTGATGCGGTCCACCTGGGCGCGCAGCGCCGAGATCCGGTCCTCATAGGCCTGCTGCAGGCGCGCCTGCCGCGCCATCCCCGCGCCGATAAGGTCGTCGCGCAGGACGAGATAGGTGGTGGCCAGAAGATAGCCGATCGACAGGAGCGCGATCATCGATCCGGCGGCGGCCGCCATCCAGGGCCGCACCGTGAAATGGCGTATATGCTCGCCATGCGCGATGATGACGGTGTGGGGCTCGGAGCGCTTTCCGAAAACGGGCTTACGCTGACTTGGCATCACGGGACTGCACAACCGTTGCAATGATTTCCATTGCGCCGATTACACAGTGTTAGGGTTAACAAACGCTTTTGAACGGGGCCCGGAAGGCCGATTTCGGCGGAAACGGGGCCGTCAGAGCGCTTTTACGGCGGCGAGCACGGCGTCGACATGGCCGGGCACCTTTACCTTGCGCCAGATCTCGGCGATGCGGCCTTCGCCGTCGATCAGGAAGGTCGAGCGTTCCACGCCCATATATTTGCGGCCATACATGCTCTTTTCCACCCAGACGCCATAGGCCTGCAGCGCCTCCTTCTCCGGATCGGAGACGAGATCGATCGTCAGCCCGTGCTTGGCCTTGAACTTTTCATGGCTTTTCTGGCTGTCGGGCGACATGCCGATGATGGTGGCGTTCAGCGAATCGAATTCCGGCTTGCGGGCGGTGAAGTCGATGGCTTCGGCGGTGCAGCCGCTGGTGGCGTCCTTGGGGTAGAAATAAAGGATCACCGGATTGCCACGCAGGGAAGAAAGCCGCAGGGTGCCGCCGCCGTCCTTTGGAAGTTCGAAATCGGGAGCTTCGTTTCCTTTTTCGAGTCCGGCCATTTTCTTACCCTCGTTTGTGTCTACGCAAATGAAAAATCGATGGATATCGCCTTGAGCGTCCCGCCGGGCGGGATGCAGAGATATAATGGTCCTGGGGATTCGTCCAATCATACCTCTTGCCGCCGGCAAATCTCCTGCGCGGCAAGAGGCGGCAAGAGCCTTGGACCGTGTAACGGAAACGTTGGTGGAGCACAAAAAGGACGATCACGAGGAGGTTCTTTTCAAGCGCAGCGAGATTGCGCCGCTGGAAAGCTACCCGTCGGCCTGTCGAAAGACCGTGCGCTGCCTGCGGCCGAAGCTGCGGTGGCGGCTGCTGCGTTGGGCCGCGGCCACGCTGGTCGCCATTCCGCTATGCGTCGTGCTGGCCGTTGCCGGATTTTCGCTGATCGGCATCGACGCCATCGGCAATGAGCGGCTCCGTGCCCAGGCCGAGGCCGCTATCGAGCGGGTCGCCGGTTTCGATGTCGGTGTCAGCCTGGGCGAGTTGCGCCTGCGTCCGGGCCGGTTCAGCCTTCTGGCGCTCGAGATCGCCGATGCGCGCATCGTCAGAGCGGCCGACGGCGCCGAAATCGCCGAGGCGGGGACGCTGCGGGTCGGCGTGAAGGTGCTGCCGCTGTTCGGCGGGCGCCTCGAGCTGTCCGGCATCACCCTGGCCGATGCCGAGCTTTCGCCGGCGGAAGTGCCGCTGCTCCAACTCGGCGCCATGGGGGTCGGAACGGGTTCGGCCATAGCGCCGGCCGATGTGCAGCAGGCTGTCTTCGGCACCATCCGCCGCGCCTTCTCGCTGACCGAGGATTCGGGCGTCCGGCGCGTCATGCTTTCGAATGTAAGCCTGCGGACCGCAACCGGGCAGAAGGTACCGCATCTGGTCGTGGAGCGTCTCGAGCTTGTGCGCGACAGCGCCACTTCCATCGATTTTTCCGGGGAGGCCCTCTACCGCGGCCGGCCGCTGGGCTACCAGGGCAGCGCCGTGCGCGGGACGGGCGGCGCGATCGAGCGCCTGCAGGTGGCTTTCGAGGCGGACGGAAGGAGCAACACCGGCACGCCCGGCGTCGGCGTGGTGGAGTTCGTGCTTACCGGCCGTGAAATGGGGCCGGAGCAGCCGGGCTTGCTGTCCGCCGTGGCGCAGGCCAGGGACATTCTCCTGCGCATCGAGGACGAGGAACTCGCCGTCGAGGAAGCCTCGTTGAGCGTGGGGTTCGGCGATGGAGACGAGGCGTTCTCCGTCATCGGGGCGCGTATGCGGATGGCGCGAACGACGCTCAATCTCAAAGGCACGTTCGGCCCGTCCGAGCAGTCCGCAAATGGCGGACCGCTCTACGATTTCGATCTCGTCTCGCGGGACACAGTCGTGGCGCCGGAAGACTCCACCGAACCGCCCCTGCCGCTGGCGCTAAGGCTCTCCGGACAAGTCGATCCGGCCGCCTCCCGCGTGACCGCGCATGAAATCGACATTCGCACGTCCGGAGGAGAGGTCACGGCAAGCGCTTCCGTCACCGTGCCGCAAGGGCAGTCGCCGGGCCTGCGGCTTGCTGTTCATGTGGCCGACCTGCCGACCGCCCACGCCAAGCAGCTCTGGCCGTGGTTCGCCGCCTCCGGCGCGCGGCGCTGGACGCTGGCCAACCTCTTCGGCGGACGGGTCAAGAACAGCGATCTGCGGCTCAACGTACCGCCCGGCCGTCTGGGCAACGGCGTTCCGCTCGGCCGCGAGGAGGTGATCGGCCGGTTCACGCTGTCAGGCACGCGCTTCGACGTGGCGGGTGCCATTCCGCCGGTTCGCGACGGCGAGGGCTGGGTCGAATTCCGCGGCACGGATGTGGAAGTCGGATTGTCGGCGGGAACGATATTCATGCCCGGCGGACGAATGGTCGACGCCAGCAACGGCCGGCTTGTCATCGACAGCGCCCATGTGAAGCCGCGCATCGGCAAACTGGAAATCGACGTGGCCGGCGATGCGCCGGCGATGGTGGAACTCGCCTCCTATGAGCCGATCGCAGCGTCCCGGTTCCACTCCCTCGAACCCGACGAGGTAACGGGCAAGGTCAAGGGGCACATCTCCGCCGACATTCCCCTGCAGGACGGCATCGCGGCCCGCGACCTGGCCTGGAAGGTGGCGCTCGACTACGAGGATCTGGCCATCTCGCAGCCCTTCGAGGGGCAGAAGGTGGCCAATGCCAACGGATCCCTGCTCGTCGCCCCGGACCGCGCCGAGATCGAGGCGCAAGCAGACCTCAACGCCGTGCCCGCGCGGCTCAGCATCGTCCAGCCGCTCGGCGGCTCCGACGTGGAGCGCAAACGCCGGGTCGAACTCAGCATGGACGACGCGGCGCGCGAAAGAATGTTCCCGGGGCTGGGGGTCTTCGTGACCGGGCCGTTCAAGGTGACCTATGAAGAGCAGGGCGCCGATGCAGCGAAGAAGATCACGGCGGCGCTCGATACGGCCCGGCTTTCGGTACCCTGGATCGGCTGGCGCAAGGGGGCCGGCATACCGGCGACCGCCACCTTCACCATGAGCGAGAAGGACGGCGTGACCGAGCTTTCCGACTTCCAGCTTACCGGCGAAAGCTTCTCCGTCGCCGGCCTCGTGCGCCTCAAGGAAGGAAGGCTCGCCGAGGCGCGGTTCGACCGGGTGCGGCTCACGCGCAACGACGATTATCGGGCAAGCATCTCCAGCACCGGAAATGGCTATGCCGTGAACGTAAAGGGCGCTGCCTTCGATGCCCGTTCGCTGATCAAGGAAAGCCTGTCGGACGAGACATCCGGCGGCAAGGCGGCCGACAGCACCCCCATCGAACTCGTGGCCGACATGGATACGGCCATCGGCTTCAACGGCGAAACGCTGACCAATGTCGCCGTCCGCTACAGCGGCAACAGTTCCTCTGCCTCCCGGGCCTCCATCCGCGGAGCCACTGGCGGCTTCGGCTCGATCGCCTTCGAGAAGGAAACCGGCGGCAACGGCCATGTGCTGCGCATGTCGTCGGACAATGCGGGGGCGGTGCTGCGTTTCCTCGACATCTACCCGCATGTGGAGGGCGGCCGCATCGATGTGAACATGACCGGCAGCAACGCGCGGCAACTGGCGGGCCAGATCAATCTGCTCGATTTCTGGGTGGTCAACGAGCCGCGGCTGGGCTCGCTGGTCGCCGCCACCAAGGAGGCCGGGCGGGGAGGCGAGCAGGTGGACGTATCCCGCGTCCGCTTTGAGCGCGGCGCGGCGATCATCTCGCGGAACGGCGGTGCGCTGAGCCTGGAAGACGGCGTCCTGCGCGGCCCGCTGATCGGCTCGACCTTCCAGGGCACGCTCTATGACGCTGACGACAACATGGCCATCACGGGCACGTTCATGCCGCTCTACGGCATCAACCGCATATTTGGCGAGATACCGCTGTTCGGCCAGATCCTGGGCAATGGCCGCGACCGCGGGCTGATCGGCATCACCTATCGCCTCAGCGGCAAGCTCGAAGACCCGTCGCTGCAGATCAACCCGATATCAGCCATCGCCCCCGGCATCTTCCGGCAGATTTTCGAATACCGCTGAGTTCGGCGCGCCTATTCCGGCCGCACCAGCATGTGCTTCTTCTTGCCGAGGGACAGCTTGATGACGCCGTCGCCGGTCAGGTGCTGCGTCGACACGACCACGCGCTCGTCCGACACCGGCTCGTCGTTGATGCGCATCGCGCCGCCCTTCACATGCCGCCGCGCCTCGCCATTGGACGCGGCAAGGCCTGCTGTGACGAACAGCGAGAGGACGCCGATCCCCGCCTCCAACTGGCCGCGCGGAATGCCGACGGCGGGCAGGGATCCGGCAAGCGCTCCTTCCTCGAAGGTCTTGCGGGCCGTTTCGGCGGCCTCTTCCGCCGCTTCGCGCCCGTGCAGCATCGCCGTCACCTCGGTGGCGAGCACCTTCTTTGCCTCGTTGATCTCGGCGCCGCCCAGCGCCTCCAGACGGGCGACCTCGTCCATCGGCAGCGTCGTGTAGAGCTTCAGGAAGCGCCCCACGTCGGCATCTTCCGTGTTGCGCCAGAACTGCCAGAAATCATAGGCGCCCAGCAATTCCGGATTGAGCCACACGGCACCGTCGACGCTCTTGCCCATCTTGGCGCCCGACGCCGTTGTCAGCAGCGGCGACGTCAGCGCGTAGAGCTGCGGCGTGCCCATGCGGTGGCCGAGATCGATGCCGTTGACGATGTTGCCCCACTGGTCGGAGCCGCCCATCTGGAGCCGGCAGCCATAGCGCTTGCTGAGTTCGACGAAGTCGTAAGCCTGCAGGATCATGTAGTTGAATTCGAGGAAGGAAAGCGACTGCTCCCGGTCGAGCCGCGTTCTCACCGAATCGAACGACAGCATGCGGTTGACCGAGAAATGCCGGCCAACATCGCGCAGGAACGAGATGTAGTTGAGGTCGAGCAGCCAGTCCGCGTTATTGACCATCAGCGCATCGGTCTTGCCCTCGCCGAAGCTGAGGTAGTTGGCGAAGACTTGTCTGATGCCGGCTATGTTGCCGGCGATCGTCTCGGGCGTCATCAGCTTGCGGGCCTCGTCCTTGAAGGACGGATCGCCTACCATGCCGGTGCCGCCGCCCATCAGGGCGATGGGCTTGTGGCCGGTCTTCTGCATCCAGTGCAGCATCATGATCTGCATGAGGCCGCCCACATGCAGGCTGGGCGCGGTCGGGTCGAAGCCGATATAGCCCGTCACCGTCTCGCGCGAAAACAGCTCATCCAGCCCCTGATCGTCGGAGGTCTGCTGAATAAAGCCGCGCTCGGACAGGGTGCGCAGAAAATCGGACTTGAACTTCGGCATTTGCGATGTCCCGCTGGAGGGATGGGGGATTGGAGGCGAGTGCGTTTAGCACCCATTTCGGCCAGCGCACAAGCATTTGAGGAAGCGGCGGGCCAGGCTCAGCCCTCGATCCCGCCATAGTCCCGGACCAGCCCGGCCATGGCGTCGTTGCGCTCGTCGCGGTATCCCTTGGCCACGCCCGCGCGGTCTTCGACCGGCCTGTTCTGGCTGACCTTCCATTTGCCCTCGATCGCCTCGACCTTGATGCGCAGGCCGATGATGCCCTTCATCTGGGCCTCGATGAAGTTTTCCGGCGCATCGCCGACCTGCCAGGCGGCAGCGCGGCCGGATTCGTGCCGGCCGGTCAGCGCCTCGATCTGCGCGCGCAGCCAGTCGCGGTCGTCGATGATCTCGGCCGGGCCGCGCACCTGCACGATGGCATAGTTCCAGGTCGGCACCACCTTGCCGGTCTGCTTCTTCGTCTCGTACCAGGAAGGCGTTACATAGGCCTGCGGACCCTGGAAGACGACGAGGACCGGCGTATCCGGCTGCTCGCCCATCACCCGCCATGCCGGGTTGGCCTTCGACAAGTGGGCGCGCAGAACGGCGGGCTGCCCTTCGGGCGTGTCGAGAAGAAACGGAATGGGATTGGCGATCGGGCCTTGCGGACCGTTGCAGACCAGCAGCCCCAGCGGATGGGCGCGGATGAGCCCGTGCAGGATCTCGGGGCGCGTCTCCTTGAAGTGCGGCGGCTGGTACATGGGTCCCTGTCCTTATCTGATCCGTTTCGGCCTCGGCTCGGCCAGTTCGCCGGCCAGGCGCCGGTCGAGATATTCCGAGCATTCCTCGATCAGCTCATCCGCGCAGTTGGTGTAGAAGTGGTTGGCCTCGGGCATGATCTTCTGCGTGATCGTGATGCCCTTCTGGGACTGGAGCTTGTCGACCAGGGTCTGCACGTCCGCCGGCGGAGCCACCTTGTCCGCGCCGCCATGGATGATCAGGCCGGATGAGGGGCAGGGGGCCAGGAAGGAGAAATCGTATATGTTCGGCTGCGGCGAGATCGATATGAAGCCCTCGATCTCCGGCCGGCGCATCAGGAGCTGCATGCCGATCCAGGCGCCGAAGGAATAGCCCGCGACCCAGCAGCTTTTCGAATCGGGATGCAGCGACTGAACCCAGTCGAGCGCGGCGGCCGCGTCCGACAATTCGCCCGTACCATGATCGAAAACGCCCTGGCTGCGGCCGATGCCGCGGAAATTGAAGCGCAGCGTGGTGAAATTGCGCTGCTGGAACATGTAGAAGAGATCGTAGACAATCTTATTGTTCATCGTGCCGCCGAACTGGGGATGCGGATGCAGGATGAGCGCGATCGGCGCGTTTTTTTCCTTGGAGGGCTGATAACGGCCTTCCAGACGGCCGGCAGGACCGGTAAAAATGACCTCTGGCATACTTACTCCGCTTGGGCAGGGCGTTCCTGGTGCTCGGTTGGCGTGGCCGACCGGGGCCACTTGACGCCGGGCTTATGCCTCCATAGAAGCTACTTTAGAACAGTTCAAAACTGGGTGGCGTAGCCTCCCGTGGCAAGCCGCGTAAATAGGACGGCTGGCCTTGAAGATTCAAGGAAATAACGCCACCGCCGCCACAAATATGGCAAGAAGCGCCAAAGCATCGCGAAGGATATGATCACAAAGCGCATCTATCTCGACCATAATGCCAGCGCACCGCTCGTTCCTGCGGCGCGGGCGGCGATGCTGGATGCGCTGGAGATCGACGCCAACCCGTCATCGGTGCACGGCGAAGGACGGCAGGCGCGGCGCCTGGTCGAAGAGGCCCGCCGCGCCGTCGCGGCGCTGGTCAACGCCAAGGCCGAGCATGTGGTTTTCACCTCCGGCGCGACGGAGGCTGCGACAACGCTGCTGACGCCCGGCTGGACCATGGGCCGTTCGCCTTTGGCCTTCTCCCGGCTTTATGTGAGCGCGGCCGAACATCCCTGCCTGCTGTCGGGAGGGCGTTTCGCGCCGGATGCGATCACCATCCTGCCGGTTCTCGAAAGCGGCTTGCTCGATCTGGCGGCGCTGAGCGATGCGCTGAAGGCGCATGACCGGTCGAAGGGGCTGCCGCTTGTCGCCATCCATGCGGCCAATAACGAGACGGGGGTCATCCAGCCGGTTGACGCCATCGGTGCCCTCGCGCGCGCGGCGGGCGCGACGCTCATCGTCGATGCGGTTCAGGCAGCCGGGAGGATTGCTGTAGATATCTCAAGCGGTTACGGCGATTTTCTGATTCTTTCCTCGCACAAGATCGGCGGCCCGAAGGGGGCAGGCGCCATTGTCGGCGCCTCCGACCTCATGATGCCCGGCGCGCTGGTTCGCGGCGGCGGCCAGGAAAAGGGCCATCGCGCGGGAACAGAGAATGTCGCGGCGATTGCCGGCTTTGGCGCGGCGGCGCGCATCGTGCGCGAGGGGCTGGCGGCGATACACGATGTCGAAGCGCTGCGCGATGCGTTCGAGGAAGCCGTCCTGGAACTGATCCCGGATGCCGAAATACACGGACGCGGCGCGCCCCGGCTGCCCAATACGGTTTTCTTCACCATTCCGGGGCTGAAGGCGGAGACGGCGCAGATCGCCTTCGACCTGGCCGGCATCGCCCTTTCGGCGGGGTCGGCCTGCTCGTCCGGCAAGGTCGGGCCGAGCCATGTGTTGAAAGCGATGGGCAAGGGCGAGGACGCGGGCGCGCTGCGCGTGTCCATCGGCGCGCGGACCGGCCCCGACGATCTCGACGCCTTCAAGACGGCCCTTGGCAAAATCGCGCAAGACGGCCCTTGGCAAAATCGCGGCCAGACGGCGAAACAATGAGGCGGCGGCATGAATTTGCGCTCTATAGCCCAAACTTCACCTTGTCTGGCTCAATAAAGTGGAGAAGAAGACACATATTTTCGGGTGATGGCAGTGAAGTCCGCACCGGGACTTACTAAATAGGGCGTAAGGCGTCCGACATGGAAGCGGCCGAACCTTGAATTCGGCATGAAGGAGAAATGCTGATGCCTGCAGTGCAGGAAACGATCGATCAGGTCCGCAAGATTGATGTGGACCAGTACAAATACGGTTTCGAGACGCTCATCGAGAGCGATCTGGCTCCCAAGGGGCTGAATGAGGACATCATACGCTTCATTTCGGCCAAGAAGGGCGAGCCGGAATGGATGACCGAATGGCGTCTTTCGGCCTATCGGCGCTGGCTGACGCTGACCGAGCCGTCATGGGCGCGCGTTTCCTATCCGAAGATCGATTTCCAGGATCTGCATTACTACGCCGCGCCGAAGAACACGCCTGGGCCGACCTCGCTCGAT
This sequence comes from Nitratireductor thuwali, assembly GCF_036621415.1. Lineage (NCBI taxonomy): Bacteria > Pseudomonadati > Pseudomonadota > Alphaproteobacteria > Hyphomicrobiales > Phyllobacteriaceae > Nitratireductor > Nitratireductor thuwali. Next base: position 3,954,539 of record NZ_CP030941.1, read on the forward strand.
GAGGTCGATCCGGAGCTTCTGCGCACTTATGAGAAGCTGGGCATCCCGCTGAAAGAGCAGGAGATTCTTGCCGGCGTCCGCAAGCCGGGCGAGACCAGCCCGACCGACGGTGAAGACGGCGAGGCCGACGGCAATGTCTATGGCTCCGGCCGCGTGGCCGTCGACGCCGTGTTCGATTCCGTTTCGGTGGTGACGACCTTTAAGAAGGAACTTGCCAAGGCGGGCGTCATTTTCTGCTCGATCTCCGAAGCCATTCGCGAATATCCCGAGCTGGTGCGGAAATATCTGGGCTCGGTCGTGCCGATCTCCGACAATTTCTACGCCACGCTCAATTCCGCGGTCTTTACCGACGGCTCCTTCGTCTATGTGCCGAAGGGCGTGCGCTGCCCGATGGAGCTTTCGACCTATTTCCGCATCAACGAGAAGAACACCGGCCAGTTCGAGCGCACGCTGATCATCGCCGAAGAGGGCGCCTACGTTTCCTATCTGGAAGGCTGCACGGCGCCGCAGCGCGACGAAAACCAGCTTCACGCCGCGGTGGTCGAACTGGTGGCGCTGGACGATGCCGAGATCAAATATTCTACGGTCCAGAACTGGTATCCGGGCGATGCGCAGGGCAAGGGCGGCATCTACAATTTCGTCACCAAGCGCGGCGATTGCCGGGGCAACAATTCCAAGATTTCCTGGACGCAGGTCGAGACCGGCTCGGCGATCACCTGGAAGTACCCGTCCTGCCTGCTGCGCGGCGACAATTCGCGCGGCGAGTTCTATTCGATCGCCGTCTCCAACGGCCATCAGCAGATCGATTCGGGCACCAAGATGATCCATCTCGGCAAGAACACGTCGAGCCGCATCATCTCGAAGGGCATTTCCGCCGGCCACTCGAACAACACCTATCGCGGCCAGGTCTCGGCCCACCGCAAGGCGACCAACGCGCGCAACTTCACCCAGTGCGACAGCCTGCTGATCGGCAACGACTGCGGGGCGCACACGGTGCCCTATATCGAGGCCAAGAACGCGACGGCCCAGTTCGAGCACGAGGCGACGACGTCGAAGATCTCCGAGGACCAGCTCTTCTACGTGATGCAGCGCGGCATCCCGGAGGAGGAGGCGATCGCGCTGATCGTCAACGGCTTCGTCAAGGACGTCATCCAGGAGCTGCCGATGGAGTTTGCCGTCGAGGCGCAGAAGCTCATCGGCATTTCGCTTGAAGGCTCGGTCGGCTGATCGGCACTGAATTTTGGGAAGATAAAGACATGCTTGAAATCAAGAACCTGCACGCCCGTATCGCCGAGGACGGCACTGAAATCCTGCGCGGCGTAAACCTGTCCGTGAAGGCGGGGGAGGTGGCCGCCATCATGGGGCCGAACGGCTCCGGCAAGTCGACGCTCTCCTATGTGCTGGCCGGGCGCGAGGACTACGAGGTCACCGAGGGCGACATTCTTTACAACGGGGAATCGATCCTCGAGATGGACCCGGCCGAGCGCGCCGCCGCCGGCCTGTTTCTGGCCTTCCAGTATCCGATGGAGATACCGGGCGTGGCGACCATGGAATTCCTGAAGGTTGCGGTGAATTCGCAGCGCAAGGCGCGCGGGGAGCCCGAGCTGAAGATTCCCGAAATGCTGAAGCGGGTCCGCCAGGCGGCCGACGAGCTGGACATGGACATGGCCATGCTCAAGCGGCCGCTCAATGTGGGTTTTTCCGGCGGTGAGAAGAAGCGCGCCGAAATCCTGCAGATGAAGCTGCTGGAGCCGAAGCTGTGCGTGCTGGACGAGACGGATTCGGGCCTCGACATCGACGCGCTCAAGATCGTGGCCGATGGCGTCAACGTGCTGCGCTCTCCCGATCGGGCGATTGTCGTGATCACCCATTACCAGCGCCTGCTCGACTACATCGTGCCCGACAGCGTTCACGTGCTCTACAAGGGGCAGGTGATCAAGTCCGGCCAGAAGGAGCTGGCGCAGGAGCTCGAGAAGAACGGCTATGCCGGCATCGTCAACGAAGCGGCCTGAGGTGCGTGACATGAACGTTATCACGCAGATGAAGCGGACGGCGGCCGAGGATGCGCTGATCGACAGCTATGACGTGCGCGCGGCGGATCTGCCGGGCGATGCCAAGGTGACGGTCAAGCGCGACGAGGCGGTTGAGCTGCTGAAAAGCGGCCTGCCGACGCGCAAGGTGGAAGCCTGGCACTACACGGATTTGCGCCGTCTTCTGGCCTCGGTGCCGGCGTTCGACCTGGAAGCCTATGCCGAGCCGGTGGAACCTCTGCTCGCCGGCGCTTCGGTGCTGCCGGTGCTGAACGGCGTGGCCGGGCGGGCGGCGGCGCCCGACGGCGCCAGGCTCGCAAGCTTTGCCGAGGGGCTGGCCTCCGGAGAGTTCGCCGCCCTTCTGGGCTCCTCCGGCCATGACGACCCCGTCTCGGCCATCAACTCGGCCCTCGTCGCCGACGGTTTCGTGCTGGATATTCCGGCCGGCGTGGAACTGGCCCAGCCGGCCGAACTGCAGAACGTCCATGGCGGCGGCCAAGCCCATTCGCGCTTTGTCGTTCGGGCGGGCGCCGGCGCAAAAGCCGCCATCATTGAACGCCAGACCGGCAAGGGCGCGGCACTCGTCTCCTCGATCAGCCATCTCGATGTCGGCGACGATGCCGAGATCAGCTATCTGATCATTCAGGAGCAGCCGCAGGATGTGAGCCATTTGGGCCAGATCAACATCCGCATCGGCAAGGGCTCCAGCCTCACGCTGTTCGTCATGAACACCGGCGGCAAGCTGGTGCGCCAGGAAGTGCGCGTGGTGGCCGCCGGCGAGGGCTCGCAGTTCAAGCTGCGCGGCGTCAACCTCCTGTCGGGAGACAGCCACACCGACGTGACCATGGTGCTGGACCATCTGGCGCCGCAGACCGTCTCGACCGAGACGTTCCGCAACGTCGTCACGGGCAAGGCGGAAGGCGTGTTCCAGGGGCAGATTCGGGTGGCCCGCGATGCCCAGAAGACAGACGCGAAGATGGCCTGCAACACGCTGCTGCTTTCGGATGAAGGTTCGTTCTCCTCCAAACCGGAACTCGAGATCTTCGCCGACGACGTGGCCTGCGGCCATGGCGCGACGGTGACCGAGATCGAGCAAGACCATCTGTTCTATCTCATGGCCCGCGGCATCAGCGAGAAGGTGGCCCGGGGGCTGCTGGTCAAGGCCTTTGTCGCCGAGGTGATCGAGGAACTGGAAGACGAGGCCGTCGTCGAAGCGCTGGAGGTAAAGCTCGACGCGTGGTTCGCCGAGCACGGGTAAGGCGCCTTCGCACCTCCTCGTCGCGAGAGCCTGGGTGCTATCGCAAAGGGGGCGAATGGTGCCCGGGTCGAGGCGAGGACCGGGCCGTGCGCGGCGATGTTCTTCCGATCGGTCCCGGATAGCCGTCCGGGCTTCCGGAATGACGCCACGGACATTCGGGACGGCAAACAGGAAGGTTGAGGCAGTGGACCAGAAGGTCGAAAACAAGAGCTACGACGTCGAGGCCGTCCGCCGCGACTTCCCGATCCTGGCGCGCGAGGTATACGGCAAGCCGCTGGTCTATCTCGACAACGCCGCCTCGGCACAGAAGCCGCAGGCCGTTATCGACGCCGTGACCGATGCCTATTCCAACCAATACGCCAATGTGCATCGCGGCCTCCATTTCCTTTCCAACGCGGCCACCGACGCCTACGAGAAGGCGCGCGAGACCGTGCGGCGCTATCTGAACGCGCCGAGCACGGATGAGATCGTCTTCACCAAATCGGCGACCGAGGCCATCAACACCGTGGCCCATGGCTATGCCATGCCGCGGATCGGCGAGGGCGACGAGGTGGTGCTGTCGATCATGGAGCACCACTCCAACATCGTGCCGTGGCATTTCCTGCGCGAAAGACAGGGCGCAAGGCTGGTCTGGGCACCGGTGGAAGAGGACGGCTCCTTCTCGCTGGAGAAGTTCGAAGCCTGCCTGAGCGATCGCACGAAGCTGGTGGCCATCACCCAGATGTCCAATGTGCTCGGCACCGTCACGCCGATCGCGGAGATCGTCCGCATTGCCCATGCGCGCGGCATTCCGGTGCTGGTCGACGGCAGCCAGGGCGCGGTGCACATGCCCGTCGACATGCAGGCGCTGGGCTGCGACTTTTATGTCTGCACCGGCCACAAGCTCTACGGCCCCTCGGGCATCGGCGTTCTTTATGGCCGCAAGGAGATGCTTGCGCAGATGCGGCCGTTTCAGGGCGGCGGCGAGATGATCGAGGACGTGACGGAAGACGATGTCACATATAACGATCCGCCGCACCGTTTCGAGGCGGGAACGCCGCCGATCGTGCAGGCGATCGGCCTTGGCGCGGCGTTGGAATATATCGAGCGGCTCGGCCGCGAGAACATCGCCGCCCACGAAGCCGACCTTGCAAAATACGCCCATGAACGGCTCGGCCAGATCAATTCGATGCGCATTTTCGGCACCGCGCCGGGCAAGGGCGCCATCCTGTCCTTCGAGCTGAAGGGCATCCACGCGCACGACGTTTCGATGGTGATCGACCGCTCGGGCGTGGCCGTCCGCGCCGGCACGCACTGCGCCCAGCCGCTTCTGAAACGACTGGGCGTGACCTCGACATGCCGTGCCTCATTCGCCATGTATAATACACGGGCCGAGGTGGACGCCCTGGCCGAAGCGCTCGACAAGGCACGCAAATTTTTCGGCTGAAAGCGCGATTTCCCGCGTTTTTCCGGGTGAAAACCCATGTTTTTGGGGTGAAACGATGAGCGAAACGACTGAGAACGAGCCGAACGGGGCCGTGGACGCCCAGAAGACGGCATCGGCCATACCCCAGGAGGAGCTGGCGCGCCTGACCGACGATATCGTCTCGGCGCTGAAGACGGTCTACGATCCCGAGATCCCGGCCGACATCTACGAGCTTGGCCTGATCTACAAGATCGACATCGAGGACGACCGCTCGATCAAGATCGACATGACGCTGACGGCGCCAGGCTGCCCGGTCGCCGGCGAGATGCCCGGCTGGGTGGAAAACGCGGTGAGCGCGGTGGAGGGCGTGGGCAATGTCGAGGTCAACATGGTCTTCGACCCGCCCTGGACCCCCGACCGCATGTCGGAAGAAGCGCAATACGCGGTGGGATGGTACTAGCCGGCACAATGGCCGGTTGCCCTCGATCCCGCTCGATCGCGGGTCTGCGGGTGCTTGCAACCTGCTTCGGACTTGACCATCTTAGGCATGAGAACCTTCCGCGAGTCTTGACCTCGCAGTGAATGGAGAAGTTTATGGGCCGGTTTCAGGTAATATCCATCACGGACGCAGCGGCTGCCCGCGTGCGTGAGATCGTCGACACGCGGGAAAGCGCCCATGGCGTGCGCGTCGGCATAAGGAAGGGCGGCTGCGCGGGCATGGAATATACGGTCGACCTCGTCACGGAGCCGGACCCCAAGGACGACCACATCGAGCATGAGGGGGCGCACATCTATGTGGCGCCGGAGGCCGCGCTGTTCCTTCTGGGAACCCAGATGGACTTCGAGACGACGAAGCTGCGCACCGGCTTCACCTTCAAGAACCCGAACCAGAGCTCGGCCTGCGGCTGCGGCGAATCCGTCGAGCTCAAGCCGGCCGATCTGAAGGCGCTGGCAGAAGCACGCGCGGAGGGTGCGGCCGGCTAATCGACCCACATGCCGTTTCGCCGGTGCCATGCGGCAATCGATTCTTCCGGGTAAAGATCGAAGATCACGTCACCATCGCGGACGTTCGGCTCGACCCAGCTGGCCTTGTATTTCAGCATGAGATGCACCCGGCTGGGCGCCGCGGGCAGCTCGGTGTCGATGGCCGATGCGAAGGGATGGACGAGGTCCGGCCAGGTCGGGTCGTAAAGCCACAGCGCCGCGCCGCATTCGCGGCAGAACCGGCGCTCGCCGGTCGATATCTCGCAACGGGGACGCTCGTCATCCTCGATGTCCGCCCGGTAAAGGCCAAGATGCTCGCCGCCTTCGACGACCAGCGTCGAGGCATTTGCTCCGAGATTGATTGCATACCCGCCGCCGCCCTGCTGCTTGCGGCATATGGTGCAGTAGCAGAGCTGGTAGGGGACGGGCGTGTGGCTTTCGACCGCGAACCTGACCGCGCCGCAGCGGCATGAGCCTTTCAGCATCATGGGCATGGCAACCTCCAACGGGATGGGCACAGGAGGAAGTCTAGAGCAGATCATCGCTTCACTGAAACGCTGATCTGCTCAATCTACTTGTTTTTACCGCATTTGTGCGACGTCAGGTGATTCCACCTGACTGCAAAATGCTCTAGACTTCCTGGCCGTCCCTGTCAGCCGCCGGGGACCGTCTCCTGACAATCCAGGGAGGGAAGATCCGCGACCTGTCCACGCCCGCGCGAAAACAGCGCGCGACAGGCAAAGATCAGACCTTGCCCGGCACTTTCATGAAATCGGGGATATCGTTGCCGAAGCCGATGGGCGCATCGCCCTCGTCGCGGTCTTCGCGGCGGCGCGGCGCGCGCTGGCGCTCGGTCGAGCCTGCGTTGGCGGACTTGATCTCGTCCCGGCGGCGCCGCTTGTCGGCCTGCTTCTCCGGAGCCGGCCGGCTGGCCCTGGCCGGCTCGCCGGCCTCGGCCGGTTCGGGAGCCTCGGCTGGCTCGGGCGCCTTGGCTGGCTCGGGCGCTGTGTCGCGGCGGCGGTTGCGCTCGCCGTCCTTCCTGCCGCGTCCCGATGGCTTCTCGCCGCGTTCGCTACGGCCGCCACGGCGCGGCCTCTCGTCGGCCTCTTCCTCGGCCGAGACGGTGCTGAGATCGCCATCGAACCACTCGATCTTCTGGCCGATCAGCTTCTCGATCGCATCGAGATACTTGACGTCCGACTTCGAAACGAGCGTGAAGGCCTTGCCCGAGCGCCCCGCGCGGCCGGTGCGGCCGATGCGATGCACATAGTCTTCCGCATGGGTCGGCACGTCGAAATTGAAGATGTGGCTGACGTCCGGGATATCGAGCCCGCGCGCGGCCACGTCGGAAGCCACGAGCAGCCTCAGCTTGCCGGCCCGGAAACCCTCCAGCATCGCCATGCGCGCCCGCTGGTCCATGTCGCCATGAAGCGCGCCTGCATCGAACTCGTGGCGCACGAGCGAACGGAACAGCGTCGCGACCTCGGTCTTGCGGTTGCAGAAGATGATGGCGTTCTTCAGCGCGTCGCCCTCGGCGGTGATGAGCTCGCGCAGGCGCTGGCGTTTGGCCCAGGGCTTCGATCCCGTCTTGACCAGGCGCTGGGTGATGTTGATCGCCGTCGATGCCGGCCTGGAAACCTCGATACGAACCGGGGCCTGCAGGAACTGCTGGGTGAGCTTGGTGATCTCCGGCGGCATGGTTGCCGAGAAGAACAGCGTCTGGCGGGTGAAGGGGATCAGCTTGCAGATGCGCTCGATGTCGGGGATGAAGCCCATGTCGAGCATGCGGTCCGCCTCGTCGATGACGAGAATTTCGACGCCTGTCAGAAGCAGCTTGCCGCGCTCGTGGTGGTCGAGAAGGCGGCCGGGGGTGGCGATCAGCACGTCGGCCCCGCGCTCCAGCTTCTTCTCCTGCTCGTCGAATGAGACGCCGCCGATCAGAAGCGCGATGTTGAGCCTGTGGTTCTTGCCGTATTTGACGAAATTTTCCTCGACCTGGGCCGCCAGCTCGCGCGTCGGCTCCAGGATCAGCGTGCGCGGCATGCGCGCCCTGGCGCGCCCGCGCTCCAGCCGCGTCAGCATGGGCAGCACGAAGGACGCCGTCTTGCCGGTGCCGGTCTGCGCGATTCCCAGCACATCCTTGCCCTGCAGCGCATGGGGAATGGCGCCGGCCTGGATCGGGGTGGGGATCGTGTAACCGGCGTCAGTGACGGCGGAGAGCACTTTCGGCGAAAGGCCGAGCTCTGCAAATGTCACGGCTTGCTGTGCGTTTTCTTCGGTGTCTGACACGTATTGGCTGTCTTTGCTTCTCAAGAATTGTGGCTATTGCCGGGTCGATTGTGGCTGCTGCCGGGTCTTTGCCGATCAGGCGCTCCCGATCCTGACGGGCCGCGGCGTCGGCTGCCAGGGGCGCCGAAGAACTTCCGCGTCCGCGCGGAACCGCGCATATAATCAGCGCGATATGCCCCGCAGCGATCAAATGAACGCGCGCGCGGCCAATGTCAACAGCGCTATTGCCTTCCGGCCTCGCCAAAAGGGCGATTCCGGCAGGGCGGGGGCATTTTCGCGCTAATCCGCTCAGTAGCGGAATTGTTCCGACAGGATGCGCTCATCCCATGAATGGCTCGCGTCGAAGAGGAGCGTCACCGTCCGGTCGTGCGCTTCGCGCACCCGCACATGCCGCACCGACTTGATCTCCGTATGGTCGGCGACGGCGTTGACCGGGCGCTTTTCGTGCTCGAGTATCGAGAAGTCGACGGTCGACTGGTTCGGCAGCAGCGCGCCGCGCCAGCGCCGCGGCCGGAACGGGCTTACCGGCGTCAGCGCCAGGAGCGGCGCATCGAGCGGCAGGATGGGGCCGTGGGCCGACAGGTTGTACGCCGTCGAGCCGGCGGGCGTGGCGACCATCACCCCGTCGCAGATCAGCTCCTCGAGCCGCACCTTGCCGTCTATGGAGATCCGTATCTTGGCCGCCTGGTAGGACTGGCGCAGCAGCGACACTTCGTTGATCGCCATCGCCGTCCTCGTGCCGCCATCGGCCTCGGTGACGGTCATCTCCAGCGGGCGGACGGTTTCGGGGATGGCCGCCGCGATCCGCTCGCGCAGGCCTTCCTCCCGGTATTCGTTCATCAGGAAGCCGATCGTGCCGCGGTTCATGCCATAGATCTTCTTGTCATGGCCCATCATGTCGCGCAGCGTCTGCAGCATGAAGCCATCGCCGCCAAGCGCGACGATCACCTCGGCATTTTCCGGCTTTTCCTGGCCGTAGAGGACCGAGAGCCTCGCCGCGGCGTCGCGCGCGTCTTCGGATTCGGTCGACACGAAGGCGAGGGAGAGGGCGGAGGACTTCATGGGAATGGCGGCTTCCGATCTGTTTCAACCATGTCCGCGCGGAACGGCCATCCCGGTTACCACGGGCGGCTGCCGCTGCAAAGCGCGGGCGCTGCCGCCACGGCAGATTGCCCCTGCGCACGGCGTCGAAGGGTAGTTTGCTGTCGGTCCGCTTTCGGCGTGCGGCCACGAAAAGCAGACGCCTATCAAAATTCTGAGGCATATGCAGGCTGCAGGCGCCGGAAGAACCTGGGCATTGGGGACAACCAAGCCCGGTCGTGCGAACGGACGTGTCAGATGATTTCCGATAAAGCGCTCTTAAGGTGATCCGTGAATGCCCTGACTTTTGCGGGGAGGAAATGCGACGTGGGAAAGACGGCATGCACGTCGAGCGACGCATACTGATAAGCCGGCATGACCTGCACCAACTTGCCGGTGGCAAGTTCCGCCCGTATCTGGGGTAGCTGTGCGCCGCCCAGGCCAAGGCCGGCCACGAGCGCCTTGGTGAGCACGAAAGTATTGTTGGCAAGGAAGCTGGTGTGCACCGCTACCGACAGCGGCCCTGCCGGACTGATCAACGGCATGGTGTCGTCGGTCGCAGCCCAACTGAACCGCACCTGCCGATGTGTCGACAACTCTTCCGGCGTCTCGGGCGTGCCATGTTGTGCAAGATAGGCAGGCGCGGCAACCAGAATACGATGGAGCGTGCCGAGCCGACGCGCGATGAGGCCAGAGGACCGCAGGGTACCGAAGCGAACGGCAAGGTCGACCGCCTGCTCGGTCAGGTCCACATATCGGTCGTCCAGCATCAATTCCGTGATCAGCCCAGGATGCATCAGCTGAAACGCGATTGCGATATCGGACAGATACATCTGGCCGAAACCGGTTGGCGCGTGAATGCGGAGGCGACCCGTCAACCGGCGTTCAGCGCCAGCGACCAGTTCGGTCGCTTCATCGACCGCGGCGAGCACTGGCTTGACCCGCGAATAATATGCCAGACCCGCTTCGGTGAGCGCCACTTGACGTGTGGTCCGGTTGACCAGCCGCACGCCCAGATGCCGCTCCAGCGCGCTGACTCTCTGGCTGATGGCAGGCTGGGACAGCTTCAGGTCCCGGCCTGCCGCAGACAGGCTACCCAATTCGGCCACCCGCACGAACACGCCCATTGCGGCCAGGACATCCATCAAAGCACCCCAAAGTTTTCTTTATAGCTGATAGCACATCAAGAGGCCTGCAGCGCCAGGAGTAAATAAATGATGCTGCGCCATCGCCCATCGGGGGCGCTTGGAGAACAGCATGTCCGAAACACGAAAAACCGCCCTGGTGGTTGGGGCCAATGGCGTAATTGGCGGCAATCTCATCGACCATCTGCTGACACTGGATGATTGGGATATCGTCGGGCTGTCACGCCGGGGTGGCGCCTCCAGGGGACGTGTCCGCTATATCGCTGTCGATCTGCTCGACCGCGAGGCCACCTGCCAAGCCCTCGCCAAACTATCTGAGGTCACGCATATCTTTTATGCTGCCTACCAGGATCGCCCCAGCTGGGCCGCGCTGGTGCCGCCAAATCTGGCGATGCTGGTCAATGTTGTCGATGCGATCGAGCCCGTCGCCAACGGGTTGCAGCACATCAGCCTCATGCAGGGCTACAAGGTCTATGGCGCCCATCTCGGCCCCTTCAAGACGCCGGCGCGAGAGAGTGACGCCAATCACATGCCGCCCGAATTTAATATCGACCAGCAGGTGTTTCTCGAACAGCGGCAGATCCGCCAGACTTGGACATGGTCCGCATTGCGCCCTTCCGTGGTCATCGGTTTCGGGTTGGGCAATCCGATGAACCTCGCCATGGTGATCGCCATTTACGCCAGCATGTCCAAGGAACTGGGACTGCCACTCCGCTTCCCGGGCAAGCCAGGCGCCTATGACAGCCTGCTGGAGATGACGGACGCCGGGCTGCTGGCGCGAGCCACGGTATGGGCAGCCACCACGCCGGGCTGTGCAAACCAAGCTCTCAATATCACCAACGGTGACCTGTTTCGCTGGAGCGAAATGTGGCCCAGGATCGCGGCTTATTTCGAACTGGACCTGGCGCCGCCCCTGCCAATGCACCTGTCGACTATCATGGCTGACAAGGAACCCCTATGGGCAGACATGATCGAACGTCACGGACTGGCAGATATCAGCTATTCGGAGGTGTCGTCCTGGCCTTTCGGTGATGCTGTCTTTAGCTGGAACTACGACTTTTTCGCCGACGGATCGAAGGCACGGCGCCTAGGCTTTCACGAACATGTCGACACGGCAACAATGTTCTTTTCAGTGTTCGATGATCTGCGTGCACGCAAGATCATTAGCTAGCGGTCCACTGCCGGGGCGGTGTTCGCCGCCGCCCCTCTCGCCCAGCTAGATGGCTGGTTTTCGATTTCGCCGGATCGTCGACAAGCGTTCGAGATGGGGTCGGTTGCTGCCGCTCAGGCGATGGAATTCTCTCTGGTTCCCCTGTTCTGAAGCACCAGATCACGAATGTCGGCGCCAAGCTGATCATCTTGCCATGCTCGTTCTAGTTCAGCGGAGACCTCACCTAGCTTTGCCGCCTTCAAGGCATAGAAAGCTGCTACTAAACAATGATCAGCGAAATGCGCCGTAGCTGCGGCTTGCGCGATAGAACGGGCAATCGCCACCGACACACCACTTCGGTACTCTCTCGCCGCGGCATGTGCAGCGACTGACGCTTTTTGAGCCACGCCCGTTTGAACCTCTCCCGCCTCCCACCTTCGCGAAACCGCGATTGCATCAATCAGCCTTTGGTCCAGTTCGTCGGGCATGAGGGGCAAAACATGCTTGGCACAGTTTCGCCCCCATGCCATGAGCGCGCGGTGCTGGCGTGTCTCAAGTGGGCCGCCGCGGTGGGCTGCGACAAATCGTTTGTCTCGCATAGATGTTCACCCGATTATATAATTCGCATGGGCGCCCTTCGCCATCTACGGCTGTTTTCGGTAAGGCTGCCATGATATCGAACTGCTGGAATGGGGTCGAATTTTGCCATTCCCGCGAGGCGCTAAACCTTCCCTATCGTTTCGGAACGGGTAAGCCGTCGCGGGAGATAGGTCGGCAGGTTGTCTCTAGGGCCCGTCCAAAAGGGCAAAACAACGCTCGAAAAACTGGAGAATGGTGCCCCCGGCAGGATTCGAACCCGCGACCCCCTGATTACAAATCAGGTGCTCTACCAACTGAGCTACAAGGGCATGGCGCCGCGCATAGCATAATCGCGGGCCGAGGGAAATGAAAACTGGTCTTCAAGGCCCGACAGGAAATATGGGGGCCGGGCAGCCCCGGCGCCACCCCCCGTCCTCAATGCTCTGCCGGCGGCGCATGCCCTATCCGGAAGCCGTCCTGCCCAGTTGACGCCTGGCGATATAGAGCGAGACGGCTGCCGCGTTCGACACGTTCAGCGAACGAATGGCGCCCGGCATGTCGAGGCGCGCGAGCTTCGTCACGGTTTCGCGCGTTTTGTGGCGCAGGCCCTTGCCTTCGGCGCCCAGGACCAGCGCGATCTTGCCGCCGTCGAGAGCTTGCTCGAGGACGAGCGGGCCGTCCGAATCCAGCCCCACCGTCTGGAAACCGGCGCCATGAAGCTCCGTCAGCGCATCGGCGAGATTGCGCACCTCGATATGGTCGAGATGTTCGAGCGCGCCCGAGGCCGATTTAGCCAGCACGCCGGATTCGGCCGGGCTGTGCCGCGCCGTCGTCACCAGCGCGTCGACGCCGAAGGCGACCGCGGAGCGCATGATGGCGCCGACATTGTGCGGGTCGGTGACCTGGTCGAGCACCAGCACCAGCCGGGCATCGCCGAGGCCGCCAAGGGTGCGCGTCTTGCGCGGCCGGGTCTCGATCAGCACGCCCTGGTGGACGGCATCGGGGCCGGTGAGCGCGTCGATCGCCCTCGGCTCGACCAGCTCGGCGGGAAAGGGCAGGGCGTCGAGGGGCCCGAGCTCCAGCCGCTGGGCCGCGTTGCGGGTAACCAGCATGCGCGCGATCTTGCGGCCGGGATTGTCGAGCGCGGCGCGCACGGTGTGCAGGCCGTAAAGCCGCACGAGGCCTTCCGGCGGCGCCGTCGGCGGCGGAGCCTCGCCGCCCTGCCGCTCCCGGTGAGCCCGGCGCAGGCGCGCATAGTGGCTGTCTTTCGGCGTTCTGCCGTTGTTTGCACTGTTCATCGCGCCCATATAGACGACGATCGGCCCGCCCGCCATCCGCCCGGGCGCGGCGCGCGACATTTTTCTGACGCCGATGGCCAAGGCGCTGTTGACAGGAACAAGCCCGGTGGCCATAAGGCGCATCGCGGATTTCGGACGTGGCCTGAGGGCGGCGGAAGAGCCGCGGCAGAACTCGTTGCATGGTTCCGGCGACAGCACGGAGGGGTGTCCGAGTGGTTAAAGGAGACGGACTGTAAATCCGTTGGCTATGCCTACGCTGGTTCGAATCCAGCCCCCTCCACCACTGTCGGCCAGGTGATCGTGAATGCGGGTATAGCTCAATGGTAGAGCAGCAGCCTTCCAAGCTGAATATGCGGGTTCGATTCCCGCTACCCGCTCCAGCGCGTCCGTGGTTTCTCATTCACGACTAGCGAGCCGGCCAGGTTTCACGGCCTGCCTGAAAGTGGGCGCCGCGGTGCTGCCCGACCCGGAAGCCATCTATCCATGCGATCGGCAAATCGGCTAGACAGTGCGAGAAAGCGCGCGGCTTCGCGGTTGTCTCTGTGACAACAGTTTGGAAGCCGCGCTGAGGATCATGCGCCGAAGCGTTCGATGACTTCGGCTAGCGTGACATGACCTTGGCACGCCCCCGACCCGCCCGGCATTTCACCGTTCTCCAGCGCCGTTGCATAGATGACAGCCGGGTCCGCCTCGATGCGCCGACGTATGGCGGCGAGGTTGGGCCAGCGTTCGGGATCGGCGACGTTATGAAAATCGAGCCACCGCGCAACGCCGACGAGGATGCCGTCCGCCAGTGTCGGATGTTCTCCGAGAAGGAACGGCCCGTCACCGATCATGGATTCCAGCTTGTCGTGACGCTCGATCACACTTTCGCTGCCCCACTTGCGGAGCACTGTCTGCATCTGCGGGTTTGGCGGCTCCATTTCCAGTGCAGCCCAGAGCGGGCTGAAAGCGCCGGTGAAGCCGGTGTTCACATAGGCCATCAGCTGGTGCATCCTGTCAGCTTCAGGCGATAGGGGTTCGAAGCTTATGCGACGCTCCGAGTCCCTTGCCTCCAGCCATGCCGCGATGGCCATCGTCTCGGTCAGAATGCGGCCCTCGTCAGTGATGAATGCCGGCGTTTCGTGCCTTGCATTGATCCGGGCATAGGAGGGATCGCGCATCTCGCCCAGCATATCCACCCGGCAGAGACGGTAGGGCTTGCCGAGCCACTCGAGGGCGGCGACGAGGCCCATGGAGCTTCCGGCGGGGAAGCCGTAGAGAAGAATCGGTTCCAATTTCTGTACTCCGTGATTTCTGTTGATCACGCTGCGCAGCGAAACTGGAAGTTACGCACATGCGTTCCCAAGTAAATTACGCATCTTTTTGTAACCACGATCAGAGCAGGGCCATGAAAGATCTCGTTTCCCGTTGTCCGATTGAGGAGGTCATGCAAGTGCTGAGCGGACGCTGGCCATCGCTCCTTCTCTACTACCTGAAGGACGGCACCAAGCGCTTCAGCGATCTGCAGCGGGACAATCCCACGGTCTCCCACCGGATGCTGACGCTCGAACTGCGTAAGCTCGAAGCCGCCGGTATCGTTCAGCGCACTACATTCGATGGTTACCCGCTGCGGGTCGAATATGATCTGACGCCTGCCGGGCTCAAGCTCGTACCTCTCATCGACGCCCTGGGTGACTGGTGGGATGAAACGGAGAATATGCGCATAAGGAGGGCGAGCATTCCAGCGGCCGACGTATAGGGCGCGCCTGCGGTGTCAGCCGCATCTGCGGATCCGCGAGATTCGTGATTTCTGCTTGCGCTCGAACCGCTATGGCTGGACGGGAAGACCTGGGCGCCAGCGGGGCGGCGTTGGAGCGCGCGGTTGGCCGGCGATGGCGAAAGGGCTTGTTTTTTCCGCACATAATCGCTAATCGCCCCGGCATCTGACAATTCCAACCATGCCGCCCAAGGGAAATTGAGATGGCCAAAGGTAAATTCGAGCGCAACAAGCCGCATGTGAACATCGGTACGATTGGTCACGTTGACCATGGCAAGACGTCGCTGACGGCTGCGATCACGAAGTATTTCGGCGAGTACCGGGCCTACGACACGATTGACGGTGCGCCAGAGGAGAAGGCGCGCGGCATCACGATTTCGACGGCGCATGTGGAATATGAGACGGAAGCCCGTCACTATGCGCATGTCGACTGCCCGGGCCATGCCGATTATGTGAAGAACATGATCACCGGCGCGGCGCAGATGGACGGCGCGATCCTGGTGGTCTCGGCGGCCGACGGCCCGATGCCGCAGACGCGCGAGCACATTCTCCTGGCCCGCCAGGTCGGCGTTCCGGCGGTTGTGGTGTTTTTGAACAAGGTCGACCAGGTCGACGATGCGGAGCTTCTGGAGCTGGTCGAGCTCGAGGTCCGCGAGCTTCTGTCGAGCTATGATTTTCCCGGCGACGACATTCCGATCGTCAAGGGCTCGGCGCTTGCGGCGCTGGAGGATTCCAACAAGGAGATCGGCGAGGACGCGATCCGCGCGCTGATGGCCGAGGTGGACAAGTACATCCCGACGCCGGAGCGTCCGATCGACCAGCCGTTCCTGATGCCGATCGAGGACGTGTTCTCGATCTCGGGCCGCGGCACGGTGGTGACGGGGCGCGTCGAGCGCGGCGTGATCAAGGTCGGCGAGGAAGTGGAGATCGTGGGCATCCGCGACACGACCAAGACGACGGTGACGGGCGTGGAGATGTTCCGCAAGCTTCTGGACCAGGGCCAGGCGGGCGACAATATCGGGGCGCTGATCCGCGGCATCGACCGCGAGGGCGTGGAGCGCGGCCAGGTTCTGTGCAAGCCCGGTTCGGTGAAGCCGCACAAGAAGTTCAAGGCCGAGGCCTACATCCTGACCAAGGAGGAGGGCGGGCGCCACACGCCGTTCTTCACCAACTACCGTCCGCAGTTCTACTTCCGCACGACGGACGTGACCGGCGTGGTCTCGCTTCCCGAAGGCACGGAAATGGTGATGCCGGGCGACAATGTGACGGTCGACGTCGAGCTGATCGTGCCGATCGCCATGGAGGAGAAGCTGCGCTTCGCCATCCGCGAAGGCGGCCGCACCGTCGGCGCCGGCATCGTCGCAAGCATCACCGAGTAAGGTCTCGACGGAAGGCTGGGGATTATCCCCGGCCTTCCGCTTTTTTCTTGATGCGCGGACCGTCTGCGCATAGATAGCGGCGTGCCGCGCTGAACGGCATGCACAGGGGTATAGCTCAGTTGGTAGAGCGGCGGTCTCCAAAACCGCAGGTCGCAGGTTCGAGCCCTGCTGCCCCTGCCATCCGCCTTCGGCAAGGCGCGGCTGGTTCCGTTTTCCGCGCAGGATGCGGCGGTTTGACAGGCAGCTTCCTTTGTGCGGCCGAATGGCCGCAGGGTGCTTTAAGGGCCTTGCGCATCGGCGAAATCGGAACTATGTAGGTGAAAGACAGGCGGTGCGTGGAGCCGGGAGCGGCTTTACGCGCCTTTGTTGCATGTGTGGAACTACTTGATTCGCCGGCCGGCGGATCGGCATGTTCCGCGGGGCGAAGGCGGCAGCGAGCCGTTCTCGCTGGAAAATCTCCGGGATGTTCCGACGGAATATCCTTGGGCGCTTCAAAAAATAAAGAGCGATAGATGGCGTCGAAGACCACGAACCCCTTTACGTTTCTTCAGCAGGTTCGATCCGAGACCGCGAAGGTCACCTGGCCTTCGCGGCGTGAAACCTTGATTTCGACCGTTATGGTCCTGGCATTCGCCACGCTGGCCGCGCTCTTTTTCTTTGCCGCTGACCAGCTGATGTCGCGGGCAATCGAGCTGATCCTCCAGATCGGCGTCTGAATTACACGTCTGCGGCCTAGGGAGACATTTTTGCGATGACTGCGCGGTGGTATATTGTCCACGCCTATTCCAATTTCGAGAAGAAGGTTGCCGAATCCATCGAGGAGCAGGCTCGCCAGAAAGGGCTGAGCCACGAGATCGATCAGGTTGTGGTGCCCACCGAGAAGGTCGTCGAGGTTCGCCGCGGCCGCAAGGTGGACGCCGAGCGCAAGTTTTTCCCGGGCTATGTGCTGGTCAAGGCCAACCTTACGGATGCCGTGTTCAGCCTGATCAAGAATACGCCGAAGGTGACCGGGTTCCTGGGCGATTCCAAGCCGGTGCCGATCACCGAGGCCGAGGCCGAGCGCATCCTGGTCCAGGTTCAGGAGGGCGTCGAGCATCCCAAGCCGTCGGTGACCTTCGAGGTCGGCGAGCAGGTGCGGGTTTCGGACGGCCCCTTCGCGTCCTTCAACGGCGTCGTTCAGGAAGTCGACGAGGAGCGTTCGCGGCTCAAGGTGGAAGTTTCGATCTTCGGGCGCGCGGTGCCCGTCGATCTCGAATTCGGTCAGGTCGAAAAGGGCTGACCGGCTGCGCCGGCTCTTCCCCGCAAGGTGATATGGCCGGCGCTGAAATGGTGGAAGGGCAGGGCGGCGTAGCCGGTCGCCTGCAGCCCGGACCACCGAACTGCAACCGCCGGCCCATGCCTTGCGAGGATGGCCGGCAGAACAACAAGGCAGACAGAGATGGCTAAGAAAGTTGCAGGCCAGCTCAAGCTTCAGGTTCCCGCCGGGTCGGCCACGCCGTCGCCCCCGATCGGTCCTGCGCTTGGTCAGCGTGGCATCAACATCATGGAATTCTGCAAGGCGTTCAACGCCCAGACGCAGGAAATGGAAAAAGGTTCGCCTATCCCGGTCGTGATCACCTACTACCAGGACAAGTCGTTCGCCTTCACCATGAAGACCCCGCCGGTGAGCTACTTCCTCAAGAAGGAAGCCAAGCTCAAGTCGGGCTCCAAGGAGCCGGGCAAGGTGGTCATCGGCCAGATCTCGCGCGACAAGGTGCGCCAGATCGCCGAGGCGAAGCTGAAGGACCTGAACGCAACGAACGTGGAAGCGGCCATGCGCATGGTCGAGGGCTCCGCCCGTTCCATGGGCCTTGAAGTGGTGGGCTGAAGACATGGCGACAAAACTTTCAAAGCGCGTGGCCAAGACCCGCGAAGGCATCGACCCCAACAAGCACTACTCGCTTGAGGAGGCCGTCAAGCTTCTGAAGGAACGTGCGATCGCCAAGTTCGACGAGACCGTCGAAGTGGCTATGAACCTGGGCGTCGACCCCCGCCATGCGGACCAGATGGTGCGCGGCGTCGTGAACCTGCCGAACGGCACGGGCCGCACCGTGCGCGTAGCCGTCTTCGCCAGGGGCGACAAGGCTGAGGAAGCCAAGGCCGCGGGCGCGGACATCGTCGGCGCCGAGGACCTGGTGGAGACCGTGCAGAAGGGCGAGATCGATTTCGACCGCTGCATCGCGACCCCCGACATGATGCCGCTGGTCGGCCGTCTCGGCAAGGTGCTGGGCCCGCGCGGCCTGATGCCGAACCCGAAGGTGGGCACGGTGACACCTGACGTGGCTGCCGCCGTCAAGGCATCCAAGGGCGGCGCCGTCGAGTTCCGCGTCGAGAAGGCCGGCATCGTGCATGCCGGCGTCGGCAAGGCCTCCTTCGACGACAACGCGATCGCGGAGAACATCCGCGCTTTCGCCGATGCCGTCATCAAGGCCAAGCCGGCCGGCGCCAAGGGCAACTATCTCAAGCGCGTGGCGCTGACGACGACGATGGGCCCGGGTCTGAAGATCGACCCGTCGACGCTCGCCGCATCGTAATTCTTCGCCAGGGGAGCCCGCTCCCCTGGCGAGACCGTTCCGGACCGGCAACGGTTCCGGGAGCCGAGGGGAAACCCCCGGCAAGTCCTGTCCGAGACTGCAGGCGGCTCGCCTTAATACGATAATGAGCCTGCATGAGACGGGTGCGGCCCGAAATTTTGCCTGTTCGATCAGGCGGATGGAAGGTTCGAACCGTGTATGCCTTTTGCCCGTTCTCCGGCCCTGCCGGGGTGGCGAAAGGGGGCAGGATCCTCGAACGTCGTTCGGGTGATCCAGGAAATGGATGGCCCGGCCGGCAAAAGGCAACCCGGCGGCATCGTGCATCAAGACGTGCCGTCTAATGGAGAAAGGCTGTGGACAGAGCGGAGAAACGCGAATTCGTCACGGGCCTGAACGCGGTGTTCAACAACACCGGTTCTGTGGTCGTGGCCCACTATGCCGGACTGACCGTCGCGCAGATGAACGACCTCAGGTCGAGGATGCGTGAGGCGGGCGGTACCGTCAAGGTCGCGAAGAACCGTCTCGCCAAAATCGCTCTTCAGGGAACGCCGTCCGAAAGCATTCAGGCCCTCTTCGAGGGACAGACCCTGATTGCCTATTCGGACGATCCGGTTACGGCCCCCAAGGTCGCCGCCGACTTCGCCAAGGGCAATGACAATCTTGTCATTCTCGGCGGAGCGATGGGGGCGACCGCGCTCGACGCGGACGGTGTGAAGGCGCTTGCCTCGCTGCCGTCGCTGGACGAGCTGAGGGCAAAGATCGTCGGCATGATTTCCACGCCGGCAACCCGGATCGCCCAGGTCGTCAACGCGCCGGCAGGAAACCTTGCCCGCGTATTTGGCGCCTATTCCCGGAAGGACGAGGCGGCATGAGGCCGTTCCAGACCATCAACACACGTTCGAACCTTGCAAAGGAAATGACAAATGGCTGATCTTGCCAAGATCGTTGACGATCTTTCCAACCTCACCGTCCTCGAGGCGGCTGAACTGTCGAAACTGCTCGAGGAGAAGTGGGGCGTGTCCGCCGCTGCTCCCGTGGCCGTGGCTGCCGGCGGCGCTGCCGCGCCTGCCGAAGCTGCCGAAGAGAAGACCGAATTTGACGTTGTGCTGGCCGATGCCGGCGCTCAGAAGATCAACGTCATCAAGGAAGTCCGCGCGATCACGGGCCTCGGCCTGAAGGAAGCCAAGGACCTGGTCGAAGCCGCTCCCAAGGCCGTCAAGGAAGGCGTGTCGAAGGACGAGGCCGAGAAGGTCAAGGCACAGCTCGAAGGCGCCGGCGCCAAGGTCGAGCTGAAGTAACAAGGCTTCCGGCCCGCCGGTTTTCCGGCGGGCCGGGCCAGGATGCAAGGCGAGAAAACCTATTTCCTGAGAGCCGGAACCGGCTTTTAGGAAACGGGTTTTTTGCCCGTTTGGATTGGTCGTCCACGTGACGGCCCTTAGATGTTGGCAGGCAAGCCAGGCAAGGCAGGCAAGGAGCGACGATGGCCCAGACCCAGACATTCAACGGTCGCAGGCGCGTACGCAAGTTTTTCGGGAAGATTCCGGAAGTTGCGGAGATGCCGAATCTCATCGAGGTTCAAAAAGCATCCTATGATCAGTTCCTCATGGTCGAGGAGCCCGAAGGCGGGCGCGGCGACGAGGGGCTTCAGGCGGTGTTCAAGTCGGTATTCCCGATATCCGACTTCGCCGGCTCGGCCATGCTCGAATTCGTTTCCTACGAGTTCGAGGCGCCGAAATTCGACGTGGAAGAATGCCGTCAGCGCGATCTCACCTACGCGGCGCCGCTGAAGGTGACGCTGCGCCTGATCGTGTTCGATATCGACGAGGACACGGGCGCCAAGTCGATCAAGGACATCAAGGAGCAGGACGTCTACATGGGCGACATGCCGCTCATGACGTCCAACGGCACCTTCATCATCAACGGCACCGAGCGCGTGATCGTCTCGCAGATGCACCGTTCGCCGGGCGTCTTCTTCGACCACGACAAGGGCAAGTCGCACTCCTCGGGCAAGCTCTTGTTCGCGGCGCGCGTGATCCCCTATCGCGGATCGTGGCTCGACATCGAGTTCGACGCCAAGGACGTGGTGCACGCCCGCATCGACCGCAGGCGCAAGATCCCGGTGACGTCGCTTCTGATGGCGCTCGGCATGGACAGCGAAGAGATCCTGTCGACCTTCTACGAGCAGATGACCTATGTCCGTGACGGCGAAGGCTGGCGCGTGCCTTACGCCGCGGACCGTTTCCGCGGCATGAAGGCCAGCGTCGACCTGATCGACGCCGACACCGGCGAGGTCGTCGTCGAGGCCGGCAAGAAGATCACCGCCCGCCAGGCGCGTCAGCTCGCCGAGAAGGGCCTGAAGGCGATCCGGGCCACCGAGGAAGATCTGCTCGGCAACTATCTTGCCGAGGACATCGTCAATCCGGAAACCGGCGAGATCTTCCTGGAAGCCGGCGACGAGATCGACGAGAAGACGCTGAAGGTGCTGCTCGAGACGGGCGCCACCGAGGTTCATTTTCTCGATATCGACCACGTCAATATCGGCGGCTACATCCGCAACACGCTGGTGGCCGACAAGAACGAGGGCCGCCAGGACGCTCTGTTCGACATCTACCGCGTCATGCGTCCGGGCGAGCCGCCCACGCTGGAGACGGCGGAGGCGATGTTCAACTCGCTGTTCTTCGACCCCGAGCGCTACGACCTGTCGGCCGTCGGCCGCGTGAAGATGAACATGCGGCTCGAGCTCGACTGCCCGGACACCGTCCGCGTCCTGCGCAAGGAGGACATCATCGCGGTGGTCAGGACGCTGGTCGAGCTGCGCGACGGCAAGGGCGAGATCGACGACATCGACAATCTCGGCAACCGCCGCGTGCGCTCGGTCGGCGAGCTCATGGAGAACCAGTACCGCGTTGGCCTCCTGCGCATGGAGCGCGCCATCAAGGAGCGCATGTCGTCGATCGAGATCGACACGGTCATGCCGCAGGACCTGATCAACGCCAAGCCGGCGGCCGCCGCCGTGCGCGAGTTCTTCGGCTCCTCGCAGCTCTCGCAGTTCATGGACCAGACGAACCCGCTGTCGGAGATCACCCACAAGCGCCGCCTGTCGGCGCTCGGCCCCGGCGGTCTGACGCGCGAGCGCGCCGGCTTCGAGGTGCGCGACGTGCACCCGACCCATTACGGCCGCATCTGCCCGATCGAGACGCCGGAAGGCCCGAATATCGGTCTGATCAACTCGCTCGCCACCTTCGCCCGGGTCAACAAGTACGGCTTCATCGAGAGCCCGTACCGCAAGATCATCGACGGCAAGGTCTCGCACGAGGTCGTGTATCTGTCGGCCATGGAAGAAGCCAAGCACTACGTCGCGCAGGCCAATGCCCAGCTCGACAAGGACGGCTCCTTCACCGACGAGTTCGTGATCTGCCGCCATGCGGGCGAAGTGCTGATGGCGCCGCGCGAGAACGTGGACCTGATGGACGTGTCGCCGAAGCAGCTCGTCTCCGTCGCCGCCGCGCTCATCCCGTTCCTGGAGAACGACGATGCCAACCGCGCTCTGATGGGCTCGAACATGCAGCGTCAGGCCGTGCCTCTGGTGCGCGCCGAGGCGCCGTTCGTCGGCACCGGCATGGAGCCGATCGTGGCCCGTGATTCAGGCGCCGCCATCGCCGCCCGCCGCACGGGCGTGGTCGATCAGGTGGATGCGACCCGTATCGTCATCCGCGCGACGGAAGACGTGGACGCCTCGCAATCGGGCGTCGACATCTACCGGCTGATGAAGTTCCAGCGCTCCAACCAGAACACCTGCATCAACCAGCGTCCGCTGGTGCGGGTGGGCGACCTGATCAACAAGGGCGACATCATCGCCGACGGTCCGTCGACCGACCTTGGCGATCTGGCGCTCGGCCGCAACGTGCTCGTCGCCTTCATGCCGTGGAACGGCTACAACTACGAGGACTCCATCCTCCTGTCCGAGCGCATCGTCCGCGATGACGTCTTCACCTCGATCCACATCGAGGAGTTCGAGGTCATGGCGCGCGACACCAAGCTCGGTCCGGAAGAGATCACGCGCGACATTCCGAACGTTTCGGAAGAAGCGCTGAAGAACCTCGACGAGGCCGGCATCACCTATATCGGCGCGGAAGTGCAGCCGGGCGACATTCTGGTCGGCAAGATCACGCCGAAGGGCGAGAGCCCGATGACGCCGGAAGAAAAGCTCCTGCGCGCCATCTTCGGCGAGAAGGCCTCCGACGTGCGCGACACCTCCATGCGCATGCCGCCCGGCACCTACGGCACGGTGGTCGAGGTGCGCGTCTTCAACCGCCACGGCGTGGAGAAGGACGAGCGCGCCATGGCGATCGAGCGAGAGGAGATCGAGCGGCTCGCCAAGGACCGTGACGACGAGCAGTCGATCCTCGACCGCAACGTCTATGCGCGTCTTTCCGACATGCTGATCGGCAAGGAGGCGATCGCCGGTCCGAAGGGCTTCAAGAAGGGCGGCAAGCTCGACGCCGAGGTCCTCGACGGCTATCCCCGTTCGCAGTGGTGGCAGTTCGCCCTCGAGGACGAGAAGCTGCAGAGCGAGCTCGAAGCGCTGCGCGCCCAGTACGACGAATCCAAGAAGGCGCTGGAGCAGCGCTTCATGGACAAGGTCGAGAAGGTCCAGCGCGGCGACGAGATGCCGCCCGGCGTCATGAAGATGGTCAAGGTCTTCGTCGCGGTGAAGCGCAAGATGCAGCCCGGCGACAAGATGGCCGGCCGCCACGGCAACAAGGGTGTCGTTTCGCGCATCATGCCGATCGAGGACATGCCGTTCCTCGAGGACGGCACCCATGTGGACATCGTGCTGAACCCGCTCGGCGTGCCGAGCCGCATGAATGTGGGGCAGATCCTGGAGACCCATCTGGGCTGGGCCTGCGCGGGCATGGGCAAGCAGATCGGCGACCTGATCGATTCCTACAACGAAAAGGGCGACATCAAGCCGCTGCGCACGACCATCGAGGGCCTGATCCCGGCCAACGAGCGCAACGAGCCGGTGCGCGACTATGACGATGACAGCGTCATCAAGCTGGCCGAGCAGATGCGGCGGGGCGTCTCGATCGCCACGCCGGTCTTCGACGGCGCGCATGAGGCGGACGTCAACGACATGCTCGAGGCAGCCGGCATGGAAACCAGCGGCCAGGTCACGCTCTACGACGGGCGTACGGGCGAGGCTTTCGACCGGCAGGTCACCGTGGGCTACATCTACATGCTCAAGCTGCACCATCTGGTCGACGACAAGATCCATGCCCGCTCCATCGGGCCGTACTCGCTCGTCACCCAGCAGCCGCTGGGCGGCAAGGCGCAGTTCGGCGGCCAGCGCTTCGGCGAGATGGAGGTCTGGGCCCTGGAAGCCTATGGCGCCGCCTATACGCTGCAGGAGATGCTGACGGTGAAGTCGGACGACGTGGCGGGCCGCACCAAGGTCTACGAGGCCATCGTGCGCGGCGACGACACGTTCGAGGCAGGCATTCCCGAGAGCTTCAACGTGCTGGTCAAGGAGATGCGCTCGCTGGGCCTCAATGTCGAGCTGGAGAACGCCGCCCCGGTCGACCAAGGGCTTCAGCAGCTGCCGGACGCAGCCGAATAACATGCGATTGCGCCGCGGCTTGAAGGCCGCGGCGCAGCGGACCCGCGTCGCGGACGCGGCGACCAGCAGACAAAGGCCATCGGCCCGCTGGGCGCCCGCCACGACGGCAGATTGATGAAGGGACGAGGAGTCCCGTAAAGGAGATCGGCATGAACCAAGAGGTCATGAACCTGTTCAACCCTCAGGCGCCGGCACAGACCTTCGATTCCATCCGGATTTCGCTGGCCAGTCCCGAAAAGATCCTGTCCTGGTCGTTCGGCGAGATCAAAAAGCCGGAGACGATCAACTACCGCACGTTCAAGCCCGAGCGTGACGGCCTGTTCTGCGCGCGCATTTTCGGTCCCATCAAGGACTATGAGTGCCTGTGCGGCAAATACAAGCGCATGAAGTACAAGGGCGTCATCTGCGAGAAGTGCGGCGTCGAGGTCACGCTGAGCCGCGTTCGCCGCGACCGTATGGGCCATATCGAACTGGCCGCGCCCGTCGCCCATATCTGGTTCCTGAAGTCGCTGCCCAGCCGCATCGGCACCCTGCTCGACATGACGCTCAAGGATATCGAGCGCGTTCTCTACTTCGAGAACTACATCGTGACCGAGCCCGGCCTGACGGCGCTCAAGGAAAACCAGCTCCTCTCCGAAGAGGAGTACATGATGGCCGTCGACGAGTATGGCGAGGATTCCTTCACCGCCATGATCGGCGCGGAGGCCATTCACCATCTGCTCGAGATCATGGACCTCGACAAGATCGCGGGCGACCTGCGCTCCGAGCTTGCCTCGACGACTTCCGAACTGAAGCAGAAGAAGCTCTTGAAGCGGCTGAAGGTGGTCGAGAACTTCATCGATTCGGGCAACCGCCCGGAATGGATGATCATGAAGATCGTCCCGGTCATCCCGCCGGACCTGCGCCCGCTCGTGCCGCTCGACGGCGGCCGCTTCGCGACGTCGGATTTGAACGACCTTTACCGCCGCGTGATCAACCGCAACAACCGCTTGAAGCGGCTGATCGAGCTGCGCGCGCCGGGCATCATCATCCGCAACGAGAAGCGCATGCTTCAGGAAGCAGTCGATGCGCTGTTCGACAACGGCCGCCGCGGCCGCGTCATCACCGGCGCCAACAAGCGCCCGCTGAAGTCGCTGTCCGACATGCTGAAGGGCAAGCAGGGCCGTTTCCGGCAGAACCTGCTCGGCAAGCGCGTCGACTATTCGGGCCGTTCCGTCATCGTGACGGGTCCCGAACTGAAGCTGCACCAGTGCGGCTTGCCCAAGAAGATGGCGCTCGAGCTCTTCAAGCCCTTCATCTATGCCCGCCTCGACGCCAAGGGTTACTCCTCGACCGTCAAGCAGGCCAAGAAGCTAGTCGAGAAGGAAAAGCCGGAGGTCTGGGATATCCTCGACGAGGTCATCCGCGAGCATCCGGTTCTTCTGAACCGCGCGCCGACGCTGCACCGCCTGGGCATCCAGGCTTTCGAGCCCGTGCTGATCGAAGGCAAGGCGATCCAGCTTCACCCGCTGGTCTGCACCGCCTTCAACGCCGATTTCGACGGCGACCAGATGGCCGTGCACGTGCCGCTGTCGATCGAGGCGCAGCTTGAAGCCCGCGTCCTGATGATGTCGACCAACAACATCCTGCACCCGGCTTCCGGCGCACCGATCATCGTGCCGTCGCAGGACATGGTCCTGGGTCTCTACTACCTGTCGATCATGAACCAGAACGAGCCGGGCGAGGGCATGGTTTTCGCGGACATGGGCGAGTTGCACCATGCGCTGGAAAACAAGGTCGTCACGCTGCACACGAAGATCAGGGGACGCTTCAAGACGGTCGATGCCGAGGGCAAGCCGGTCTCGCAGATCCACGAGACGACGCCTGGCCGCATGATCATCGGCGAACTGCTGCCGAAGAACGTGAATGTGCCGTTCGACATCTGCAATCAGGAGATGACCAAGAAGAACATCTCCAAGATGATCGACACCGTCTACCGCCATTGCGGTCAGAAGGAGACGGTCATTTTCTGCGACCGCGTCATGCAGCTCGGCTTCAGCCATGCCTGCCGGGCCGGCATCTCGTTCGGCAAGGACGACATGCTGATCCCCGACGCCAAGATCAAGCTGGTTGCCGAGACCGAGGCGCTCGCCAAGGAATACGAGCAGCAGTACAATGACGGCCTGATCACCCAGGGCGAAAAGTACAACAAGGTCGTCGACGCCTGGGCCAAGTGCTCCGAGAAGGTCGCCGACGAGATGATGAAGCGCATCAAGGCGATCGAATTCGACGAGAACGGCCGTCAGAAGCCGATGAACTCGGTCTACATGATGTCGCATTCGGGCGCGCGTGGTTCGCCCGCCCAGATGCGCCAGCTCTCCGGCATGCGCGGCCTGATGGCCCGCCCCGACGGCTCCATCATCGAGACGCCGATCATCTCGAACTTCAAGGAAGGCCTGACCGTGATGGAGTACTTCAACTCCACCCACGGCGCCCGCAAGGGACTGGCCGACACCGCCTTGAAGACCGCGAACTCGGGCTATCTTACGCGCCGTCTCGTCGACGTCGCGCAGGATTGCATCGTGGTCACGCCGGATTGCGGCACCGACAAGGGCCTGACGATGCAGCCCATCGTCGACGCCGGCCAGGTGGTCGCATCCATCGGCCAGCGCGTGCTGGGCCGCACGTCCCTGGACGACGTGGTCAACCCGGCCACCGACGAGGTCATCGTCAAGGCCGGCACGCTGATCGACGAGCGTGACGTGGAGGCTATCGAGAAGGCCGGCATCCAGACGGTGCGCATCCGTTCGGCGCTGACCTGCGAGATGCGCAGCGGCGTCTGCGCGGTCTGCTACGGCCGCGACCTGGCACGCGGCACGCCGGTCAATATCGGCGAGGCCGTGGGCGTCATCGCGGCCCAGTCGATCGGCGAGCCGGGCACCCAGCTCACCATGCGCACCTTCCACATGGGCGGTACGGCGCAGGTGGTCGACCAGTCGTTCCTGGAAGCCTCCTTCGAGGGCACGGTCAAGATCCGCAACCGCAACGTGGTGCGCAACTCGGACGGCCATCTGGTCGTCATGGGGCGCAACATGGCGGTGCTGATCCACGACGAGAGCGGCGCCGAGCGCGCTTCGCACCGCGTGGCCTATGGTTCGCGCATCTTCGTGGACGAGGGCGACAAGGTGAAGCGCGGCCAGCGCATCGCCGAGTGGGATCCGTATACCCGCCCGATGCTGACCGAGGTGGAAGGCACGGTCGCCTTCGAAGATCTGGTCGACGGCGTCTCCGTGCAGGAGACGACGGACGAATCCACCGGCATCACCAAGCGCGAAGTCATCGACTGGCGCTCGACGCCGCGCGGTTCGGACTTGAAGCCGGCGCTCACCATCCTCGATTCCAAGGGCAAGGTCGCAAAGCTCGCCCGCGGCGGCGATGCACGCTTCCTGCTTTCGGTGGAGACGGTTCTGTCGGTGGAGCCCGGCGCCAAGGTGGCGCCCGGCGACGTCGTGGCCCGTATCCCGACCGAGAGCGCGCGCACCAAGGACATCACCGGCGGTCTGCCGCGGGTGGCCGAACTCTTCGAGGCACGCCGTCCGAAGGACCACGCCATCATCGCCGAGATCGACGGCACGGTGCGCTTCGGCCGCGACTACAAGAACAAGCGCCGCATCATCATCGAGCCGCATGATGCGACGCTGGAGCCGGTCGAGTATCTCATCCCGAAGGGCAAGCCGTTCCATCTCCAGGACGGCGACGTCATCGAGAAGGGCGACTACATCCTGGACGGCAACCCGGCACCGCACGACATCCTGGCGATCAAGGGCGTGGAAGCGCTTGCTTCCTACCTCGTCAACGAGATCCAGGAGGTCTACCGGCTGCAGGGCGTGTTGATCAACGACAAGCACATCGAAGTGATCGTTCGCCAGATGCTGCAGAAGGTCGAGATCACCGCCCAGGGCGATTCGACCTATATCCCGGGCGATCACGTCGATCAGATCGAGTTCGACGAGATCAACGACCGCCTGGTGGAAGAGGGCAAGAAGCCGGCCGAAGGCCAGCCGGTGCTGCTCGGCATCACCAAGGCTTCGCTGCAGACGCCGTCCTTCATCTCCGCCGCCTCCTTCCAGGAGACGACGCGGGTGCTGACGGAGGCCGCCGTGGCGGGCAAGATCGACTCGCTCCAGGGTCTCAAGGAGAACGTCATCGTCGGCCGTCTGATCCCGGCCGGTACAGGTGGCGCGATGAGCCAGATCCGGCGCATCGCCCGCTCGCGCGACGACCTGATCCTCGACGAACGCCGCAAGGAGTCGGGCGCCCAGATGGCCGATCCGGTGCTGGCCGACATGTCGGAGACTTCGGGACCGGCCGAGTAACGCGCGGTCCTGCTGAACAGAAAAAGCCGCCGGGCTCTCCCGGCGGCTTTTTCATTGGCGAAACCTGTTGCCCACCTGCCCCGGGCGGGCTGGTGGAAACCCTCAGCGGCGCAGTTCGGTTTCGATCCTGTCCAGCGCTTCGGCCTTTCCCATGCCCGTCAGGAAGGCGAGGGTGGTGATGTGGGGCACGCCCAGATCGTCGGGAAGCTGCGTGGTGGAGACGACGAGGTCGATCCCGCTCAGCTCGGAGCGGACCTCCGTCGCCTTGCACTGGCGAGCATCGATCTCGATCCCGCGCTCTTTCATCGCTTCGACCACGGCGTTGGATACGACCGTCGAAGTGGCGATGCCCGTTCCGCAGGAAAACAGGACGCGCTTCCTGATGCTCATTGGCTTTCTCCCATTGTCTCGGACCGTGTGCCCGATCGCGTGCCGAGCAGACCGCGGATTTCGGCGACCGATCCCGCCGCAATCAGCCGCTCGACCGTTTCTGGGGCCTGGATGGCCGCCATGACGGCTTGCAGCATTTCGATCTGCCGATCCTTGTGATTGAGCGCCAGCATGAAGACGACGCCGACTGGCACGGCCTCTCCGGCATCCTCCATATTGGCGAAATCGACCGGCGCCGCAAGGGTCGCCAGCGCCACGCCCGGCTTGAGCACGTGCACCGGATCCGTGTGAGGCACGGCGACATTGACCTGCCGGCCGAGCGGCAGTCCGGTCGGCAGCTTCCGTTCCCGCTCGACCACCGCCTCGGCAAAGCTCGGCTTGACATAGCCGAGCCTTTCCAGCCTGCCGGCCAGGAGACGGATCACCTCCTCCCGGTCATTGGCCTCGACCCCGAGCAATATGGCCTCGGGGTCGAGCTCTTGGACGAGGCTCGCGCTCATGCGGGGGCCTTCGTGGCGGCGGGCACGGGAACCTCGCCGTCGCCGTCCTCGGCACCGGCCGCCCGTTCCCACGCCGCCATGTTGCGGCGGTAGAACCAGAAGCTGCCGGCGATCAGCAGGGCCAGCAGCGCCAGCCCGGCGGCGCCGAAGCTGCGGATGGCGGCGATGACGGCGTAGGAGATCCACAGGAAGCCGTCGACCACCGAGGTGATCTGGACCGCGTTTTCAGGCATCTCGAAGCCCGATGCGACCGCAGCGTCCGTGAAGAGGGGCGCCAGCGCGTTGGCGACATAGAAGCCAAGCACCAGCGTGACGGTGCCGACGATCACCATGCGGAAGACGTTGCCCCGCAGGAGCGGCGCCGTCATGGCGACGATGAAGGGAATCACCGCCAGATCGGCAAACAGGATGACCCGGTTGCCGGGCAGGATGATCGACAGGACGATGGCGATCGGAACCAGGATGAGCGACGACGATATTGCCGCCGGGTGCCCGATCAGGATGGCCGAATCGAGCCCGACAAGCAGTTCGCGGTCGCCCGTCCGCTTGCGCACAAATTCCTGGGCTGCCTCCGAAACGGGCAGCAGGCCCTCCATGAGGATCTTGACCATGCGCGGCAGAAGCAGCATCACGGCGGCCAGCGTCATGCCGGTCTGCAGCACCTTCGACAGGACCGTGCCGAAGTCGCCCGCATTGTAATATGCGATCGCGCCGAGCACGAGGCCGATGATCAGGCCGAGGACGACCGGCTCGCCGAAAACGCCGAAGCGGCGCTCGATGGTCTCGGTGCTGATCTCGACCTTGTTGAGGCCTGGGATGCGCTCGATCGCCCAATTGACCACGATGGCGATGGGCAGGATCTGCGCGGATGCCAGATGCGGGACGGAGACGCCCGGAATGCCGTAGAACTTCTGCACCGCGCGCGCCGACCAGTCGGCAAACAGCAGCGCCAGCGCCGCCATCAGCGCGGCGATCGCAAGCCCGTAGACCAGGCTGCCGGTAGCCGCCACGGCAAGCGAGCCGATGAAGGCAAAATGCCAGAAATTCCACACATCCACATTCAGCGTCCGGGTCAGCCGGGTCAGAAGCAGGACGATGTTGACGGCGATGCCGATGGGAATCACCCATAGCCCGACCGACGAGCCGAAGGCAATGGCCGCCGCCGACGGCCAGCCGACATCCACGATGTCGCGCTGAATCCCGGTATTGGTGACGATGGCCTGGGCCACATCGCCGATGGAGCCCAGCATCAGGCCCAGCACCAGATTGATGCCGATGAAGGCGACGCCGATGGTGACGGCGGCGCGGAACGCCTTGCCCACACGGGCGCCGAGAACGACGGCGATGACGAAAATGACGATGGGCAGCAAAACCGTGGCGCCCAAAGTGTCGACGGCCGCCTTGAGGCCGCTTAGAAACGCATCCATTTCTTCCTCCCCCGAAGGCCTGGGCCTCCGCTTGCGCCAGAGCGCCGTGCGTCCGTTCGGACGCTACACAGGGACGCTCCATCTTGTGTTTCCGCATC
This sequence comes from Nitratireductor thuwali, assembly GCF_036621415.1. Lineage (NCBI taxonomy): Bacteria > Pseudomonadati > Pseudomonadota > Alphaproteobacteria > Hyphomicrobiales > Phyllobacteriaceae > Nitratireductor > Nitratireductor thuwali. The sequence continues at coordinate 3,985,858 of NZ_CP030941.1, forward strand.
TGCGAACGTCGGGTAACCCCACCCGACCGCAAATGCGTCAGAACAATTGTTGCATGTTCTAAACATAAGTTATGCCTGCCGCGCCCGCCCTGTCAATCGGGCTGCCGGAGGAGGCCGCGCAGGCGGGGAGGGCGCGCCTCAGGCGGGCTCCTCGAAGGTGACGATGGCAATCTCGCCCTCGGTGGCGCCCTGCCAGGCCGACAGGTGCGGCTCCTCCTCGGGCGCGCCTTCCATGTCGCCGATCTGGTCGAGTTCGGCTTCGGCGTAGCCTTCCTGGGCGAGCGCCTCCAGCGCCATGCGCACAGCGGTGTCGTCATCGGGGGCGACGAGCATCACGTGCACCCCCTCGCTTTCGGCGCCGGCTTCGCGCCACACGCGCCCGGTTATGATGGTGACGGGGCGTTCTTCATCGTCATTCATGGGTTGATTCCTGATCCTGTGATTCTGCGTGGTCACGGCTCACCGCCCTCTCTTATAGATCGCCGACCCGGCGCCCGGCCAGCGGGCCACCCGTTTCCCTGTGCGCAAGAAGGGGTTTTCCCGACCCCTTGGAAGGGCGCGCTCGAACCCCGCTCTTACCGTAACGATACCGTTTGGGCACTGATAGGCGCGCGGAATGCTACCTATCGGTGCTCGCAAGTCTGTACCCGGCCTCGAGTCGGTTCGCGGCCGTCCCGCCTGCCAGCGGGCCACCGCCACGTTGCGTCCTTCGACAGTAACCGCGTTGCCCGGCATCGGGCCTTCACCGCGACACCAACGGCGCAATGGGGATTCCATGTCCAACCTGCTTCAAGTCTTGCTCGCTTCCTTCACGGCACCTCGTGAGAAGATGCGCGCCGGAGCCCTCGGCCGGCGGCGCCATTCGTCCGGTGGGCCCACGGTCCGCGCGACGCTTTTCAGATTGTTGCTGGCCGGGTTTTTTCTGGCGATCGCTCCGCAGGTGGCGCAGGCCCAGAGCATTGCGCCAACGGCGCCCTGCGTGCCCGGATGGAACACGACGCCGGCTGGATGGTACATCGTTCAGAACACTCCCGACTGCTCGGACGTCAACGGTTTAGCGGGCAGCCTGCCGTGGGATGACGCTCCAATCCCGGTTCTGCCGACGGGAGACGATACCTTCACCGATATGGTGTTTGTCGAGAACTTCTCCGGCCCTGGGGCCCATTGGATCGAGGAGATCGGCACGACGATAACCGGACTTGTCCCGGGGCGGGAATACAGGATTCCATTCTTTGTCGCGCCTTGGGGAGTACTTGAGGGAAGTCGCCAATATGACCCATGCGAAGGACTCGTTGCGACCGTCAATGGGCAGCCTCAGACATTCGTCACGCCTTATACTCAGCAATGGGCTCATCGTGTGTTGGTCTTTACGGCGAGCGGCACGCAGGAAACGCTGACAATCAAGCCGCAGCATACCTCCGGCAACTGTGCAACGAATTTCGCCCTTGGCGTCTCGCCGCTCGACATGATCAAGACGGCCACGCTAGACGGCACCTCGGCGGGCGAGCCGGTCACCTTCACGATGACCATCGAAAACACCGGCATCGAGACGCTGACCGATGTGAGGATCAGCGAGGACATCCTCGAGCGCGGCGACGGAACCCCTCTTTCCCTGACGACCGGACCAAGCTTCGTTTCCAATAGCGGCTCCTCTCCGCAGGGTATCTTGCAGCCCGGCGAGAAGGCGACCTTCACTGCCACCTACGCGCTGACGCAGGCGGATATCGAGGTGGGGCGGCTGACGAACCAGGCCGTGGGCGTTGGAACTTCCCCCACCATCGGCGAGATGAGCGCCTATTCCAGCGCGGCGGCCGATGCCGGCGAGGGTCCGACCGAGGTGACCATCCCCAAAACGCCGGCAATCCGTCTCGACAAGGCCGGCACGCCCGTCGACACGAACGGCAACGGCGTCACGGATGCGGGAGATGAGATACTCTACACGTTCACGGTGACGAATTCGGGCAATGTGGCGCTGACGGACATTACGGTGAACGATACGACGCCCGGGGTGACGGTGTCCGGCGGTCCGATCGCCAACCTGGCGCCGGGAGTGTCCGACAGCACGGCTTTCTCGGCGAGCTATACTCTGACGCAGGCGGATATCGACGGGGGCCGCGTGCAGAACACGGCGTCGGCGGCGGGCACTTCCGTGGGTGGCGTTCCCGTCGACGACGAGGCGAGCGTCACAGTCGTTCTGGAGAGGATTCTGAGGCTCTCGCTCCATAAGGAGGGCGAGATTTCCGATGACAATGGAAACGGGGCGCTGGATGCGGGGGAGACGCTCACCTACACCTTCGCCGTTACGAACACGGGCAATGTGACGCTGACGGACGTTACCCTGGACGACCCGGGCGTAACGGTATCGGGCGGTCCGATCGCCAGCCTGGCGCCAGGAGAGACGGACGACACGACCTACACGGCGACCTATGTGGTAACGCAGGCCGATGTCGACAACGGCGTCTATCTGAATACGGCGACGGTGTCGGGCAACGGTCCCGCCAGCACGTCCGTCATTGCCCGGGACAGCGCGACGGTGCCCGCGGAGGCCGCTGGAAAGCTGCGCCTGGAGAAGAACGGCGACTACGTCGATGCCAACGGCAACGGCATCATCGATGCGGGCGACCGCGTGGACTATACCTTCGTGGTGACGAATGCGGGCAATGTAACGCTGTCCAACGTCGTGGTGACAGATCCGGACGCCACCGTGTCGGGTGGTCCGATCGCCAGCTTGGCGCCGGGCGGCAGCGACGGCACGACCTTTACGGCGACGCTCGATCTCACGCAGGAGCATGTCGACGCGGGAAGGATCGAAAACACGGCGACGGCGACGGGGTTGACGCCCGGCGGCGATACCGTCACCGGCGAGGGGAGCAAATCCCTGGTTCTGGCTGCGAACGAAAGGATCGCTCTCGAGAAGATCGCCGCCCATGTCGACACGAACGGCAACGGCATCGCCGATGTGGGCGATCACATCGCCTACAGCTTCACCGTGACGAATACGGGCAATGTAACGCTGACGGGCGTAAGCCTTGACGATCCGGGCGTGACGGTGTCGGGCGGGCCGATCGCCAGCCTGAGGCCCGGAGAGGCCGACGGCGGCACCTTCACTGCCAGCTACCCGCTGACGCAGGCGGATGTGGATGCCGGCCGGGTGTCGAATACGGCTACCGTGACCGGCACGGCTCCCGACGGCCATTCCGTCGAAGATACGGCACAGGCGGTGATCATCATGGAAGGCAGCCCGGACCTTTCCCTCGTCAAGACGGGGGAATACCGGGACGCCAATGGCAATGGAGCCATCGATGCCGGAGACGAGATTGTCTATGAATTTGCGATCACCAATACCGGCACTGTGACGCTGGCGAGCGTGGCGCCGAAGGATGCCGGCCCGCTCTTCGACGGCAAAGCGGGAACGGGCAGCCTGTCGGACTTCACGCCGGCTTCTGCCGACCTGGCGCCAGGGGCAAGCCAGACCTTCGCGGCTGCCTACAGGATGAGCGGCGAGGACATCGCCAATGTACAGACGGTGGAGAACGGCATCCGCAACACGGCGACGGCCGAAGGCACGGATCCGATGGGCCAGCCCGTTGAATCGGCCGAGGCGTGGTCGGTTGTCGACATCTTCAGCGAGCCGGACTTCGAGATCGGCAAGACGGCGGCTTTCGTGCAGGTTCAGCGAGGCCAGCGGGTACCGTACACGATCCGGGTGCGGATGTCCGGCCTGCTTCGTGCCTCGGTGGTGAATGTCGTCGATGAGATTCCGGCCGGGTTCGCCTTCGTGCAGGGTTCCGCGACAATCGACGGGACGGTGGTTGCGCCACGGGTCGACGGGCGGCGGCTGACATTCGAGAATGTCCCTCTGTCGCCCAATGTCGAGGCCGGAGCGATCGAGGCCGAGATCGAAATCGGGCTGAGCCTCACGGTATCCGCCGCCGCGGGACCGGGAGAATACGTCAACCGCACATGGGTGGAGAGCCCAAGCGGAGAGCGGTTGACGCCGGTCGCCACGGCGACCGTCGAGGTGGTGGTGGAGCCGGTGTTCGACTGCGGCGACGTCATCGGCAAGGTGTTCGACGATGCCAACCGCAACGGCTATCAGGACGACGGCGAGCGCGGCCTGCCGGGCGTCCGGGTGGCCACGGTCAGCGGGCTGCTGATCACCACCGACAGGCACGGCCGCTTCCACGTGGCCTGCGCCGACCTGCCCGACCAGCGCATCGGCTCGACCTTCATCATGAAGCTCGACCCGCGCACCCTGCCGACCGGCTACCGGATGGTGAGCGAGAACCCGCGCACGGTCCGGCTGACGGCCGGCAAGGCGAGCCTCCTGAACTTCGCCGCCAGCCTCGGCCGCATCGTCCGCCTCGACCTCACCGAGGCCGCCTACGAGCCCGGCTCCGCCCGGCTGCGGCCCGAATGGCAGGCAGGCCTCGGTCGGCTCGTCACCCTGCTCGCCGCCGAGCCCTCCACCCTGCGCCTTGCCTATATCGACCAGGGCACCGACCGGCGCACCGCCAAGGCCAGAACCCGAACCCTCCGCGCCGCAATCGACAAGCTCTGGAAACAGGCCGGAAACAAATACCCCCTCGACATCGAGACAAGCATCGAGACGGGCAGGCCAGCGGGAAGGGGCCCGATCGGCGATCGCGGGGCCGTCGCCGGGCCTTGAGCATCGAGCCCGCCGGCAATGCCGCCAATGGGTTTACCGTAAGCGTACACGTCCTGCCCTGCGCCTGCACGACCGACCATGATAGCGATCGCATGGTGGTCGATTCATCTCCGATCGGAGTCGCATCTTCAAATCATCATGTCGCGGCATTCCGCAACCGCCACAGACAGATAGGGAAAATTTAAATGCCAACTCGGCCTCCACGTCCACGCGAATTCCTGAAGAGTCGGTTCGCCAGGAAACGACACTCTCCCTTTCGGGCGATCGCACTCGTCCTTATGGCGGTCGCCGCTTCGGATGCCGCAGCGCAAAGCACGCTGCCTGATTTCGGCACCTGCGACGACAGAATGTGGCTGACCCAGGGCTCGCCCACCTCGCTCTTGAGGATCAACAAATCGGTGAATCCCTTCACCTTCATCAATGAAGGAACGTCTTCCGCAGGCTACAATGCGAGCGCCTACAATCCTGCCGATAATTACGGGTACGGCATAGGCGCCGGCAGGCTTCATCGTATCGGCGCGAACGGGCAGACGGATGACCTTGGCGTCATATCGGGCCTATCTCCAGATCCGAATCTCATCGCCGGCGACATTGCCCCGGACGGAACCTATTACGGGACCGGCAACATCATCACCAACAGGCTGTATATCGTCGATATAGGCTCTGTTTCGGCAACGTCGATCCCTTTGAGCCGCTCCGTGGGGGTTGGCGACATCGCCTGGTCGGATGGCCTGCTCTATGGCGTCGAATCGAACGTCCTCATCTCCATCGATCCTGCGACAGGCACGGTCACGACAGTCGGGCCCACCCAGGCGCCCGCTGACGTCTACGGAGCCATGTTTGGCGCGCCCGGTGCCGTTTACGGTTCCGCCAACAGCGGCCATGGCTTCTTCAAGTTCAATCTGACATCGGGCAAGGCCACGCTACTGTCCAATTCTCCAGGCTCCGGCAATAATGACGGCTTCAAGTGCGTTACGTCGTCGTTGGCTTTTGAAGCCGACATTTCCATAACGAAATCGGATGGCCAGGAAGCCTACCTGGCCGGCGAGGACGTCGTCTACCAGATCACCGTGGTCAATAACGGCCCGTTTGGTGCCGAGAGCGCCCAGGTCGACGACCCGTTGCCGGCGGGGATCAGCGACGCAAGCTGGACCTGTGCCGGTGCGGGCGGAGGCGCCTGCCGGAATGCGAGCGGAACAGGCGGGATCGTCGGGGAGCTCGTCGACCTTCCTGCCGGGGCAAGCGTGACCTATACGCTGACGATGACCATCCCGGCGGACTTTTCCGGCGATCTGGTCAACACGGTCCAAATGACCGTGCCGGATGACACCATCGATCCGACGCCGGGTGACAGCACGGCTACGGACACGACGCGGCGGGCATCGCTGCAGACGACCAAGACCTCGTCTCTCAACGACGCCGATGGCAACGGCCATCCGGACTTGGGCGAAACCATCGAGTATGCATTCGTCGTGGAGAACACCGGCGACGTGGAACTGACGGACGTCACGATCGACGATCCGGCGGCAACGGTCTCGGGGGGGCCAATTGCCAGCCTCGCCCCTGGCGCGATCGACTCGACCACCTTCACCGCCACTCGGATATTGTCGCAAGCCGATCTCGATGCGGGCGAAGTCTCGAACGTGGCGACAACTTCCGCGCGCGACCCTGATGGCGATACGGTGAGCGTGCAGTCGGCCCCGCCCGGTGGTGCGCCAGGAGACGCGACGGTGACCGACCTGCCGGCCGCGGGCTCCATGGACGTCGTCAAGGAGGCCGAGCATATCGACGCCGACGGCAATGGCCGCATGGATGCGGGCGAGACCCTCGCCTATACGTTCACGGTCACCAACACCGGCAATGTCACGCTGACGGACGTGATGGTGACGGACGACAAGGTGACGATCCAGGGCGGGCCTATCGCAAGCCTCGGGTCGGGGGCCGTGGATAACTCCACCTTCTCGGCCACCTATACGGTGACGCAGCAGGACGTCGATGCCGGCGGCGTGGAGAACGTCGCCGAGGCCAATGCCAAGGACCCCGAGGGACACGACGTGACGGCCCGCTCACGTCCGCCTGGTGGCAATCCGGGCGACAGTTCCCGCTTCGACATTGCCGAGGATCCTTCGCTGGCGGTCGAGAAGGCGGGCTCGCTCGAGGATGCCAACGGCAATGGCAGTGCCGATGCCGGGGAGACCATACGCTACGCCTTCACGGTGACGAACACCGGCAACGTCACGCTCACCGATGTGACGGTGACCGACAGCCGGGCGACGGTGTCGGGCAGTCCGATCGCCACGCTTGCGCCGGGGCAGGTGGATGCGACCACCGTCACCGGCATCTACGTGGTCACCCAAGCTGATCTCGACGCGGGTGAGGTCGAAAATGTGGCGGAGGCTTCGGGTGTGTCGCCGAAAGGCGCGCGGGCCCAGGCATTGTCGCATCCGCCGGGCGGCAGCCCCGGCGACTCGACGGTGACGCCGCTGGAGCCGCGGGCGGAAACGGATCTCGTCAAGGAAGCGACGCTGGAGGATGCGGATGGCGACGGGTTTGCGGATGCGGGGGAGCGGGTGGTCTATGCCTTCACGGTCACCAACACCGGCAATGTGACGGTGCATGACGTGACGGTGGAGGACGACCGGGCGGAGGTGACCGGCGGTCCGATCAGCCTTGCGCCCGGGCAGGTGGATGCGACGAGCTTCACCGGCCATTACGTGATCACGCAGGCCGACATCGATTCAGGCTCCTTCGCCAATGTCGCCACCGTGAACGGCAAGGCGCCGAATGGCGACGACGTGACGGCGGTGTCACGGCCGCCTGAGGGGGTGCCGGGGGATCAGACGGTGATCCCGTTCGCGCCCAACCCGGCCATCGAACTGGAGCTGACCGGTTCTGTGGTCGACGCCGACGGCGACGGTTTCCCCGATGCCGGCGAGGCCGTGGCCTACCGCTTCACGGTGAGGAACACCGGCAATGTGACGCTGTCGAACATCACCATTCCTTCGTTCGACGTGGAGCTCAAGGACGCCGCGCCCGCCTCGGCGGCGGCGATCCGGCCGCTGGCCCTGGTGCCGGTGGGCGGCACGCTGGCCAGCCTGGCGCCGGGGGCGGAGGATGCCGTCACCTTCGCCTCGTCCTATCCGCTGGCCCAGGCCGACATCGACGCCGGGCGCCTCGATGCGGTGGCGGTCGTTTCGGGGTCCGCCCCCAATGGCGATGCGGTGACGGACATGTCCGACGATCCGGCCGAGGCCGCCAATGCCGATCCCGAGGGCGACGGCGAACCGGACGATCCGACGGTGCTGCTTTTGCCGCAGAACGCGGTGCTGGCGCTGGAAAAGTCCGGCATCATCGACGATGCCGACGGCAACGGCTTCGCCGATCCGGGCGAGGGGATCCTTTATAGCTTCACCGTGGAGAACACCGGCAATGTGACCGTCGACGACGTCACCCCGTCCGATCCCGGCCCGCGCTTTGACGGCCATGCGCCGGCCGGCAGCCTGTCTTCCTTCGATCCGGGGCCGGTGCGCCTTGCGCCGGGGCAAGCCCAGGTCTTCACCGCGACCTACAGCCTGGCCGAGGCCGACCTCGACCATGTGCTGGGCGTCGAGGAAGGCGTGGTCAACGAGGCCGCCGCCACCGGCCGCGCGGCCCGCGACGGGGGTGAGGTAGTCTCGCCGCCGGCCTCGGCGGTTCTGACCCTGCCGGGCTTTGCCATCACCAAGACGGCACGGCAGAAACAGGTCATGCGCGGCGGGCGCGTGCCCTACACCATCACCGTGCGCTCGCTCACCGACGGGGCGGCGACCGGCACGGTGGTCGACCAGATGCCGTCCGGCTTCGCCTTCCTTGAAGGCTCGGCCAGCGTCGACGGGGTTGCCTTCGCGCCTGAGGTCGAGGGCCAGTTCCTCACCTTCAAGGACCTGACCATCGCCGCCGATGCGGACACGGTGATCGAACTGTCGCTGGTCGCGAGCGCCTCGGCCAAGCCCGGCAAATATGTCAACCGGGCGCGGGTGCTGGCCCCCAATGGCCGCCCGCTCACCCGCGACGCCACGGCGACCGTCGAGGTGGTGGTCGAGCCGGTGTTCGACTGCGGCGACGTCATCGGCAAGGTGTTCGACGATGCCAACCGCAACGGCTACCAGGACGACGGCGAGCGCGGGCTGCCGGGCGTCCGGGTGGCGACGGTCAGCGGGCTGCTGATCACCACCGACAGGCACGGCCGCTTCCACGTGGCCTGCGCCGACCTGCCCGACCAGCGGATCGGTTCGACCTTCATCATGAAGCTCGACCCGCGCACCCTGCCGACCGGCTACCGGATGGTGAGCGAGAACCCGCGCACGGTGCGGCTGACCGCCGGCAAGGCCTCGCGCCTCAACTTCGCGGCCGCCATCGGCCGCCTGGTGCGGCTCGACCTGACGGCCGAGGCCTTCGAGCCCGGCTCGACCGCGCTCAGGCCCGAATGGGAGCAGGGCCTCGGCCAGCTCATCGCGCTGCTGTCGGCCGAGCCCTCGACCCTGCGCCTTGCCTATATCGACCAGGGCACCGACCGCAGAACCGCCGCCAAACGCACCAAAGCCGTCCGCAAGCTCATCCAGCACCGCTGGAAGCAGTCCGCCCCCAAATACACCCTCCACATCGAAACCCGCGTCCAGACCGCAAACCCGGACAGAACGCGAAACCGAAGGGGGCAGACGCCGGCGCTGTATAAGTGAGCCCACACCGCCTTCTCCCCGGCAGCGCCGGGGAGAAGGCCAACGTGACGCACGCTTCGGCAATGGAATCACGCCAACCGGCAGGGCGATTCGCCCGAAGAAGGGCGCGCCGCCGTAAGGCGCGCAATTTCTGCCAGGCCGGCCGCTGTGCCGGCCTGGTTCTTCCCGGCCGCGGCACCATATGCCACCGGCAGGGCCGCGTTGACGCTGCCGCGCCGCGGCGCGGGCGCCATCGCGCGGAAATTCCCGGAGCCCGGCGCAAGATAATTGCCCGACGGGGTTGACGGTTTCCGGCGTTGCGAGTAATACCCGCCTCGTCTGAGCCGATGTGAGGCTTTCCTTTCCGGAGCGACACGCTCTGGAGTTTGCCTCAAACAGGGTTCGTTTTAACGAGCGACAGACTATCCGGCGCATGAAGCGGCTTCCGCTTCCTCTGCTTTGTTCGGGCAAGACCGCCAGAAAAGCGGTTGATGCCCGAATTCGCGCATGGATCGTCTGTTTTCGTACGAACGGTCCCCGTTCGACTGAGACCATGATTTGTAACGAGGGAAGGTTTAATGCCGACCGTAAGCCAGTTGATCCGCAAGCCGCGCCAGGCGCCGGTGAAGCGTAACAAGGTTCCCGCCATGCAGGCCAACCCGCAGAAGCGGGGCGTTTGCACGCGCGTTTATACGACGTCGCCAAAGAAGCCGAACTCGGCCATGCGCAAGGTGGCGAAGATCCGGCTTGCAAACGGCTTCGAGGTGATCGGCTACATTCCGGGCGAAGGCCACAACCTTCAGGAGCACTCCGTGGTGATGATCCGCGGCGGCCGCGTGAAGGATCTTCCCGGCGTGCGCTATCATATCATCCGAGGCGTGCTCGACACGCAGGGTGTGAAAAGCCGCAAGCAGCGCCGCTCCAAATACGGCGCGAAGCGTCCGAAGTAGGGTTTTCCGGCTTCGGCGCTTTTGTTTTGCGCCGGGCCTTGAAGGTGAGAGACGAAGAAGATGTCCCGACGTCACCGTGCAGAAAAGCGCGAGATCAACCCGGACCCGAAATTCGGCGACGTGGTTGTGACCAAATTCATGAATGCCGTCATGTTCCACGGCAAGAAGTCCGCCGCCGAGCGGATCGTTTACGGCGCCCTGGACCAGGTTCAGGAAAAGGCCAAGCAGGAGCCCGTCACGGTCTTCCATCAGGCGCTCGACAACGTCGCGCCGCATCTGGAAGTGCGCTCCCGCCGTGTCGGTGGCGCCACTTATCAGGTGCCTGTCGATGTGCGCCCCGAGCGCCGCCAGGCGCTGGCCATCCGCTGGCTGATCACCGCCGCGCGCAACCGCAACGAGACCACCATGATCGAGCGCCTTTCCGGCGAGCTCATGGATGCGGCCAACAACCGCGGCACCGCTGTCAAGAAGCGCGAGGACACGCACAAGATGGCCGAGGCCAACCGCGCGTTCTCGCACTATCGCTGGTAGCGCCGGAACCGGATCGAAGAGGTACGTAAGATGTCCCGCGAATATAAGCTCGAAGATTACCGCAATTTCGGTATCATGGCGCATATCGACGCCGGCAAGACCACGACGACCGAGCGCATTCTGTTCTACACCGGCAAGTCCCACAAGATCGGCGAAGTCCATGACGGCGCCGCGACGATGGACTGGATGGAGCAGGAGCAGGAGCGTGGCATCACGATCACCTCCGCTGCCACCACCACCTTCTGGCAGGGCCGCGACGGCAAGAAGCGCCGCTTCAACATCATCGACACGCCCGGACACGTGGACTTCACCATCGAGGTCGAGCGTTCGCTGCGCGTGCTCGACGGCGCTATCGCGCTGCTCGACGCCAATGCCGGCGTGGAGCCGCAGACCGAGACGGTGTGGCGCCAGGCGGACAAGTATCACGTCCCGCGCATGATCTTCTGCAACAAGATGGACAAGATCGGCGCCGACTTCTACCGCTCGGCCGAGATGGTCAAGACGCGCCTCGGCGCGCAGGCCGTCATCATGCAGTTGCCAATTGGTGCGGAGAGCGAGTTCGAAGGCGTCATCGACCTGATCGAGATGAAGGCGCTCATCTGGCAGTCCGAGAATTTGGGCGCTGCCTGGGACGTTCTCGACATTCCCGCCGATATGCAGGCCAAGGCCGAAGAGTATCGCGAGAAGCTGATCGAGGCCGCCGTCGAGATGGACGAGGGCGCGATGGAGCGTTACCTCGAGGGCGAGATGCCGGGCAACGACGAGATCCGCAAGCTCATCCGCAAGGGCACGATCGACGTCAAGTTCTTCCCGATGTTCTGCGGTTCGGCCTTCAAGAACAAGGGCGTTCAGCCGCTTCTGGACGGCGTCGTGGACTTTCTGCCCTCGCCGCTGGAAGTTCCTCCGATCAAGGGCATCGACCCGAAGACCGAGAGCGAGGTGGTACGCCATTCGTCGGACGAAGAGCCGCTCTCCATGCTGGCCTTCAAGATCATGAACGATCCCTTCGTCGGCTCGCTCACCTTCTGCCGCATCTATTCCGGCCTGCTGAACAAGGGCGTCGGCCTGCAGAACACGGTCAAAGACAAGCGCGAGCGCATCGGCCGCATGCTGCAGATGCATTCCAACTCGCGCTCCGATCTTGAAGTGGCCTATGCCGGCGACATCGTCGCCCTGGCCGGCCTCAAGGAGACAACGACGGGCGACACGCTTTGCGATCCGCTGAAGCCGGTCATCCTGGAGCGCATGGAATTCCCCGATCCGGTCATCCAGATCGCGATCGAGCCCAAGACCAAGGGCGACCAGGAGAAGATGGGCCTGGCGCTCAACCGCCTTGCCGCCGAGGATCCGTCCTTCCGCGTCCGGTCGGACGAAGAGTCCGGTCAGACCATCATCGCCGGCATGGGCGAGCTTCATCTCGACATTCTGGTCGACCGCATGAAGCGTGAGTTCAAGGTCGAGGCCAATGTCGGCGCGCCGCAGGTTGCCTACCGCGAGACCATCACGCGGGAAGCCGAGATCGACTACACGCACAAGAAGCAGTCCGGCGGTTCGGGCCAGTTCGCCCGCGTGAAGATCGTTTTCGCGCCCAACCCGGAAGGCGAGGATTTCGTGTTCGAATCCAAGATCGTCGGCGGGTCGGTTCCGAAGGAATATATTCCCGGCGTGCAGAAGGGCATCGAGAGCGTTCTGTCGTCCGGTCCGATCGCGGGCTTCCCGATGCTGGGCGTCAAGGCGACTCTCATCGACGGCGCCTATCACGATGTCGACTCGTCGGTTCTGGCCTTCGAGATCGCCGCCCGCGCGGCGTTCCGCGAAGGTGCCCAGAAGGCCGGGGCCCAGCTTCTCGAGCCGATCATGAAGGTCGAGGTGGTCACGCCCGAAGATTATGTCGGCGACGTGATCGGCGATCTGAACTCGCGGCGCGGCCAGATCCAGGGCACGGAGGCCCGCGGCATCGCCACGGTGATCAACGCCATGGTGCCGCTCGCCAACATGTTCAAATACGTCGACAATCTGCGCTCGATGTCCCAGGGCAGGGCCCAGTACACGATGCAGTTCGACCATTATGAGCCGGTGCCGACCGCGGTGGCTCAGGAAATACAGAAGAAATACGCGTGATCCTGCCGGGTTCACGGCAATCGTAAATGCCCGTGAAGGGCAATCGTAAATGCCTGGACAGGCAAGAGACAATGGAGACCTCACATGGCCAAAGGTAAATTCGAGCGCAACAAGCCGCATGTGAACATCGGTACGATTGGTCACGTTGACCATGGCAAGACGTCGCTGACGGCTGCGATCACGAAGTATTTCGGCGAGTACCGGGCCTACGACACGATTGACGGTGCGCCGGAGGAGAAGGCGCGCGGCATCACGATTTCGACGGCGCATGTGGAATATGAGACGGAAGCCCGTCACTATGCGCATGTCGACTGCCCGGGCCATGCCGATTATGTGAAGAACATGATCACCGGCGCGGCGCAGATGGACGGCGCGATCCTGGTGGTTTCGGCGGCCGACGGCCCGATGCCGCAGACGCGCGAGCACATTCTCCTGGCCCGCCAGGTCGGCGTTCCGGCGGTTGTGGTGTTTTTGAACAAGGTCGACCAGGTCGACGATGCGGAGCTTCTGGAGCTGGTCGAGCTCGAGGTCCGCGAGCTTCTGTCGAGCTACGACTTCCCCGGCGACGACATTCCGATCGTCAAGGGCTCGGCGCTTGCGGCGCTGGAGGATTCCAACAAGGAGATCGGCGAGGACGCGATCCGCGCGCTGATGGCCGAGGTGGACAAGTACATCCCGACGCCGGAGCGTCCGATCGACCAGCCGTTCCTGATGCCGATCGAGGACGTGTTCTCGATCTCGGGCCGCGGCACGGTGGTGACGGGTCGCGTCGAGCGCGGCGTGATCAAGGTCGGCGAGGAAGTGGAGATCGTGGGCATCCGCGACACGACCAAGACGACGGTGACGGGCGTGGAGATGTTCCGCAAGCTTCTGGACCAGGGCCAGGCGGGCGACAATATCGGGGCGCTGATCCGCGGCATCGACCGCGAGGGCGTGGAGCGCGGCCAGGTTCTGTGCAAGCCCGGTTCGGTGAAGCCGCACAAGAAGTTCAAGGCCGAGGCCTACATCCTGACCAAGGAGGAGGGCGGGCGCCACACGCCGTTCTTCACCAACTACCGTCCGCAGTTCTACTTCCGCACGACGGACGTGACCGGCGTGGTCTCGCTTCCCGAAGGCACGGAAATGGTGATGCCGGGCGACAATGTGACGGTCGACGTCGAGCTGATCGTGCCGATCGCCATGGAGGAGAAGCTGCGCTTCGCCATCCGCGAAGGCGGCCGCACCGTCGGCGCCGGCATCGTCGCAAGCATCACTGAGTAATTGGGCAGCATCCGACGCGGCGCGGGCAGCCCGCGCCGCAGCGGAACAAGGAACTTGAAAAATGAACGGACAGAATATCCGTATCCGCCTCAAGGCGTTCGACCACCGGGTGCTTGATGCTTCGACGCGCGAGATCGTGTCCACGGCCAAGCGCACCGGCGCGAATGTCCGCGGGCCCATCCCGCTGCCGACGCGGATCGAGAAATTCACGGTGAACCGCTCGCCGCACATCGACAAGAAGTCGCGCGAGCAGTTTGAAATGCGGACCCACAAGCGTCTTCTGGACATCGTGGACCCGACGCCCCAGACGGTCGACGCTCTTATGAAGCTCGACCTTGCTGCCGGCGTCGACGTCGAGATCAAGCTGTAGGCGGAAGACAATAGGTTAGGAACCCGGGCGAAGCCGAAAGGCCGCGAGCCGGGAACCCTGAAAGGAAATCGAACCGATGCGTTCAGGTGTTATCGCACAGAAGATCGGGATGACGCGCGTCTACAACGAGGCGGGCGAGCATGTCCCTGTCACGGTTCTGCGCATGGAAAACTGCCAGGTCGTGGCCCAGCGCACCGAAGAGAAGAATGGCTACACGGCCGTTCAGCTCGGTGTCGGCCTTGCCAAGGTGAAGAACACGTCGAAGGCGTTGCGCGGTCATTTCGCTGCAGCCACGGTCGAGCCCAAGGCGAAGGTTGCCGAATTCCGGGTGTCGCCCGACAATCTTCTGGATGTCGGGGCCGAGATCACGGCGGATCATTTCGTCGCCGGCCAGAAGGTCGACGTGACGGGAACCTCCATCGGCAAGGGCTTCCAGGGCGTCATGAAGCGCCACAATTTCGGTGGCGGCCGTGCGACCCATGGTAACTCGGTGTCGCACCGCTCGCACGGCTCGACCGGCCAGCGCCAGGATCCCGGCAAGGTGTTCAAGGGCAAGAAGATGGCCGGCCACATGGGCAACCATCGCGTCACGACCCAGAACCTGGAGATCGTCTCCACCGATACCGAGCGCGGCCTGATCCTGGTCCGCGGCGCCGTTCCCGGCTCCAAGGGCGCCTGGATCATGGTGAGCGATGCCGTCAAGGCGCCGCTGCCCGAGGGCGCGCCGCTTCCGGCCGCCATCCGCGCCGCAAACAACGATGCCGCGAAGGCCGAAAACGCCGCCGCCAGCGAGGGGGCAGAATAATGGATTTTAAGGTAACCACCCTTGCGGGCAAGGATGCCGGCAAGCTGAAGGTCTCCGACGAGATTTTCGGACTTGATCCGCGCGAGGACATCCTGCACCGCGTCGTGCGCTGGCAGCTTGCCAAGCGTCAGCAGGGTTCGCACAAGACCAAGGGGCGCGCCGAGATCGCGCGCACCGGCGCCAAGATGTACCGTCAGAAGGGCACCGGCCGCGCCCGCCATCACTCGGCGCGCGCTCCGCAGTTCCGCGGCGGCGGCAAGGCCCATGGCCCGGTCGTGCGCAGCCACGCCCACGAGCTGCCGAAGAAGGTTCGCGCACTGGGTCTGAAGCACGCGCTTTCGGCCAAGGCCAAGTCGGAAAGCCTGATCATCATCGACGATCTGGCATTTGCCGACGGCAAGACGAAGGCGCTGGTGGACAGCTTCGCCAAGCTCGGTCTTACCAATGTGCTGATGATCGGCGGTGCCGAGCTCGACGCAGGTTTCAAGCGCGCGGCGCAGAACATTCCCAATGTGGATGTGCTGCCGGTGCAGGGCATCAACGTCTACGACATCCTCCGCCGCGGCACGCTGGTGCTGTCCAAGGCGGCTGTCGAGGCCCTCGAGGAGCGATTTAAATGACGGACCTTCGCCACTATGACGTGATCGTCAGCCCGGTGGTCACCGAGAAATCGACGATGGCCTCGGAGAACAACCAGGTCGTCTTTAACGTGGCGCCCAAGGCCACCAAGCCCGAGATCAAGGCTGCCGTCGAGGCGCTGTTCGGTGTGAAGGTGAAGGGCGTGAACACACTTGTTCGCAAAGGCAAGGTGAAGCGGTTCCGCGGCACCATCGGTAGGCAGAGCGACGCCAAGAAGGCGGTCGTGACGCTGGTCGAGGGGCACTCGATCGACATCGCTACTGGTCTTTGAGAGGCCGCGAGGATTAAGACATGGCACTCAAGAACTTCAAACCGGTAACCCCGGGCCAGCGCCAGCTGGTGATCGTTGACCGCTCCGGCCTCTACAAAGGCAAGCCGGTCAAGGGCCTTACCCAGGGACTGACGGGCAAGGGCGGCCGCAACAACACCGGCCGCATCACGGCCCGGTTCCAGGGCGGCGGTCACAAGCGGACCTATCGCCTGGTCGATTTCAAGCGTCGCAAGTTCGACGTTTCGGGCGTCATCGAGCGCATCGAGTACGACCCGAACCGGACCGGCTTCATCGCGCTGGTGCGTTATGAGGACGGCGAGCTGTCCTACATCCTGGCGCCGCAGCGCCTGGCCGCCGGCGACAAGGTCATCTCGTCGCTCAAGGCCGTCGACGTGAAGCCCGGCAACACCATGCCGCTCTCCGCAATGCCGATCGGCACGATCGTGCACAATGTGGAGATGAAGACGGGCAAGGGCGGCCAGATCGCCCGTTCGGCCGGCGCCTATTGCCAGTTGGTCGGTCGCGATCAGGGAATGGCGATCCTGCGGCTGAACTCGGGCGAGCAGCGCCTGGTATCGGGCGGTTGCCTCGCCACGGTCGGTGCGGTGTCAAACCCGGACCACTCGAATATCAGCCTCGGCAAGGCTGGTCGCAAGCGTTGGCTGGGCAAGCGCCCGCACAATCGCGGCGTCACAATGAACCCGGTCGATCACCCGCATGGCGGTGGTGAAGGCCGCACCTCCGGCGGCCGTCATCCGGTATCGCCGTGGGGCAAGCCCACCAAGGGCATGAAGACGCGGTCGAACAAGTCGACCGACAAGTTCATCATGCGCTCGCGCCATCAGCGCAAGAGCTAAGGAAAGGTAACGGCAAGTGTCCCGTTCAGTTTGGAAAGGCCCCTTTGTCGATGGCTTTCTTTTCAAGAAGGTCGAGAAAGTTCGCGAGAGCGGACGCAAAGAGGTGATCAAGATGTGGAGCCGTCGCTCCACCATTCTGCCGCAGTTCGTCGGCCTGACCTTCGGCGTCTACAACGGCCAGAAGCATATTCCGGTGCTCGTCTCGGAAGAGATGGTGGGCCACAAATTCGGTGAATTCGCTCCGACCCGCACCTATTACGGCCACGGGGCGGACAAGAAGGCTAAGAGGAAGTAACGATGGGCAAGGCCAAAGCGCCGCGCAGGCTTGCAGACAATGAGGCTCGTGCCGTACTGCGCACGATCCGCGTCAGCCCGCAGAAGCTGAACCTCGTTGCCGCGATGATCCGCGGGAAGAAGGTCGCGACAGCGCTCGCCGACCTTGAGTTCTCGCGCAAGCGAATCGCCGGCACCGTGAAGTCGACGCTGCAGTCGGCAATCGCCAATGCGGAGAACAACCACGACCTCGACGTGGATGCGCTGGTTGTCGCCGAGGCCTATGTCGGCAAGTCGATCGTCATGAAGCGTTTTCATGCGCGTGGCCGCGGCCGCGCCAACCGCATCGAGAAGCCGTTCTCGCATCTGACGATTGTCGTCCGCGAAGTCGAAGAGAAAGTGGAGGCCGCCTGATGGGCCACAAAGTTAATCCGATCGGCCTGCGTCTCGGCATCAACCGCACCTGGGATTCCCGCTGGTTCGCGGACAATGCCGAGTATGGCGAGCTTCTTCACGAGGATCTGAAGATCCGCGACTATATCGAGAAGGAGCTCAAGCAGGCCGCCATTTCGAAGGTGGTGATCGAGCGCCCGCACAAGAAGTGCCGCGTCACGATCCATGCCGCCCGCCCCGGCCTCATCATCGGCAAGAAGGGCGCGGACATCGAAAAGCTGCGCCGCAAGGTCTCGTCGATGACGAATGCGGAAACGCATCTCAACATCGTCGAGGTGCGCAAGCCCGAGATCGACGCGAAGCTGATCGCCCAGTCGATCGCCCAGCAGCTCGAGCGCCGCGTGGCCTTCCGCCGCGCCATGAAGCGTGCCGTTCAGTCGGCCATGCGTCTCGGCGCCGAGGGCATCCGCATCAACTGCTCGGGCCGTCTGGGTGGCGCGGAGATCGCGCGCATCGAATGGTATCGTGAAGGCCGGGTGCCGCTGCACACGCTTCGCGCCGACATCGACTACGGAACCGCCGAGGCGAAGACGGCCTACGGCATCTGTGGTGTGAAGGTCTGGGTATTCAAGGGCGAGATCCTCGAGCACGATCCGATGGCGTCCGAACGCCGCGTGGTCGAGGGTGAGCAGGGCGGCAGCCGCCGCCGTGAACACGCCTGAGCCGGAATTTTGGAGTAGATAGAGATGCTGCAACCAAAGCGCACGAAATTCCGCAAGCAGTTCAAGGGCCGCATCCATGGCATCGCCAAGGGCGGCACTGACCTGAACTTCGGTTCGTTCGGTATCAAGGCTCTTGAGCCGGAGCGGGTGACCGCGCGCCAGATCGAGGCCGCGCGCCGCGCCATCACGCGCTATATGAAGCGCCAGGGCCGCGTCTGGATCCGGATTTTCCCCGACGTTCCCGTCACCTCCAAGCCGACCGAGGTCCGCATGGGTAAGGGTAAGGGTTCGGTGGATTACTGGGCCGCGCGCGTGAAGCCCGGTCGCGTAATGTTCGAGATCGACGGTGTGGGCGTCGACGTTGCACGCGAGGCGCTTCGCCTTGGTGCCGCCAAGCTCCCGATCAAGACGCGCTTCGTCCAGCGCATCGCAGAGTAGGAGAGGCAGTCATCATGAAGGCCGTTGACGTAAGGGCGATGACGCCCGACCAGCTCGACGACGAGCTGGCCAAGCTGAAGAAAGAGCAGTTCAACCTTCGCTTCCAGAAGGCGACGGGGCAGCTCGAGAAAACCGCGCGTGTGAAGCAGATTCGCCGTGACATTGCGCGCATCAAGACAATCGCCGCCGAGAAATCGGCTGGCAGCAAGGCCTGAGGAAAGCGAACATGCCAAAGCGCGTTTTGCAGGGCACCGTGGTGAGCGACAAGAACGACAAGACGGTCGTCGTCCGCGTCGAGCGCCGTTTCGCTCACCCGCTGCTGAAGAAGACCGTGCGCCGTACCAAGCGGTACAAGGCTCATGATGAAACGAATGCGTTGAAGGTCGGCGACAAGGTGCTGATCCAGGAGACGCGTCCGATCTCGAAGGACAAGTGCTGGATCGTCATCAACGAGACGGCCGCACAAGCGCCCGCACAATAAGAACGTTTGGACAAGCCGGAAGCCGCGCGAGAGGCGCGCTTCCCATTAAGTAGAAGGCGGCCAGTCATGATTCAGATGCAAACAAACCTCGACGTGGCGGATAATTCCGGCGCACGTCGTGTCATGTGCATCAAGGTGCTCGGCGGCTCGAAGCGGAAATATGCCTCCGTCGGCGACATCATCGTCGTTTCGGTGAAGGAAGCTATCCCGCGCGGCCGTGTCAAGAAGGGCGACGTGATGAAGGCGGTTGTGGTCCGCACAGCCAAGGACATTCGCCGGGCCGACGGCAGCGTTATCCGTTTTGACAACAATGCGGCCGTCCTCGTCGACAACAAGAAAGAGCCCGTGGGCACACGCATCTTCGGACCGGTTCCGCGCGAACTTCGCGCCAAGAACCATATGAAGATCATCTCGCTCGCGCCGGAAGTGCTCTAAGGAGGCCGGAAAATGCAGAAGATCAAGAAAGGCGACAAAGTCGTCGTGCTCGCCGGCCGCGACAAGGGTCGTTCCGGTGAAGTCATCCAGGTGATGCCGAAGGAAGACAGGGCGCTGGTTCGCGGCGTCAACGTCGTTCGCCGGCATCAGAAGCAGTCCGCGCAGGATGCAGGCGGCATCATTGCCAAGGAAGCGCCGATCCACCTGTCCAACCTCGCTCTGGCCGACCCCAAGGACGGCAAGCCGACGCGCGTCGGCTTCAAGATCGACGGCGACAAGAAGGTGCGCGTCGCGAAGCGCTCGGGAGAAACGATCGATGGCTAACGCTAAGATTCAGCCTCGCTTGAAGAAGAAGTACGACGAGGTCATCCGCAAGGAGCTCATCGAAGCCTTCAAGTATGAGAACGAGATGCAGGTCCCGCGCATCGACAAGATCGTCATCAATATGGGCGTGGGCGAAGCGACGGGCGATTCCAAGAAGCCGTCCATCGCCGCGGAAGACCTGGCGCTCATCGCCGGCCAGAAACCCGTCATCACCAAGGCCCGCAAGTCGATTGCCGGCTTCAAGGTGCGCGAGGAGATGCCGATCGGCGCGAAGGTCACGCTGCGCAAGGAGCGCATGTACGAATTCCTGGACCGCCTGGTCAACGTCGCGCTTCCGCGCGTTCGCGACTTCCGCGGCCTGAACCCAAAGAGCTTCGACGGCCGCGGCAACTTCGCCATGGGCGTGAAGGAGCACATCGTGTTCCCCGAGATCAACTACGACAGGGTCGACCAGATCTGGGGAATGGACATCATCGTCTGTACGACTGCGAAGACCGATGACGAAGCGCGCGCGCTTCTGAAGGCTTTCAACTTCCCGTTCCAGCAGTAACGGCAGGCGAGCAAAAGGAACTTTTCTATGGCAAAAGTCAGCGCAGTCGAGAAGAACAAGAAGCGCCGTCAACTGGTGGACCGCTATGCCGCCAAGCGTGCATCGCTCAAGGCCATCATCAAGGATCAGGACAAGCCGATCGAAGAGCGCTTCAAGGCGCAGCTTCAGCTGTCCGCGCTTCCGCGCAATTCCTCCAAGACCCGCATCCGCAACCGTTGCGATGTGACGGGCCGTCCGCGGGCCTATTACCGCAAGTTGAAGATGTCGCGCATCGCATTGCGCGAACTTGGCAATAGCGGGCTCATTCCGGGCCTGGTCAAGTCGAGCTGGTAAGGGAGCAAGAGTATGTCTGTGAGCGATCCACTCGGCGATATGCTGACCCGCATCCGCAATGCCATCGGCCGCAAGAAGAACTCGGTCTCCACGCCGGCTTCCAAGCTGCGCGCCCGTGTGCTGGACGTGTTGAAGGCTGAAGGCTACATCCGCGACTACAGCCAGGTCGACTACGACAATGGCAAGTCGGAGCTCGAGATCGAGCTGAAATACTACGAGGGCACCCCGGTCATTCGCGAGATTGCACGGGTTTCCAAGCCGGGCCGCCGCGTCTATGTGTCGGTGAAATCGATCCCGCAGGTTGCGAACGGTCTCGGTGTGGCCATCCTTTCGACGCCCAAGGGCGTGATGGCCGACCATGAAGCCCGTGAGCAGAATGTCGGCGGAGAGGTGCTCTGCCAGATCTTCTGATCCGGCGGAACCCAACAACGGAACAACGAGGACAAGAACATGTCTCGTATTGGCAAAAAGCCGGTCCCGGTGCCGCAGGGCGTCACAGCCAGCGTCGAGGGACAAACCGTGACGGCCAAGGGCCCGAAGGGTGAACTGAAGTTCGTCGTCAACGACGAGGTTCTGGTCAAGATGGAAGACGGCGGCATCGCCGTCGATCCGCGCGACCAGTCCAAGGATGCGCGCTCCAAGTGGGGCATGTCCCGTACGCAGATCCAGAACATCGTTCAGGGCGTGTCGGGCGGCTTCGAAAAGCGCCTGGAGATCAACGGCGTCGGTTATCGCGCCGCGATGCAGGGCAAGCGGCTCCAGCTTTCGCTTGGCTACAGCCACGAGGTCCATTATGAGGCGCCCGAGGGCGTCACCATAACGGTGCCCAAGCCGACGGAAATCGTCGTCGCCGGCGTGGACAAGCAGGTGGTCGGCCAGGTCGCGGCGGAAATCCGCGAGTTTCGCTCTCCCGAGCCCTACAAGGGCAAGGGCGTAAAATACGCGGATGAGACGATCGTCCGCAAGGAAGGCAAGAAGAAGTAAGGAACGCAGGCCATGGTGTCGAAGGTATCCGTTAAGCGGCGCGCCGGGCGCGTTCGCCGGAAGTTGAAGGCGGTCGCCAACGGGCAGCCGCGGCTTTCGGTTCACCGCTCGTCCAAGAACATTTATGCCCAGGTCATCGACGACGTGAAGGGACACACCCTTGCCGCCGCCTCGACCCTGGAAGGGGACCTGAAGGGCAAGTTGAAGTCGGGCGCCGACACGACGGCCGCGATTGAGATCGGCAAGCTGATCGCCGAGCGGGCCAAGAAGGCCGGCGTGGAAAATGTCGTGTTCGACCGCGGCCCCTATCTCTACCACGGCCGCATCAAGGCGCTGGCCGACGCTGCCCGCGAGGGCGGCCTCAAGTTTTAACCGTCCGAGGCGCACCGTCCGCAGATGACGGGCGCCCGTGACATTTTTCCAACCCGTGCTTCCGGAAAAGAAAAAGGACAAGGATAATGGCACAAGGCCGCAGGGACGATCGCCGCGAGCGCGAAGAGCGCGACAGCGAATTCGTCGATAAACTCGTTCACATCAACCGCGTCGCCAAGGTGGTCAAGGGTGGCCGCCGCTTCGGTTTCGCCGCGCTCGTCGTCGTCGGCGACCAGAAGGGCCGTGTCGGCTTCGGTCACGGCAAGGCGCGCGAAGTGCCGGAAGCCATCCGCAAGGCGACCGAGAGCGCCAAGCGCGATCTGATTTTCGTCCCGCTCCGTTCGGGCCGCACGCTGCACCACGACGTCGACGGCCGCCATGGCGCCGGCCGCGTCCATCTGCGCGCCGCCAAGGCCGGTACCGGCATCATCGCCGGCGGCCCGATGCGCGCCGTCTTCGAGACGCTGGGCGTCCATGACGTGGTCGCCAAGTCGCTCGGGTCTTCCAACCCGTACAACATGGTGCGCGCGACCTTCGATGCGCTGAAGAGCCAGAAGCATCCCAAGGATGTGGCGGCCCAGCGCGGCATCAAGTATTCGACCCTCCAGGCGCGCCGCGGCACCGCCGCCGGCGGCGAGGAATAGGCAGGGCGCGGTCCGGCGCTTCGCATGAGGCGCTGGACCCAATCAAGGATTGACGGACATGGCTGAGAAGAAGAAGGGCAAGACGATCACCGTTGAGCAGATCGGCAGCCCCATTCGCCGCCCTAAGGAGCAGCGCGCCACGCTGGTCGGCCTGGGCTTGAACAAGATGCATCGCCGCTCGACGCTGGAGGATACTCCTTCCGTGCGCGGCATGGTCGCAACGGTGCAGCACCTCGTGCGCATCGTCGACGAAGCCTGAGAGATCGAGGAGCAGGATCGATGAAACTCAACGAACTCAGGGATAATGAAGGCGCCACCCATTCGCGCAAGCGTCTGGGACGGGGCATCGGCTCGGGCACCGGCAAGACCGGCGGCCGCGGCGTCAAGGGCCAGAAATCGCGCTCGGGCGTGGCCATCAAGGGCTTCGAGGGCGGCCAGATGCCGCTCTACCGCCGCCTGCCCAAGCGCGGCTTCAAGAACATCTTCAGCAAGAACTTCAACGAGGTTCCGGTCAGCCGCATCCAGGCCGCGATCGACGCCAAGAAGCTCGACGCCGGCCAGACGATCGACGGCGCGGCGCTGGCCAAGGCCGGCGTCATCCGCCGCGTCAAGGACGGCGTGCGGGTGCTCGGCAATGGCGACATCTCGGCCAAGGTCGTTCTCGACGTGGCCGGCGCCACCAAGTCGGCCATCGAGAAGATCGAAAAGGCCGGCGGTTCGGTGAAGGTTGCCGAAAAGGCGGCTGAATAAGCATTGAGCAAGCGGCGGATCCGATCCGCCGCTTGCAACCTCGTCCGCCCGGGCCTATCTCGGGTTGGCACAATGTGCTGCCGGTTCTAGCGGTGCGGCGCATGATCCGCCCCATTGATCCGCCAAGGGGGGTGGGCGGTTCGGTGTTTTGATTGTTTCCTGGCCTCGATCCACGGAATCGGTCGATAGGGGAACCGGCGTCCACATTCCTGTTCGCGCGGCTTGCGCGTGACCAAGCGGAGAACTTTTCATGGCATCGGCAGCCGAACAACTTGCCTCCAATCTGAATTTTTCGGCCTTCGCCAAAGCGGAAGACCTGAAGAAGCGCATCTGGTTCACGCTGGGGGCGCTTCTCGTCTACCGGCTGGGCACCTACATCCCGATGCCGGGCATCAATCCCGAGGCGTTCGCGCAGGCGTTCGAGCAGCAGTCCGGCGGCGTTCTCGGCGTCTTCAACATGTTTGCCGGCGGCGCGGTCGAGCGCATGGCGATCTTCGCCCTCGGCATCATGCCCTACATCTCCGCCTCGATCATCATGCAGCTGATGACCTCGGTCGTTCCCACTCTCGAGCAGCTCAAGAAGGAAGGCGAGCAGGGCCGCAAGGTCATCAACCAGTACACCCGCTACGGCACCGTGATCCTTGCCACCGTGCAGGCATACGGCATTGCCATAGGGCTGGAAAGCGGGGCGAACATCGTCACGGATCCGGGCTGGTTCTTCCGCATTTCCGCGGTCATCACCCTGGTGGGCGGAACCATGTTCCTGATGTGGCTGGGCGAGCAGATCACCGCGCGCGGCATCGGCAACGGCATTTCGCTGATCATTTTTTCGGGTATCGTCGCCGGCCTTCCGTCGGCAATCGGCGGCACGCTGGAACTGGGGCGCACGGGCGCCATGTCGACGGGCCTGATCCTTGCGATCATCGTGCTGGCCATCGTCGTCATCGGCATCATCGTGTTCTTCGAGCGCGCCCAGCGCAGGCTTTTGATCCAGTATCCCAAGCGCCAGGTCGGAAACCGCATGTTCCAGGGCGACACTTCGCACCTGCCGCTCAAGCTGAACACGGCCGGCGTCATTCCGCCGATCTTTGCTTCCTCGCTTCTGTTGCTGCCGACCACCGCCGCCGGCTTCTCCGATACGACGCAGCTTCCCGCCTGGGCCGGCACCGTGCTTGCAACGCTCGGCCACGGCCAGCCGCTCTACATGATCCTTTATGCCGTGCTGATCGCCTTCTTCGCGTTCTTCTATACGGCCATCGTCTTCAACCCGAAGGACACGGCAGAGCAGCTCAAGAAGCATTCCGGCTTCATTCCCGGCTATCGCCCCGGCGAGCGGACGGCCGAGTATATCGACTATGTTCTGACCCGCATTACGACGGTCGGCGCTCTCTACCTGGTTCTCGTCTGCCTTCTGCCGGAGTTCCTGATCGCCTCGACCGGCGTGCCCTTCTATCTGGGCGGCACGTCGCTGCTGATCGTCGTCAGCGTGACGCTCGACACGGTGGCGCAGGTGCAGGGACATCTGATCGCGCATCAGTACGAGGGACTGATCAAGAAATCCAAGCTGCGTGGGGGTAAAAGAGGACGATGAGGCTTATACTTCTTGGGCCGCCGGGGGCGGGTAAGGGGACCCAGGCGCAGCGATTGGTGGACAGGCTTGGCGTTCCGCAGCTTTCCACCGGGGATATGCTGCGCGCGGCGGTAAAGGCTGAAACAGACGTCGGCAAGCGGGCCAAGGCCGTCATGGACGCCGGCGAATTGGTGTCCGACGCGATCGTCAACGCCATCGTCGCGGAACGGATAGACCAGGAAGACTGCGCGGACGGCTTCATCCTCGACGGCTACCCGCGCACGCTTGCCCAGGCCGACGCGGTGGAGCAAATGCTCGCCGAGCGCGGATTGGCGCTCGATGCGGTGATCGAACTGGCTGTCGACGACAAGGCGCTGGTCGGCCGGATCGCCAAGCGTGCGGATCAGGCGAGGGCGAACGGCGAGGCGGTCCGCAAGGACGACAACGCCGAGGTGTTCGACGAGCGCCTGCGCGAATATTACAAGAAGACCGCGCCACTCATCGGCTACTACCACGCCAAGGGCAAGCTGCGCTCGGTCGACGGCATGGCCGACATCGAGGATGTGACGCGGCAGATCGAACAGGTTCTGCAGTCGGTCTGACTGCATTTCAAAATGTCGCCCGGGGAGTTGACTTTTCCCGGCGATTCCGTCAAAGACAGGCCCAATTCGCTTGAATGTCAAAAGCGGTCGGTGCCGGTCTGAGAAATTCAGGGCTGGGATCGGGCGCTTTCGTCTTGTCCGGCCGATAGTTGAAAAGACCCGCCGGACAGGCGGCAGGAAACCAAGGAGAGCCGACGTGGCCCGTATTGCTGGCGTCAACATTCCGACAAACAAGCGCGTGGTCATTGCGCTTCAGTATATTCACGGCATCGGGGAGAAGTTCGCCCAGAAGATCGTGGAGCAGGCCAACATTCCGGCCGAGCGGCGCGTAAGCGAGCTGACCGACGCCGAAGTGCTTCACATCCGCGAGGCGATCGACCGCGACTACCGGGTCGAAGGCGATCTGCGCCGTGAGGTCTCGATGAACATCAAGCGTCTGATGGATCTCGGCTGCTACCGCGGCCTGCGCCATCGCCGCTCCCTGCCGGTTCGCGGCCAGCGCACGCACACCAATGCGCGCACCCGCAAGGGCCCGGCCAAGCCGATCGCCGGCAAGAAGAAGTAATTTGGTGGATGGTGAAGTGGTGAATGGTGAATGGCCGCCGGCCGCTATTTGCGGCTCCTAGCCATTCGCCATTTTACCATTCACAGTTCACCGCAAGGTGGAGCCGCTGGCATTACGGCGGTGTAGAGATCGACTGAAAGGAACAACATGGCTAAGGAAGCCGCACGCGTTCGTCGCCGTGAGCGCAAGAACATCTCGTCGGGCGTTGCTCATGTGAGCTCGACGTTCAACAACACCATGATCACCATCACCGACGCGCAGGGCAATGCGATTGCCTGGTCGTCGGCCGGCTCGCAGGGCTTCAAGGGCTCGCGCAAGTCGACGCCGTTCGCCGCCCAGGTCGCGGCCGAGGATTGCGCCCGCAAGGCCGCCGAACATGGCATGCGGACGCTCGAGGTCGAGGTGTCGGGGCCGGGTTCGGGCCGCGAGTCGGCGCTTCGCGCTCTGCAGGCCGCCGGTTTCACGATCACGTCGATCCGCGACGTGACGCCGATCCCGCACAATGGCTGCCGCCCGCGCAAGAAGCGCCGCGTCTAGCATTATCACTTACCGCAAGAGCGGCGGATCGTCCGGCGCTCCTCTGCGGTTTTCCAGATCGCCCGCCACGAATGGATGGTGGCGGGGTAACGGAAGGAAAACGGAATGATCCAGAAAAACTGGCAAGAACTCATCAAGCCGAACAAGATCGAGTTCACGTCCAAAGGTAAGACCCAGACCACGCTCGTCGCCGAGCCGCTGGAGCGCGGCTTCGGCCTGACGCTCGGCAACGCGCTGCGCCGCGTGCTCCTGTCGTCGCTGCGCGGCGCCGCCGTGACCGCCGTGCAGATCGACGGCGTGCTGCACGAGTTCTCGTCGATCCCCGGCGTGCGTGAGGACGTGACCGACATCGTTCTCAACATCAAGGAAATCGCCATCGGCATGGAGGGCGACGGACCCAAGCGCATGGTCGTGCGCAAGCAGGGACCGGGCGCCGTGACCGCCGGCGACATCCAGACCGTCGGCGACGTCGAGATCCTGAACCCCGAGCATGTGATCTGCACCCTCGACGAGGGCGCCGAAATCCGCATGGAGTTCACCGTCGACACGGGCAAGGGCTATGTGCCGGCCGACCGCAACCGCGCCGAGGATGCGCCGATCGGCCTGATCCCGGTTGACAGCCTCTATTCGCCGGTCAAGAAGGTCTCCTACAAGGTCGAGAACACCCGCGAGGGCCAGGTTCTCGACTACGACAAGCTGACCATGACGCTGGAGACCGACGGTTCGGTGACCGGTGAGGACGCGGTGGCTTTCGCTGCCCGCATCCTGCAGGATCAGCTTGGCCTGTTCGTGAATTTCGAGGAGCCGCAGAAGGAGCAGCCTGCCGAGCAGGTGACGGAGCTCGCCTTCAACCCGGCGCTTCTGAAAAAGGTCGACGAGCTGGAGCTTTCGGTCCGCTCGGCCAACTGCCTGAAGAACGACAACATCGTCTATATCGGCGACCTTATCCAGAAGACGGAAGCCGAGATGCTGCGGACGCCGAATTTCGGCCGCAAGTCGCTCAACGAAATCAAGGAAGTGCTGGCATCGATGGGGCTGCACCTCGGCATGGAAGTGCCGGATTGGCCGCCTGACAACATCGAAGAACTCGCCAAGCGCTACGAAGATCAGTATTAGAAGCCCGGGCGCGCCCGACAGGGCCACGAAGGGTATTGAAGGAGAATAGCCATGCGCCACGGAAAATCCGGCCGCAAGCTGAACCGCACTGCCAGCCACCGCAAGGCGATGTTCGCCAACATGGCGGCTTCTCTCATCGAGCATGAGCAGATCGTCACCACATTGCCGAAGGCGAAGGAAATTCGCCCCATCGTCGAGAAGCTGGTGACGCTCGGCAAGCGGGGCGACCTGCATGCCCGCCGCCAGGCCATCGCCGCGATCCGCGATGAGAACCTCGTGCGCCGCCTGTTCGACACCGTGGCCCCGCGCTATGCCTCGCGCAATGGCGGCTACCTGCGCATCATGAAGGCCGGCTTCCGCCACGGCGACAATGCGCCGATGGCCGTCATCGAGTTCGTCGAACGCGATGTTGCAGCCAAGGGCGCCGCCGACCGCGCGCGGGTCGAGGCCGAGACGGGCAATGAAGAGACCGAAGCGGCATAAGATCGCCGTCAGCGACACCGTCGAGAAGGGGCCCCAGCGGCCCCTTTTTCTTTTGTGCCGCCCGGTTCGCAAAATCGGCTGGATTTGCGGTCTTTCAATGCGCACATTCTTTTGACACATGCACTCTTGAAACGTGACCTTTTGAAAGTGGCCTTTTGCAATATGGGGCATCTTGAACATGGTGGGCGGATTCGGAGCGAGGAGAGGCGATCGATGCGAACATCCATGAAATGGGTAGGGGCCGCGATCGCCCTTGCCGCCATCGCCGTGCTGCCGGCCGGAATGGCCGGTTCGCAGGAGGCCGAGCCGCAAGGCTTCATTTCAAAACTGCTTCGCGGCAGCCAGGGCAACGAGGCTCCCGTGGGGACCGCACTCGAACGCGTCCCGTTCTCGCAGGCCGAGGTGCAGCTTTCCTTCGCGCCGCTCGTCCGCGAAACCGCGCCGGCGGTGGTCAATGTGTATGCGTCCTCGCGCGTCGAGGTGCGCTCGCCCTTCATGGGCGATCCCTTCTTCGAGCGCTTCTTCGACCTGCCGCGGATGCCGCCGCGCGTGCAATCCTCCCTCGGTTCCGGCGTTTTGGTTGACCCGTCGGGCATCGTGGTGACGAATTATCACGTCATCCGCCAGGCGGACGAGGTGAAGATCGCCATGGCCGACGGGCGCGAGTTCGCAAGCGAGATTCTGCTCAAGGACGAGGGCCTGGATATTGCCGTCCTCAAGATCGAGAATGGCGGCGAATTCCCGTCGGTGAGACTGGGGGATTCGGAAGCGCTGGAAGTCGGCGACCTGGTTCTGGCCATCGGCAATCCCTTCGGCGTCGGCCAGACGACGACCAGCGGCATCGTTTCCGCGCTCGCCCGGACCCCGCGCGGCATCACCGACTTCGGCTTCTTCATCCAGACCGACGCCGCCATCAATCCCGGCAATTCCGGCGGTGCGCTGATCGACATGAAGGGCGAGGTGGTCGGCATCAACACGGCGA
Organism: Nitratireductor thuwali; assembly: GCF_036621415.1. Taxonomy (NCBI): domain Bacteria; kingdom Pseudomonadati; phylum Pseudomonadota; class Alphaproteobacteria; order Hyphomicrobiales; family Phyllobacteriaceae; genus Nitratireductor; species Nitratireductor thuwali. The sequence goes on from NZ_CP030941.1 coordinate 4,015,582, forward strand.
TCTTCAGCCGCTCGGGCGGCTCCAACGGCATCGGCTTCGCCATCCCGGCCAATATCGTGCGCGCCGTCGTCAAGGCGGCCCAGAACGGGGCGGATTTTTTCGAAAGACCCTATGTCGGGGCCAGCTACGAACCCGTCACGCCCCGCATCGCAGAGGCGCTGGGAATGGAGCGGCCAGCCGGCGCGCTGGTGACCAATGTCGCCGATGGCAGCCCCGCCAAGCGGGCCGGCATGAAAAGCGGCGACGTGATCGTGGCCGTCAACGGCAAGCCGGTCGAGACCCCCGATGCGCTCGAATACCGCCTTGCCACGCTTGGCATCGGCGAGACGGCCGACATCGAGACCTTGCGCGGCGGCCGCAGGGTGACGCTGTCGCTTGCCATCGAGCGGCCGCCGCAGGATGCCGGAAGGCCCATCGAAATCGGCGGCGAGGGACCTTTCGCCGGCGCGTCGGTCGCTCTGTTGTCGCCGAGCCTGGCCCAGCGTCTGCGCCTGCCGGTCAACCTCAAGGGCGTCGTCGTCGTCGATGTCGCCCGCAATTCGCCCGCCGACAGGCTCGGCCTGCGCAGGGGCGATATTCTGCGTGAAATCAACGGCGAGGAGCCGCAGACCGCCGAGGAAGCCCGCGCGCTGGCCGAAAGCAACTCCCGCTGGTGGCGTTTCACCATCGAGCGGGACGGCCGCGTTCTGCGCCAGATGCTGAGATACTAGCCCGTGGCGGACGATCTCTTCGCAACAGGTCCAGAATCAGGCCGGCAGCCAGTCGGCCCGCTGCCTGACCGGCTTCGGCCGAAGCGCCTCGACGAGGTGGTCGGCCAGGAGCATCTGACGGGGCCGGAGGGCGCGCTGACGCGCATGATCCGCTCCGGTTCGCTGGGCTCGCTCGTCTTCTGGGGGCCGCCGGGCACCGGAAAGACCACCGTGGCACGGCTGCTGGCCGGGGAGACGGAGCTCGCATTCGAGCAGATATCGGCGATCTTTTCAGGCGTCGCCGACCTGAAGAAGGTGTTCGAAGGCGCGCGCCTGCGCCGTCAGCAGGGACGGCAGACACTGCTGTTCGTCGACGAGATACATCGCTTCAACCGCGCCCAGCAGGATTCTTTCCTGCCGGTGATGGAAGACGGCACCGTCATACTGGTCGGCGCGACGACCGAGAACCCGTCCTTTGAGCTCAATGCCGCGCTTTTGTCCCGCGCCCGCGTGCTTGTTTTCCACGCGCTGGAGAGCGAGAGCCTGGCCCGGCTTCTGGAGCGCGCCGAGACCATGGAAGGCCGGTCGCTGCCGCTGGACGGCGAGGCGAGGGCGGTCCTGCTGCGCATGGCCGATGGCGACGGCAGGGCGCTGCTGACGCTGGCCGAGGAAGTGTGGCGTGCGGCAGGCGACGGCGAGGTCTTCGATGCCGAAGCCTTGCAGAAGATCGTGCAGCGCCGCGCGCCGGTCTACGACAAGGGGCAGGACGGGCACTACAACCTGATCTCGGCGCTGCACAAATCGGTGCGCGGTTCCGATCCCGACGCGGCGCTCTATTATCTGTGCCGCATGTTCGACGCTGGCGAGGATCCGCTTTATATCGGCAGGCGGCTGGTCCGCATGGCGGTCGAGGATATCGGCTTGGCCGATCCACAGGCGCTCGCCGTCACCAACGCCGCCAAGGACGCCTATGACTATCTGGGCTCGCCGGAGGGCGAGCTCGCCCTGGCGCAGGCCTGCATCTATCTGGCGACCGCGCCGAAATCGAACGCTGCCTATACGGCCTTCAAGCAGGCGATGGCCGCAGCCAAGGAGAACGGCTCGCTGCTGCCGCCCAAGCACATTCTCAACGCGCCGACCAAGCTGATGAAGCAGACCGGCTATGGCAGCGGCTATCAATACGACCACGACATGCCCGACGCCTTTTCCGGCCAGGATTATTTTCCCGAGGCCATGGGCCGCCAGAAATTCTACGACCCGCCGGAGCGCGGCTTCGAGCGCGAGATCCGCAAGCGGCTGGATTACTGGGCAAAGCTGAGGCGGGAGCGGAGTGGGGAGGAGTAGCGCCCCGGCCAAAGCGCTCGCGGGTGCTGGTTGAGGGCCTCGCGATGCTCTACAGCATCGGCCCGAAAATCAGAATCGATTTTCGGAAAGCACGATGCGTAGATTCAAACTGTTAGAGCGTCCTTTGTGCGTCCGAAAGGACGCACGGCGCTCTAAAAGATTCCGACAAAGGTTCCGGGGATCGGCATGTATCATCTGCTTCTCGTCTGCATCGGCGGCGCACTGGGCGCGGGCCTGCGGCATCTGGGTGTCCAGTGGATCGGCCGTGCTCTCGGCATGTCCTTTCCCTGGGGCACGCTCGCGGTGAATGTCGCCGGCTCCTTCGCCATGGGCCTTTTCATCGAGTATCTGGTGCGCCGCACGGGCGCGCCGGCGGAAATCCGGCTGTTCGTGGCGACGGGCGTGCTCGGCGGATTCACCACATTCTCGGCCTTTTCGCTCGACGTTGCCGTGCTGTGGGAACGCGGCGCGGCTTTTCCCGCACTCGGCTATGTGCTTGCCAGCGTGATTTTCTCGATCCTCGCCCTGTTTGCAGGATTGTGGCTCGCAAGAAGCCTCTGGTGATGCTATCTGCGCCTGACACCGGGGACCATTGTCGATGGCCCCTGGTACTAATTGAAGTCGGGTGACATGGCAGGCGTAGAGCAGATCGAAGTGGACAGCGGCGAGGCGGGCATGCGCCTCGACCGGTGGTTCAAGACACACTATCCGGGCCTCGGCTTTGGCCAGTTGCAGAAGCTGCTGCGCACGGGCCAGGTGCGCGTGGATGGAGGCCGCGCCAAGGCCGACACGCGCGTCCAGCCCGGCCAGACGATCCGCGTTCCCCCGCTTGACGTCGACCGCAAGGGCGGCGGGCCGACGACCATGCGCACCATCCGCGACCAGGGCGACGCGGAAGTCCTGTCGCAGATGCTCATTCATGAGGACCCGAAGGTTTTCGTCTTCAACAAGCCGGCCGGGCTGGCCGTGCAGGGCGGCTCCGGCGTAAGCCGCCATGTCGACGGCATGCTGGAGGCCTGGCGCAACAAGAAGGGCGAGAAGCCGCGCCTGGTGCACCGGCTCGACCGCGACACCTCCGGCGTTCTGGTCGTGGCCCGCACGCGGCTGGCCGCGATGCGCCTGGCCGAATCCTTTCGCGCCCGCGAAACCAAGAAGATCTATTGGGCACTGGTAAAAGGCGTGCCGAAGAAGGCCGAGGACCGGATCTCCACCTGGCTGGTCAGGGAACCGACGCCCGACGGCGACCGCGTGCGGGTCGCCAAGCACGGGGAGCCCGACGCCGACCACGCGATTTCGCACTATCGGGTGGTCGAGCAGGCGGGCATGCAGCTTTCTTGGTTGCACATGGAACCCTTTACCGGCCGCACCCACCAGCTCCGCGTGCATGCCGCGCATATCAAATGTCCCATCATCGGCGATCCGAAATATTTCGAGGCTGACCAGAACTGGGAACTGCCCGGCGGCATGCAGAACCGCCTTCATCTGCACGCCCGCCGCATCATCATCCCGCATCCCGACGGAGGCAAGGTGGACGTGACCGCGCCGATGCCACCGCACATGCAGCAGAGCTGGAACCTTCTGGGCTTTGATGAAGCTCTCGGTGAAGCTGACTTGTAAATAGCCCGGGCCCGTCTGTGGCATCCGGCGCCAGGAAACCTATATCCGACCCATGCGCGATATTCTGAACGATCTCGAAACCGTCAAGCAGCTCTCCGATCCCGATCCGGTGAAGCGGGCGCAGAAACAGATGAAGACGCCGCTGCCGAAGCGCTTCTACAAAAGCGTCGAGGTCGCCGGCGAGGCAGGAACTTGGAAGGTTCTTCTGGACGGCCGCGCCGTGCGCACGCCGGCCGGCAATCATCTGGTGCTGCCCACGGTCAGCGCCGCCCGACTGGTCGCCGACGAATACGACGCGCAGGCGAGCGAGGTCGATCCCATGACCATGCCGGTCACGCGGCTGGTCAACACCGCCATCGACGGCGTGGCGAACGACACCCAGGCAGTGGCCGAGGACATATTGCGCTTTGCCTCCAACGACCTGCTTTGCTACCGTGCGGAAGGGCCGGAGCGGCTCGTTCAATGGGAGGCGGAGGCCTGGGATCCGGTGCTTGACTGGGCCCAAGGCCAGCTCGGCGCACGTTTCGTGCTGGCCGAAGGCGTCATGCATGTGGAGCAGCCCCGCCAGGTGATCGCCGCCTTGGGCGTTTATCTCAAGCCGCGCTGGGAGCCGTTCCGGCTGGCCTCGTTGCATGTGATGACGACACTGACGGGGTCGGCGCTGCTGGCGCTCGCCGTCGAGGCCGGCGCCATCGACGCGGAGGAGGCATGGGCGGCCGCCCATGTGGACGAGGACTGGAACATTTCGCAATGGGGCGAGGATGCGGAGGCCGCCGCGCGCCGCGCCGCCCGCGAGCGCGACATGAAGGGCGCCGCCGCCCTGCTTCAGGCCCTGGACGCCTGAGCGGGGCCCGACCGGACCCCTGCTATTTGCCGAACGCCTGATAGATCATCGCGGCGATCTCGCTTTCCAGCGGGAACGACAGCATGCCCATGACCGAATAGCCCAGAAGCCACGGTATCAGGTAAAAGCGGATCATGAAGAAGAACCAGGCGACGTAGACCGGCACCAGTATATCCACGAGGAAACCGGGCGTGATCGGGCGGAACAGCCGCAGGATCGGATTGGTCACGCGCACGAAGAAGCGCATGAAGAAGAAGTTCGAATCCTCGGGCAGGAAGATGCTCATGGCAGCCCGCCCGATAAGCGTCCACATGATGACGCCCAGAACGTAATCGATGATGATGACCCAGATGGGAAAGGCGGCCAGAGAGCCCTGCATTCACGAATATTCCTGTTCGAGACAGATCCGGGGCGGGAGTTGATCCCGCCCCAGTGCTTCCTATCGCATGTCTAGATCATGATGGCACTTCTTTGGATCGGCCTCATGATGATCTCCCTTGAGGACAGGGCGATCGGATATGGTTTCGTTGCCGGCTTCGCCGGCGACCCCCACCCTCAATCCCTCCCCAGAAAGGGGGAGGGAGGAAGGCGCAGCGCCGCCATCTAGTGCTTGGCGGCCAGGATGGGCGGCCCGACAGGAACGCGGGTATCGTCCACCATGCGCTGGATTTCCTCGTCCGGCGCAGGGGTCATCAGCGTGACCGCCACCATCGAGACCAGGCTTGCCGCCATGCCGACGATGCCGAAGCGCAGGTGATCGAGCCCGAACCACGGCGTGCCGCCCGTATAGACGTAGTAGAGATAGGCAGAACCGGCGAGGAAGCCGACGATCATGCCGGCAACCGCCCCTTGGCGGTTTGCCCGTTTCCACCAAACGCCGAGCACGAGCGGGAAGAACAGGCCCGAGCAGGCGAAGCAGAAGGCCCATGCCACCGCGCCGAGGATGCCGGTTAGCTGCAGCGAGGCGATCAGGGCGCCCGCCGCACCGATGCCAAGCAGCAACACGCGCGCCACGATCAGCCGGACCGAGGTGTCGGCCTTCGGGTCGATCATCTTGTAGTAGAGATCGTGGCTGAGCGCGTTGGCGATGGCCAGAAGCAGGCCGTCGGCGGTCGACATGGCCGCCGCCATGCCGCCAGCGGCAACGAGGCCGGAGATCACATAGGGAAGACCCGCGATCTCGGGCGTGGCCAGGACGACGATGTCCGGCCGCATGAAGAACTCGTTGAGCTGGAGAATGTTGTCGGCATTCTGGTCGACGATGGCAAGGAAGCCCACATTCGACCAGTTCTGGATCCATGCCAGCGAGGCGACCTGGTCGAACGGCTGCCCGATGATGGCCGTCGGCAGGCTGGGATCGAGAAGCTGCAGCTTCGTCAGCGTGGCAAGCGCCGGCGCTGTGAAGTAGAGCAGGAAGATGAAGAGCAGCGACCAGGCGACCGACCGGCGCGCCGAACGCACCGAAGGCGTGGTGAAGTAGCGCATCAGGATGTGCGGCAGCGAAGCCGTGCCCGCCATCATGCAGATCGCCAGCGTGACGAACTTCCACTCCGCGAGCGCGCCAACGGGGGCAATATGCGGCGTCGTCAGTACCGACAGGCCGGGCATTGCCTCGGCCGGCGGGTTGAGCCCGTACTGGGCCTCGAACTGCGTCACCGCCGTCGCAGCCTCGCCATAGGAGAAGTGCGGGATGATGCCGAAGCCCTGCACGTTGGACATCCAGATCACCGGCACCAGATAGGCGATGATGAGGACGATATACTGAGCGACCTGGGTCCAGGTGACGGCGCGCATGCCGCCCAGCATGGAGCAGAGAAGGATGCCGAGCAGCCCGAACCAGACGCCCACCGAGTAGGGGATGTGCAGCACGCGGGCGGCGATGGTGCCGGTTGCGTCGATCTGCGCCGTCACATAGGTGAAGGATGCCACCACCAGCACGATGACCGCGCAGAAGCGGGCGAGATTGCCGCCATAGCGGGTTCCGATGTAATCGGGCACCGTATAGCAGCCGAATTTGCGCAGATAAGGCGCCATCAGCGAGTTGACGAGCACATAGCCGCCCGTCCAGCCGATGATGAAGGCCATGTAGCCATAGCCGCCGAAATAGATGCCGCCTGCCAGCGCCACGAAGGATGCGCCCGACATCCAGTCGGCCGCGGTCGCCATGCCGTTATAGACCGCCGGCACCTGCCGCCCGGCCACGTAGTAGGCGTCGACCTCCATCGTCCGCGAGAGCCAGCCGATGAGCGCGTAGATGGCGATGGTGAACGCCACGAACAGGATGCCGATCGTGTCGGCGCCGACGCCAAGCTGCTCCAATATGGCCATCAGGATGATGAAGCCGAGGAAGCCGCCGGTGTAGATACTGTAAACCCGGCCGATATTGTCCAGGAACTTTCCTTGCATCAATGCCATGACGAGCCCCTCTCAGCTCTCTTCGCCAAAGCCGAATTCGTCGTCGATCGCGTCCTGGCGCCAGTTCTGGAACCAGATGATGACGACGAAAGCGATGAGCGAGCCTTGGGCGATCATGTAGAATCCAAGCGGAAAGCCCAGGAACGTCATGGAATTGAGCGATCCGACCAGCGCTGGGATGATCAGCGAGAAGAACACCCACAGGCCAAGGACGAGAATCGTGAGGTTCCGCGTCTTCTGCCAGTAGCGATCCCGCAGTTCAGTGTTGTCGATGGACATGGTGTCCTCCTCCCCTAGATGTCGTTAGCGACGAAAGTCTCTAACAGCGGCCATTGCGGGCAAGCCGAATCGGACCCACAATGACAGGTGGAGTGTTGGCGATCCGCCGAGCAAAGGGAATTGAGACATTGGTCGTACCCGCCGAACCTGATGCCGCCATGCCCGTAAGCTTCCTCGCAAGGGCCAAAAGGCTGCTCGGCCAGGCCGCGCAGCGCCTGAGCGTGCGTCTGGAACGCGAGCCCCTCGACAGCCTCGACGCGCTTTTGCGCTTCACGCAGACGCGCGCGGCCTTCGTCTCCCAGAAGAAGCTCTATGGCTATCTCAAGGCGCGCATGGGAACCCGCTATCCCTCCATGTTCGAGGACGATGTCTTCGTCGACTCGGTCAATATCGCCAAGCGTCATGTCTTCGCGGCCAGCCTGTCCGACATCACCATCCACACGGTCGCCCGCATAGCCGCGGCCGGCTTGGCGGAACCGCATGCGCGGACGCTGGCGATCCAATGCCATGAGGCGGGCCTGACCGAGAACGCGGAGGAACTGGGCGCTGAACTTGTCGGGCACTACCGCCAGGCCTTCGCGGAGCGGCTCGACAATGTTCATTGGCAGAACTTGGCCGCAGGAGGCGACTGCTTCACCGAAAGTCCCGCCGCCCTTTACCATTGGGCGCCGATCGACGACAGCCTCAAGCGCCACGATCGGGAGATCGTTCAGAACTCTATCCGCTTCGCCTGGGCTGAGGTGATCCGGGACTTTCGCGCCCGCGGCGTTCCCGACGGCATCGCCGCCGACTTTCTGGCGCGCACGGGCGAGATGACGCAGCGGCGGACCGGGTAGAGCAATACCAAAAGACTGAAGCCGGCTTTCTGTCCGCAGTTGCTGAGCGGCCCGCAAGAAAAAGGCCCCGCTTCTCGTGAAACGGGGCCTTGCTTGTGCCGGAGCGGCGATCAGCGCTTGGCGATCGGCACGTAGTCGCGCTGCGTGGCGCCCGTATAGAGCTGGCGGGGCCGGCCGATCTTCTGGCTCGGGTCCTCGATCATTTCCTTCCACTGGGCGATCCAGCCCACCGTGCGCGCCAGCGCGAACAGAACGGTGAACATGGTGGTGGGGAAGCCCAGCGCCTTCAGCGTGATGCCGGAGTAAAAGTCGATATTCGGGTAGAGCTTCTTCTCGATGAAATACTCGTCCGTCAGCGCGATGCGCTCCAGTTCCATGGCGATGTCGAGTTGCGCATCGTCCTTGATGCCGAGCTCGCCCAACACCTCGTGGCAGGTCTTCTGCATGATCTTGGCGCGGGGATCGTAGTTCTTGTAGACCCGGTGCCCGAAGCCCATCAGGCGGAACGGGTCGTTCTTGTCCTTCGCCCGCTCGATATATTCGGGAATGCGATCGACCGTGCCGATCTCGTCCAGCATGTTGAGCGCCGCCTCGTTGGCGCCGCCATGGGCCGGGCCCCACAGGCAGGCAATGCCGGCGGCAATGCAGGCGAACGGGTTCGCACCCGAGGAGCCGGCAAGCCGCACCGTGGAGGTGGAGGCATTCTGCTCGTGGTCGGCATGCAGGATGAAGATGCGCTCCATGGCGCGCGCCAGCACCGGATTGACCTTGTACTCCTCGCACGGCACCGCAAAGCACATATGCAGGAAATTGGCCGCGTAGCTCAATTCGTTGCGCGGATAAACGAAGGGCTGGCCGACGTGGTACTTGTAGGCCATCGCCGCGATCGTCGGCATCTTGGCGATCATCCGCAGGCTAGCCACCATGCGCTGATGGGGATCGGAGATGTCGGTGGAATCGTGATAGAAGGCCGACATGGCGCCGACCACGCCGCACATCACGGCCATGGGATGCGCATCGCGGCGGAAACCGGTGAAGAAGCGGTTCATCTGCTCGTGCACCATCGTGTGGTGCGTCACGCGATAGTCGAAATCATCCTTCTGGGTCTTGGTCGGCAGTTCGCCGTAAAGAAGCAGATAGCAGACTTCCAGAAAATCGCCGTGCTCGGCCAGTTGCTCAATCGGATAACCGCGGTGAAGCAGAATGCCTTCATCGCCGTCAATATAGGTGATCTTGGATTCGCAGCTCGCCGTCGACGTATAGCCGGGATCGTAGGTGAACATCCCGGTGTCCTTGTAGAGCGACGAGATGTTGATGACATCCGGCCCGACCGTGCCGTGCAGAACGTCATATTCCCTGCTTTCTCCTCCGAGTTCCAGCTTTGCATTGGTTTTGGTCATCGCAAACACCTCTCATGTCTTGAAACTCGGGCAGAATTCTTCACCGCACGGGGGAGGCGGCTCGTCCGACGTGGGCATTAGCTATCGCATTTACCAATCGCTGCCAAGCTTGACAAACCGTCAATGCTGCACTGCAGCGACGGAATTTTCGCGCCAAACCCTCATGCCGGCTTTGCCTGGTCCCTTATCCGAGCCAGCGATTCGTCCCGCCCGAGCACCTCCAAGACGTCGAATATGCCGGGCGAGGTGGTGCGGCCGGTCAGCGACGCACGCAGCGGCTGCGCGACCTTGCCCAGCTTGAGCCCTGTTCTGTCGGCAAAGGCCCGCACCGCGGCCTCGCAATCGGCCGCCGACCATGAGGACAGCGCGGCCAATTCATCGGCGAGCTGCGCCAGCATGGCACGCGCGTCGTCATCGAGGAGGGCGCCGGCCTTCTCGTCGAACGAGAGCGGGCGCTCGGCAAACAGAAATCCGGCGCCGTCAACAAGTTCCACCAGTGTCTTCGCCCGCTCCTTCAAGCCCGGCAGCGCCGCTCGGAGCTGTGCCTTTCTCCGCTCGTCCAGTTTCGCCAGGATGATGTTCCCGTCTGTCAGATGGGGCAGCGTCTCCATCAGGATTTCGAACAGCTCGTCGTCCGGCGTATGACGCATATGATGGCCGTTGACCGCCTCGAGCTTCTGGAAGTCGAAGCGCGCCGCGCCCTTGTTGACGTCCTCGATCTCGAACCACTCAATCATCTGCGCCGTCGAGATGATCTCGTCGTCGCCATGGCTCCAGCCGAGCCGCACGAGATAGTTGCGCAGGGCCTCCGGCAGGTAGCCCATGGCCCTGTAGGCTTCGACGCCCAGCGCGCCGTGGCGCTTTGATAGCTTGGCGCCATCGGGGCCGTGAATGAGGGGGATATGCGCCATGACGGGGACGTCCCAGCCCATGGCCTTGTAGATGAGGGCCTGGCGTGCGGCGTTGGTCAGATGATCGTCGCCGCGGATGATGTGGGTGACGCCCATGTCGTGATCGTCGACGACCACGGCGTGCATATAGGTGGGCGAGCCGTCGGAACGCAGGATGATGAAGTCGTCCAGGTCCTTGTTGGGAAAGCGTACCTCGCCCTGCACCTTGTCGTGGATGACGGTGTCGCCCTCGCGCGGCGCCTTGATGCGGATGACCGGCTTGACGTCCTGCGGCGCTTCCGAGGGCGCCTGATCGCGCCATGTGCCGTCATAGCGGGGCGGGCGGCCCTCCGCGCGCGCCTTTTCGCGCATGGCCTCCAGCTCGGCCTGCGAGGCGTAGCAGTAATAGGCCTCGCCCTTCTCCAGAAGTTCGAGGGCCACCTCGCGATGGCGGTCGCCGCGCTCGAACTGCGAGACGGGCTCCCCATCCCACAGCAGGCCCAGCCATGACAGACCGTCGAGTATCGCCGCCGTGGCGGCCTCCGTCGAGCGCTGCCGGTCGGTGTCCTCTATGCGCAGGAGCATCTTGCCGCCGGTATGTCTGGCGTAGAGCCAGTTGAAGAGCGCCGTGCGCGCGCCGCCGATGTGGAGATAGCCGGTGGGCGAGGGGGCGAAGCGGGTGATGACGGGACGGGACATGCTGGTTCCTGAATGTTCGGGTTGCGGCGCGGCTGTGGCCGTCGCGGCTGGAAATCGGCTGCCCGTCATGTAGCATAGGCCGCTTGGGGTGCAAGCCTGCGGGGTGTTCGGGCGTGGCGGACGACAAGGCGGCAGCGGCGGACAGCGAGCGCGGATTGTTCCTGCCGGGAACCGCGCGTCCGCTCGCGCCGCCGGCGCCCGTGCCGGCAGACATGCCCGAACAGCGGCCACAGCTGCCGGCCTTCATTGCCTTCTGGCGGGGGGTTCCCACCGCGATCTCGCGGGACGCGGCGCGCGGCGGGACGTTCCTGTGCCTGCCCGTTCTTCTGGGCGCGGGCGTGGCGGCCTATTTCGCGCTGCCGTGGGAGCCTGAAGCACTGCCGCTGGTGCTCTCGTTATGCCTGCTTCTGGCCGTCACGTTCCTTTCCCGCGATCGTCGCATCCTGCCGTTCATCAGCGGCGCGGTCCTGCTGATCCTGGCCGGCGCCTTGCTGGGCAAGCTCGAAACCTGGCGCTCTTCGACGCCGATGATGGGATCGGACGTGACCACCAGGATCACCGGGCGGCTGGTGAGCCTGGAGCACCAGGCAAGCGGGCGCCTGCGGCTGACGATCGACATTGTGGCGACCGAGCGGCCCCGACTGCGCTATCCGCCCGCCCGCGTGCGGCTAAGCGCCCGCGCGGTGCCGGAGGGCCTTGCCGCCGGCGACGGCATCACCGGGCTTGCCAGCCTGATGAGCCCTTCCGGGCCGGTCCGCCCCGGCGCCTATGACTTTTCCTTCTCAAGCTATTTCAACGGGATAGGAGCGGTCGGCTTCTTCCTGTCCAACCCCGAGCGGGCGGCGGTGGCGGCGGATGACGGCGTGACCGCGGGGCCGGCGCGCTGGCTGCAGGCGGCGCGGGAAGGGCTCGCGGCACGTATCAGGCATGCGGTTCCCGGCGCCGAAGGGCAGGTGGCAGCCGCCATGATCGTCGGTATGCGCGCCGGCATACCGGAGCCTATAAACGAATGGCTGCGGCGCTCCGGTCTTGCCCACATCCTGGCGATATCCGGGCTCCATATGGCTCTGGTGGCCGCTACCGTGATGGCAATGGCGCGGGCGGGCGCGGCCCTCTTCCCGCAATTTGCGCAACGCGTGCCGGTGAAGAAATACGCCGCCGGCGCGGCGCTCGCATTCTGCACGCTCTATCTGTTCTTCTCGGGCTCGGCAGTGGCCGCCCAGCGCAGCTACATCATGCTCGCGGTGATGCTGGCGGCGCTGCTGTTCGATCGCGCCGCCATTACCATGCGCAATCTGGCCATCGCCGCGCTGATCATCATCATCATCTCGCCGCACGAGGTGGTCGGTCCGAGCTTCCAGATGTCGTTCGCCGCCACAGCGGCGCTCATTGCCGCCTATGCCGGCTGGACCGACTGGCGCATGGGCCGGCGGGAACGCGGCCGCGTGCCGCCAGCAGGCCTGGCGCGCAACCTGTTGCGCACAGTGCTCGTTTTCGCCGCAGGGCTCGCAGCGACGTCCGTGATCGCGGGATTGGCGACGACGCTGTTCGGCGCGTGGCATTTCCAGCGCGCTTCGCCGCTGGCACTGCCGGCCAATCTGGCCGCCATGCCGCTTGTCTCGCTTGTGGCGATGCCCGCGGCGGTTCTTGCGATCTTCGCGATGCCCTTCGGCCTCGACGGGTTCTTCCTGTCGATCATGGGACGCGCCATAGCGGCGGTCATCGCCATCGCCGAATGGATATCCGACAGATCCCCCATCGATGCCGTCGGCCTGATGCCGCTTCCGGCGTTTCTGCTGCTGACGGTGGCCTTCGTCGTGGCCGTCCTGTCGACCACGCGCGCAAGGCTGCTGGCCGCGCCGCTGGCGGTCGTCGGCTTCGGGCTTCTTGTCGCGCGCGAGCTGCCCGCCGTGCTGATAAGCGAGGATGGCCGGCTGATGGGGGTGAGGACGGCCGATGGCGGCCTGGCGGTCAACCGCGCCCGGCCCAACGGTTTCACGATGGACGATTGGACCCGTGCCCTGAATGCCAAGATGGTGGTCAAGCCGCTGGTTGCCGGCAAGACCGCTGCGCCCGAGATGAAATCCCGCCAGTTTTCCTGCGTCAACGGGCTCTGTCTTATAGATAACCCGGCTGGGCATCTTATTGCCCACGCCGAGAATGCCGCAGCGGCAAAGCCAGTCTGTGAAACAGCATCCCTAATCGTCGTCGACGACGCAACGGCTTCAAATCTGTGCTCCGGGAGCAAGGCACTCGTCTTCACCAAGCGCGACCTCGCGCTCAGGGGAAGTGCGGCGGTCTGGCTGGCGGGTCCCGGCGAAGCGAGGACCGAATTCGCCCAGGCGATCAGCCAGCCCTATCGGCCCTGGCACACGCAGCGGCAATATTGGCGCGCCGCCCGCGGCCTTCCGCCTTACCGGCGCAAGACAGGCCAGGATCAGTAGCGCCGGATCAGCCCGATAAGCTTGCCCTGAACCTTTACCCGGTCGGGACCGAAGATGCGCGTCTCATAGGCGGGGTTGGCCGCCTCCAGCGCGATCGAGGCGCCCTTGCGGCGGAAGCGCTTGAGGGTCGCCTCCTCCTCGTCGACCAAGGCGACGACGATTTCGCCCGGATTGGCCGTCTGCGTCTCGCGGATGATCACCGTGTCGCCGTCGAAAATGCCGGCCTCGATCATCGAGTCGCCTTTGACCTCGAGCGCGTAGTGTTCGCCGCCCGTCAACATGTCCGGCGGGACGCCGATGGAATGCGTCTGGTGCTGAATGGCCTCGATAGGCACGCCGGCGGCGATCCGGCCCATGACAGGCACGGAGATTACACTGACGTCGTCGTCATTGCTCGCCGAGGGCTTCGGCCGCGAAGATGCGGCGGGCCTGCCAAGGCTGCCCTGGATCACGCTGGGCGAGAACCTGCGCTGGGCGTTGAGTCCCGGAGCGATGGAATCGGGAAGGCGCAGCACCTCCAGCGCCCGGGCGCGGTTCGGCAGGCGGCGGATGAAGCCGCGCTCCTCCAGCGCCGTGATCAGGCGGTGGATGCCCGATTTGGAAGCAAGATCCAGCGCCTCCTTCATCTCGTCGAAGGAGGGCGGAATGCCGGTCTCCTTCAACCGCTCGTGAATGAAGAGCAGCAACTCGTGCTGTTTGCGCGTCAGCATTGTTCCAACCTCGGGAATCAGAAAAACAAAACCAGAACAGACCGTATCTGTTCCATTTGTGTTCCGCAATACCCAAAATACAGGCAGGATTATCGCAGCATCAGCACGCGGCAGCGCTCTCCGGCCGCGCTCGCCGGGGCGCCGGGTTCGCGGATGATAAGGGCGTTGGAGGCGGCCAGGGTCGACAGCATCGACGAATCCTGCACATCGAAGGGCGAGGCCATCAGCCCGTCCTGCCCGGAAATGACCGAGGCGCGCACGTAGTCCTGGCGATGGTCGTTGGCCTTCATCGGTTGGGCAAGAATGGCCGAGCGCAGTTCGGGCAGATAGGTGCGGCCGGAAAACCGGGCGACCAGCGGCCTCAGGAACAGATGCGAACACACGAAGGTCGAGACCGGATTGCCGGGCAGTCCCAGAACCCGCGTTCCGCCGAACCGGCCGAACATCAGCGGCTTTCCAGGTCGCATCGCGATCTTCCAGAAGGCGAGCTCCATGCCTTCGCCGACAAGCACCTCGCGCACCAGATCGTGCTCTCCCACCGAGGCGCCGCCGAGCGTGACGATGATGTCGGCCGCCTCGCCCAGCGCGGCCCGTATGGCGCCGGCGATGGCGGCGCGATCGTCGCCGACGATGCCAAGATCAACGATTTCGGCGCCGTCCGCACGCGCGAGCGCCGCCACGGACAGATTGTTGGATGCCACGATCTGGTCGGGGCCGGGCTCGGTTCCCGGCGGCACGAGTTCGTCGCCCGTGGCGACGATGGCGATCCGCGGACGGCGCACGACCGGCAGGCGGCCATAACCTGCGGCTCCGGCCAGCGAGAGGGCGGCGGGATCGAGGACGCGGCCGGCATCGAGGAGAACGTCGCCTTGCTCGAAATCAAGCCCGGCGCGCCGGATATGGCGGCCGGGCTCCACGCTCTCCCGTGCCTCAACGACATCGCCGTCGGCCTCGGCGTTCTCCTGGATGAGGATTGCATCGGCGCCCTGCGGCATCGGCGCCCCGGTAAAGATGCGCACCGCCTCGCCGGGACCGAGCCTGCCCGCATAGCGCTTGCCGGCGGCGGAAGCTCCGATCAGGCGCAGGCGGGCCGGTGGGTTTGCCAGGTCGGCAGCACGCACCGCATAGCCGTCCATGGCGGAGGCATCGAAGGGAGGCTGGGTGCGCCGCGCGCTCAGCGCCGAAGCCAGGACCCGCCCGGCGGCGGCCGCTATCGGCACGTCCTCGCTGTCCAGCGCGCGCACGCCGTCGAGCATGCGGTCGAGCGCCTCGTCAACCGGCAGGAGCGCCATCGGACCCTTGCTCCCGCCGCCATTCCCCGGATTTTCCGCCGGTCTTGCTGACCAGCCGCACATCGGTGATTTCCATGGATTTGTCGAGCGCCTTGGCCATGTCGTAGATGGTCAGGCAGGCTATGGAGACCGCCGTCAGCGCCTCCATTTCCACGCCCGTCTTTCCGCTTACGCGCACGGTGGCGGTAACGCGCAGCCCGGGCAGCGCCTCGTCCGGAACGATGTCGACCACGACCTGGTTGAGCGCCAGCGGGTGGCACAGGGGGATCAGCTCGTGGGTCTTCTTGGCGGCCATGATGCCGGCGATGCGGGCTGTGGCGATCACGTCGCCCTTCTTGGCGTTGCCCACCAGGATGGCTTCCAGCGTCGCCGGGCTCATCGACACCGCGCCTTCGGCAACGGCTACGCGTACGGTCTCCGCCTTCGCGCCGACGTCGACCATGCGGGCTTCGCCGCCGGTTCCCAGATGCGTAAGCCTTTCACTCTCGCCTGCCATTATTCGGCAGCCTGCGTGCCCGTCTCGCGGCCCAGAAGCGCCCGCGTGGCGGCGGCGACGTCGTTGTGGCGCATGAGGCTTTCGCCGACGAGGAAGGTTCCGATGCCGGCCTTAAGAAGCCGCAGGCAATCCTCATGGGTGAAGATGCCGCTTTCGCCGACGATCAGGCGGTCGTCCGGGACCATGGGTGCAAGGCGCTCGGAAGTTTCAAGCGCGGTCTCAAAGGTCCGCAGGTTGCGGTTGTTGATGCCGATCAGCGGCGAATCCAGGCGAAGCGCGCGCTCGAGCTCCGGTTCGTCGTGAACCTCGATCAGGACATCCATGCCAAGCGCGAAAGCGGTCTCCTCAAGTGCCTTCGCCTCGTCGTCGGCAACGCTCGCCATGATGACAAGAATTGCGTCGGCGCCCCAGGAGCGGGCCTCGTAGACCTGGTAAGGCTCGAACATGAAGTCCTTGCGCAGCACCGGCAGGCCGCAGGCCGCGCGTGCGGCGGTCAGGAATTCTGGCGCGCCCTGAAAGGAAGGTGCGTCCGTAAGGATCGAAAGACAGGCCGCGCCGCCCGCCTCATAGGCCCTGGCCAGGGCGGGCGGATCGAAATCGGCCCGGATGAGCCCCTTTGAGGGGCTGGCCTTCTTGACCTCGGCGATCAGCGCGAGACCGCCGGCCGCGCGCCGGGTCCGCAGGGCTTCGAAGAAGCCGCGCGCAGGGGCGGCATCGCGTGCGCGCGCCTTGATCTCGTTCTCCGGCACCGCCGCCTTGGCCGCGGCGATCTCGCCGCGCTTATAGGCCTCGATCTTGCGCAGAATATCGACCATGGCCCTACCTTACGCCCGCCGGTTGGAGATTTCGACCAGCTTTTCCAGCCTTGCCAGCGCCGAGCCGCTGTCGATCGACCGGGCGGCCAGTTGCACACCTTCCGTGATGCTGCCCGCCTTGCCGGCCACCACCAGGGCGCCGCCGGCGTTGAGAACAGCGATGTCGCGGTAGGCGTTCTGCGCGCCTTCCAGCACGGCCCGCAGCGCCCGGGCGTTGTGCTGTGCATCGCCGCCCCTGATCTCGTCGATCGAGACGCGCGCAAGCCCCGCTTCCTCCGGCGTCAGTTCGAAGCAGCGCACGAGACCGTCCTCGAGGGCGGCAATCTGGGTCGTGCCCGTGGTCGACATCTCGTCGAGGCCGTCGCCGTGCACCACCCACGCTCTTTCGGCGCCCTGCTGCTTGAGCACATGGGCCAGCGGCTCGACCCACTCTTCGGCGAACACGCCGACGAGCTGGCGCTTGACGCTGGCCGGATTGGAAAGCGGGCCGAGCAGATTGAAGATCGTTCGCGTGCCCAGCTCCACCCGCATCGGGCCGACATGGCGCATGGCCGAATGGTGGGCCGGCGCGAACATGAAGCCGAGGCCGGCCTCGCGCACGCAGGCGGAGATCGCCTCGGGCCCGATCTCGATATTGACCCCGAGGGCAGCCAGACTGTCGGCCGCGCCCGAACGCGAGGAAAGCGCACGATTGCCGTGCTTGGCCACGGGAACGCCCGCGCCGGCCACGATGAAGGCGGCGCAGGTCGACACGTTGTAGGTCCCCGAGGAGTCGCCCCCGGTGCCGACGATGTCGACGGCGCCTTCCGGCGCATCGACCGGCAGCATCTTCGCCCGCATTGTCTCTACGGCGCCGCTTATTTCGTCCACGGTCTCGCCGCGCACCCTCAGCGCCATGAGGAAGCCGCCGATCTGGCTCGGCGTGGCTTCGCCCGACATGATGATGTCGAACGCATCCCGCGCTTCCTCGAAGCTCAGCGACCTGCCGGCGGCAACGGTCGCGATATGTGCTTTCAGATCCGCCATCGGACGATCAGAAGCTGAGCGCTTGCTGGATGGCGCCCTGGTTCACCGTCACGCCATGTTCGGCCTGAAGGCGGGTGACGAGTTGGTTGACCAGATCGTTGGACAGGTTCTGCTGCACGGATCGCGCCAGATCGTCCGGCAAAGCATCCGCCGACGCGGTGGCGGGCGCAAAGACCTCCGTTACCTTGAACAGGAACTGACCGTCGCCGGCAGGATTGTCGAAGATGCCCGTTTCGCCCTGAGCGACCGAGAAGACGGCGGCCACGCCGTCCCGTCCGATGGTCGCATCGTTCGCCTGGCGTTTGAGCCCGCGCCGGACCTCCTTCTGCAGGCCGAGCTCGGAAGCGATCTCATCCAGCGACTTTCCCGCCTGCACCTCTTCCTGGAGTTCGCGGGCGCGTGCCGTCAGCTTTTCGCGGGCCCGCTCATCCTTCCAGTCGGCCACGACCTTCTCGCGCACCTCGTCCAGCGAACGGTCGCGGGCCGGAACGACATCGGCGACCTCGTAGAACAGGAAACCGTTGGATCCCAGATTGAGCGGCGGGTTCTCGACGCCTTCCTCGGTGTCGAAGGCCGCCGAAATGAGGTCGCTCGAAGCGGGCAAGTCGCGGATGATCTCGCCGTCGGGATTCTGGCCGGTACGGTCGACCGCCTCGACGG
Organism: Nitratireductor thuwali; assembly: GCF_036621415.1. NCBI lineage: Bacteria > Pseudomonadati > Pseudomonadota > Alphaproteobacteria > Hyphomicrobiales > Phyllobacteriaceae > Nitratireductor > Nitratireductor thuwali. Next base: position 4,034,038 of record NZ_CP030941.1, read on the forward strand.
TCTCCATTTCCAGCTTGAGGCTGGCGGCGGCTTCCTGCATCGACTGGCCGCCCGCCCGTGCGTCTTCATAGGCGTCGTAGGTGTCCAGCAGGACCCGGCTCGCTTCGTCCAGCGCCAGCTCCTGCCGGATCTCTTCGGAGACTTCCTCCAGCGGCACGGCCCTTTCGGGCAGCACCTCCACCACGCGGACGAGCGCCGGACCGAAGGGACTGTCGATCACGTCGCTGGTGTTTCCCTCCTCGACCGAATAGACCGCCTCGGCAATGGCCTCGTCGGCGATCGCCTCGCGGGTCATCTCCTCGAAGCGCACGTCCGAAGCCGGCGCGCCGCTCATCGACAACAGATCGTCAAAGCTCGATCCGGTCCTGAGGGCCTCGCGCGCGGTCTCGGCCTCCTCCCGGGTGGAATAGGTGATCTTGTCGAAGGTCCGCCGCTCGGCGGTCGTGTATCGGTCCTTGTTCTCCTCGTAGTAGGAGCGGACCTGTTCGTCGGAAATCACCGACGGGTCGGCTATGTCCTCGGGCTCGAGCTTCACATAATTGATCTGGCGGTACTCGGGCGCCGCATAGCGCTCCTTGTTTTCCTCGAACCAGCTCTGGAGCTCTTCCCCGGTCGGCTCCTCGATGGGCTCGACCAGGCTGCGCGGCAGCGCCACATATTCGATGGTACGGTCTTCGCCGCGATAAAGGGCGATGCTCTCGAGCAGCGTCTGCGGCGCCGAGATGCCGCCCGAAACGGCATCCACGATCTGCTGCCTGACGGCGGCCTGTTCGCGCTGCCTGAGATACTCCTCCGGCCGGACGCCGGACTGGCTGAGCACGAATTCGAACTGACGACGGTCGAAGCGCCCGCTGGCGTTCTGGAAAGCGGGGTTCGAAGCCACGAACTCGGCGACCTTCTGCTGGGAAACGCCGAGATTCATCTCGCTGGCCGTTTCCTCCAGTGCCGCACCTGCCGCCAGCTCGGCCAATACCTGGTTGTCGAGGCCGAAGGCGACGGCCTGCTCGCGCGTCACCCGCGTTCCAAGCTGTTGGGATATCTGCGCGATCTGACGGTCGTAGGCCAGCCGGAACTCCTGGGCCGATACCGACGTGTCGCCGGCGGTCACGACGGTTTGATTGGCATCGGAGAACATCTGCCCGGAAATGCCCCAAACGGCGAAACTCATGACCAAAAGAACAAGCAGGAGCTTGGCGATCCAGGTGGTGGCTGCGTGTCGGAGGCTTTCAAGCATGCTGGTTCCGATGTCTTTCCGGTTGAACTTAAACAACGACCAATGGGCATAACGCCCCCGCGCGCCACTGTCGATTGCTTTGTGGCCGTATTTTGGTAGTGAACAGGTCGAAGGTCCACCAGATCGAACGGAACGCCATGACCCCCGACATCCGCCCCCTGATCGCCGGAAACTGGAAAATGCACGGAACGCGTTCTTCCCTGAGCGAGCTGAAGGCCATGGCCGAGGGCTTCGCGCAATACGCAGGAAATGCCGACGGGCTGATCTGCCCGCCGGCGACCCTGCTTCACGAGGCGGCGGCGACGGTGCGGGGGCTGGCGTTCTCGATCGGCGGCCAGGATTGTCATGCCGAGGAAAAGGGCGCTCACACCGGCGACATTTCCGCCGAAATGCTCGCCGACTGCGGCGCTGCCCATGTCATCGTCGGCCACTCGGAACGCCGGACCGACCACGGCGAATCGGACGAGACCGTCGCGAAAAAGGCAAGGGCGGCCTGGCGCGCCGGGCTGGTGGCCATCATCTGCATCGGCGAGACGAGGGATCAGCGCGAAGCCGGCGAGACGCTCCGCGTGCTTTCGCGGCAGATCTCCGGCTCCGTTCCCGACGAGGCCACGGCCCACAACACGGTCATCGCCTATGAGCCGGTCTGGGCGATCGGCACGGGCCTAACCCCCACGGCCGACGACGTGGCGGAGGCGCACGCCCATTTGCGGGCCGAGCTTCGCCAAAGGCTTGGCGAGAAGGCGGAGCGGATGCGGATCCTTTATGGCGGCTCGGTCAAGCCTTCCAATGCGGCCGAGCTTCTGGCGGTGCCGAATGTCGACGGCGCGCTCGTCGGCGGAGCCAGCCTCAAGGCCGACGATTTCCTGGGGATCGCCAGGGCTGCGGCCCAGCGGTAGGGCGCATCCCGCGCCGATTTCTTGCAAAGGCGGCGATCGCGCTTATCTCTGGCGTACGGGGACTTGGAAAAACCTGCAAAGCCATGTAATGAGCCGCATCTGCGGTTCGCCGCTGGGTTTTGTCGCGCGAAGCGCCGGAAGGATTCATGCAGACTGTCATCATCGTCATTCATTTGCTCGTCGTGCTCGCGCTGGTCGGCGCGGTCCTCATGCAGCGCTCCGAGGGAGGCGGTCTTGGCATCGGCGGAGGGTCCGGCTTCATGTCGGCGCGCGGCGCGGCCAACGCACTGACGCGCACCACCTCGATCCTCGCCGCGGCCTTCTTCGCCACCTCGCTCGCCCTGTCCGTTCTGGCGCGCTACGAGGCACGGCCGACGGACATACTCGAGAACCTGCCCCAGACGCAGTCCGATACCCAGGACGGCTCGGGCGGCATTCTGGACCAGCTCGGCGGCAGCGTTCAGCCTACGGAACCGGCCGATGAAGGCGAGGCGCCAAGCCCGGAACCGCAGGTTCCCAACGGCCAGTAAGGGACGGGCAGCGACCGTCTCCAAGCCACTCCCTATGATCAAGGCGCGGACGTTTCCCGCGCCTTGGTTATGGGCAAATGCGCGGGCTGACGCCCCGCCTTCGCGCGCCGGCCGTTCACGCCCGGCAAGACAAAAATCTGCGGGCTACGGCATTTTGCACTGGCGGAATCGGCCGTGCCCCGCTATGCGGTGAATCCCATGGCGCGATATGTATTCATCACGGGCGGCGTGGTTTCCTCCCTCGGCAAAGGCATTGCAGCGGCGGCCCTCGGCGCGCTGCTTCAGGCGCGCGGCTACCGCGTGCGAATCAGAAAGCTGGATCCCTATCTGAACGTCGATCCGGGCACCATGTCGCCTTATCAGCACGGTGAAGTCTTCGTGACGGACGACGGCGCCGAGACCGATCTGGACCTTGGCCACTATGAGCGCTTCACCGGGCGCTCGGCCAACAAGCACGACAACATCACCACCGGCCGCATCTACCAGAATATCATCGAGAAGGAGCGGCGCGGCGATTATCTCGGCGCCACGGTGCAGGTGATCCCGCACGTCACCGACGAGATCAAGCAGTTCATCCTCGAAGGCAACGATGAGTTCGACTTCGTCCTGTGCGAGATCGGCGGCACGGTGGGCGATATCGAGGCCATGCCCTTCCTCGAGGCGATCCGTCAGCTCGGCAACGAGCTGCCGCGCGGCAACGCCGTCTATGTTCACCTGACGCTGATGCCGTGGATACCGGCCGCCGGCGAGCTGAAGACCAAGCCGACACAGCATTCCGTCAAGGAGCTGCGTTCGATCGGCATCGCGCCCGATATCCTGCTGGTGCGCGCCGACCGGGAAATCCCTTCCGACGAGCGCCGCAAGCTCTCGCTCTTCTGCAATGTTCGCGAATCCGCCGTCATCCAGGCGCTGGACGTCGCGCATATCTACGACGTGCCGAATGCCTATCATCGCGAGGGGCTCGATTCGGAAGTGCTTGCCGCCTTCGGCATCGATCCGGCACCCAAGCCGCGCATGGAGCGCTGGCACGAAGTCTCCGACCGGATCCACAACCCCGAGGGCGAGGTCACCATAGCCGTCGTCGGCAAATATACGGGCCTCAAGGACGCCTACAAATCGCTCAACGAGGCGCTGTCCCATGGCGGCATGGCCAACCGGGTGCGCGTGAAGCTCGAGTGGATCGAAGCGGAGATCTTCGAGAAGGAAGATCCGGCGCCCTGGCTCGAAAAGGTGCATGGCATCCTTGTGCCCGGCGGGTTCGGCGAGCGCGGCGCGGAAGGCAAGATCCTGGCGGCCAGGTTCGCGCGCGAACGCAAGGTGCCGTATTTCGGCATCTGCTTCGGCATGCAGATGGCCTGCATCGAGGCGGCCCGCTCGCTGGCCGGCATCGACAGGGCCTCCTCGACCGAATTCGGGCCGACGGGCGAGCCGGTCGTGGGCCTGATGACCGAATGGTTGAAGGGCAACATGCTGGAAAAGCGCACGGCGGCCGGCGATCTGGGCGGCACCATGCGGCTCGGCGCCTATGAGGCGAAGCTGACCGGCGGCTCGAAGATCGCCGAGATCTACGGGTCTCAAACCATCTCCGAGCGCCACCGCCATCGCTATGAAGTCAATATCGGCTACCGGGAAAAGCTGGAGGAATGTGGCCTTGTCTTCGCCGGTCTTTCGCCGGACGGCGTTCTGCCGGAAACCATCGAATATGCCGACCATCCCTGGTTCATCGGCGTCCAGTATCATCCGGAGCTGAAGAGCCGGCCCTTCGAGCCGCATCCGCTTTTTGCCTCCTTCATCGGTGCCGCCGTGGAGCAGTCGAGACTGGTGTGAGGGCGATCGGGCACGTGCCCCGTGCAACTGGAGCATGATCATGCCGCCACCGCCGATCGACCACTGCGTATTGCCCGTCGCCCGGCTGGACGAGGCGCGCCGCCGCATGTCCGCCCTTGGCTTCTCCGTCGCCCCGGACGCAGCCCATCCGTTCGGCACGGGCAATGCCTGCGTCTTCTTCTCCAACGGCACATATCTTGAGCCGCTCGCGCGGATCGACGATGGGCGGGCCTTTGAAGCCGCTGCCGGCGGCAATGTATTCGTCGGGCGCGACGGAGCCTTTCGCGCCCGATATGGGCAGGAGGGCTTTTCCGCGATCGTGCTGGCCACGGACGACGCCTTGAGCGATCACCGCAGGTTCGTCGAGCAAGGCATAAGCCCCGGCGCAGTGCTGGAGTTTTCGAGGCCGTTCACCGACGCCGGCGGCAAGGCAGCGCAGGCTTCGTTCCGTCTCGCCTTCGCGGCGCCTCCCGGATGGCCGGGCAGCTTCTGTTTCACATGCCAGCGCCTGAACCCGCTTCCCGTCGACCGCTCCGAACTCGTGCGCCACGCAAACGGGGCAACGGCAGTCGGCAAAATCCTCGTCACCGCCGCCGACCCCCAATCCGCCGGCCGCTTCTTTGCCGCCTTCGCCGGTTCGCAATCGTCGGAACGGGCGGACGGCCTGCTTGACGTTTATCTGGCAAACGGCTCGATACAAATCGGCGCCCCGGAGACCTTGCGCGAAATCTATGGGATCACGGTTGAACCTTCTCCGGGTCCCAGGCCGGTCGGCATCGTTCTTCGTTGCGGTGACCAGGCACGTCCAAGGGCCGTGCTTGAGCGCGAAGGCATTCCGTTCGAGCAAACGCGCGATCACATTTGCATTGCGCCCGCGCCGGGGCAGGGTGCATATCTCCTGTTCGAGGAACAACCATGACATCGCCCAATCCACGCGTCGCCATCGGCAGCACCCTGTTCTCCAACGACGCGCCCCTGGCGCTGATCGCCGGTCCCTGCCAGCTCGAATCGCGCGATCATGCGTTCGACATCGCCGGCAGGCTCAAGGAGCTTACCGCAAAGCTCGGCATCGGCTTCGTCTACAAGACGAGCTTCGACAAGGCCAACCGCACCTCGCTTTCGGGCCGGCGCGGCGCCGGCCTCGATAGGGCGCTGCCGATCTTCGCGGATCTGCGCCGCGAGCTGGGGGTGCCGGTGCTGACCGACGTCCACACCGAGGAGCAATGCGCGGTCGTCGCCGAAGCCGTCGACGTGCTGCAGATCCCGGCCTTCCTTTGCCGGCAGACCGATCTTCTGATCGCCGCCGCCAGCACCGGCAAGGTGGTGAATGTCAAGAAGGGCCAATTCCTGGCGCCCTGGGATATGAAGAACGTGGTGGCCAAGGTGACCGAATCGGGAAACGCCAACGTGCTCGTCACCGAGCGCGGCACGTCCTTCGGCTACAACACGCTGGTCTCCGACATGCGCGCCCTGCCGCAAATGGCCGAGTTCGGCGCGCCGGTCATCTTCGATGCCACCCATTCGGTGCAGCAGCCCGGCGGCATGGGCGGCTCAAGCGGCGGCGAGCGCCGCTTCGTCGAGACTCTGGCACGTGCGGCTGTCGCGGTGGGCGTGGCCGGCGTTTTCATCGAGACCCATGAAGACCCCGACAATGCACCCTCGGACGGCCCCAACATGGTGCCGCTGCGGGATATGCCCGCCCTCCTCGATAAGCTCATGGCGTTTGACCGGGTAGCCAAGGGCTGAGGCAAGAAGTTCCCGGCGCCTTTGCAAGTCCATCGGCTTATCGCGGCCGGCTTTTCGGCAGCAGCAATCCGAGAACTATTGTACATTACAAAATACTTACGTTCTTGAATGCCATGAATATGTCTCCCTTGAGCACGTCTCTATTCATTTACTCGGCGGTAGATGTTGCGGTCGGCCAAGCTTTGAGAGTACATCCTTCTCTGCGAGGGGGACGCGAAGCTTATGGACGGCACGTCAGACAGACAGCCGCTTGATAGGGCGAAGAGGGTTCGTCTGATAAGGGAGGCGTCCACCAACGACGTCGCCATTCGTCTTATCTGCGACGTCTATGGCATCCTGAACGTCACCGTGCGACTGGCAACGGCGGAACTGGGCCTGTTTGACGTGCCCTATCTCCGCACGACCTATTCGCCGGAATGGGTGACCCAGCAGCTGACGGCGGGCTATATCCGCCAGGACCAGGTGGTGGTGGCCGGCTTCACCTCCGATAAGGCATTCTTCTGGTCCGATCTCGAACGGACGGCCGGCTGGGAGCGAATCCTGGAGGATGCGTTCAAGGCCGGAGTGGGCCCGGAAGGCTATTCCATACCGGTCATCGATCCCAATGGTCGACGATCGCTCACCTCACTCAACACGGACAGGCCCGTTCGGGAATGGCGGTCCTTCATCGAAGCCCATGAATCGGAGCTACATGAGGTCGCACGCATCCTCCATGACCGGGCTGTCTCGGAAGCCGGCTTCGACGACAAGATGCGGCTCGGCCAGCGGGAGCTGGAATGCCTCCACTGGGTGTCGCGCGGGAAGGAAGCTGGCGACATCGCCGCTATACTCGAGATTTCCGAGCATACCGTCAGGAGCTATCTGAAGTCGGCCAAGCTGAAGCTCGATTGCCGGACGCTTTCGCAGGCCGTGGGCAAGGCGATCTCCCTAGGGCTGATCCGGCTGTCCGCTCCCTAATATTGGTTAGCCGGTACACGGAGGTTGTCGCGCCGAGTGGCCTCACGCATTATTGTCATCTGTCATAACGAGGTGACCAAAATGACCTTCAGGGGGGACGGCGCTGCGGCGAGCAAGCCCGCAGCCTTTGCCGACGGCGACATTATCGCCCTGCATCTGCGTGAGGCCGTGAGGCTCGCAGCCAATCTTCGGGACTTCGAGGACTTCAAGCTCTTTGCCCACTTTGCCAGAATGTCGATCGAACTTCTCAATGAGCGCCAGATCGGCTAGGGGCCGCAGACTAGGCATGCCCACTGAGGCTGGCAGCCGTGCTCACCCACCTTCATCATCGCGACACAGGCAGGTCGTGCATGCGGCCTGCCTTTGGCGTCATTGTTTTTTGCCCAACTTTCGCTAAGACGGGCGCCGACAGTCCTTTCGAGCAACCCCAAGACCAAAGAGAGCACCCATGACTGCCATTATCGACATCGTCGGACGTGAAATTCTCGACAGCCGTGGCAACCCCACCGTCGAGGTGGACGTGGTGCTGGAAGACGGCTCGATGGGCCGGGCAGCGGTTCCTTCGGGCGCTTCGACGGGCGCGCATGAAGCCGTGGAGCTCCGCGACGGGGGCCCGCGCTACCTGGGCAAGGGCGTCCAGCAGGCGGTCGAGGCCGTCAATGGCGAGATATTCGAGGCGATCGGCGGCATGGACGCCGAAGCCCAGATCCATATCGACCATACGATGATCGAGCTCGACGGCACGCCGAACAAGAGCCGCCTCGGCGCCAACGCCATTCTCGGCGTGTCGCTGGCCGTGGCGAAGGCCGCCGCCGATGCCTCCGGTCTTCCGCTTTACCGTTATGTCGGCGGCGCCGGCGCGCATCTCCTGCCGGTGCCTATGATGAACATCATCAATGGCGGCGCCCATGCCGACAACCCCATCGACTTTCAGGAGTTCATGGTGATGCCGGTGGGCGCCGGCTCGCTGGCCGAGGCGGTGCGCTGGGGCTCGGAAATCTTCCACACGCTGAAGGCCGGGTTGAAGAAGGCCGGGCACAACACCAATGTGGGCGACGAAGGCGGCTTCGCGCCGGGACTCAAAAGCGCCCAGGAGGCGCTGGACTTCATCATGGCCTCGGTCGAAAGAGCCGGCTACAGGCCGGGCGAGGACGTGGCGATCGCCCTCGATTGCGCGGCCACCGAGTTCTTCAAGGACGGCAAATACGTCTATGAAGGCGAGGGGAAGACGCGCGACGGCAAGGCGCAGGCCGAATATCTGGCAAAGCTTGCCGCCGATTATCCGATCATCTCGATCGAGGACGGCATGTCCGAGGACGATTTCGAGGGCTGGAAGATCCTCACTGACATCGCCGGCGACAAGGTGCAGCTCGTCGGCGACGATCTCTTCGTCACCAATTCGGCCCGCCTGCGGGACGGGATCAAGATGGGCATCGCCAATTCCATCCTCGTCAAGGTGAACCAGATCGGAACGCTGACCGAAACGCTCGATGCGGTCGAGACGGCGCACAAGGCGGCTTATTCGGCGGTGATGTCGCACCGCTCCGGCGAGACGGAGGATTCCACCATCGCCGACCTGGCCGTGGCCACCAATTGCGGGCAGATCAAGACCGGGTCGCTGGCGCGCTCCGACCGGCTGGCCAAATACAACCAGCTTATCCGCATCGAGCAGGAACTGGGCCGCCAGGCGCGCTACGCCGGCCGCGACATTCTGCGCGGATAGAGCGTTTTTGCAGCCGGGAACCGGCGCAATAACCCTCCATTAAACAAGATATGGCCACATGCGGCGGAAGGAATTTGCCGCATGTGGACCCGCCATCACAAACGCAGAAATACCGGAAGGCTGATCGTCCCGGCGATCGCCAGCCTGTTCCTGTCGTATTTTGCCTACCATGTCTTCCATGGGGACTACGGCATCTATGCGCGCGAGAACCTGGTGAAACGGGTGGCCGTTCTTGAAGCCGAGCTCGCCGGCCTGCGCGCCGTGCGCGAGAAGCTGGAAGGCCGGTTGGCGCTGATCAACGACGGCAGCCTGGAAAAAGATATGCTCGACGAGCAGGCGCGTCGTAAGCTAAGCTTGGCCCAGGATAACGAGATCGTCATCTACCGCGCAGCGGCATCCAGCGATTAACCGAAATCGAGTTAATCGTTGTATTTCCCAATGAATGAAGACGCTTAGCGGCATAGCAGGCATGCTTTTTTGGCGTAGCGCCGAGCATACGCCCATGTTAGCTTGTTGGCTGAGGGAGTGGATCGTCGGTTTTCGGTTGCCGCGGCACCAGTGATGGCGCATGCGGGTTGTGACTGCCGGTTCCTCGTCCCATGTCCGATAAGAGACGATCCAGGGAGCGAAACATGGCGACAGCCGCCAGGAAAACCACAGCCAAAAATGTGTCCAAATCCAAGTCGCCGCCGCGCAGCGCGATAGCGGCGGCGAACGCGGTGAAAACGCCGAAGCCCGAGGAGTTCAAGAAGGAACAGGAGCTCAAGGCCTATGAGGACATGCTCCTCATCCGCCGCTTCGAGGAAAAGGCCGGCCAGCTCTACGGCATGGGTCTGATCGGCGGCTTCTGCCACCTCTATATCGGACAGGAAGCGGTCGTCGTCGGCATGCAGATGGCCCTGAAGGAGGGCGATCAGGTAATCACCGGCTATCGCGACCACGGCCATATGCTTGCCACGGGCATGGAGCCGCGCGGCGTGATGGCCGAGCTGACGGGCCGGCGCAGCGGCTACTCCAAGGGCAAGGGCGGCTCCATGCACATGTTCTCCAAGGAGAAGAAGTTCTATGGCGGCCATGGCATCGTCGGCGCGCAAGTCTCGCTGGGAACGGGCTTGGCCTTCGCCAACCGCTATCGCGGCAATGACAGCGTTTCCCTGACCTATTTCGGCGACGGAGCGGCCAATCAGGGCCAGGTCTACGAGAGCTTCAACATGGCCTCGCTGTGGAAGCTTCCGGTCGTCTACATCATCGAGAACAACCGCTACGCCATGGGGACATCCGTTTCGCGCTCTTCCGCCGAAACGGATTTTTCGCACCGCGGCCTCTCCTTCAAGATCCCCGGCATCCAGGTCGACGGCATGGACGTGCGCGCCGTCAAGGCCGCCGGCGACCTGGCGGTCGAATGGTGCCGCTCCGGCAAAGGGCCGATCATCCTCGAGATGCAGACCTACCGCTATCGCGGCCATTCCATGTCGGACCCCGCCAAATATCGGTCCAAGGACGAAGTGCAGAAGATGCGCTCCGAGCATGACCCGATCGAGCAGGTGAAGAACCGCCTGGTGGAGAAGAAGTGGTCGAGCGAGGACGAGTTGAAGGCGGTCGACAAGAGGGTCCGCGAGATCGTGGCCGATGCCGCCGATTTCGCCCAGAACGACCCCGAGCCGGATGTTTCCGAACTCTATACCGACATCCTGCTCTAAGGGGGGACGCAACATGCCAACGGAAATTCTCATGCCCGCGCTCTCGCCGACCATGGAAGAGGGCAACCTGGCCAAATGGCTCAAGAAGGAGGGCGACAGCGTTGCCCCTGGCGACGTCATAGCCGAGATCGAGACCGACAAGGCGACCATGGAAGTGGAAGCCGTCGATGAAGGCACCATAGGCAAGATCCTGATCGAGGAAGGCGCCGAAGGGGTGAAGGTCAACACGCCGATCGCGCTGCTCCTGGAGGAAGGCGAAAGCGCCGACGACCTCGGCAAGGCCGCATCGAGCGCGCCGCCCGCGCACGCCCAGGCGCCGGCGGAGGAGCCGGCAAGCCAGAAACCGGAAGCCACACCCAAGCCCGCCGCGGCGCCCAAGGCCGCCGCGCAGCCCCTGCCTTCGGACCCCGATATACCGGAAGGCACCGAGATGGTGCCGACCACCGTGCGCGAGGCGTTGCGCGACGCCATGGCCGAGGAGATGCGCCGCGACGGCGATGTCTTCGTCATGGGCGAGGAGGTGGCCGAATATCAGGGCGCCTACAAGATCACCCAGGGCCTGTTGCAGGAATTCGGCGACAAGCGCGTGGTGGACACGCCGATCACCGAGCACGGCTTTGCCGGCGTCGGCATCGGCGCCGCCTTTGCCGGCTTGAAGCCCATCGTCGAGTTCATGACCTTCAACTTCGCCATGCAGGCGATGGACCAGATCATCAATTCGGCCGCCAAGACGCTTTACATGGCCGGCGGCCAGATGGGCGCGCCCATCGTCTTCCGCGGCCCCAACGGCGCGGCGGCGCGCGTGGCCGCGCAGCACAGCCAGGACTATGCCGCCTGGTACGGCCATATCCCCGGCTTGAAGGTGGTGATGCCCTACACCGCCGCCGACGCCAAGGGCCTGCTCAAGGCCGCGATCCGCGATCCCAATCCGGTCATCTTCCTCGAAAACGAGATCCTCTACGGCCAGACCTTCGACGTGCCGAAGCTCGACGATTTCGTGCTGCCCATCGGCAAGGCGCGCGTTCACAAGGAGGGCAGGGATGCGACGATCGTCTCCTTCGGCATCGGCATGACCTATGCCGTCAAGGCCGCGGAGGAACTGGCGGGCGAGGGGATCGATGTCGAGATCATCGACCTGCGCACCATCCGCCCGATGGACCTCGACACGGTGATCGAATCCGTGAAGAAAACCAACAGGCTGGTGACTGTCGAGGAGGGTTTTCCGCAATCGTCGGTGGGCGACCATATCGCCTCGCAGGTGATGCAGCGGGCGTTCGACTATCTCGACGCCCCGGTCGTCACCATCGCCGGCAAGGACGTTCCGATGCCTTATGCCGCCAATCTGGAAAAGCTCGCGCTGCCCAGCGTCGCGGAAGTCGTCGAGGCGGTGAAAGCCGTTTCCTACCGGAATTGAGGGAGGAGACCCCATGCCGATAGAGATCACCATGCCGGCCCTCTCGCCAACGATGGAGGAGGGCAATCTCGCCAAATGGCTGGTCAAGGAGGGCGACAGCGTCGCCCCCGGCGACGTCATCGCCGAGATCGAAACCGACAAGGCGACCATGGAAGTGGAAGCCGTCGACGAGGGTACCGTCGCCAAGATCGTCGTGCCCGAGGGCACCGACGGGGTGAAGGTGAACGCCCTCATCGCGGTTCTGGCCGGAGAGGGCGAGGACGTGGCCGAAGCCGCCAAGGCGGCCGACGGCGGCGCAAAGCCGCAAGCGGCAAAACCGGAACCGAAGAAGGAAGAAAAAGTGGCCGGAAAGGCCGAAAAGCCGCAGGGCGAGCCTGCGACCGAAGCGCCGAAGAAGGCCGATTCCGGCGAGGCGAAGCCTGCCGCAGGCAAGGCGGATGGCGAGCGCATCTTCGCCACGCCGCTTGCCCGGCGTCTTGCGAAGGAGGCGGGGCTCGATCTGTCGGCGATTGCCGGCTCGGGGCCGAAGGGCCGCGTGGTGAAGGCCGATGTGGAAAAGGCCGCCGGGACAGGCGCCGCGCCGGCGGCGAAGGCCGCCGAGGCGCCGGCTCCGGCCGCCAAGCCGATGTCGGACGAGGCCGTGCTCAAGCTGTTCGAGGAAGGCTCCTACGAGCTGGTTCCCCATGACGGCATGCGCAAGACCATCGCCCGGCGCCTGGTCGAGGCCAAGACCACCATCCCGCATTTCTACCTGACCCTCGACTGCGAGATCGACGCGCTGCTGAAGCTGCGCAAGGAGCTCAACGAGGCGGCGCCGATGGTCAAGGGCGAAGACGGCGGGAAGCCGGCCTACAAGCTGTCGGTCAACGACATGATCATCAAGGCGATGGCGCTGGCGCTGAAGGCGGTGCCGGACGCCAATGTGTCGTGGACGGAGGCCAACATGGTGCGCCACCGGCATGCCGATGTGGGCGTGGCCGTCTCCATCCCCGGCGGGCTGATCACGCCGATCGTCAGGCGCGCCGAGGAAAAGACCCTGTCGGCGATCTCCAACGAGATGAAGGACCTGGCCGCGCGCGCCCGCAACCGCAAGCTCAGGCCGGAGGAATATCAGGGCGGCACCACGGCGGTGTCGAACCTCGGCATGTTCGGCATCAAGGACTTCTCCGCCGTCATCAACCCGCCGCACGCCACCATCCTGGCGGTCGGCGCGGGCGGTGAGCGGGCGGTGGTGAAGAACGGCGAACTGGCGGTGGCCAATGTGATGTCGGTGACGCTGTCGACCGACCACCGCGCCGTCGACGGGGCTCTGGGGGCCGAACTCCTGGCCGCCTTCAGGAAGCTGATCGAGAACCCGATGGGGATGCTGGTGTGAGGCGACCCGCCAAGAGCGGATGAGAGCCGCAATGGGTTGGTCAAAGTGGCCAGCCCTGGATGCCGCTGGATGTTGAGAGTGCTGGATGAAGACGATCCTCTGCTTCGGCGATTCCCTGACATGGGGCTACGATGCCGTCGGCCCCGGCCGGCATGCCTATGAGGACCGGTGGCCGTCGGTCCTGCAGGAAAGGCTCGGCAGTACGGCGTACGTGGTCGCGGAAGGACTGAACGGCCGCACGACCGCCTACGACGACTGGGTGGCGGGGGCCGACCGCAACGGGGCCAGGCTGCTCCCGACGCTGCTGACCACCCACGCGCCGCTCGACCTCGTCATCATCATGCTCGGGGCGAACGACATGAAGCCCTTCGTCTGCGGGCGGGCCATCGGCGCCAAGCAGGGCATGGAGCGCCTGGTGGACATCGTGCGCAGCCACGATTATCCGCTCGACAGCCCGCCCCCGGCGGTGCTGCTGGTCGCGCCGCCGCCGCTCTGCGAAACCGGGAACGCGGATTTCGCAGCAATGTTCGACCGTGGGATCGAGGAATCGCGCAAGCTGGCGCCGCTCTATGCGCGGGTTGCAGAGGAGGCCGGCTGCGGCTTCTTCGACGCCGGCACGGTAGCCCGCACCGCGCCGCTCGACGGCGTTCATCTCGACGCGGAGAACACGCGCGCCGTCGGCGCCGCCCTGGTTCCCGCCGTCAGAAGCTTGTTGGGGATCTGACGGTGGCGGGCGACCTCTCCATCCGTCCGGCGGGCCGAAGGGACGCGGCCGAGCTGGCCATTCTCGTCGATATCGCCTCCCACGGCTTCGCATCGTGGCTCTGGTATGGCGCGGTGCTGCGCGGAGAGACGGATACGGCCATGGAGCGCGGCCAGCAGCGGATACGCGACGCGGCGGCCAACGACAATTGGCGCAACGCTAGCATCGCTGAGATCGGCGGGGAGACGGCGGGCGCCTCGATCGGCTTCTGCATACCGCAGTCGATCCTCGCGGAGAAGACGGACCACCCCGTGCTGGCGCCGCTGATCGCGCTGCAGCAGCAGGTGGCCGGCCGCTGGTTCATCGACACGCTGGCCGTTTACCGCCAACACAGGCGCAAGGGCGTCGCGAGGCGGCTTCTCGACCATGAGGCGTCGCGCGCCGGCGGCAGGCCGCTCGCCCTCATCACGCCGAGCACCAACGCGGCGGCGCTAAGCCTCTACGAAGGCTTCGGGTTCCGCCGCACCGGCCGGCAGGACGCCGTGCCCCTTTTACGAGAAGAGCGAGCCCCACCAATGGGTGCTCCTGGAGCGTCACTGAAAGGCAGACGGAATGGCTGAAAACTACGACGTCATCATCATCGGCTCCGGCCCCGGCGGTTATGTGACCGCGGTCCGCGCGGCGCAGCTCGGCCTCAAGACCGCTATTGTCGAGCGCGAGCACCTGGGCGGCATCTGCCTCAACTGGGGCTGCATTCCGACCAAGGCGCTCCTGCGCTCGGCCGAGATCCTGCACGCGGCGGAGAACGCCAAGGACTATGGCCTGAAGCTCGACGGCACGATCTCCGCCGATGCCGCCGCCGTCGTCGACCGCTCGCGCAAGGTCTCGCTGCGGCTCAATGGCGGCGTCGGCTTCCTGATGAAGAAGAACAAGGTCGACATCATCTGGGGCGAGGCGAAGCTCAAGAAGGGGCAGGGCGGCACCGAGGTCGTGGTGTCGAAGCCCCAGAAGAAGGCGATGGAGCCACAGCCGCCGCAGCCCAAGAACACGCTGGGCGAGGGCACCTACAAGGCCAAGCACGTGATCCTGGCGACGGGCGCCCGCCCGCGCGTCCTGCCCGGCATCGAACCGGACGGCAAGCTGATCTGGACCTATTTCGAGGCCATGGTGCCCAAGGAAATCCCGGAAAAGCTGATCGTCATGGGTTCCGGCGCCATCGGCATCGAGTTCGCCAGCTTCTACAACGCCATGGGTTCGGATGTGACCGTCGTCGAGCTGATGCCCCAGGTCATGCCGGTGGAAGACGCGGAAATCTCCAAATTCGCCAAGCGGCAGCTCGAGAAGCAGGGCCTCAAGTTCCATCTGGAGGCCAAGGTCACCAAGGTCGAAAAAGGCAAGGACGGCGTCACCGCCCATGTGGAGATGAAGGACGGGAAGGTGGAGAAGATCACCGCCGACCGGCTGATTTCCGCCGTGGGCGTGCAGGGCAACAGCGAGAATCTCGGCCTTGAGGATTTCGGCGTGAAGATCGAGCGCGGCTGCATCGCCGTCGACGGCTACGGGCGCACCAATGTGGAAGGCATCTACGCCATCGGCGATGTGGCCGGTCCGCCCATGCTGGCCCACAAGGCCGAGCACGAAGGCGTCATCTGCGTCGAGAAGATCGCCGGCGTGAAGGGCGTCCATGCGCTCGACAAGAACAAGATTCCCGGCTGCACCTACTGCCAACCCCAGGTGGCTTCGGTCGGCCTCACGGAGGAAGCGGCGAAAAAGGCCGGCCGCGACATCCGCGTCGGGCGGTTCCAGTTCGCCGCAAACGGCAAGGCCATTGCCCTCGGCGAGGATCAAGGCCTGATCAAGACCATCCTCGACAAGAAGACCGGAGAACTGCTGGGCGCCCATATGGTCGGCGCGGAAGTGACCGAACTCATCCAGGGATTCGTCATCGCCATGAATCTGGAAACGACCGAGGAAGAGCTGATGCACACCGTCTTCCCGCATCCCACGCTTTCCGAAATGATGAAGGAAAGCGTCCTCGACGCCTATGGAAGGACGCTGAACGCCTGATGCGGCAAGTGGCTGGAACCCCTTGGAAGGAC
This sequence comes from Nitratireductor thuwali, assembly GCF_036621415.1. NCBI lineage: Bacteria > Pseudomonadati > Pseudomonadota > Alphaproteobacteria > Hyphomicrobiales > Phyllobacteriaceae > Nitratireductor > Nitratireductor thuwali. Next base: position 4,050,245 of record NZ_CP030941.1, read on the forward strand.
GGGCCGTTCTACCGTATGATTGAAACGGTAAGGAATGGAGTGTGTTTTCATGGAAGGTTTGGGCTGGATACTCACCATAATCATAGGCGGTCTGGCGGGCTGGATCGCCGAGAAGGTCATGAAGGCCGAGCATGGGCTTTTGACGAATATCGTGCTGGGCATCCTCGGGGCGGTCGTACTGAACGCGATACTCTTTGCGGTGGTCGGCACGACCCTTGGCGGCGTCATCGGCCAGTTGATCATCGGTGTCATCGGCGCGAGCCTGCTGATCTGGCTCTATCGGCTGATCCGCGGCCGCACCTGAGCGGGCCCGCCGCTCACCCGGCATTTTATGGAATGGCCCGTTCCCGGCCCTGGGGACGGGTTTTTCTCGTTGGCGCAAATCGCTATATGAGCAGGCCCGGGGCAGGCCGGGCCCGGCCCCATCCAGCTTCCGCCGAGGCGGAACAGCAAGGAACGTCGCAATGGTAACCGTCCTCGACAACGTCACCGCAACGCCGCGCGTGCGGCATCCGGAAAAGGCGCACCGGCCCGACCAGGAGGTCATGCGCAAGCCGGACTGGATACGGGTCAAGGCGCCGACCTCCAAGGGTTATCTGGAAACCCGGGAAATCGTGAAGTCGAACAAGCTGGTGACGGTCTGCGAGGAAGCCGGCTGCCCCAATATCGGCGAGTGCTGGGACAAGAAGCACGCGACCTTCATGATCATGGGCGAAATCTGCACCCGCGCCTGCGCCTTCTGCAACGTGGCGACCGGGGTACCCATGCCGCTCGATCCGGAAGAGCCGGCGAGCGTGGCCAAGGCCGTCGGCGAGATGGGGCTGAAGCACGTCGTGATCACCTCGGTCGATCGCGACGATCTGAAGGATGGCGGCGCGGAGCACTTCGCTGAGGTCATCCGCGCCATCCGCCGGGCAACGCCCGAGACCACGATTGAAATCCTCACGCCCGACTTCCTGCGCAAGAACGGGGCGCTGGAAGTCGTCGTGGAGGCCAAGCCCGACGTGTTCAACCACAACCTGGAGACGGTGCCGTCGAATTATCTGACCGTTCGTCCCGGCGCCCGCTATTTCCACTCGCTGCGCCTGCTGCAGCGCGTGAAGGAACTGGACCCGACCATCTTCACCAAGTCCGGCATCATGGTGGGGCTTGGCGAAGAGCGGAACGAGGTGCTGCAGCTCATGGACGATCTGCGCTCGGCCGATGTGGACTTCATCACCATCGGGCAGTATCTGCAGCCCACGCGCAAGCACCACCCGATCAAGAAATTCGTCACGCCGGACGAGTTCAAATCCTACGAGACGGTCGCCTATACGAAGGGCTTCCTGATGGTTTCGTCCAGTCCGCTCACCCGCTCCTCCCACCATGCCGGAGACGATTTCGCCCGGCTGCGCGCCGCGCGCGAAGCCAAGCTGGCGGCCGCCGCGGCAAGGGCCTAGCAGCGCCTTATGCCGAAGCATGAGACAGTCCGCCAGGTGAACCATTCGCCGGAGGAGATGTTCGCGCTGGTGGCGGACATCGAGTCCTATCCCGAATTCGTGCCCATGTGCGAAGCCCTGACCGTTCGCTCGACCAAGGAGCGCGAGGGCGTGCGCATCGTGGTCGCCGACATGACGGTGGGCTACAAGGCCATCCGGGAGACCTTCACCAGCCAGGTGATCCTGAAGCCCGACGAGAACATCATCGACGTGCGCTATATCGACGGCCCGTTCCGCTTCCTGACCAACCGCTGGAGCTTCGAGCCGCGGGGCGAGCACGGCTGCGACGTCCACTTCTTCATCGAGTATGAGTTCAAGAGCCGCATGCTCGGCATGCTCATGGGAGCCATGTTCGACCGCGCCTTCAGAATGTTCTCCGAAGCCTTCGAAAAACGCGCCGACAGGATTTACGGCACATCGGCCTGATTGGCGATGGTTTCCGCCGCCTCCAATACGAGACCGAGCGCCGTCATCACGCTGTCGCGGCGCACCGCCGCGCGGCCGAGGCCGGCGAATTGCTTGCGGACCGTGCGCGGCTCGCCATCCCTGACGGCGATCCCGAACCATACGAGCCCGACAGGCTTCTCCGCCGTTCCTCCGCCCGGACCGGCGATGCCGGTAACCGATACCGCGATGTCCGCTCTCGAATGCAGAAGGGCGCCGGCGGCCATCTCCGCTGCGGTCTGCGAGGAGACGGCGCCGTGGTCGCGCAGCGTCTGCTCGCGGACCGCCAGCATCTCCGTCTTTGCTTCGTTCGAATAGGTGATGAAGCCGCGGTCGAGCACGTTAGAGGCGCCGTTGAGATCGGTGATGGCGGCGGCGATCAGGCCGCCGGTGCACGATTCGGCGGTCGCCAGCATCAGCCCTGCCTGCTGGAGACGGGCCAGCACCTTGGTCGCCAGTATTGCGGTGTCACTCATTGGCGCGCTGATTTCCTATTCCGGCAGGGTTCCCGGATAGACCACCGAGACCGTGGCAATGGCCGCGATGCCTTCGGAACGCCCGATGAATCCCAGCTTTTCGTTCGTCGTAGCCTTGATCGAAATGCGGTCGACTGAAATGCCCAGCATGTCTTGAAGTTCCGCCACCATCGCTTCGCGGTGCGGCCCTATCCTCGGGGCTTCGCAGATCAGCGTGATATCGGCATTGGCGATGCGCCCGCCGCGCTCGCGCACGATCCCGACCGCATGCTCCACGAAGATGCGCGAGGGCGCGCCCTTCCATTGGGGGTCGCTTGGCGGAAAATGGGTGCCGATGTCGCCCGCCCCGCAGGTGGCCAACAGCGCATCGGTGAGCGCGTGCAGCCCGACATCGGCGTCGGAGTGGCCGGACAGCTTCCGGTCATGGGGAATATCGACACCGCAAAGCGTGACATGGTCGCCTTCCTCAAAGGCATGAACGTCATAGCCGTTTCCGGTGCGCACATCGGGCAGTCCGCGCATTGCATTTGCTCCAAGCCGCTGATCCGCCAGCACGATGTCGCGCCCCCAGGTCAGCTTCACATTGTCGGGCGAGCCTTCCACCAGCCGCACCCGCATCCCAGCCCATTCGGCGATCGACGCATCGTCCGTGAAATTGCCAAGCCCCGAGCGGCGGGCGTTTTCATGTGCATCGAGAATGGCCTGGAAGGGGAAGCCTTGCGGCGTCTGCGCGGCATAGAGGCCGGCGCGCGAGACGGTTCCTTCCACATACATGTCGTCGCCGCGCTTCTTCAGCGTATCGGAAACGGCGACGACAGGCAGGGCACCGGCATCGTCGGCGATTCCGTCGATCACCCGGTCGACAAGCCCGGCCTCGATGAACGGGCGCACGCCGTCGTGGATCAGCACGATCTCGGGAGCGTGGCCGGCGAGCGCGACCAGAGCCAGGCGGGTCGATTCCTGGCGCGAGGCGCCGCCATGCACGGATATCATGTCCCGGCCGAGCCCGTCGGCCGCCGCCTCGAACAGCGCCGTGTCGTCCGGATGAATGGCGACGGCGATCGCATCCACGCGCCCATGGCCGGCGAAGGCTTCCAGCGTGTGCCGGATCACCGGCTTTCCGCCGATCATCCGGTATTGCTTGGGACCTTCGCCCGCCTGCCCGGCGCGCTCGCCGCGCCCGGCGGCGACGATCACCACGGCAACCCGGACGCGATTGGCCCGCCTATTTTCGTGAAGCGCGTTCATTCGCGGAGGGATAATCAAGCCGGCCGGCGATTGCCAACGGAATTCTGCATGAGGCAGGCCATTCCTTGCATTTAGCCGCAAATATTGATTGAGCTTCCTGCCTGCCGTGGGGATTGCAACTGGGCCATTGCATGTGCGCCGTCTCTTGGCTAAACAATGTGCATAAGAAAAGGATGCCCCATTTTTGAGCACTGTTCCTTTCAGTCGTCTGGCCAGCCCGCTCGAGATCGGCGGCGTTTCGCTGCGCAACCGCGTGTTCCTGGCGCCGATGTCCGGCGTTACCGACCTTCCGTTCAGGCTGCGCGCCCACGGGCATGGCGCGGGGCTGGTCGTTTCCGAGATGGTGGCGAGCGGCGAATTGGCCAAGGGGCGCGATGAGAGCATCCGCCGCATAAGGCGCAGGCCCGAGATCGACGTCCACATGGTGCAGATCGCCGGGCGCGACCGGATCTGGATGGCGGAGGCCGCGCGCATAGCCGCCGATGCCGGCGCCGACATCATCGACATCAATATGGGCTGCCCGGCCAAGAAGGTCACGGGGGGCTATTCCGGATCGGCCCTGATGCGCGAGCCCGACCATGCGCTTTCCCTCATCGAGGCGGTGGTCCGGGCGGTGCAGGTGCCGGTAACGGTCAAGATGCGGCTCGGCTGGGACGAGGACTGCCTCAACGCTCCCCAGATCGCGCGGCGCGCCGAGGATGCCGGCATAGCGATGGTGACGGTGCACGGGCGAACCCGCTGTCAGTTCTACAAGGGCAGGGCGGACTGGCGCGCGATTGCCCGTGTGAAGGAGGCGGTTTCCATTCCCGTTGTCGCCAATGGCGACGGCGCGGGCAGGCGGGAGGCCGAGGCGATGCTGCAGCAATCGGGCGCCGATGCGATCATGATCGGGCGCGCTCATTATGGCGCCCCCTGGGCCGCGGGCGCCCTCGTCCATGAAGCGGCCGGAACCGGGGATGCCGGAGTGCCGCGGGATGGGGCGGCGCGCGCGGCCTATATCGTCAGCCATTATCGCGACATGCTATCGCATTACGGCGAGGCACAGGGCGTGCGCCATGCCCGCAAGCATCTCGGCTGGTATTTCGACCGGTTTGCCGGAGAGGGTTTGGCCCCGTTGCGGGCGCGGATGATGACCGAGACCGATCCCGCCGCGGTCGAGCGGCTGCTGCTCGGCATCTATCAGGAGCAGCCGGTACCCGGAAGGCTTGTTGCATGAGAACGCAAAGCGGCATCCTCGACGCGTCGCAGCTTGCGATCAACGCATTGAGCCACCCGGTCATCATGGTCGACGGGGAGGGGATGATCATCTTCGCCAACGCCGAGGCGGAAGGCTTCTTTCGTTCGAGCGCGGCGATGCTGGCGCGCCATCGGCTGTCCGACTTCGTGCCTTTCGGCAGCCCGCTGCTCACGCTCGTCGACCAGGTGCGCGAGCGCAGTGCCCCCTTCAACGAATATCGCGTGGACATCTCCTCGCCGCGCCTGGGGCCGGACCGCATCGTGGACATATATGTGGCGCCGGTCGCCGAAGCGCCGGACAGCGCCGTCATCATGTTCCTGGAACGCTCGATGGCCGAAAAGATCGACCGCCAGATGACGCATCGTGGCGCGGCGCGCTCCGTCACCGGACTGGCGGCGATGCTCGCCCACGAGATCAAGAATCCGCTATCGGGCATTCGCGGCGCGGCGCAGCTCCTGGAAAACGTCGTTTCCGACGACGACCGCAGCCTTGCCCGGCTGATCAGGGAAGAGACGGACCGCATCGTCGCGCTCGTGGATCGCATGGAAGTCTTTTCCGACGAGCGCCCCGTGGACAGCATGCCCGTCAATATCCATGTCGTGCTCGATCACGTAAAAGCCATAGCGAAGAACGGCTTTGCCAGGAACATCACCTTCATCGAGGAATACGACCCGTCCCTGCCGCCGATACTCGCCAACCGGGACCAGCTGGTTCAAGTCTTCATAAATCTCATCAAGAACGCGGCCGAAGCCATTGGAAACAAAATGGGCGGAGAAATCCGCCTCTCCACCGCGTTTCGCCCCGGAATCCGTTTTTCGGTGCCGGGAACGCGCGAGCGGGTGTCGCTGCCGATGGAGTTCTGCGTCCATGACAATGGTCCCGGCGTCCCGCAGGATATACAGTCCATGATCTTCGACCCATTCATCACCACCAAGCAGAACGGCTCGGGGCTCGGCCTCGCGCTGGTGGCAAAGATCGTCGGCGCGCACGGCGGCGTCATCGAGTGCGATTCAACGGCGCGCGGAACCACTTTCCGTATCCTGATGCCGGCCTGGCGAGAGCAGGAAGCCAGCGGCGCCAAACGCAACAAGGCAGCATCGACGGCATGACTCCGAATGGCAGCATCCTGGTGGCCGATGACGACGCCGCCATCCGCACCGTGCTCAACCAGGCACTCTCCCGCGTCGGCCATCAGGTGCGCGTCACGTCGAACGCGGCGACGCTTTGGCGCTGGGTGGCCGCGGGCGAGGGCGACCTGGTCATCACCGATGTGGTCATGCCCGACGAGAACGCCTTCGACCTCCTGCCGCGCATCCGCAAATCGCGCCCGGACCTGCCAATCATCGTGATGAGCGCCCAGAACACGTTCATGACCGCCATCCGTGCTTCCGAAGCCGGGGCTTACGAGTATCTGCCGAAACCCTTCGACCTGACGGAGCTTCTGGGCATCGTCGGGCGCGCCCTGTCCGAGCCCAAGAAGCGGCCGGGCGACCAGCGCGCCGCCGACACGCCCGAATCGATGCCGCTGATCGGCCGCTCGCCCGCCATGCAGGACATCTACCGCATGCTGGCCCGCATGATGCAGACCGACCTGACGGTCATGATCAGCGGCGAATCGGGAACCGGCAAGGAACTGGTCGCCCGCGCGCTGCACGAGTTCGGCCGCCGCCGCAACGGACCGTTCGTGGCGATCAATATGGCGGCGATCCCCCGCGACCTCATCGAATCGGAGCTGTTCGGCCACGAGAAGGGCGCGTTCACGGGCGCGCAGCAGCGTTCCTACGGCCGGTTCGAGCAGGCAGAGGGCGGCACGCTCTTCCTGGACGAGATAGGCGACATGCCGATGGAGGCCCAGACCCGGCTCCTGCGGGTCCTGCAACAGGGCGAGTACACGACCGTCGGCGGCCGCACCCCGATCAGGACGGATGTGCGCATCGTCGCCGCGACCAACAAGGATTTGCGGGTGCTGATCAATCAGGGCCTGTTCCGCGAGGACCTGTTCTATCGCCTGAACGTCGTGCCGCTGCGCCTGCCGCCGCTGCGCGAGCGGGCGGAGGACATTCCCGACCTCGTCCGGCATTTCTTCGGCCAGGCGGAGCAGGAGGGGCTGCATGCCAAGCGCATCTCGCGCGGCGGGCTGGAAGCCATGATGCGCTACCCCTGGCCGGGAAACGTGCGCGAACTCGAAAACCTGGTGCGCCGCCTGGCGGCGCTCTACCCCCAGGACGAGATATCCGAGGAGGTCATAACCAACGAGCTTCGCGACGCGCGGACGCTCGAAATGGCCCCATCGCGGGAAAGCCTGCCGGACGAGCTGCCGCTCGGCCAGGCGGTGGAGCAGTATCTCCAGCGCCATTTCAAGTCGTTCGGCACCGGGCTGCCGCCCGCCGGGCTCTACCACCGGATACTGTCCGAGGTGGAATATCCGCTGATACTGGCGGCGCTGGCAGCGACCCAGGGGAATCAGATCCGGGCGGCCGAGCTTCTCGGCGTCAATCGCAACACGCTGCGCAAGAAGATCCGCGAGCTCGGCGTGGATGTCTACCGCGCTTCCAAGCCGGGCGTCTGAGCGGTTCTCCCGCCCTAACCGGCCATTGCGGCCGGCTTATGCGCGCCCAAGGAGTTTCGCCCGGCGGCAAAATGTTATAGGCGTTGCATTGTCGCCACATTGTGTTGCACATCTGCCACGCGGGGCTGTTCGGCTTGACGAGCGCAGTGCCCGGAGCCGAATCTGAACCCTGTCCGGATTGAGCAATGAGTACCCAGGCAACCGCAATGGCCTCTGAAGCCGCGCCGACCTCGCTCAGCAACGGGCGCCGTCTCATGGCCCTGCCTGGCATCCTCGCCGCCATCGGGGCTCTGGTCACGGCGGCGGTGTCGTTCGTCCTGTTGCTCGGGCTCACGGCAATCGAGCCCTATAGCGAACTGACGCTGACCCTGATCGCCGTCAATTCGCTCTTCGTCCTCATCCTTCTGACGCTGATCGGCCTCGAGGCGCGGCGCATCTACACGGCCCGCAAGGGGGGCAGGGCGGCGGCGCGGCTGCATGTGCGCATCGTCACCATGTTTTCGCTGGTGGCGGCCATCCCGGCCATTCTGGTTGCCATAATCGCCTCCATAACGCTCGATATCGGGCTCGACCGCTGGTTCGACATACGCACGCGCGTGATCGTCAACTCGTCCTTGTCGATCGCCCAGGCCTATGTGCGCGAGAATGCGCAAACCCTTTCCGGCACGACCCTTTCGATGGCCTTCACGCTCGACCAGTCGCGCGGCCTCTATCAGCTCGACCGCCGGGGCTTTCGCCAGGTGCTGACGCAGCAGACCCGTGGCCGCGGCCTGCATGCGGGCGTGCTTCTGCGCGAGGACAAGTCCCTGATCATCGGCGCCGACATGCCCGGCGCCGATTCGATCCCGATGCCTCCCGACGAGGCCATGGCGCAGGCCGCCGACGGAGCCACCTATTTCTTCGAGGTGCCTCCGGGCAACTTCATCGGGGCCGTGATCAAGCTTCGAGCCATTCCGGACGCGTTCCTCTACACGCTGCGCGAACTCGACCCCCAGGTTATCCGCGCAAAACGCATCGTTGCTTCGAACTCCGAGGAATACCGCTCGCTAGAAGACAACCGCAGCAACACGCAGGTCGCCTTCGCTCTGGTCTATCTCGTGGTGACCCTGGCGATCGTTCTGGCCGCCATATGGACGGGCATCGCGGTGGCGGACCGGCTGGTACGTCCCATCCGCCAGCTCATCGGCGCGGCCAGCGCCGTCTCCGCCGGCAATCTGGATGTTGCGGTTCCGGTGCGCGCCTCGGACGGTGACGTCGCCTCCCTCGGCAACACGTTCAACAAGATGACGCTGCAGCTGAAGACCCAGCGCAACCAGCTGATCTCCGCACGCGACGTCATCGACGAGCGCCGCCGCTTCACCGAAGCCGTCCTGTCCGGCGTGACCGCCGGCGTCATCGGCGTCGACGCGCGCGGCTTCGTGACCATCGTCAACCGGTCGGCCGAGACGATGCTCTCGATCTCGGCATCGCAGACCCTCGGCAAGCAGATGACCGACGTCCTGCCGCAGATCGGCAAGGTGTTCGAGCAGGGAAAGAATTCCGGCCGCCAAGTCTATCGCCAGCAGGTGACATTCTATCGGGCCGGCGCCGAACGCACCTTCAACATCCAGCTCACGACGGAGGAAAGCGTGGGGCCGGACGATGAACGCTCCTACGTCGTGACGGTGGACGACATCACCGACCTCGTCCAGGCGCAACGGTCGTCCGCCTGGGCGGACGTGGCCCGGCGCATCGCGCATGAGATCAAGAACCCGTTGACGCCCATCCAGCTTTCCGCCGAGAGGATCCGCCGGCGTTTCGGCAAGGTGATCACCCAGGATCGCGAGATATTCGACCAGTGCACGGACACGATCATCCGCCAGGTGGGCGATATCGGCCGCATGGTGGACGAGTTCTCTGCCTTCGCCCGCATGCCCAAGCCCGATATCCAGGAGCTCGACCTGCGCGAACCGCTCCGCGAGGCCTCGTTCCTGGTCGAGGTGAGCCGGCCCAATATCACGATCGAGCGCGATCTCGGCACCGAACCGCTGATCGGCCGCTTCGACACGCGCCTCATGAGCCAGGCCTTCGGCAACGTGATCAAGAACGCCGCCGAGGCGATCGACGCGGCCGAACGCGACGGCGCGCAGGCGGGCGCGATCCTCATCAGGGCGCGCCGGAAAGGAGCCGTCATCGAGATCGACGTGATAGACAACGGCAAGGGCCTGCCGATAGAGAACCGCCAGCGCCTGCTGGAGCCCTACATGACGACGCGGGAAAAGGGGACCGGCCTCGGGCTGGCGATCGTCAAGAAGATCATCGAAGATCATGGAGGAAGACTGGAGCTTCACGACGCGCCGCCCGATTTCCATGGCGGCGCGGGAGCGATGATCCGCATGTTCCTGCCCGCCATTGGCACAGAGGCCGGCGGAGGGAACGACGGAACCCAAGGAAGCACGGAAAAGGTCAATCATGGCGTCTGACATTCTGGTCGTCGACGACGAAGACGACATCCGGGAACTCGTTGCCGGAATCCTGAGCGACGAAGGACACGAAACGCGTACCGCCGGCCACAGCGATGCGGCCCTGGCGGCGATAGGCGAGCGCGTGCCGCGGCTCGTCCTCCTAGACATATGGCTGCAGGGCTCCACGCTCGACGGCCTGGCGCTGCTCGACAGGATCAAGCTGATGCATCCCGAATTGCCGGTGGTGATGATCTCCGGGCACGGCACCGTCGAGACGGCTGTCTCCGCCATCAAGCGCGGCGCCTACGACTTCATCGAGAAGCCGTTCAAGGCCGACCGCCTCATCCTCATCTGCGAGCGCGCCCTGGAGACCTCCAGCCTCAAGCGCGAGGTCTCGGACCTGAAGAAGCGCAGCGGCGAGAGCTTCGACCTGATCGGCAACTCGCCGGCCATCAATCATCTGCGCCAGACCATCGAGCGGGTGGCGCCGAGCAACAGCCGCATCATGCTTATCGGACCGTCGGGGTCCGGTAAGGAGTTGGTGGCGCGTGCCATCCACGCTGAATCGAACCGCGCCGGCGCCCCCTTCGTCACGATCAACGCGGCATCGATCACGCCCGAGCGAATGGAGATCGAGCTCTTCGGCACCGAATCGAACGGCAGCGAGCGCAAGGTCGGGGCGCTGGAGGAAGCGCACCGGGGCACGCTCTACATCGACGAGGTCGCCGACATGCCGCGCGAGACGCAGGCGCGCATCCTGCGGGTTCTGGTCGATCAGCAATTCGAGCGCGTCGGCGGCACCAAGCGGGTGAAGGTGGACGTTCGGATCATCTCATCCACCGCGCGCGATCTGGAGACGATGATTGAGGAGGGGCGTTTCCGCGAGGATCTGTTCCACCGCCTGGCCGTGGTTCCCGTCTCGATACCGCCGCTCTCGGACCGGCGGGAAGATATCCCCATCCTTGTGGACCACTTCATGAAGCAGATCGTCAATCAGGTGGGCATCAAGCCCCGGCGTCTGGGCGAGGATGCAATGGCGGTGCTGCAGGCCCACAATTGGCCCGGCAATATCCGTCAGCTTCGCAACAATATCGAACGCCTCGTCATCCTGACGCGCGGCGACGACACGGATGCCCCCATAACGGCGGATCTGCTGCCGGCCGAAATCGGCGACGTGATGCCCCGTGTGCCGACCCAATCCGACCAGCACATCATGGCCCTGCCGCTGCGCGAAGCGCGCGAGATGTTTGAGAAGGAATATCTATTGGCCCAGATCAACAGATTTGGCGGCAACATCTCGCGCACGGCCGAATTCATCGGTATGGAGAGGTCGGCGCTTCATCGGAAGCTGAAGTCGCTCGGGGTCTAATTCAGCGAAGGCGCCTCGGCGCCTGCGGAGCCGGTCATGAAAGTCATCATTTGCGGCGCGGGTCAGGTCGGCTACGGCATTGCCGAGCGGCTGGCCGCCGAGCAGAACGACGTATCCGTCATCGATACCTCGGCCGACCTCATTCGCGCCGTGCGCGACACGCTCGACGTGCGGGGCTTCGTGGGCCATGGATCGCATCCCGACATGCTGGCCGCGGCAGGCGCGCAGCAGGCCGACATGATCATCGCCGTGACCCTTTTCGACGAAGTAAACATGACCGCGTGCCAGGTGGCCCACTCGCTGTTCAACGTGCCGACCAAGATCGCCCGCATCAGGTCGCAATCCTACCTGCAGTCGCACTACATGGACCTGTTCTCGCGCGATCACCTGCCGATCGACGTCATCATCTCGCCGGAGATCGAAGTCGGCGAAATGGTGCTGCGGCGCATAGCGCTTCCCGGCGCGACCGACATCGTCCGCTTTGCCGACGGCCAGATCGCCATGGTTGCGATCGAATGCCTGGAGGAATGTCCGGTCATCAACACGCCGCTCGCCCAGCTCACCGAGCTTTTCCCCGACCTTCCGTCGACGGTGGTGGGCGTCTCACGCGGCGGCAGGCTGTTCGTCCCGCATTCGGGCGACCAACTGATGGCCGGCGACATGGCCTATGTGATCACCACCAAGGATCAGGTGCGCCGCACGCTCGGCCTGTTCGGTCATGAGGAGCGCGAGGCGACCCGCATCGTCATTGCCGGCGGCGGCAATATCGGCCTCTACGTCGCGCGCGCGCTGGAGCGCAAGCAGAGCCGCACCAAGGTCAAGATCATCGAGAGCAACCGCAACCGTGCGGTGGCCATCGCCGACGAGTTGCGCCGCACCGTCGTGCTTCATGGCAGCGCGCTCGAGCAGAAGCTGCTGCTCGAAGCCGATATCGACCACGCCGACCTGATCGTCGCTCTGACCAATGACGACCAGGTGAACATCCTTTCCAGCGTCATCGCCAAGCGGCTGGGCTGCAAGTCCAACCTGGTCCTGATCAACAATCCGACCTACCACGACTTCGCCAAGACGCTGGGCATCGACGCACAGATGAACCCGCGCGCGGTGACCATCTCGAAGGTGCTGCAGCAGGTGCGGCGCGGCCGGATTCGAGCCGTTCACAATGTGCAGCGCGGCGCGGCCGAGATCATCGAAGCCGAGGCGCTCGAGACCTCGCCGCTGGTCGGCCCGCCGCTGAGCGAGCAGGAACTGCCGGACGGCATGCGCATCGGTGCCGTGTATCGTGACGGCGCCGTCATCAAGCCCAGCGGATCGCTGCGCATCAAGCCGAAGGATCGCGTGGTCATATTCGCGCTCGAAGGCGCTGTCCGGCAGGTCGAACAGCTTTTCCGCGTCAGCCTGGAATTCTTCTGATCCACCTGGGCGCCGGACCATATTTCCAAGATAGGGGGTAAGACCAAATGCCGCGTATTGCCTATGTGAATGGCCGCTACGTCCGCCATGCCGACGCCGCCGTGCATGTGGAGGATCGCGGATACCAGTTTGCCGACGGTGTCTACGAGGTCTGCGAAGTGGCGCGCGGTTTCATCATGGACATGACGCGCCATCTCGATCGCCTCGGCCGCTCTCTCGGCGAGCTGGAGATCGGCTGGCCGATGAGCCGAAAGGCGCTCGAACTCGTCATGCGGGAGGTGGTCCGCCGCAACGGCGTGCGTGACGGCCTCGTCTACCTTCAGGTGACCCGCGGCGTCGCCCCCCGCGATCATTTCTTCCCGGCAGGACATGTTGCCCCCGCGATCGTCGTGACCGCCAAGCGGGCGAGCCGGGCAGCGGCCGACAAGCGCGCCGAGACCGGCATCAAGGTCATTACCGTGCCCGAAAACCGCTGGGAGCGGGTGGACATCAAGACCGTCGGCCTGCTGCCGAACGTTCTCGCCCGCCAGAAGGCGCGCCGTTCAGGCGCCGCAGAAGCCTGGTTCGTCGACCATGACGGCACGGTAAAGGAGGGGGCGGCGACCAACGCCTGGATTGTCACCCAGGACGGCACGCTGGTCACGAGGCCGGCCGATTTCGGGATCTTGCGCGGGGTAACCCGAGCCACGGTGATGGACATCGCCGCCTCGATGAACCTGACGGTCGAGGAGCGGCCCTTCACGGTGCAGGAAGCGCACGAGGCGCGCGAGGCGTTCATCACGGCCGCGACGACGGTTGTCATGCCCGTGGTGGAGATCGACGGGCGGACGGTGGCCAACGGCCATCCCGGCTCGCTCACCTTATCGTTGCGGAATGCGTTTTTTGACATTGCGGAAAAAAGTCGCGCCTGTTAACCACCGTAAGGAGTGTTTATCAATTTGATGAGCATCCGGAGCAACGAGGCGGCCTTTGAACATGCTGTCCGAGGGCTTTTATTGATAGACAACACTCGGGTCGCCGAAGACACGGTACGGTTTTGGCGACCTGTGCGCCGGGCCTGATAGCCAAGAGCGCTATGCTTGACAGGACAGGTCAAGTTTGCGCTACTGCCGGGTCTGCCGCAGGGGATGGTAAGAAGAACTATGGCGGAAAGATCGCAAAACTTGCAGGACCTTTTCCTGAATACCGTACGCAAGAGCAAGAACCCGTTGACGATCTTTCTCATCAACGGCGTAAAGCTCACAGGCGTCGTAACCTCATTCGATAATTTCTGCGTCCTTCTGCGCCGCGATGGACATTCGCAGCTCGTCTACAAGCACGCGATCTCGACAATCATGCCGAGCCAGCCGGTGCAACTGTTCGAGGCGGAAGAAGCCAGTCGGGAAGGCTGATTGTCCGATATTTTCGGGGCTGACAGGGGCGATATCGATGGACCCGGCATGCCGGGAGCCCAGGCGAAGGCTGTTGTCGTAACACCCATCCTCACCCAGGCGCGGTTCCAGGCCCAGGATGGGGCAGGGCGCCCGCGGCTCACGCTGTCTCCCGATGCAAGGCTGGCCGAAGCGATCGGCCTTGCCGAGGCCATCGAACTCGAGATCGTGCACAGCGAGATCATCCTCCTGTCGGCGCCGCGGCCGGCGACGCTGATCGGCAGCGGCAAGGTGGACGAGCTGGCGGCCATCGCGGAAGAACGCGGCGCCGAGCTCGTTGTGGTCGACCATCAGCTGACGCCGGTGCAGCAGCGAAATCTCGAGCGACAGTTGAAGGCCAAGGTGCTGGATCGCACCGGGCTGATCCTGGAGATATTCGGCCGCCGTGCCCGCACCAAGGAAGGCCGCCTGCAGGTTGATCTGGCGCATCTGGAATATCAGCGCGGCAGGCTGGTCAGGAGCTGGACCCATCTCGAGCGCCAGCGCGGCGGCGGCGGCTTCATGGGCGGCCCTGGCGAGACGCAGATCGAGGCCGACCGGCGGCTGCTCCAGGAGCGCATCATCCGCATCAAGCGCGAGCTGGAAACCGTTCGCCGCACCCGCGACCTGCACCGCGCCAAGCGCAAGAAGGTGCCGTTTCCGGTGGTCGCGATCGTCGGCTATACCAACGCCGGAAAGTCTACGCTTTTCAATCGCCTGACCGGGGCCGCCGTGGTTGCGGAGGACATGCTTTTCGCGACGCTCGACCCGACCCTGCGCCGCATCAGGCTGCCGCACGGCACGACCATCATCCTGTCGGACACGGTGGGCTTCATCTCCGATCTACCGACCCATCTGGTCGCCGCGTTCCGCGCCACGCTGGAGGAGGTCGTCGAGGCGGATCTTGTGATCCACCTGCGCGACATATCGGACCCCGACACGATGGCGCATGCCGAGGACGTGCATCAGGTCCTTGACAGCCTTGGGGTCGACGCCGGCGACGAGCGGCATGTCCTGGAGGTCTGGAACAAGATCGACCGGCTCGACGCCGCCAATCGCGAGCGCGTTCTTGCGTCGAGCTCGGGCGGCAAGCCGACCATGGCAGTTTCAGCCGTCACGGGCGAGGGGATCGGCGACCTTCTCGAACTGATCGAGAACCGTGTTTCGGGCGCGCTCAGCGAGATGACGGTCAAGCTGAACGCTGGACAGATGGCGCTTGTCGACTGGATCCACCGGAACGGCGACGTGCTGGAGCGAAAGCATCACGACGATGGCTCGCTGACCCTGCGCCTGCGGGCCACGGGAGCCGCGCGCGAGGAGATCCGCCGCAGGATCGGGGAATTCTCCGGATAGGACGCGATTTGCCGTCGGCGGCTGGATCAGTTCGGCGTTTCCGCGAAACGCTGAGCCCATCCGACTATTTGACTTCACGCAACTCCGGACGGAAAACCGGCCTCAACTTCTCCTGGAACCGCTCTAGAGCATTTTGCAGTCAGGTGGAATCACCTGACGTCGCACAAATGCGGCAAAAACAAGTAGATAGAGCAGATCAGCGTTTCAGTGAAACGATGATCTGCTCTAAGATTCGCGGCCTTCCTTCTTCTTCGCATCCTGCCAAAGCGCCTCCATCTCCGACAGCGGGGCTTCGCCAAACATTTTGCCGCCGCGCTTCAGGCCGTCTTCCACGGTGTGGAAGCGGCGTCTGAATTTGGCGTTCGTGGCGCTCAACGCGGCCTCCGCATCGACCCCCAGATGACGGCCGAGATTGACCACCGCAAAGATCATGTCGCCCAATTCCTCCGACACCGCCTTGCCGTTGCCGGCCGTGATCTCGGCCCGCAGCTCGGCGATCTCCTCTTCGATCTTGTCCAGCACCGGCCCGGCTTCGCCCCAGTCAAATCCGACTCGCGCCGCCTTCTGCTGAAGCTTGAGCGCGTGGGTCAGCGCCGGCAGGGCGAGCGGCACGTCATCGAGAAAGCCCGGCTCCCCGCCATGTCCGGCGGCCTCGCGACGGACTTTCCGGGCGGCCTTCTCCTCGGCCTTGATCCGGTCCCACATCCCCTTTGCCATACCGGCGGATCGGCTTTTGTCGTCGCCGAAAACGTGGGGATGCCGGCGAATCATCTTGGCGGTGATCGCCTCGACCACGTCGCCGAAGTCGAACGCTTCCTGCTCCTCGGCCATGCGCGCATGGAAGACGACCTGCAGCAGCAGATCGCCCAGCTCCTCGCACAAATCCCCGAGATCGCCCCGCTGGATCGCGTCCGCCACCTCATAAGCCTCTTCCACCGTATAGGGTGCGATGGAAGCGAAATCCTGCTCGACATCCCAGGGACAGCCGGTCTCGGGATCGCGCAATCGCTGCATGATTTGCAGAAGGCGGGAGATGTCGCGGGAAGGTTCCATGCGCGGATCGTAGCCGAAGGTTCCGGCCATTGCGAAGCCGGAAACGGCCTGTGCCGGATTGTCCACAACGGCCTTTGGCTGCCCCGTCTTCTGCCGGGACGAAGCCGCATATCGCCAAGCCCATTAGACGAAAGTCTAATCACATCTCTCCAGACTTCGCATTTGCAGCATTTTTCGCGATTTTTATGCTGCGCCCGCGTTGTGCCGCAGTTTCAGGTGCTTGCATCTTTGCTGCGCTCGTGCATTGCTTGGCAAAAGCGAACGCATGGGAGAGCGTCGCGGGGGAGGCCAGGGAGGAGGGCCGCCCAGCGCGATAGAAGACGCCCCCGCAATCGCCTGGAGGAGGAACCGACCGCATGAGCGACGGGGTGATACTTGCCGCCCAAGATCTGACCAAGGAATTCCGAGGCTTCTTCGCGGTCAATGGCGTGAATCTCATGGTCCAGCGCGGCACCGTCCACGCGCTGATCGGACCCAACGGCGCCGGCAAGACGACGTGCTTCAACCTTTTGACGAAGTTCCTGTCGCCGACGCGCGGGCAGATCACCTATAACGGCCGGGACATCACGTCGCTGCCGCCGGCGGGCATCGCACGGCTGGGCATGGTGCGGTCCTTTCAGATCTCGGCGGTATTCCCGCACATGACGGCGCTCGAGAATGTCCGCATCGCGCTGCAGCGCGAACGCGGCGACAGCTATGATTTCTGGCGGTCCGAAAAGGTCCTTTCGGTGTTCGACGATCGCGCCGCCGCCTTGCTCGAGGAGGTCGGGCTGACCGAGTTTTCCGGCACGCTGGCCGAAGAACTGCCCTATGGCCGCAAGCGCGCGCTCGAGATCGCCACCACATTGGCGCTCGACCCGGAAATGCTGCTGCTCGACGAGCCGATGGCCGGCATGACGCAGGAAGATATCGATCGCATCTCGACGCTCATCAAGCGGGTAGCCAAGAGCCGTACGGTGCTGATGGTCGAGCACAATCTGTCAGTCGTGGCCGATCTTTCCGACCGCATCACGGTGCTGGCGCGCGGCCAGGTGCTGGCGGAGGGCGACTATGCATCCATTTCAAAGGATGAGCGCGTGATCGAGGCATATATCGGAGGCGGTCATGAGTGAGGCGGTGGTCGCCGGAACGGATGCCAAAGGCGCCGAAACGGGTGGCGAAGCGCTTTTGTCCGTCTCCGATCTGCATGGCTGGTACGGCGAAAGCCATGTGCTGCACGGCATGGCCTTCGACGTGCGGGAAGGCGAGGTCGTGACCCTGCTCGGGCGCAACGGCGCCGGCAAGACGACGACGCTCAAGGCCATCATGGGCATCCTGCCCAAGCGCACGGGCTCCGTGCGGTTCGGCGGAACGGAGCTGATCGGCGAGCCGGCCCGCAAGATCGCCCGCCGCGGCATTGCGCTATGCCCGGAAGAACGCGGCATCTTCGCCAGCCTCTCCGTCGAGGAAAACCTGCTGCTGCCGCCCCAGGTGAAGCCCGGCGGCCTGAGCCTCGATCGCATTTTCGAGCTGTTTCCCAATCTCAAGGAGCGGCTTTCCAGCCAGGGCACGAAGCTTTCCGGCGGCGAGCAGCAGATGCTGGCCATCGGACGCATCCTGCGGACCGGCGCCAAGCTTTTGCTGCTCGACGAGCCCACGGAGGGGCTCGCCCCGGTCATCGTGCAGCAGATCGGCGCCACGATCGCACGGCTCAAGCGCGAGGGCTTCACCATCGTGCTGGTCGAGCAGAACTTCCATTTCGCCGCTTCCCTCGCCGACCGGCACTACGTGGTTGAGCAGGGCAGGGTGATCGACATCATCCCCAAGGCCGAGTTGGAGGCCAATATGGAAAAGCTGCACGCCTATCTGGGCGTGTAAGCCGACAGGCAAACCAGGCCCCCGACAAGAACAAGGGCCGAAACGCAGGAGGAGAAGAAGAATGAAATTTGCAAAGGCACTGCTTGCCACGGCCGCCATCGCCGCGATGGCCGTCCCGGCATTCGCCGACACCGACGTGAAGATCGGCGTTCTCAACGATCGCTCCGGGCTTTACGCCGACCTTGCCGGCGAGGGCTCCGTCGTTGCCGCGCGCATGGCGGTCGAGGACTTCGATGCCGCCAGCAAGGGCATAGCGGTCGAGATCCTGTCGGCCGACCATCAGAACAAGCCGGATGTGGGCTCCAACATCGCCCGCCAGTGGATAGACACCGAAGAAGTCGACGTCATCGTCGACGTGCCGACCTCCTCGGTGGCGCTCGCCGTGAACGAGGTCGTGCGCGAGAAGGACAAGGTGTTTCTCGCTTCGGGACCGGCAACATCGGACCTGACCGGCAAGGCGTGCTCGCCCAACACCATCCACTGGACCTACGACACCTATTCGCTGGCCAACGGCACCGGCAAGGCCATGGTGGAGCAGGGCGGCGACACCTGGTTCTTCCTGACCGCGGACTACGCCTTCGGCCACGCGCTCGAGCGTGACACGGCCGCAGTGGTCGAGGCATCGGGCGGCGAGGTGGTCGGCAGCGTTCGCCATCCGCTGAGCTCGAGCGACTTCTCGTCCTTCCTGCTTCAGGCCCAGGCCTCGGGCGCCAAGGTGATCGGGCTCGCAAATGCCGGCGGCGATACCGTCAACTCGATCAAGCAGGCTGCCGAATTCGGCATCGTCCAGGGCGGCCAGAGCCTTGCCGGCCTGCTGATCTTCTCCACCGACGTCGCGGCGCTCGGGCTCGAGACGGCGCAGGGGCTGGTGCTGACCAATGCCTTCCTTGCCGACCGCAATGAGGATACGGCGGCCTTCGCCGCCCGCTTCAAGGAGAACCACGGCAAGAACCCGACCATGGTCCAGGCCGGCGTCTATTCCGCGGTGCTGCACTACCTGAAGGGCGTCGAAGCGGTCGGCAGCGACGATGCCGACGCCGTTCTGGAGTGGATGAAGGCCAATCCGTCGAACGACCCGGTTTTCGGAGAGGCAACCATCCGCAAGGATGGCCGGCACATGCATGACATGTATCTGCTGCAGGTGAAGTCGCCGGACGAATCGACGGGCGAGGAAGACTACTTCAAGCTCCTGTCCACCATTCCGGCGGAAGAGGCCTTCCGTTCCATCGAAGACGGCGAGTGCGAGATGGCCAAACAGTAGTAGCGGCCTTCGTGCGGGCGCGCCCCGGCGCGCCCGCACGGTTTGACGGGGACGGGACAAGCGCATGTTCGAACTCATCGGAATTCCGCCGCAGGCGCTCTTCGGCCAGCTGCTTCTGGGGCTTATCAACGGCTCGTTCTATGCCGTGCTCAGCCTTGGACTGGCGGTCATTTTCGGACTGCTCAACATCATCAATTTCACCCACGGCGCGCAGTACATGCTGGGCGCTTTCGTCGCGTGGATGCTGCTCAACTATCTCGGGATCGGCTACTGGTGGGCGCTGCTTCTGGCGCCGCTGACGGTCGGCCTCCTGGGCGTCGTCATGGAGAGGCTGTTCATCCGGCGGCTCTACCATCTCGATCATCTTTACGGCCTGCTGCTGACATTCGGCCTCGCCCTCATCATCACCGGCATCTTCAAGCAGCAATTCGGCGTCTCGGGACTGCCTTACAGCGCGCCGGCGCTGTTGTCGGGCGGCTATAATCTCGGCTTCATGTACCTGCCGGTCTCGCGTGCCTGGGTCATCCTCGCATCGGCAATCGTCTGCTTCGGCACCTGGTTCGTCATCGAAAAGACCAGGCTCGGCGCCTATCTGCGCGCCGCGACCGAGAACCCGACGCTGGTCGGGGCGTTCGGCATCAACGTGCCGCTGCTGATCACCGCAACCTACGGCTTCGGCGTGGCTCTGGCCGCCTTTGCCGGTGTCCTTGCCGCACCGATCTACTCGGTCAACCCGATCATGGGCGAAAACCTCATCATCGTCGTCTTCGCCGTGGTGGTCATCGGCGGCATGGGGTCGATTCTGGGTTCCATCATCACAGGTTTTGGGCTGGGGCTGGTCGAGGGCCTGACGCGTGTTTTCTATCCGGAAGGTTCCGCCGTGGTGGTATTCGTGATCATGGCCATCGTGCTTCTTGTGAAGCCGGCCGGGCTCTTTGGGAGGGAAATCTGATGGCGGGGAATAGCGACGTCGTGGCCGCGCCCGTGCCGAATCTGCGTGAGCCAATAGGCATCCCGCGCCATCATATCGTGCTGTTTTCACTGCTTCTGGCAGGGCTTGTGGTAGCGCCGTTCGTGCTCTATCCGGTCTTCCTGATGAAGGTTCTGTGCTTTGCGCTTTTTGCCGCCGCCTTCAATCTTCTGCTGGGCTATGGCGGGCTGCTTTCCTTCGGCCACGCAGCCTATTTCGGCATGGCGAGCTATGTCAGCGCGCACGCGGCCAAGATATGGGGCCTGACGCCCGAACTGGCCATCCTGTCCGGCACGCTGGTCGCGGCCGTGCTGGGCCTGGTCTTCGGCGCGCTGGCCATCCGCCGCCAGGGCATCTATTTCGCCATGGTGACCCTGGCATTCGCCCAGATGGTCTATTTCTTCTCGCTGCAGGCGCCATTCACCGGCGGCGAGGACGGCATCCAGGCGGTGCCGCGCGGCCATCTCTTCGGGCTCTTCGATCTCAGCCGGCCCGAGCCGCTGTATTTCTTCGTGCTCGCCATCTTTTTCGCCGGCATCCTTCTTATCTACCGCATCATCCATTCGCCGTTCGGGCAGGTGCTGAAGGCAATCCGCCAGAACGAGGCGCGCGCGGTCTCGCTCGGCTATCACGTCAATCGTTACAAGCTGACCGTCTTCGTCCTGTCGGCGGCCTTGTCGGGTCTGGCCGGCGCGACCAAGGCCATCGTTTTCCAGCTGGCTTCTCTTACCGACGTCTATTGGGCGATGTCGGGCGAGGTTGTGCTGATGACGCTGCTGGGCGGCATGGGAACGGTCTTCGGTCCGCTGGTCGGTGCCGCAGTGATCGTGACCATGCAGAACTATCTCGCGTCGTTTGGCGATTGGGTGACGATCATCCAGGGGGCCATCTTCGTCATCGCCGTGCTCCTGTTCCGCGAAGGGATTGTCGGCGTCATCGCAAAGTGGACAAAGAAACCGTTGTAACTTTCGGATGAGAAACCATCTTCGCGCCTGAGGATGTGCTTTCCGGCGCACGAAAGAGTTCCATAATCTATCTTATGCGATCTACCGATGCAGGCAGATGGATTCGAAATTGAGGTGTGCTCCGGATCGCTCCTGCCTACCCATCCAGCGTCGGCCGGGTGCCTCGCGCCGCGGCGGCTGCGCCCTCCCCATCGCCTACAGCATTATCGGCCCGCAAACCGGTTTGGAAAGCACGATGCGTCGATCCGAAGTATTTGGAGCGTCCTTGTCGTCCCAATGACGCTCGGCGCTCTAGGTGATGTCTGCACCCTCGGCCTTTGCCGCAGCCAGCAATGCCGCCGGCGCGGCGGAGAAAACGGCATCGTGTGCGCCGGCGGCGGACCAGACCGTATCGAAGCCCAACAGGCTCTCGTCCGCGTAGCGGCGCACACTGTCGGGCTGGCCGAGCGGTGAAACGCCGCCGATCGCGAAGCCGGTTTCCTCACGGATGCGCCTTGGATCGGCACGCTGCAGCGGCTCCCCGATCAGCGCCGACGCCTTGGCCAGGTCGAGTTGCCTCGAACCGGAGACCAGGAACAGATAGAGCCGGCCGGTTTTGCCGCCCGTGAAGATCAGCGATTTCACGATCTGCGCCACGGCGCATCCGCATTGCTGAGCGGCTTCTTCCGCCGTGCGCGTGGATTCTCCCATGCGCCTGACGTCGATCTCCAGCCCGGCTTCTTCGGCGGCACGGCGCACGCGATCAATGCTCCTGGACATGGATTTTCCCTCGATATCAGTCGATTATAGCCGGTATTTCAATTGTCATGCCATCATAAGCGGGCGCTATATGGGCCGGCGTCTGCCGCTCCACCGCCGCATAGTCCATGGGCGTGTGCATGTGGGTCAGAACGGCTCGCCGCGGTGCCAGCCGCGCCACCCATTCCAGCGCCTCGTCGAGCGAGAAATGGCTCGGGTGCGGCCGATATTGCAGGGCGTCGATCACCAGCAGGTCAAGATCCTGCAGGCGCTCCACCGCTTGCGGCGGAAACGCGCTGACGTCGGAACAATAGGCCATCGCCCCGACCCGGAATCCGAGCGAAGTCATGTCGCCGTGGATCTGCGGTATCGGCATGAAAGTGAGCCGTCCGCCGGAGCCTTCGATCTCGAATGCTGCGTCGTGGCCGATGATGTGCGGCGCAAGAATGGGCGGATAGTTGCTGCCCGCCGGCGTTTCGAAGCAATAAGCGAAGGCTTCCCTGAGCCGTTCCATGGTCGGGCGGTCGGCGTAGATGTCCATCAGCTTTTGCTGCGCGAGCACATAGCCGCGCAGATCGTCGATGCCGTGGATGTGATCGGCATGGGCGTGGGTGTAGACGACGGCGTCCAGGCCGCCGACCCCGGCATCGATCATCTGATCCCGAAAATCAGGACCGGTGTCGATGGCGACGCGCGTCGTTGCGCCGTTCTCGGCCACCCGCTCGACCATGGCCGCAGCCCGCCTGCGGCGGTTGCGCGGATTGGAGGGATCGCAGGCGCCCCAGTCGCCGGTGATGCGCGGCACGCCTGGCGACGAGCCGCAGCCCAATATGGTCAGCCGCAGCCGGTCGCCCATTCAGATGCCCTGCCCGGCTTTCGGCGGCACCTTGTCGAAGACACGCAGGAAGTTGGCCGTGGTCAACTCCGCCGTCTCTTCGGCGCCGAGCCCGATCGTTTCGGCGAGCACGGCCGCGGTATGGGCCACGAAAGAAGGCTCGTTGCGCCTTCCGCGATGCGGAACGGGGGCAAGATAGGGCGCGTCCGTTTCCACGAGCAGCCGGTCACGCGGCACCTGGCGCGCGATCTCGCGGAGCTCGTCGGATTTCTTGAACGTCAGGATGCCCGAAAAGGAGACGTAGCCGCCAAGCTCCACGCCCTTGCGCGCCAGCTCGGGACCGGACGAGAAACAGTGCAGGATGAAGGGGAAGGCCCCCTTCCCCGTTTCCTCCTCCAGGATGGCCGCGATGTCCGCATCGGCGTTCCGTGCGTGGATGACGAGCGGCAGCCGGGTCTCGCGCGCGGCCGCGATATGCGTGCGGAACCCGCTCGCCTGGAGGTCGCGCGGCGCCTTGTCGTAGTGATAGTCGA
The DNA here is from genome assembly GCF_036621415.1 of Nitratireductor thuwali. NCBI lineage: Bacteria > Pseudomonadati > Pseudomonadota > Alphaproteobacteria > Hyphomicrobiales > Phyllobacteriaceae > Nitratireductor > Nitratireductor thuwali. Next base: position 4,073,897 of record NZ_CP030941.1, read on the forward strand.
GCCCCGCCTCGCCGATGCCGACGACCTTGGGATGCCCGGCCAGCCGGATCAGCTCCTGGGCCGTCACATCCGTTTCCTCGCCGGCATTGTGTGGATGCGTGCCCACCGTGCAGAAGACGTTCTCGTAGGCCTCCGCTATCGCCAGTATGTCTGGAAACCGGCGCACGCGGGTCGAAATCGTGACCATGAGGCCCACTCCGGCCTCGCCCGCGCGGGCGATCACCGCGTCGCGCTCATCTGCGAAATCGGGGAAGTCGAGATGACAATGGCTGTCGACGAGCATTCAGGCCTCCGCTGCCCCGTCCTCCGCGACGTAGCGCGGGAAGACCGGCTGGGGCGGCGGCAGCGGCGCGCCCGGCTCCAGGGCCCCTTCCATGCCGATGTCGGTGAACTGCCGCTTTTCGGCAGGCACTGCCAGGAGGTCGAGCAGCTTGGCAGCCGACGCCGGGATGAACGGCTGGCACAGGATCGCGATCCGGCGGATGGCCTCGGCGGTGGTGTAGAGCACCGTTTCCATGCGGGCCGGGTCGGTCTTCTTGAGGGCCCAGGGCTCCTGCCCCGCGAAATAGCGGTTACTCTCGGCAACCACCTCGAAAACCGCCGCCAGCGCCGTGTGGATCGCCTGCCGCGCCATGGCCTGCCGCGCCGTCGCCAGCGCATCGAGCGCCTGCCGCAATATCTTTTCGTCCGCCTCCGCCGGCACGCCCCTCGCCGGCACCTGTCCGCCGCAATTCTTGGCGATCATCGAAAGCGAGCGCTGCGCCAGATTGCCCAGATCGTTGGCAAGATCCGCGTTGGTGCGATTGACGATGGCATCGTGGCTGTAGCTGCCGTCCTGGCCGAAGGGCACTTCGCGCAACAGGAAATAGCGCACCTGGTCGAGCCCGTAATGCTCCACCAGCGCGAACGGGTCGATCACGTTGCCGACCGACTTCGACATCTTCTCCCCGCGATTGAACAGGAAGCCGTGACCGAAAATGCGCTTCGGCAGGTCGATGCCCGCCGACATCAGGAAGGCCGGCCAATAGATCGAATGGAAGCGGGTGATGTCCTTGCCGATAATGTGCGCATCCGCAGGCCAGTAACGCCATTTCTCAGATTTTTCATCAGGATAACCGGCTGCGGTGATGTAATTCGTCAGCGCGTCGACCCACACATACATGACATGTTTTTCGTCTCCGGGAACCGGTACGCCCCAGTCGAACGTGGTGCGGGAGATGGAAAGATCCCGCAAGCCCTGCCTGACGAAACTCACGATCTCGTTGCGCCGCTCGGCCGGGCCTATGAAGTCGGGACTGGTCTCGTAGAGCGCCAGCAGCTTGTCCTGATAGGCCGAGAGCTTGAAGAAATAGCTCTCCTCCTCGACCCACTCGACGGGGGTTCCTTGCGGTCCGTAGCGCACCCCCTCCTCACCGACACGCGTTTCTTCCTCGCCGTAATAGGCTTCGTCGCGCACGGAGTACCAGCCGGAATAGCTGCCGAGATAGATGTCGCCCCTAGCCGCCATGGCTTTCCAGATCGCCTGCGAGGCAATGTGGTGGCGCTCCTCCGTGGTGCGGATGAAATCGTCATTGGAGGCGTTCAGCGCTTGCGCCATGCGCTGGAATTTGGGCGTGTTCCGATCGGCCAGTTCCCTGGCCGATATTCCTTCCTTGCGCGCCGTCTGCAGCATCTTGATGCCATGCTCGTCGGTGCCGGTGAGAAAGAGCACGTCCTTGCCGTCGCAGCGCTGGAACCGGGCCAGCGCGTCGGTGGCAATGAGCTCGTAGGCATGGCCGATATGCGGGCTGCCGTTCGGATAGGAAATCGCCGTCGTGATATAGAATTTTTCGCGCGCCATGGAGCAGAATATCCGGATCGTCCGAGGGTGGGTCTTCAAGTCACAGCCAGATAGCGCATCGCGCCGCCGATTGCCATGCGTTCATGCGCTTTGGCTGTGAAGCCCGCCAAGCGTCCGGTGCAGCCGCCCGAGCATGCCGAGGATATGCTGCTTGCGGTCGAGATTGTATGTCTCGGCATCCTCTATCGCCCGCGCCAGTCCCTCCCATTCGGCTGCCAGTCTTTCACCGGTCTGGATGTCGCCATCGCGGGCGGCTTGGGCGGCCGTGTCGGAAAGGAGATCGAGGCAGGCGCGGTTGAGAATATCGAACTGCACCTGCCGGTCGCGTCCGGTGGCGGCCTCCGCCAGCCGATGGGCTTCGGCGACGTTGAAGCGGCGGCCGCTTAAGAGGCGATCCAGCACCTGCGTCAGCTCCAGCCCGCCGAACTGCGTCAGAAGGACCGCGTTGCGGGCGCTCCCACGCGACCGCTCGATGAGCAGATGACGCAGTCCCGCCTCGTCGGGCATGTCCGCGCCCAGCCTGCCGAGCAGGTCTTCCAGCTCCGGAGCTTGAAGCGGCTGCAGCTTGACGACCTGACAGCGCGAGCGGATCGTCGGCAGTAGGCGCCCGAGCGAGTGCGCGATCAGGATGAACAGCGTCCTGGCCGGCGGCTCCTCGAGGCTCTTCAGCAGCGCATTGGCCGCGCTGACATTCATGTCGTCGGCAGGGTCGACGAGCACAACGCGATAGCCGCCGTCCGGCGGCGTCAGCGAGAGAAACCTGCTGACGCGCCTGATCTCGTCGACCGTGATGACGGTCTTGAACTTCTTGTCGCGCTCCACGAAGGGCCGCGTGAGATGCAGGAGGCCGGAATGGGCGCCCTGCGCCGCCTGACGGAAAGCTTGCGAGGCCGGATCCGGCGGCGCCATTTCGCCGGGCGCCTTTCCGGGATCAGGATGGGCGAAGATGTGCTGGGCGAAGTGAAAGGCGAGCGTTGCCTTGCCGATCCCGGGGGGGCCGGCGAAAAGCAGCGCGTGGTGAAGCCTGCCCGACCGATAGGCACCAGCCAGCGCGCTGCGGGCTTCGCCGTGGCCGGCGAGAAAGGGGTTCTCGCCCGGTTCGGGAATATCGGGCAGCGTGTCATGCTGTTCGGGCGCCATCCGCTCAAACATGACTTGCGTCCTTTTCCCGGTGGCTGTCCATGGCGCGCCGCACGATCTCCAGGACCTGTCCGGCGATTTCCTCGGGCGGCAGGGACGCGTCCACGACGACGCAGCGCCCGGGTTCCCGGCGCGCGATGTCGAGAAAGGCCTCGCGGCGGCGGCGGTGCATGTCGACGGTTTCCTTCTCGAAGCGGTCGGCGCTCTCATCGCCCCTGCGGGCGACGGCGCGGCGCAGGCCCTCCTGCGGGTCGATGTCGAGGATGATGGTCACGTCGGGCACGACACCATTGACCGTGACCCGCTCGAGGGCAGCCATGAAGTCGCTGTCGAGCCCGCCCGTCACGCCCTGATAGACGCGCGACGAATCGAAGAACCGGTCGCACAGGACGACGGCGCCCCGGTCCAGCGCCGGGCGGATGACCTGTTCCACATGGTCGGAGCGGGCGGCCGCGAACAGGACGGCCTCCATCGTGGGTCCGAGCGGTTCTGCGGCGCCGGACAGGAGCACATGGCGCACCGCCTCGGCGCCCGGCGAGCCGCCTGGCTCCCGCGTCGTCACCACCTCATGGCCTTCGGCGGAGAGCGCTTCGGCCAACAGCCGTATCTGCGTCGACTTGCCGGCACCCTCGCCGCCTTCGAACGATATGAAAAATCCCCGTGCCAATCCGCTGATCCAGTCCTTGTGCGATTGCCGGGCGATTCCGCCTGACCTTGTGTTCATGCCACCTACTTAGTGGCCCGGCTGGTTCAGGTCCATTCTTTCAACGCAAGCGCCGCTCGGCCGCACGGCCGGAGCGAAACAGGCGATAACGGGTATCGACGGAGGCGGGTTCAGCGCATCCAGCCCACCAGCAACTCGGCGACCGCGTCCAGCGCCCGCTCGTGGAGCTTGCCCCGGTCGATGGATTCGGCGGTGTAAAGGGGCGTCTCCTGGCTGAGCGTTTCATCGAACCATATCTGCAGCCGGGCGACCTCCTCGCCTTCCTGCACCGGCGCCTTGATGGGCCCCTGATAGACGATGCGCGCGCTCATGCGTTCGGGTTCGGTGGTCGGCACGAGTATGGAGAGCGCCCCTTTGGCGCGGAGCCTGACCGTGCCCCTGGCTCCGCCATAGACGCTTGCCTCGCCGACGATGTCGCCTTCCGCGAACACTTCACGCTTCTCAAAGGCGCGCATGCCCCAGTCGAGCATCTTGCGCGCCTCCTCCGCCCGCTCGGTCTCGCTTTCCATGCCGCCCAGCGTCGCGAAAAGCCGGCGCCCGTCCCGCTCCACCGAGGCGACGATGGCGTAACCTGATTCTTCCGTGAACCCCGTTTTCAGCCCGTCGGCGCCGATGTCCATGGGCAGAAGCGGGTTGCGATTGCGCTGGCGAATGCCGTTCCACTCGAAGTCCGGCTGCGCGAAATAGCCGTAGTACCGGGGATATTCGCGCCAGATATGCAGGGCCAGCTGGGTCATCTCGCGGGCGGTGACGGCCTGCCCGGCAGCCGGCAGGCCCGTCGAATTGACGAATGTCGAGGTGTCGAGGCCGAGGGTTCTGGCCCGCTCCGTCATCAGGCGCGCGAAGTTTTCCTCCGAGCCTGCCATGCCTTCGGCGATGACGATGCAGCCATCATTGGCCGACTGCACGATGACGCCCTGGACGAGCGCTTCCAGCGGAACCGAGGACTTGACCTCCGCGAACATGGTTGACGTGCCCGACACCGCGCCGCCCGTCCGCCAGGCGTTCTCGCTCACATAGAACGTTTCGTCAGGCGACAGCCTGCCGGACTTGAGTGCGTTGAAAACCACTTCAACGGTCATCAGCTTGGCAAGCGAGGCTGGCGGGAAGGGCTCGTCCGGGTTCTTCGAGAAAAGAACCGTTCCGGTTTCGGCCTCGATCATGAAAGCCCGGCTGGCCTTGGTTTCGAACATCTGTGCGTGAACCGGCCCGACAAGCACCAGGGCCAGGAACGACAGCCAGATCGCGATTGAAAACGCCCCGCGCAGCACCCCGAATTCCTCTAAACGTCGCGGACGGGCGGCAGCACCCGAGATCCGCACAACCGCGGAAGATCAAAAGGCAGAACACTTCCCTGCACGCTTGGCCTGCACGCCCGGACGCACGCGCGATGCTCCGACCCGAACTCCGCCTGAAAGAGGTTATATCGGCAGACGGCAGGCCCGCAACACTCTTGCGTTCGCAGGAGGATGTCAGTTGCGTACGGCGAAGGCATCCGGCGCACCGGCCTGCCAGGCCGCGCGCAGCATCGCGTCGAGATCGCCCGCGCCTGACGGGACGAGAGCCAGCGAATAGGCGGCGTCGCCCTCCCCGCCGGTCCTGTTGACATGGAGCGTCCCAAGACCCGCCAGACTGTCCTCGATGCGGGCCACATCCGCCTTCGTGGTCCATACGCCGAGATTGATATAGGGCCCTGACGGTTCTGCCGTTCCCGGCTGCTTGACGATTTCGTCGAACACGCCGGCAGCGGCGCTCACGCGCTGATCCGCATAGGAAAGCAGGGCAACGTCCGTGCCCTGAAACGGTCCGGCGTTGGGGCGGTCGGGCACCAGCGGCCCCACCTGCGGCAGCAGGTTGGCGCCGCTTGCCGCGCCGGCGGCTCCTGCAGCCATCGCCGGCTGGCTTGCGAAGGCGGCCGCGGCCACATTCACCTGTTGCGTCGGCGTGGGCCCGTTCATGGCGATCATGACGCCGGAGGGCAGCCCGTCCGAGAACGGATCGGCCCCTGCCCCGCCCGGACGGTAGGACGCCATGAGGAACTGGTCGTCCCTGCCCTCGATCGGCGCCGGCCCGACATATTCCACCTTGACCTTGGCAACGCCGGAGCTGGTGTAGTCGAGCAGCTCCGCCGCGCGCTTGGACAGATCGATGATGCGATTGCCGTGGAACGGGCCGCGATCGTTGACCCGCACGATCAGCGAGCTGTCATTGTCGAGATTGGTGACCCGCACATAGCTGGGCAGCGGCATGGTCGGATGCGCGGCCGTCAGATTGGTCATGTCGTAGATTTCGCCATTGGCGGTGAGCCGGCCGTGAAAGGCATCGCCATACCAGGAGGCGGCGCCCACTTTCACGTAATCGGGGTCTTCCTTGGGATAATACCATTTGCCGCGGATCTGATAGGGCTTGCCCACCTGGTAGCGGCCCCCGCCGCGCGGCAGGTTCGAAGCCGCCGCGGTTACCCGCGGACTGGCCTTCACGCCATATTTGGATTCTGCGAAATATTCCTTGCTGGCGCCCTTCCCTACCTTCGACTTGGGCTCCGGGCTGGCGCAGCCGGAAACGACCAGGGGAACAGCGAGAATGAGAGGCAGGGCAAGCCCGAAGCCGACACCGTTCAACCGCTTCATTGTCCCCATCTTATGCAGTTCCCCCAGGAATTCTTTTTGAAACAGAGACCCGGGAACCGCAACCGGTTCCCGGAAAGCACGTGCATGATTCAAACACTTGCAGGACCGGCCCGCGATCACAAAGACGCATCCTGCCGCACAGGCGGCGCCATTCCCGAAAACCAGCCGGACAACGCGGCGCCTGCCCCTCGACCACGCTCACCAATGTGCATGAAAACATTAGCACGAGATGAATCCTATGTCGGACAAGTGAGGCGAAAATGTGCAGACGCGCGCCTTTCGCCACAATTCCCGTTTCCCAACCCGCCAAGCTTGAAAAACCCGCGCCGCGCGCATAGAGGAAAGCGCAGGAGGGATGGCCGAGCGGTTTAAGGCACCGGTCTTGAAATTCGCTTACGGCTGTCCCTACCCTTCCCCAATCTTCCTGTCATGTCCTGGTTTTTCAACGTTTTGCATGAAAATCTTCCCGTTCTGTCACATCTGGTTTTCTTTTGTGCTACCGAATTGGGTAGCAAAATGGTAGCAGGCCGTTCTGGTGATGTTCACGCGACCTGGATGCGACATAGGAAGGGGCGCACAGCATGGGAAATCTGGTGGCGGGCGATGACGGCCTGCCGGCCGAAGAGGTCGGGAAGTGGGCAAAGGATAAGATATCGTCGCTTTGCCGTTATGTCTCAATTTCGCGCGGCGTGCGGGCCAAGTGGATCGGGGCCAATAAAGCCGGCGCCACTTACATTGATCTGTTCTGCGGGCCTGGCAGGGCAAAGATTAGGCGCACAGGCGAGTTCATCGAAGGCGGCTGTGTCGCCGCGTGGAATGAGAGTGTGCGGGCGAAGACGCCGTTCAGTTCCGTCTTTATCGCTGATGCAGATCTCCAACGGCTTGGATACGCTGCGGAACGGTTGCATCGGCTCAACGCTCCCGTCGAGACCTTTCATGGAGATGCCGTCAGCACTGCAAAGGCAATCCGTGCGAAGTTGCATCCATATGGACTGCACTTTGCCTTTATCGATCCGTACAATCTCGGCGCATTCGATTTCTCTGTTGTCGAGACACTGTCGAAGCGTAAGCGCATAGACATGCTGGTCCACATCAGCAAGATGGACCTGCAGCGCAACACATGGCTGAACGTTCAGGCCCAGGCATCGGCTTTCGACCGCTTCGTTCCTGGCTGGCGATCTGAAGTCGATCTTAATCAGCCGTTCACAGCCATCCGCCGCGCCGTTTTCGATCTCTGGAAAACAAAGGTTGAGGACCTCGGGATGGCAGCATCAACCGATATGCAGTTGATCACTGGAAGTCGAGGACAGCACCTTTACTGGCTGACTCTGGCCGCGCGGCATGAACTCGCCCTCGCATTCTGGAAGGCTGCGACCGATAGCGGCCAAGGCCAGCTGTTCTAGATCGCCGCCGGCATCTCGTCATAAGTGCGGCCGTTGAGCAGCCGACCCGCTGCCTTCTTGTTCTTCCCTCCCCACTGCTTGAAGAAGAAAGACGTTCCTGTACGCCGGCATGTCCGTTCGATCTCGTCAACCCACGACGGGTCCATGTACCGTGCCTGTGGACCGCTTTCGCCTCCGACGATCGCCCAGTGAATGTCAGTGAGATCTGCCCCCGCGACAGATCCGATCAGCGGCTCGAACGATATAAACCGAATGATTGCGGGTACATTTCGCAGTTCGTCGATGCGATGCAGAACTCGGCTATCCTCAACGCTCGTGCCAAGCCAGACATTCGGCAGCTTCGGAAGGTCAGGTACGATCTCTACCATGCGGTCGGGCCGCTTTGTCAGTATCTGATAAGTATGGCGCGGCGTGGCTTCCATCACCTTCCATACATCAGCGATGAAGTCGGGTGGCACGTCGGCGTGGAATAGATCGGACATAGAGTTGACGAATACCCGCCTCGGCTTCGACCATGTCGCCGGCGTCGATAGAGACTTCCGATCAAGAAAGATCTTCCCGGTCCACTTGGCGCGGCCGCCGCTTTTGCGTGTGAGGCCCTGGTATTTCTCGGTCCCCATCGCTTCGAGCCGCGCAGCCATCCGCATCGCATAGCAATTGGTGCAGCCGGCGGTCAGAACCGTGCAGCCAGCCACCGGATTCCATGTCGCATCTGTCCATTCAATCGATGTATCTGCCATAGGAAGATTCTCCTTCACATTCATGGTTAATATGTGGTGGTGAACATCAGGTAAAGCTGATCCAGAGCCTGGCGCGCTTGCGAGGCGCGGACTTTTGTCGGCTCCTGCTTCGCCTCGATGCATTCGTCGAGAGTGCGGCGGGTTATGCCCGGATCGGCAATCTCTGCGTCCCGGATCAAGCGCGCTTCATGGACATCTTTGTGGGTCAGGCCAATGTCGGCGACGGTAGTAAAACCTTCTGCCTTGGAAGGTTTACCCTGCCCTGCCACGTCCCCCTCTCCTGCGCCGCCTTGTCCGGCATCGCCGCATTTGTCGTTCTCCATGGATTTGCCCGCAATCCACAGGGTGTCTACGTTGCACAGCGCATCGGGAGCGGCGAACGTGCTCCGATGAAGCAAGACCGAGCCATCGACAATATCGCGGATGACGATCCCATGACGCTGGATGAAGCTTGCCAGTTGGTCTTCCGGGGCGCGATAAAGCCTGCAACGCTTCGAGCCGAGGCTGCGAGGGGAAATCTAGTGATCGAGCGCATCGGCCGCCGGGATTTCGTCACTCGATCCGGCTTGAGGGAGATGAGGGAAAGGTGCCGGGTCCGGCAGGGGCAGCCCTCGTCGGCGTCAACAAGAACGCCGGGCTATGGGTCTCCCGACCCAGATCGGGCAAAGGCGGCACTGGCTGCCGCTTTGAGGGTTGCTCAGGAATTGAAGAAGCGTACGGGGCCTGGATCGAAAAGAAGATGAACCAGGTATTCACGCCGAGAACGCTTGCCGAGCGCTGGCAATGTTCTGAGCGTCACGTCCGAAACATGATCGACCGCGGCGAACTGTCAGCCTTTCGCCTAGGCAAGCTGCTGCGCATTCGCGGGGAGACTGTCGAGGCGTTCGAAACTGTCGGCGTGAAGGCGACCGACGAACGGCCGGCGCCGCGGCACAGATGACTAGGCGCGCCGCCCGCATAACTCATGATGAGGTACGCCGTCTGATAAAGGCTGTGCTGTCCGCAGGGCTCCCGATTGAGCGGGTTTGTTTCGACGGCGAACGTGTCGAGGTATTCACGAGCGAGGCTAAGTCGATATGCCATGAGAACGACCGGGCCGAGTTTGAGACCCTCCAGGAATATCTCTGCTGGAGAGATCGAAATATCGGGTTGATCCGAGAGCCAAAGGCGTGACCCGCCGCCTTGCAGTTTCCCAGCATCAGATCACTGCGATCTGCAAAGGTGCGGCGAAAGCTGGTTTCGTTGCCGAGATTGAAGTGACCGGCGTGAAGGTGTTGTTGAGACCCGCGACCGAAGATGAGTTGCGAAAGTCTGATGTGGCGGAAGACGATATCCGCCTCTAGACCAGTTCAGTGTTGGGCACCAGGTCGTACTCCTGAAAGCCATCGGTTGCGCTCACCATTCCCTTGCGCCACGATGCGTATGGGTAGGAGGGCAACATGCAGATGAAAGTCAATCTTGGGCAAGCATTGATGGCAATGGGTGTTGCCATACTCACGCATCCGGCCGTGGCTGCAGACGCAGGTTGGGGCGTCCAGTTCCATTACGACGCCTTTGAAGATCAGATCTACCCGATGGGTGCCATGGGAGAGCTTAAAGAGCAGACAAGCATTGATCGCGCCAATCTGTTTCTTGCATGCAAGGACGGAACCGTCGGTGTGATTTTCCAACCGACGCGCTTCAGTTTCGATTCAGGGGGTGTGACGGCTCGGTTTCGAGCTGCTGAGGGCGTGCAAGAATTTCGCTTCGATGCCGTCGAATTTCCTGCGTTCGGAAAACATCGCGCCATTCATGGGCCAGATGCACAGAAGTTCCTGGAGATCTTTGCCACATCAAATGCGCCAGTCGCTTTCCAGACCGATGACATCCAGGGCAATTTCCCAGTAGCCGGATTCGCCGAAGTGCGGGCAATAATGCAGGAACACTGTAACCGGCTGCAGTCCAATTGAAGCGACGGGCCTATCGGGGATGGGCGGCGAATAAGTGGATTGGGATCCCGGTGGGTTAGGGAGGGGAACTGTGAGCATCATCAAAGCATTATTTCGAACCGTTGTCGGGATCACTTTCGGCATAGCGAGCATGCTGGCCCTCACGCCGGCCTTTGCGGCGTTTCTGGACCGCGAAACGAACACGCCCTCGCCACTCATCTGGCTGGTCGTGCTGCTGAGCGCGGTATTGGGTTTCTTCGCTCCGACGATCAGGCGGGCGTTCGGGCGCGGCTTCCTCTTGCTGGGTCTGTGCGTCCTTGCCCTGCCCATCTCGATGATGATGTTGTCCGGCCGCGTATCGAGCGACATGATGGCCGGAGCGCAGGAAGGAACCGAAGTCGGAACGGCCATCGGCTCAGGAATAGCCAGCCTCGCCATGACCGGCGTATCAGCCTTTATCGGCTTCTTCCTCGGATCGATCCTCGTCATCGTCGGACTTGTGTTGGCGCTGGGCGGAAGACGCGAAGTGATCCTTCGCGAGAGATGATCTGGCGCCAGCCTGTCCTGGCCGGCGCCATTTCGTCAGTGTCACGTGCCGACCTTATGCCTTCGCCTTTCGGCGGGCGCATTCCGCAACGACATAGAAGGGTGGGACATCTGAGGCCCAGGTCAGTTCGGCTTCCTGGTCGTGCTGCTTTTCAATTGGATCGGGCTCGAAATCGGAATCGTCATCGACATCGTCGAGCAGATCGATCAGGCGTTCGATGGCGTCTTCTAGTTGTCGGCGACTGGTCTTCATTCTTCACTCCACTCGACATGGATCTTACCGCCGAGTTCGAGGATGCCTCTGACGATCAGGTCATAGCGGATCGCCCTGCGCCGGCCTCTCCAACTCTTCTGTGTGAAGTAAGATTTGCCTCGGGTGTACTGGTCGAGGTCCACCATGTTGATGTTTTGTCGGCGGCACTCTGCGCGCAGTTCATCGAGCAACGGAATACCCGTCGGCTTGTAGGGTGATCTGGGTCGCTGAACCCCAATTCGACGAGCCATGGTGGCGAGCGACCGCTCAGGTCGCGTGGGAAACGCGGCAGCGAGTTCCGCACGCGGTGCCGTCTTGTACATCCTGCGAAGTTTCGACTGTTCTGCAGCAGTCCAGGCAGGGAGTTTCCGTTGGATGCCCAACTCTCTGCAGCGACTGCGAATAGAGTTGTAGGAGCGCCCCGGAAGGGACTTTTGGAGAGCGGCGTAGTCGGGATATAGTGAGCGGCACAGCTCGTCTTCTGCCTGCGTCCAGAGCAGATAGCCCTGGCAGGTGGTTCCTCTCCGTCGAATACGCGCACGCATTCGTTGTGCCGTTACCGCGTATTTGGTGGCGTCAGTCAGGTACATCTGCGTCCCTTTCATAGGCTGATGCCCGCCCGCGACCCGAAGGATCAGCGCGCCAACGGCTCGCCGCAAATCCGGTCGCCCGACTTCACCGATAACCTCACTTTTCCGGTGGATGTTTTGTGGAATGATCACGGCTCGATCTGAGGAGTCGGGCAAAACATCGGGAATTTTCGAAGGAAAGGCAAAACGTGATCGGATTGGTCAGCGATGCTGTCTTGACCGGCATTCAGGCCACCCAACCAGAACGAAAAAAGAACAAACGCTAGACTCCGCGATTTGGATCTGGATAGGATAAGCTTCCTATGGAGGCTTCAATGACTGTCCGCGCAGACCATCCCCTGAACACCGCACATGACATCGCCGATCCCTACGAGCCTGCGGCCGACGAGATCATCGAGGCCTGCGGCGGCGATGCACGCGAGGCGGTCAAGGCGCTGTTGGGCGCTAACGAATACCTGGAAGGCCGTGTGCGGGTCCTGGAGGCTTCCGTGAGTTGGGGCTACGTGCGCGCCAGCGTCCAAGCATCGCAGCGGAAGCGCCAGTCGTGAGGCGCAAGGGTGAGCTGTCGCCGGCAAGAGTCGACCGGGAGTATCCGCACCAGGTTGCCATAGAGACATCGGCGCTGCGTGGTGCAGATGGCTATCTGCACGCCGCGTTTCCTTCGCTCGCACCAAGAACCCGCTTCGTCATAGATGAACGAGATCGAGAGTACACCATATTGTGCTTTGCCGATCCGGCCGAAGCTGAAACATTCAGACAGCGGGCTCGTGGCTACATGTTCGATCGGCGGGACATGCAGAACCGCCACGTCTGGCGGCGCCCCAAGGAATAGGGTGTCGAGATTCTGCCGCCACATGCTAACGCGATCGAAAGAATCGCCACCACAATCTGGAAGACAGCGGCGGAGAGAAGCAGATGCGACAGGCGGATGTCAGTCATCGTGCCGTTGGATTGCGATTGAAGCAACGGCGCATGATGCAGGATATAACCCAGAAGGAGCTCGCCCGTGCCGCGGGCATAAGCTACCAGCAGATCCAGAAATACGAGAGGGGGGAAAACGGCATCAGCGCCAGCAGGCTTTCCCTGTTTGCGGAGGTGCTGGGCGTAGCGCCTTCATACTTCCTTGGCGGAGCGGAAATTGTCGGGCTGACGCATTCTGAAAGCCGGCAACCGGACCTTTTGCTAATGCGTGAACTCATCGAGTTGAACAAGCTCTTTCCGCTGATTCCGGATGAGGCGATGCGTCGGGCACTAATTCAGGTGATCGAATTGGCAGCACGCGCCGAGACATGATGGCAGTCATCCGCGTTTCGGATTAATCTGCAACCATGTGCAATCTTTATAACCTCAGCTCGGCCCAGAGAGAGATCATCGCGTTCACGCGCGCCCTGCGCGACCTGTCCGGCAACCTGGAGCCATCGATACAGGTCTATCCGGATCAGCTGGCGCCGATCGTGCGCAATGCGCCGGGCGGCGAGCGCGAGCTGGTCCGCGTCCGGTGGGGCCTGCCATCGTCCAGCCAGGCCATATTCAACGCAGCGAAGAAGCGGGCCGACAAGTTCCGGGCGAAGGGCAAGGAAGTCGACTTCGACGAGCTGCTCAAGATGGAGCCTGATCGCGGCACGACGAATGTCCGCAACACGGACAGCAGGCATTGGAAGCGGTGGTTCGGCATGGAAAACCGATGCGTCGTTCCCTTCACCAGCTTCGCCGAGCCCGATCCGGCGAACGCAAATGGCGGTCCGATTCCCAATGCCTGGTTCGCGCTGGGCGAGGATCGGCCCCTCGCCTTCTTTGCCGGCCTGTGGGTGCCCGAATGGACGGGCGTCCGCAAGGTCAAGGAAGGCAGGATCACGACCGACCTTTACGGCTTTCTCACCTGCGAGCCCAACGGCATCGTTGCACCGATCCATCCGAAGGCGATGCCGGTGATCCTCGCCACGGAAGAGGAAGTCGACACATGGCTTGCCGCTCCATGGGAAGAAGCGAAGGCGCTCCAGCGGCCGTTGCCGGATGACAAGCTGACCCTGGTGACAGCGCCACCGGTCCCGCAGGGCGGATGATCGTTCCTCCCCGCCGTTCCGACGACTACCCCGATCGCGACAGCGATTGCCAAAGCGCGCTCGAGGCGGAGTTCCAGAGCATCATGAGCCGCGCCACCGCCGCAGGATGGGCCGAAGGCGAGGTCGAGTTCGCACTGCTCTGCCTCGCGATTTCGGAAATCCGCCGGCGCCAGTGCAACGAGGAGACGGACGAGGCCATCAGGCGGGCCCTCCGAAACGTCGAAGGGCATTGAAACGAAAAAGCCCCGCCGACCAATCAGCGCCAGCGGGGCTCGTCAATTTTCTCAACCAGATTTGAGGCGAGATCAGTTCGGCGGCGCCCTGGAACTTGATTGCGCCTGCTCGATCCGTTGCACGATCTCCCGCGTCACCCGGATATCCGACGCCAGTGAATTGATCGCCGCTTCCACGGTGCGCATCGCGTCGGCCGCCTCGCTTGCCCGGCGCTCGACATTGGTGATCCTCAATTCGTGATTGTCGAGCTGGCGAGCGACCGCTTCGATAGCCGTCAGGCGCCTGTCCAGCCGATCGATATCGGCCGCGTTGGCGATCTGGCCCGAATTCACCCTCTCCCATGTCGCCCCCCATGCGGCGATGCCGGCGGCGAATCCCAGGAGAATGACGACCGTATTCAGGTTCCACGTCCACTGCCATTGTGGCGTCCGCATCGGCTTTTCCTCGCTCTGTCCCGCCAAATTCCCCGCTCCTGTCTCAGTTCCGGCTTTCGCTGCCATGCCTGGCGCATTCCGATGGCGTCCATATCGATGCGCCGCAGACACCGGCCACAGTCTCGTCGATCTTTCTCTGGTCGTCCGGAGTCTCGCCCTGCGCTCCTATGAGCGACGTGCCGACAACCTTGCGCAGGCCGTCAGTCGTCACAGGTGCCGGTTTCGAAGCTGTACAGCCCGCCACCATCAACGCAGCGACGATAGCGAGCGCGCCAGTCCTCTGCCGCTTTCCCAGCATCTTCGTTCTCCTGATTGAGTTTTGCCATGAATGCCGCCTGCTCGGCCGTGCGGCCGGCCTGATAGGCGCTGTGATGCGACCACGCCAGCCCACCCAACACGGCCAGCACCGCGCCAATGCGCAGCCATGCGCCAATGCCGAGCCCGAGCATCAGAAGAAACTCCCGACCAGATCCGCCACCAGGCGGACGATGGCGCCGGCGTCGTCGATCGTGAGGCCTCCGACGATCACACCCGCTGCAGTGACGGCGGCGATCGCCACGCCCCACACGCTCTTGCGCCGCCACAGCGGCACGGTTTCATTGCTCATGGCCAGCTCCCGAAGATCAGAGATCCTATTGCGAGGATGAAAAACAGCGGCGCGCCGATGAAACTGATGATGATCAGGACGCCGAGTGGCGATGCCGCCGGAATCGGTGGCGGTGCCAGATCGAACACAGCCACGAAGGCGAGGAGGCACAGCAGTGCCATGCCGAAGAGTTCAAGCGCCATCATGCCGGAACATCCCCCTCATCGGTTTGGCGGCTCTTCCACCAGCCGTAGAGGCCGTAGATGGCGAGCCCGGTGCCGATCAGTCCCGAGGCCGTCAGCAGGCCGTTCGCGACCATCTGCGCCGTTTCGAACTCGAGGCCGAACAGGTTGTAGGCAAGCTCGGCCACCTGGTCGCGCACGGCCACGACAACGGCCACCGGGCCGAAGCCCTTTGCGGCGTCCCGCACCTCGGGAACCTCGGTCGCCGGCAGATCGCCCGGCCGCTCCTCCGGCGTCACCTTCAGGGCTTCGAGCGCGCGCATCGTCTGCGGCCCGGCCACACCATCGACCTGAAGCCCGTTCGCGCGCTGGAACGCCCTCACGGCCTGCTTGGTGGCCGTCCCGTAGTCACCGTCGATCTTGACCGCGTGCCCGGCGCGCACGAGAAGGGCCTGGAGCTCGCGCACGCGGGCGCCCTTGGACCCCATGCGCAGCATGCCGGAGGCGGCCGAGACCGGCGAGCGGCCAGAGATCCGCGCGTAAGCCTTCGCCATCTTCTTGTGATAGCCGTAGCGGGCGAACTGCGGTCCGTTGTAGCCGCGGGCAAAGGCGGTGAAATCCTTGCGCTGCAATTCGTCGAGAAGGCCGAACTTGACGATGTATTTCACCATCAGCTCGATCTGCCCGAGGGCAGAGCGCCGGGCTTCCTCCACCAGATCGGCAACGCTGGCATAGCCGAGCCGCTGCCAGTGAGCGCCCATCACCTGCCCGACGCCATAGGAGGCGCTTTCGAATGCCGCTTGCGCATCGATCCTGGCGGCACGCTTCAGCATATCCCAGCGGGCGGCCTGGCTCCGCGGGTTCTTCACCCGCCCCGCCTTCGGATGCGCCAGCCCAAGCCGCCGCGCCTCGGCGCGCTTGGCGCCCGTCAGACGCCGGTCGAAGTAGTGCCCCTCGAAGCGGATCAATGGCTCAAGCCGGTTGCCCACCTGGGCGAAAACCTTGCCGGCGCTCTCGACCTCGATCACGGCCAGAAGCGCGGCCGCGTCGACCTTCATGCGCGCGGCAATGCGCTCGACCGCGCGAACGGTCGCTTCATCGAACATGGGGATGTCCTTTCGGTTTAGACTGGAAGTGGCGCGGAAACTCTTTCGCGCGGCGTCAGCGCGGGAGGCTCGCCCGGGAACCATGCCGGATCGCACGGCGTTTCAAGAGAGATGGGCTAGGATAGTACTGCGTTCCCTTCCTAGCATCAGACCATCGCGGCCGGCCCGGATCCATCCCCCTGGGTCGGCCAATTTGTTGCCTGTCAATCGCCAGATCTGGCCATAGACACCGACCGCCGCCGCCGGCGATCTTCCCAATCATAAGGAGCATACGCCATGGCGGTTGAGATCAAAGTCCTCGCTGAAGACGAGACCGGAGCATGGGTGACTGTGTCGGACGCGGAGGTGCCGTACAGTTTCATTGCATTCGCACGGCCAGGGCAAATTCCTGATCGGTCGGATGAGGTGGACATAGAGGTCTTTCTTGCTACACCGCCGCTCAATCGGCTGCACCTGCGGGCGCAGAGTGTCGTTCTTGAGAGGCTTGGGATTGCTGCGAAGGAAAACGGCCGCTGAACAGCACTGATTGGATTGCAAATCTCTACAGACGGCCGATAGTAGACGTCAGTGCTCTTTCACGTCGTCAGATGAGAACATCATGCTTGAAGATCTCTCCGAAACGGAATTGGCCTCCTGGCTGGAGGGCTATGCCCGCGACATTGCCGATCTAGGCGGCGACAAGGAAGCGGCCGCACGGTTGAAGCAGGCAGCAAGGCTGGTCCGTGAAACCTCACCGGCCGACACCAAACCGTTTCCGTATGTCGTCATAGCAGGCGGCAGAACGGGCTAGCCGATTTACCCAGACACCAGACAGAGCTACGATTCAGGCCACGCAAACGCCGGCAGCTCCGCAACGAAGTCCCCGATCGTCGGCACGCTCCGCTCTCCGGCCTGCACCTTGGCAAGCTCGGCCGTGGCATAGGTCCACACGGCCGACCTCCACGCAAATAGCGCATCGGCCTCGGCATCAAAGACAGGGTTCGGATCGCCGCGATAGCCGATAGCGGTGTGGATGTTGTCGTACTGCCGCTCGCGGGCTTTGGCGTCGAGGTGCGTCTGGATGGCGGCAGAGAAATCCGCGGCGGTCGGCGTGCGCGGCTGATAGGCCCCCGCCGCATCGTCGCCATTCTCTGATCGCCACGCCAACACGCCGCCGTTACCTACGTCGCTACCCCATCGGGAGAAGGCTTCGCTGTCATCACGATAGATGATCTTGACCGGGGCAGAGGGGTCGTATCCTACTGCCGGTCTTGGGGACAGGTGCTGTACCGAGCGGATATTGTGGTTATCCATCGTCTACATCCTCGCGTTTGCGGTCCAGGTGAAGTAGACCCAGTTATTGGCGGCACTAAAGAGGGCATCACTCTCGAAGCCGTTTCTTGTACCATTTGTCATTATGGAGCCCGCAGACGGGGTCTGATTGTCTCCGCTCCCGCTAGTTGTCACTCGGTTGGCAGTTCCGGAGGCGTCCCTGTAGGACATACTCGGCGAAGCTCGCATTGGGACAGGAAAGTATACGGTGTTGCCGACATAGCTTGAGTCGACGCCGCCACCAACCTGGATCCTGAGTCCTCTCTCAACCCAGTAGCGCATGCAGTCGCGGAGCACATTGGCTGGATCGGGCACTTCGAACTGCCCATAGTCGCCTGTCCCGTCGGGGTCGCGGCGTAGGCCGACATCGAAGACTTCGAAGACATTCGCGGTAGACGAGGCACCATTGGTCTGATTACCGGTCGCGAGCATCAAACCCGACTGCCAGCCGGCAACTCCCCGATAGGTAGCTCCTGCCGCTATTGTAAAGCGCAGATCCCAGCTCTTGACATCGCCAGTCGGCCACACACCCGAGGTGTCTCCGGTAAAGGAAATCTCCTTTACGACATCAGTTCCTGCCTCAGCTGCCGAGATCACGACTTCGGCTACATACGACCGATCCAGTGCCGCATTAAGGAGTGCCACACACCAGGTACCCTGGGGAAAGTTCATCCCGACACGGATGACACCCGGTCTGGCATTCGCCGTGCCGAACAAGAAGTCCGCAACCCTCGCCCCCTCGATTGGCTGGAATATCGTCAGGTGGTCGCCTGCGTCCAGGGCAGCGTCGGCCGTTGTGATTGTGGCCCGCAGGCGATCCTTGGAACCTGCCGGAGTGGTGCTCTGGACTCGCTGGATAGAGAATGCAGCAGTGGCAAAGTTGGCCCCCAGAACCCACTGATCCGCAACATAGTAGGGCGCTGAAGTCCCCGCCGTATTTTCGTTCTCCTGACTGACCTGCATGCAGGGATTGACGATGCGGTTGCGGCGAACATCGAGAAGGGAGGCGGCGTAGGAGACGACGTCGCTTTCGAAGGCGATCTTGCTCCAGGCCGACCAGATCGACGGGCTTCCGGTTCGCACTCTCTGCCAGAGGTTGCCCCCGGCCTCGGCAGGATATGCGATCTGCCACCGATCTTCCGTATCCGCGTACTGACCGACCCATGCATGATAGTCCATGTCGTCTCCGGGACCGTTGGCGTCCATCCCGTTCATCAGGCGATTCTGGATGCGCCCTGGCAGGATGTTGGTAGAGTCGTTCCAGTTGGCGACACCGTCCGGGGCCGCCTGCTGCGCCCCCGGATGGTAGCTCCGGCAATGTCCAGCTTTGTGTCCAGCGCGCTCTGCTGCGCTGTCGAGACCGGCTTGTCGGAATCTGCCGTATTGTCGGCATTCCCCAGCCCTACCTGAGCCTTCGTCACGCCGTGAGGATTGTTCGTGGCGTTCATGTGGTCGGTGATCAGGTTGATGAACTCGGCGGGCTCGATGACCCGCACCCTGCCGGCTCCTGCCAGGTTGATCTTCGACGTACCCATGACGCCGCCGATCTTGGACGAGTAGACCGCGTCGCGGGAGAGGCTTGTACCGCCGCCGCTGATCGTACCTATGCCAATCTCGATGTCGGTGCCCTCCTCGATGGCGTAGTAGACGTTGTCGCCATCGGCAGCTCCTACATCGCTGAAGGAGTAGAGATTGCTCGAGATTGCCGCACCGAGATTGACCGCGGCGGTTCCCGTCGATGCCGTCAGGACATAGACGCGATTGAAGAATTTAAGAGCCATTGTGGGCCTCTATGATTAGGAGAGAGCTGCTTGGATGCGTGGGTGACGGGCGCGAGCCGAGGCACCGTGTCGGGCGGGAACGATTTCCAAGATCTGGAGCGGAGGGACCGAGATACCGACTGCCGGCTCGATGCGTGCCCGCACCACGAAGCGCGGTCTCTCGATGACGTCTATCTCAACCAGCCCGGTTATGTGCGCCTGGGCGACGGCTCCCTGCGTGAAGACCGTCTTCTCCGTATAGATCCTCGCAGCGACGTACGGCGCAAGATCCAGCGCGCTCGCAAGAGCGATTTCCCTTGCGTCTACTGCGAGGATCACTCCCACTCGTCCGGAAACAGAAGCATCTATGGCAAGATTGACTGCGCCAAAGTTTATCCAGACGCCGATAGCGGGCTCCAAGACCGAGCCAACTGCCATCGCAGCCTCGACCGGAACTCGCTGACCGGCCACGGCAGCAGCGGGGCTCGCAAGAGATATCGCGGGCGCAGCCAAGACTGCCAGTGCGATCCGCTGCGCCTGCCCCTGTGCGACGGAGGCAACGCCAAGGGAGTCGAAGCCGAGCATGCTACGGCGCCGTGTAGGTGCCGGTCAGGAACGGTGACAGAGGAATGAGGAAATCGACCCCGTCTGCCGCTGTCAAGGCGCCGCCAAAGTCCGTGTAGATGAGAGGGGCCTTGTTGGCATCCAGATCGTCGAAGATCACGAGCGCGTAGGCTGGTCCGATATCTCCGGCTGTAGCCCTCACGCGCACCTCGTCCGCGTTGAGGGCTCCGTCGTCGGAGCCAACCGTTGCGGCGACGACGTTCGCCAAGGGTTCTCCGCCCGCCGTCCATCCGCTACCGGATACTTCCTTAGCGTTGCCGACGCCGGCAACCTGCTCGAGCGTCGTATTGGTCGGATCGAAGGCTGCCGTGCTGTCCAGCAGCATGACCTTCAGGTTCGGGAGATTCACCAACTGCCCCATGAAGAGGCGCGTGGTGTGATTGAAAAGCGTGGTTGTGAACGCCATGAGGTGGGGCTCCTAGAGTTAGCTGCGGGTGCCGGTAAGAACGCCATAGACGCCCGAGAGCGTGTCGTCGGGCGGATCAGGGGCGATGATGGTCAGGATGTCTCCTGGCTGGGCGGTGAAGCCGAGCGTGGCCAGCGTGCCGGTCATGGCGGCTGCGGCGAACGTGATCGTCCCCACCTGGACCCCATTCAGATCGACCGACCATACGGCACTGGCGGTTGCCGCCACCTTCGCGAATACAAAGGACCCTCCGAAGTTCGCGGGGTAAACCACCTCGGTCGAGTAAACCGCGCGAAAGACTTCCTCTCCGCCTGCGGGCTTGCCTGGATCCTCGAACAGCAGGTCAAATTTGTCGCCCACACCCGTCGGCCCTGCCGGACCTCTGCCGTAAAGATTAGGCCCCGCCCAGTCTCCGGGGGTGTCGGAGGCCTTGATCCAAAGCTCGAACGGGTCGGCGGAGATGTCGAGAAAGATGAATTCCTTGGGCTCCGCGTCGTATGCCGCACGTTCGGCCAGCGTTCCGGCCGCATCGAAGTTGATGAACGAGAGCGCCTGAAGACGGATGGTAATATCGGCAAGCCGGTCGTTGGCCTCTGTCGCCTTGGCCGAGTAGGCGGACTGGCGATCGACGGCATATGTCAGACCACTGCCGGTCGCTCCCGGCCAGACGTACGCGAGCTCCAGTTCCGTGTCGGATGTGACCGAGGCAATCGGTATGGCAATGCCGGCTAGAGAAAACAGCCCGCCATTGATCAGGAACAGATCCCATGCGGTGCCGCTGCCGGTCACGGTCTTGGAGCCCGACGTCACGGAGACCGTGCCGGTTGAATAGATGGTCATGGATGTTGACCCTATAGAGAGGTGGGAATGGCGAAGACGTAGTAGCGGTAGCCGTAGACCCGCATGAAGTCGTCGTGGGTCGCCTCGACATCGCCATCGCCGCTGTTTCTAGCGCCGTCGGCATTGCCGCGAGACATCCAGAACTTGACCGAGGTATCCGTCACCAGAGCACATGAGCTGCGGCTGGAAGGATAGCCCTCGGCCCACGTGACCGGCTCGGTGCGGAGCATCTCGAAGATCGGAGAGCTGATGTTGCTGCCGTCGCCGCGCATGACGTAGTACTTCAGGAACGGCCTGTAGCTGCCGTCGTTCGGGAAGTTGACGGTCAGCGAGTGCGTCCCAATCCGGGGCTCGGAGCCATCGGCCGCGAACTGTGAGTGATCGACGAAGCCCTCCGCCACGATCGGCAGATAGGCGAAGCGGGTGTCGAGCAGGATGTCCCTGCTGCTCGGGGCCGTGTCGGACGAGCCGGGCCGCTTGATCTGGATGTTGCCATCCGCAAGTCTCCTGAAGACCTGGCTGCCTCCCCCGGTCTGGGGCAGCCCGTCGTCGTGGCAGATCATGTAGCGAACCGTTATGCCGACAGGGCCGTTGTTGAAGACGCGAACCCTGTCGCCATAGATGGTGTAGTCCATCTTCAGGCGATAGTCGTCGATATACCCCGCCACTGTCGTCGCGGCCTGCGGCACGAACGCCGAACCCCCGGTCTCCCAGCACATCCAGTCCATGAAAGAATTCTCGTTCAGGGCGACCGGAGAGATCAGGTCGACCGACGAGCTGGCGGGGATATTGACGTCTCCGGCACGGACGATCTTCATCGGCACCTTGGTGCTGTCGATGATGATGCCTTCGCCGGGTCCGTCCGCGCTTGCCCCGGCCTTCGCTATCCGCACGAGCGAAGGTATGAGAATGGTGTTGCGAGACCCTGGTGCTCCGACGGGCGAAGCCGGTATCGGCGTGCTGTCGGCCGGTAGGTTCAAGATGGTGCAGAGCACTGGCTGCTGACCACTCTCATACACATCGTCGATGTAGCTGAAGTCTCCGCCGATCTTCCCGCCGATGCACGCCGGGAATTCACCTGCGGTGAACCGCCCGCTGACACGCTTCACAGCCCACATGCGGGTGGGGCCGAGGCTGACATTCTTGCCGATAACATACACGCCAGCGCTGCTTTGCACGTAACGAACCTGAGGGCCCGTGATCTGCGACCCGAGCGCCTTCTTCTCCCGATACTCGTAGACAATGGACTGGTCTCCAAGGCCGAGAATACGGCTTGGAAAGATCGCCTGGTACTGGAGCGTGGTGAACATCCCGATGTGCTTGTGGCAGTCGGCCCAGCCTGTCCCCGCGGGAAAGAAGTTGTCGGTATCCGGCGCAATGCTGCCCTCGAACCGGGCGCTCTGGAAGTAGTCGACATAGCCGACCTTGCCCGTTTCGCTGTTGAACAGGAACTTGCCGTAATCGTAGTTCGATGTGATCAGCGGGTCGTCGCCGTCGTTCCGCATCACCTTGACGACGCCGCCAACTCCGGGCTTATGACCTACGAACAGCCGCGTCATCAGTTGAATATCTCCAGCGAGGCGTTGGAGCCACTGCCCTTGAGCACCAGCTTGCCATTGCTCGACTGAAGGACGTCGAAGGTCAGCGATCCGAGGACGACGTTCTGCACCTTCAGAACGCTGCCAGCATAGACGAATGGAGATCCATTGACTGTCCCATCCGTGATGATGAATTGATCCGCTTCAAACACCCAGCGAGCGCTGTCCGGAAGCACATCCAGATAGGCACCGCCTGTACGGAACGCTCCGCCTGCGGTCGCCTTCCCCTGCAGAGAGAAGCGGGCGGAGACGCCACCAGGCGCGGCCACGGCTTCCCATTTCATCAAGCCCTGCGCCGTACCGGCATCGGCGATCGCCTGCACCGCCGTGATGTCTTGCGCCAGGGCGCTGTCAGCGTCGGCGCGCGCGTTCGATTCCTGAACAATCGCGGCAGAGTTCTGGTCCACCGACGCGCTGACTGCCGTGATGTCCTGGGCAAGGGCCTCGTCTGCCGCAACTCGAAGGACGCTCTCCTTGCGGATCGACGCCTCGGCATTGCCAATCTTGCGCTCGAAGCGCTTGCGGTCGACGATGTCTTCGACGTTGGCCGTGGCGCCGTTCGCAGCCAGGTACTCCACACGCTCGAAGATCTCTTCCGCCTCGGTCCACCTGTCCTTGAAAAAGTTGCGCATATCCTCCTGGAGGCTGGCGAGATAGACGGCGATATCGGTATAGGGCTGATCCGGCGTTGTGATGGTCGCCGGGTCCGACCACGCCACAACCCTCTGCGGGCTGGTCACCAGTCTGGTGCGAACCGAATACTCCGTCGCCGAGACGACGCCCTCGACCAGAACCGCGGACGACACGTCGTCGGAGACCCGCAGAGAGCCCTTCGATGCGGGCTGATCGGTCGGCCACCACTCAAGGTCCACGCCAACGACCGTGACATCGTCGATCGCATCCCACTGAGCGCGGATCGCCGGCATGAGCTTGTCGGCCGTGCCGGCGAGCACCGCAGCCAGTTGTAAGTTAACGACCTCTTGCAGATAGACTGGCTTGCCGGGCGGATACGGGACGATCGGCACCGGGTTCTGCACGCCGTCGTATATACCGGCATTCCGCTCCTGCAGCGAGAGAACCGCAACGCGCGGCTTGTCGCTATCGAGGGACTTCAGAACCCGGCTGACGACGATATAGGTCTTCGTGCCGTACCGGGCGCTGTTCCATGTGATCCAGTCGCCGGCCTTAAGCACCTGCCAGCGGGGGCGAAGGGTTATGTCCGCCGTCGCCTCCAGGCGGTTTTCGGCGGCATAGATTGAGGCGAGCTGTTTGGCCTGCCGCGGGCTCCGCACCGTCGGAAAGTCCATCGGAACATCACGGGTGCGGCGATCCACCACGATCGCATCGTCCAACACAATCGACTCGTAGCCGACCATGGACCAGAGCTGCTCAGGATCGGGATGGGTGCCCTGTATCGAGTTCACCAGTTCGGACATGGATCGGTATTTCTGCCAGCGCACCGGCTCGCCGACCACGAGATCATCATCTGTGATCGTCGCCACCACCGGCTGAGCCGCGCCCACCATCGGCCAGGAACCGTCCACGGCATCGATCACGACGCCGCCGCAGGACTTCATCAACGCTTCGATGTTGTCGCCATGCGTTGCGGTGCAGTCCATCATGATGGAGCAGCGATAGCGGGCTTCGCCTTCCACCGTCTCGTCGCAGACATTGGCGGCCGAGGTGAACTTGTCGAGCGGCAGATCGCTCGCATCCATCTCCATGCCGCAGAACAGATCGCCGTTCACCGACAGCCCGCGCCGGTAGTTGTAATCCATGACGATCGGGTTTTCGGTGAACTCGTGGGTGGAGACGTCATTCCACCGATGCGAGCCCGAGCCGCCTACCGTCGAGTCCTTCCGCCAGTCATAGAGGGGCGCACCCTTGACCTCGAAGAACATGTCCGGGCGGCCGAGCTGATTGTCCCGCACGAACTCGGCCGTGACGATGACATAGGCATTGCCGATACCCTTGCAATCGACGGTCCAGCGGTCGGCCGGTTTAGCGTTGGCAACAAGCGCCGCATCGGCTGCGACCTGCTTTCCATCATACCATTTGATCCAGACAACGCCGGCATAGTCGCCGGACGTCACCGGCCAGCCCTTTGCCGGGTCCGGGTTGTTGCGGTCGAATGTGACCCATTCGCCATTGATCGCGACCCGGTTCAGATCTGAGCAGAAATAGTCAGAGACCTGGTAGACGTCCTGAAGCCATTTATTGTCGCTGCCATAGGCGTTGACGTGGCACTCATGGCCGGCGATGCCGACAAGCCCCATCGCCACCTGGCGCGGGACGTCCGCTCCGTATTGGGTCTGGATCTGAACGCCGGTCGGCTCCGGCCTTTCCTGCTTTCGCCGCCGAAAATAGGCCGAAGCCAGGTTAAAGCCGATGCCGAGCGCCAGCTTGCCGAGGAACGTGCCGGCGGCGCCGACGATGAACGAGCCTACGGAGCCGATCGCACCGGCGATCGCGCCAATTGCTGCACCGATGAATGGCATGGATCAGTCCCCGACGCGGAACGCCGTTTTGATTTCGGTGATGGGCAGGATCAGCACGGACCCCTCGCCTCGAGTCACGAACCCGATATTGGTGACGACGCCCCCGGAGATCGCGCCATCACGCTCAATGACGCCCAGGTCGCCACGGCGGGCGGACAGGCGGCCAATCTCAGGTAGCCGGGCGCGGAATGCATCCTCGACCGTTTCAAAGCCGCGCTTGCGTAGCTGCCTGGCGGCGCCGGCCTCCGTCTTGTAGCGGATGCCCCTGTAGAGCTTTTCGCCCGTGATCGCCTCGAAGGCATCAGCCGGGATAATCCAGCAGTCCGAGACGCCGAACTGCGATGGCAGGTCGATGTGACGCTCGACGACCTCGTTGAGGCGCTTTTCCCAATCGGGCACGCGAACGATCATCGGTTCCGTCCCCATAGGATCTCTTCGCGCCCCGTCGTCGCGGCATTGATGTAGAAGTCATCGCCGGGCGACCGCCTTGCCTGATCCGCCATGGTGCGCTTGCGGCCATTCGTTCGGGTGTAGTCGAGCGCCCGCGTCTCACAGTCGGCGATGAGCTTGTAGCCTTCGCCCGAATCCTCCTCATGCCGGAGCTGGTCGACATAGCCGCGCCGCAGCGGTTCGACATGCAGAAGCTCGCCGGTATCGGGATGGAAGTGCGCGTCGTAGATCGTAACCGGCCGATCGCGGTAATCCTCCATCTCAATCGTCTTGAGCACATCGGGCGTGAGACCGTCGTCGGGCGATTCCGCGAGCTCGACCGTGAACTGCTGGGCGGAGGTGCCCATCGATCCGTCGAGGTCGGAAACCTTGATGACGCCGCCCGGCTGGTAGGTGAGCCCGCCCCATGCCAGCGGCGTCTGGGCTTTGATGAACCCATAGGTGCCGGTGCCGAAGGCGGACTTGATCAGGCCGCGGACATCGACCCGACCCTCGTCGAGAAGATCGAGAACAGAGCTGGGAAACGTCATGCCATCACCCGCTGCACTGCCTTGAAGGAGACCGGCGTCGGCACGAGCACGTTGCTCTCCGACCAGCTCCTCGGATCCATGATGAACTTGCACACCGGAAGCCAGAGCCGAGCCGTGGCGGCCGTGGTGAAGATCGACGTGTGCAGGAACGGGGCAACCGCCAGCGTGACGGCGCCGAAACCGTCCGCCGCGACGTCCTCCAGCACTTCGTAGTAGCCATAGTGGCCACTCTGCTCCAACCCGACCCGATCGCCAACCTTGGCCTGATATCCGGCTGGAAGACCCGACAGGCCGAGCAGGCCGGATGCCCCGACACTGGCAACCCCGGCCGTGCCGTTCCAGCCGTCCGAGATATCGCCTGGCGCCGTCGCATCGGGATAGGCAGCCGGCGGATTGCGAGATGTGTCGTAGGCGAGGAATTCGCGGAGCCCGCGAAAGCTCTTCTTCCACGCCGACCAGATGCGCTTTCTATCGGGCTCGAGGACGTTGGTCTCCATGGCCAGCTCCCATACGTCGTCGGCCACCTTCGACATGTTGATTTTTGCGCCCTTGTGAGAGGCCGCCGAAGTCACGCTGTCGGTAAGCGTGAACGTCAACTCGACCGTCTGGTAATCGGGAACATCGCGAGGGAAAACGGGAGCCATCAGTCGATTATCCCTCGCCGGCGACCTTCTTTGATGTTGCTGGCGGTGCGCTGTACGCTGCCCTTGTCGTACTGGCGCAGTATTGAGTCCGCCCGGCGGTCGGAAATCCGCTCCACCGCGGCCTGCCAGTTGCCATCCCGGTCCACCCACACGCGCACATCGGCCACACCGCCGGGACGGCCGCCGCTGTTGAGCGTCTGGCCGGGCTTCGTGATATCGACACGCTCGTTCGGCGATTTGCGGAACTGCACCAGCTGGCTGTCGATGCCCCCTGCCCCACCCGGCAAGATTGTCCCACCGTTCGCAAAGCTTGGAATGCCGGCCATGTCGGCGAACATGCCGCCCAAGCCGCCGCCACCGCCGCCAAAGCTGAACAGGGAGCGAAAGGCGCTGTTGAGCAGCATGCTGCCGAGCTGGCTCAGGACATCCGCAAGCACGTCCTTCAGCTTCTTCGAACCGTCGATCAGCCCCTGAAACGCGCTGGTGATCGTGCCGGCGATGGACTGCCCGACCTTCTCAAGTGAAAACATGTTCTTCTCGGCATCTTTCGTAGCCTTGTCGAAGGCATCTTGAGCCTGAAGAACCGCTCGGTTGTAGGTATCCTGTTTTATAGCACCGGCCGCGAGCAGTTCGCTCAGCCGTGCAATTTGCGCCTGGTATTGCTCAAGTGGTGTGCGTGTCTGTTCAATTATTCGGGCGGCCTCGCGCGCCATCGGGTCGAGCGCCTTCTTGGCGCCGCCGCTGGCGCCGTCCCCGAAATTGACGACGAAAGTTTCGCCAGCACGCTTGCCGGCATCGCCGAAGGCCTGATCAAAAGCGGTCTGATCGCCACGCAGGAGGGCGGCTTCCTGGCTGAATATCCCCTCGATATCCTTGCGGATGTTCGCGGCCATTTCGGCGGATGCATCCTGCCCGGCCTTGAAGGCTTCCCATGCCCCGCTGAAGTTGCCACTCCTAACGCGGTCGAGGGCTTCCATGATGCCGGCGAATTCCACCCGCAGGCGTGCGGCGACGATGGTAACGCTGGCGAGTTCCTGCGCCAGCCATTCGAAAATGCCGCCGACGTTCTCTACCATTCCCCTGATGTTGCCTTCTTCCTTGACGAAATCGACGAAGCGGTTGGTCAAGGCCTCCAGCGCCGGCAGGAGCTTCTCCGCCATGATGAGATAGAGGCCGTCTTTCGCCTTTCCGAGGCGGGCCAGGTTGTCGTTGAACGCCTCCGCTGCCTTGCCGGTACGTTCATTGAGGACGATTCCGAGCTGGTCCGCTTCAGCCATCATGGAGCGGATGCCATCAGCGCCCTGGTTAAGCATCGGGATAAGACTAGCGCCGGCGCGGCCGAACAGTGCCACAGCCAGAGCCGTCTTTTCCGCACTGTCCTCCATCTGAACGAACTTGCCGGCGACCTCGGTCATGATCTGGCTCGAGGTCTTCAGGGAACCGTCGGAGTTCTGAACGGATATGCCGATGGCGTCGAAAGCCCGCTTTGCCTCCTGTCCCGCGCCGGCGGCTATGTCGAACATGTTCTTCGACAGCCGCCGGATGGCGGTGGACAGGCCCTCGACGCCAACCCCGGAAAGATCGGCTGCATGCTTCAGTCGCGACAGTTCGTCAACGGGAACGCCGATGCTCTGGGCGAGCTTCGCCATATCGTCGGCTTCGTCAATGGTCCTTTTCAGGCCAACGGCGATGGCTCCGGCCATCGCAGTGGCAGAGGCGGCTGTGGCAGCGAAGGCCTTCGCTGCCGTGCGCGCAAACCTGTCGACGCGGGATTGGGCGTTCTTCAGGCCATTCTGGAACTGAGCGCTGTCGATCCCGAGGTTCACCCGGAGTGCTCCGATAACCGCATTTGCCATGCGATAGTCCTTTCCTTAGAATTTGCGCATTAGCGGGAGATCGAGGGGCGTTCTAGTGAAGCAGATATTCGCAATCGGAGCGGCTTTGATGACGATAGGATGTCAATCACACGCTCCGGATGAAACCAGAGAGCTACTGTCACGCGGCAAATCCATACAGGAGGAAGTGCGTGCAAACACGACGGCACATGGCTGGACCGTCAGATGCACCAACGATCAATTCAAGGATGAACGGCGATGCTACGCCGGAAAATTTGGCTCCGGCCCCGCTGGAAGCGGTATCCCCTTTCAGGTCTCTTTCACAAATGGACGAGGACCGCACATTCTTGCGGGGTTCGACAATTTTCCGGGACGTCATGCGACAATACGTGTCGACTCCGGCCAGGTCCTGTCAGTGAAATCGCCATCTCGCGTAGTCGAGTCCCTCAAATCGGGGAGCATTGCCTATGTCGAGTACCATGTTTGGCCACGCGGTGCTGAACGGATGACGGTCGATCTCACTGGCTTTGCCACAGCATATGAAGAACTCCGATCGATCCTGTAGAAAGCTCCGTTGGGTGCTCTATCGTTTAGACGTTGACCGCACCCAAGCCTGAGCCGCGGCGAAATCGGATTCCCAGGCGTTCTTTCGTCCGGAGGCCGCTTTCGGTTCGGCCGTCAGGTCTTTCAGTTTCCAGAACTCGCGGGATTTTGCGGGTGCGTAGGCCGTCATGAACGCCGTGTGCCAGACCATCTCCGTCCGCTGGTTGCGTTCACGTTTGCGGCGGATCACGACGCCCTTGAGGATGGTGTCGATCTCGCGCAGGGTCAGGGACCAGAACAACGCCGGGTCCTGCTCTGCATCCACCCATGACTGAAGCAGCGAGGGCCAGCTTAGGCCTTGGCCTTCGCCGCTTTCGGAGGGCGCGCCTTGGCCGCGTCATCCTCCTTGACGTCGGGCATGGACGCGGTGACGACCTTGCCGAGCAGCGCGCCGGCTTCAACCAGGCCGAGATCGCTCATGATGCTGCCCGCTTCCTCCAAGGTGATCTCGGGCTTTTGCCCGATCAGCGCCGCACGGAACAGCTTCCGGATGAAATGCATGCGGAGCTTGCCGGCCGCGAGCGTCTGATAGAACTCGTTGAGGATCTCGTCCGTGGTCTTGTCGAACTCGTCCTCAAGCATGCACCACTCATTGGTGGCAATGCGCAGAGTGTATTCGGTGCCGTCGATCTTCGCCGACACCTCCCCTTTATGACGGTTTGCCATGTATCAGCCTCAAGCCGCGATGACGGCAGCGGTCTCTATCGAGTTCGCGTCCGTGCTGAAACTGTCATTGGAACCGGTGACGGTGACGCGGATGTCGTCACCGACATCATCGGCGACGGGCACATAGGCCATGCCGGTGGCGCCCACGATATCGGCAAAGATGCCGTCGCCGGCATTGTCCTTCTGCCACTGGATGGCGAAGTCCTTGGCGCCGGCCCAGATGCCGGGATCGAGCGTAAGCGGGACGCCGACCTGGGCGGTGCCGGTGATCGACGGCGCTTCGATCGCCCGCGGAGCGGTCGCCGCCGTCTGGATCGGCTCGCCCGATACCTTAATCGTGACGGTCGCCGTCTGCTTGTCATCGGTCGGGGTCGTCTTCTCGTAGCCCTTGCGGGTACCGCGGAACAGCACCTGGACGCCGTTCGGAAACGTGATGCGGTTCCACTTGCGCTTTCCCTTGGCGGCGATCATCGCCAGGTCGGAGGCAGAGCCAGGCACATAGTTCATCTCGAACGATGCCTCGCCCGGATCGGTCAGGCCATCGATGAACTCACGGGTCTTGTTCGGCGACTGCATGTGCGTCGCGTCGATATCGTCCGTCGTGTCGGACGGCGGCGTCAGGTTGAAGACTTCGGCGATGTAGGTGAAGTCGGTCGGGGTCGCGATATCGGCGAACTCGAAGACCGAGCCATAGCCAATGGAGGCTTCAGTGTCGGGCATGGGAAGTGCTCCTATTCAGAATGATGGATGAATACGTCGATGCTGGTGCGAAACAGATGCGTGACCTCGCCGGCATCGGCGGCGGGCAGATCGCGTTCGGAATCGATGAAGATGCCTTGGATGAAAGTGCCGGCTACGGTGCCGCGAAAGCCTGAGAGGATGGCGATAACTGCGCGGGCGGTGTGTTTCGATGACGTGTATGTCTCGCCGTAGCAGTCGATCTGCACGCGGCTTTGGACGTAACCGGAAGCACCCTGCAGATGGTAGTCGTGCAGCCCGGTGATGCGCTTCAGAACGGCGTAAGGGCGTTCAACCTCACTGCCGTCAGGATTCTTCTGAGGTTTGCGGCCCCAATATCTCCGCCCCCCGGCGACGGATACCAGGAGAGAAACAAGCGCTTCTTCCATGACTTACCCCTTGGCCTTCGCCGCCTTGCGGGCCAGGCGCTTCGCCGCCTTCTCGATCTCGGCCCACATCTCGTTCTTGATGATGTCGAGAGCGCCTGACTTGTTGGCATCCCAGGCGGGGCGCATGTACGGCTGCGCCTGACCATCTTCCCAGCCGAACTCCTGCGGCACGGCCGCCGGATCGTTCGGCCCCATGAAGAGCTCGACGGCGGCCTTGTCATTCTTGAACATCTTGCGGTGAAGCTTGGCCTGACGGCGGGTCAGCTTCGTCCCGATGTTGATCGACCCCTCAAGGTGCCCTTCCTCCTTGGGAGCTTTGGCTCGGGCGTCGTCGCGCATCGGCTCCAGTGCTTTCCGGCCGGTACGGCGGAGGACGTTCTTGCCCGTCGCCTTCGGCAGCTCGGCAAGCGCCTTTTCCAGTTCCCGCAGGCCATCGACTTTGACGGTGGTTTTCATCAGTCGTTGTCCTTCACGGCGGTGATCTCGATGAACCGGCGCCGGCCCTCCTTCGTCTCCTTCACGCCATGGATGTTGTACGTGCTGCCCTCGTGCACGAGCCTATCGACAGGCGTCACGGTGCGGCTGGCAGTGGAGGACCTGATCACAAAGCGCGAGCGGAGCGACGACCCGACCTGACCGGCTGCGAACTTCTCTCCGTCCGAAACATCCTCGCGCCGAGCCCATATGTTGGGCAGGAAGTCGCTCCAGGTCTCGACGGGCTCGTTGAACTCGTTCGGGACGGAGGTGAACCGCCGGATTGTGATCTTGCGGTCGAGCTTGCCGGCGCCGGGCATCAGGCCGCAACCGTCCCGCGGCGGTACTCATCAGTGATGGCCTTGAAGCCGAGCGGGATCTCCGAGATCGAACCCTCCGCAATCGCTTCCCGGAACTCGTAGCGGTGCCCGACCAGCAGGCATACGGCATCGATCAGATCGGGCGGGACATCGGCGGCGTCCGTTTCGCCAAGAACATACTCGACCTTCACCGCACCGATGACATGCCGCGTCGAGGGCCATGCCTTCCTGTAGGCGGGCTCGATCCTGACCGGTTCGCTGTCAAAGTCGGCACGGTAATCGGCGGGGTCGACCGTCTGGCTGGCGCCGTCCACGTCGACATAGCTGATGGACGTGATGCTTTTGATCGGCGCGCCAGGCAGAAGGATGCAGTACGGAAAGCAGTCCATCGATTTGCGCCAGGTCTGCTCCATCAGCGCATAGCCGATGCCGCTCGGGCCATCGATCCGATTGACAGCGCCCTTCAGCATGGAGGCAAGCAGCACGTCGTCATCATCGTGGTCGATCCGCAGCCGCGCCTTCAGGTCAGCGACCGTGATCGGGCTGCCGTTCGGCTTGCCGGTGACGGAAACACCATGCCACATAGCAGTCACTTTCCACGGCGACGGGATTTGACCGCCTTCTCAGGCTCGACGCCGTCGTCGCGGACCGGCACTGCCTTCGGTGGCGAAGACTCGAAAAGCCGCTTGGCCTCCGCGTCCGACACATCGACGACGTCGCCGACCTTCTGGACGAACCCGGCTCCGGCGCGGGAGATCAGGAGTTTCACTTTCATCGTAGCTCTCCTTCGGTTTTGAGAGCGGGCGACCGAAGCCGCCCGCCTTGCAAAGCCGAAGCCGATTACGCGGCTGCCATGGCCATGTGCTTGACGGCCGCCGTATTCAGCAGATCGCCATCGAAACGCTTGAAGCCGATCATGCCGATCTGGAAGTTCTCGGCGTAGCGCTCGCGAAGCGTCATGACGGTGAAGCCACGGACCTTGCGCACGATGTAGCGGCTGTGATCGCCGAAGATGATCGGCTTGGCGGAAAGACCGGGAGAGGCCATCGCCTGATTGACCGAATATGGCTTCGCCAGGAGCCGATCCGGTTCGCCGGTGCGCACGTCGCCCATCTGCCACAGGTAATTGCCCTGCCCGTCCTTCAGCTTGCGGATGGCGGCAAGCGTGGTGTCGTTGAACTGCCAGCGACACTTCGGAGAGCCGCGATAGGCCGGGTCGACTGAGTGGAAGAGATCGATGATTTCGTCCGAATCCAGCGCCGTGCCCGAGGCGGCGGTCTTGCCAAGCGAGGACGCCGTGACGATGCCGTGCGGCTGGTTGGTGCCAGTGCCCGTGGTGAGGACGGTATTGGCACGGCGGCCAAGGCGTTCGCCGAACAGATCGTTCAGAAGCGCCTCCATATCGAAGGCGGAGTCCTGAAGCAGCTCGAACGGGATGCGGACGATCTTGGTATCGTACACATAGGCGTCGAACGACTTCTCGCCGAACACGACGTCACCGGAGCCGTCATCGGTCGCTGCGGCGTTCTCGGCTTTGGCTTCGCCCGTCTGAGAGGTATCGTCCACCGTCGGCCACGGCAGATGGTTGCCGGTCGAGGTGTTCAGTTCACGGACGATGGTCGCATCCCACATCGGGCCCCAGGCGGCCATGGCCTTGTCGATCTCGCCGGAGAAGCCTTCAGGCACGGTATAGCCGCCGGCGGATTCGGTCGCGGTGGACTGGGCGCGGACTTCTTCCGGCACATCCGTGCGACCGCTCAGCAGAACGCTCCGCTCCTCGCTGGTCAGTGATGCGGCACCGAAGCGAACCGCCTTCCCGAACACCTCGTCATATTCAGGCGGAGTGTCGCCACCGCCGCCACGGGCCTCGCCGTCATCACCACGAGGCCGGCGCGGGTCGCCGGCATTGGCGCGTTCCTCAGCTTCCTCCAGCTTGGACATGCGCTCGATCTTCGCGCCGAGCTTGTCGTAGTCGGCCATCATGGCATCGAATTCGCGCTCGATTTCGCTCGCACGTTCAGCCGGCGTGTCGTCTTTGATTTCATCGAATTTCGCGCGAGCGTTGGTGGCAATACGTGCCTGCTGCTCGCGCAGCTCTTTGAGCTGTACGGACATGATATTCTCCTGGATTGTTGAGGTGAATGGGCCGCAGCAGGCGCTGTCAGCCGTTCTCCCGCTCCCTAAGAGCGAGGTTCATCTTCATGCGGATACGCTTCTGCGCAGCATGAAAGTTCTGGGCCTTGCGCGCCTGATCGAGGCTGCGCAGGCCGATCTCGGTGCCCTCGTATGCGGGCGTGGTGACGATAGAGACATCAAACAGGGACGCCTTCTTGATCGTCCTGAGGGGCAGGTCTTGCGTATCGTCCCACTCCTGTACCTCGGCGCGAAAGGCGAATGACATCTTGTCCAGGTCGCCGCGCCGCATCTTGCCGATGATCGACTTCACGTCCGGGTCCTCGGCGTCGAGCATCGTTTCCATCCGCAGGCCTTTGTCATCCTCCGAAAGCTTCAGCGTCTTCGAACGCGTGCGCGCCAGCGGCAGGCCCTCATGGTTGATCAGGAACACAACGTCGTCACGGCCGATGGCCTCCCGAAAAGCGCCCGGCTTGATGACTTCCCGGAACAGGCCAGCAATGTCCGCCTCTTCATTGAAGACAGCGGCATATCCCGACTGTCAATGATCGCGGAAACGGGACCCCGTTTTTTCGTCCAAAAGGGACCCCTTTGACGGGCACGATGTGAGCGCTCGACCGGGTGGAGCTGGTCGAGTTTGCGCAGCCCGGTCGAGTGCGCCTGATTGGCCTTTCGGCTTTAGCTTTGAGAGCGGTTCTTGAAGCGCCAGCTGTCGTTGCCGGTCTCGATGATGTCGCAGTGATGGGTGAGCCGATCGAGCAGTGCCGTGGTCATCTTGGCGTCGCCGAAGACAGTCGGCCATTCGCCAAAGGTGAGATTGGTGGTGACGATCACCGATGTCTGCTCATAGAGCCGGCTGATGAGGTGGAACAGGAGCTGCCCGCCGGCCTGAGCGAAAGGCAGATAGCCAAGTTCATCGAGAATGACGAAGTCCAGGCGACACAGCCGATCGTTGAGCCGCCCCTGGCGCCCGGCCCGGGCCTCGGCCTCGAGCTGGTTGACGAGGTCGACGACGTTGAAGAAGCGGCCGCGCGCGCCGTCACGGATGCAGGCGCGGGCGATGGCGACGGCGAGATGGGTCTTGCCGGTTCCGGTGCCGCCGACGAGGACGGCGTTGCGCTGATGGGCGAGGAAGTTGCCGCCGGCCAGATCACGCACCAGCGTCTCGTTGATCGGTGTGCCGTCGAAGACGAAGTCCTCGATCTCCTTGGCCAGCGGCAGCTTGGCGATCGTCATCTGGTATTTGATCGAGCGCGCCTTCTTCTCGGATATCTCTGCATTGAGCAGGTCGGCGATGATGCGCTGCGGCTCGTGTTGGCGCTTCACGGCGGTTCGAATGATCTCGTCATAGGCCGCCTTCATGCCGAAGAGCTTCAGCGATCCCATGGTGGCGAGAATGTCGGTGCGGTCCATCATACGGCTCTCCTCAATTGATCGTATCGGCTGCAATCTGCCGTGGGTTCATGGTGAAGCTTGAGGCCGGCCGGCGTGGCCATAGTCGGTGGCCGCGCCGTCTCGCGTCGACGCGCCAGGATGTTGAGGATGACATCGGCCGAGCAGGCACCCTCACGCAACGCTTCTGCGCAGGCGGCTTCCACCGCCGGCATGCCGTCGCTCAGCACGGCCGACAGAATGCTCACCATCTGCCGGTCTCCGTCGTCAGAACGGGCAAGCTTGCGGCGTATCCGCTCCAGGCTGCTGGGCAGCATCCAGTCCTTGAAGGGCGCGCCGTTGCGCAGCGCGCCCGGCTTGCGGGCCAGAACCGGCACATAGTGCCAAGGGTCGTAGACGGTCTTGCCGCGGCCAAAGGCGCGGCGATGCTCGCCGACGATCACCCCATCCTGGCGGATCACGATCCGGTCGGCATAGGCCTGGATCTCCACCGGCCGGCCGAGCGCGCTGGCCATGACGGAGTATTTGTTGTTGTCGAAGCGCACCAGGCAGGTCTTCGACACCGAGGCCGGCACGGCGTGGAATCCATCGAAGTGGCCGGCATAGGGCACCAGGCTTGCCCGTTCAGCCTCGAAGGCTTCCCAGACCGTCTGCTCGGGCCGCTCGGAATGGCGATGCGCCTTGGCAAAGACGACGCACTGGTCGAGCAGCCAGGCGTTCAACTCCTCATAGTTCCTGAAGCGCAACCGCGGTGTGAAGAAGCGCCGGCGCACCAGCCCGACCTGGTTCTCAACCTGGCCCTTCTCCCAGCCCGAGGCCGGCGTGCAGGCGACCGGCTCGACAAGATAGTGGCTGCACATCTGCAGGAAGCGGCGGTTGAACTGGCGGTCCTTGCCGACGAAGACGGTCTCCACCGCCGTCTTCATGTTATCGTAGATGCCGCGCGTGCAGGTGCCCCGGAAGAAGGCAAACGCCCGGTCATGGGCATCGAACACCATCTCCTGCGTCTCGCGCGGATAGGCCCGCACGAACAGCATCCGACTGTGGCACAGCCGCACATGCGCAACCTTCACCGTGGTCGTCGCACCGCCCAGCACCACGATCTCGTGGCTCCAGTCGAACTGGTAGGCCTCGCCCGGTGCAAAGCTCAGCGGCACATAGGCGGCGACGGAGGTGCTGCCGCGCTTCTCTTTCCAGGCCTGCGCATGCCGCCAGACCGAACTGTAGCTGCCCTCATAGCCGAGGCCCCGAAGCTCTTCAAAAACCCGCATCAGGGTCAGCTGCTCACGCGATGGCTTCGCCGCATTGGCCGACAACAGCCGCTCCAGCTCATCCCGCCAGGCACCCATGCTTGGCATCGGCTGATGTTTGCGCTCGTAGCGAAACTCCGTCGCCTCCGAGCGCACTACCTTGCGCACCACTTTGCGCGAGACATTCAACTCGCGGCAAATCGCCTTGATGGGCTTCCCATGGACAAAATAGGCACGGCGTATCTTCGCGATCGTTTCCACAACCAACATCCAAAAACAAATGCCTCCGATGACAATCGGAGGCAGTCTGATGCCCCTGTGTCTCAGGGGTCCCTTTTGGATAAAAATTACCCCTCAAACGGGGTCCCTATTCCATGAAAAATCACATCCCGACACCCGAATCCCATCGTCGTCGGCGCGGATTTCGGCGGGGATGCCGCCACGGATTTCACGCTGCATCGTCGTTCCCTTCGTTGTCATTCAAAGGCGGCCCGCCATTGTCGCCGATACCGCGAGCCGGCTGACTGCCGAGAGGTGCGGTCGCACCCTGGATTAGAAGCTTGTCGCCTTCCGGATCATCGGGCAGATTCTCGCGACGGCGTGCCTCGTTGGGCTTGAGAATTGCGTTTTGGATGCCCTTCGCGTAACCTTCCATGCGTGCCTTGAAGTCGCCGCGAAGAAGACCGTCCACATTCATTTCGACGTATTGGCGGTTGTTCACACGGCCGAAGAGTTTCAGGTTCACTTCCTGCTCGAACTGCTGAATCCACCGCCGCATCGTGTGCTTCACGAAATGGAGGTCCTGCTGCTCTGTGTTCGAAAAGGTCCCGTGCGTGAGGTCTTGCAGGAAGGTCGGCGGCAGCGAGTAGATGCGGGCGATCTGCTCAATGATGAATCGCTGCAGTTCGACGAGCTGAGACTTCTCCGGATCGGCGCCGAGTTGCTTTATCGTGTGCCCGGCCGGCAGTGAGAGGGCCAGCCGGTTTTCCTTCGCCGCCTTCTGCACGGCGGCGGCCAGGTCTTCGGCCGAACGCTGGAGCGCACCCGCCGACTGGAACGGGCCCTCGATCGCGAACGGCGGGACACCACCGTTCTGGAAGAACTTCGATCCGTACTTCGTCACCGCCTGGGCAAGGCCGATGACATCCTTGTTGGTCAGGATCGGCGAGCGGTGACCGAGCATGTCCCGCTTCAGCATGAACGGAATGTCGATGACTTCGGAGGCCTCGTAGGTGACCTTCCTGCTGGAGCCGTCCTTGTACTCGTAGAGCTTCCGGCCCTCAAAGCGCTTGACCGTCACGCCGCATGGATCCAGCGGCCATATGTTCAAGGGCTTGCCGCCGGCGTTGCGCTCGATGAACGAGACGCCACGGCCTTCGGTGAACACCTGGCCGAACATGTACATGCGCCAGTCGAACGACGACATGCCGGGATTGACGGCATCGTGCAGGATCGTTGCGAGCCCGCCCGTCACCCGCTCGCGGCCTGCACTGGTGCGCTTGTAGAGGTGCAACGGAAGACCGGCGAGCGTGCCGGGCAGAAAGTTCACCGCAGCCCAGATCGCGGGCACGCCAAGGGCGCTGTCGATCGTCACCGTCTCGCCGGATGCCGACAGGGCGTCGAGGCCAAGAAAGGCGATGATGTTCGGCGACGAGATCGGAACGCGCGGGTCTTCGACCGAAGCCCTTTCCTCTCGTGCGAACAATCGGTCCATGAAGCCCATCAGGCTGCCTCGTATTTGAAATCGGGATCGTCCCAAGGGGACGTCGGTGGGGCCGGGACCAGTTCGGCGTTCGCCGCTCCGACCGCTTCGGCGATGGAAACCATGCCGTCGATGCGGCCCCGGCTGCGCTTCTTGTCAAACGCGCGGTTGTTCATGGCATCGGAGGCGATTGCCGCATTGGCCGCGCACATCGTCGTCACCGGGCTCGCCTCGATCGTGATGGAGCCGGCCAGAATGGCGTCTTCCAACTGCTCGACGGAGCGAGGCATGCACAGCGCCCGCTCCTGAAAAACGATGCGGGTGCCCTGCCCGTGCCTGACCAGCATCAGTCCTTCGCCCGTTGGCTCTTCCGGTCCCTCGAACTTCCAGGCATCGAAACCGATGCGGCCGCACGCGTCGATGAAGTCGCCGATCTTGGCCGGGTCGAAGGCGAGAAACCGAACATCATGCTTTCCGCAGAGAGCCTGCACCTTGGCCGCGACGAACTCGTAGTCGATGGTGGCGCCGGGAACGGCCTCGATCAGGCCCTTTTCCGCCCATTGGTCATAGGGCGCGTTGTCATCGCGCGCCCGGTCGTGGATGCCGGCCTTCGTCGTGAAGTACCAGGTCTTGACGAACAGCTTGCCATTCTTGCGCCAGCATGCGGTGAGCGCGGTGAGATCGTTTTTCTTCGACAGGTCCAGCCCGAGCCAGCAAGGAGAGCCGGCCAGCTCCGCCTCGTCGACCTCGCCCTGAACCGCATTCCAGGCATCTTCCGAGATCCAGAAGCCGTCTGTCCCAACAGGTATCCCGAAATACAGCCGCTTCGTCGCCAGCGCTTCCGACAGCATCAGCTTGGCCGTCGTGACCCGTTTCCTGATGTTGTCGATCGGGTATGTCACCCCGAGCGCCGGAAGCGCCTTCTGCCAGCAGTCTTCATTGTCGAATACGGTTTCATGGTCGCCCTTGTCGACGCGGGCGATGAAGCCGAACAGGCTGTCGTCTTCGGCCTGGCCGGTGACGATCTTCTGGAAAAGCTCCGAATACTCGGTCCCGACGATCTGGTTGGACGCCGGCGTGTTGGTGCCCAGGATCATCAGCGGATCGCCGCTCATCTTGTCGATCGCGGCCTTCCAGATCTGGAGTGAATAGCTCGTCTTGAACTCATGGATCTCGTCGGCCAGCACCGCATAGGGACGGGGACCGGAAATCGAATCCACGCTCGCCATGCTCTGGAACTTCGAACCGGTCTCCCGGTGTTCGATCTTCCAGGCGTTGTCGCCGACACCGCGGATGATGACGTTTCCCCGCGCCTCCAGGCTGTCACCGTCGTCGCAATCCGGGATGGTTGCCCGGCACATGGCGACCGCATCCTTGAACAGGACGTTCGCCTGGTCCTTGTCGCCGGCAATGGCATAGACTTCGGCGCGGTCCTTGCCGTCGAAGCCCATCATGTCGACGCCCATGCCGGCCATCAGCGGCGACTTAGCCTGCCCCTTTCCAGTCTCCAGCCACGCCATACGGAAGCGGCGGAGCCCGTCACTGCGGCGCCAGCCATGCAGCGAACTGACAACGAAGCCGTGCCACGGCAGGAGCGTGAATGGCTTTCCAGCCGCCGTGCCCTCGGTGACCGTGAGGACAGCAGGGAAGAACCCGCATTTGTATTTCGCCTTGGCAACGTCATACGAGAGGCCGCGCGATGATGCCTCGTCCAGGTCGCGCAGATGGCGCTTGCACGCCTCGCGGACGAATTCCCCGGCGACGATCTTGCCGTCGAGGACGTCGAGCGCATAGAGGGTGGCAAGGTCGTCAGCCGCTGGCCTTGCCGAGATACGCATCCGCCGCCCGTTCCCGCTTCTGCTTTCGCTCTGCCTTCACCGCGGAACCCCGACGACGCGGCGAAATGCCAAGTTCAGATTCCAGCGACGTCGCGTCCGAGCCGGCCTCGCGCATCGCGGTGAAGTACGGGCTCACCCTGGCTATGGCTCGTGAGTTGCCGCGCTTCGGCTTTGTCACCACGCCTTGCTCTGCGACCGCACGATACATCCGGTCGAACATCAGGTAGGCGCACACCAGCCGCTGGATGGAATGGCCATTGGCCGATGCCAGCAGTCCGCGCTCTTTCAACTCGGTGGTGATGATGCGCCAGTGTTCCTTCGCCGCTGCGATCTCCAGCACGTCGGAAAACAGCGACGACCAGTCCGGCTCCGGAACGATGGCGCCGGTTCCTTCGATTAGGTTCATGACACCTCATCCCCTACGGGGATGCCTGCAACTTTTATGTTTGAAATTGGTCTCGGTGAATTTGCAGGGGGGCCGCGGGTCTCCGAGCAGAGGGCTGTGGACTTTGACCCTCCCCCTCCTTCCATAGGACAAAGGCCGCACCGCCAGTATTGTTTGACAACCTCACCCTCTCCGGTACGCTACCTATGGGTGAAGGGAGAGGGCGGCATGTCTGTGTATGCAATTTCGTTCAGGATCGCGGATCGTACGACAGGATACGGCAGCTACGACGAACGCTACACGTCCGTGGTCGAGGCTACGCAAGCGCTAACACAGGGTCGCTACTGGGAAGAAACAACATCATTCCTGGTGCTCGAGTCTAGTCACGACAGTTCGGCATCTCTTGCGACCTCCATCGAAGATCTTGCTCTTTTCGACCCTGCCGTTGATCTTCTGCTGGTGATCAATCTGAGCCGCAAAGGCTTCGCCGTCCGCGGCAAGAACGATGATCCCGACGTTGAAGAGATTATGGCTAAGCGGTGATGGTACCTGATGGCTAGCATTCCCGGTCATTGCCATCACTGCGGCTGCATCTTCGATGGGCGGGGCGGAATCCATATTGAGAACAGCTCCAATATCACCGTCTCTGGCAGCCGAATGACATGCCCAAACTGTGGCAAAATGGCCAATCTGGTCGATGGAACGTTCAACGAACGCGCTGGCAGATTGGAACTTGTTTCCGGGCCACCGATAACGCGGGACATTCTCAGCCACCTACAGCATTTGGTGGCTGCTGCCGAAGCTGGCGAGATCACCAAGGAGGAACTAGCAACGCGCGCAGCGGAGCTGCATGAGGGCGTTGGGAGCGCGATCGCATATTTGGTTTCGCGCTACCCAAAAACACTGCTGTTTGTGGTCTCGCTCGTCATGATGCTCAAGGCATGCAATCCTCAGGTTAAGCTGGACCTCAATGAATTGGTTGATCAGGTCGTTCAGAAGACCCGGCAAACCGAAGGGCTACATCCAGCACTGGATGCCGAAGGTCAAGATGTTAAGCAGCATAAGACCTCCAGCGACTCCAAACCCGCCGAGAATGGCCCCGCCAACAAGCAGGACAGAATTTCCCATAACAAGCCTCCTTCTGCGCGACGGCGTGTTGTAAACAGGGGCAGGCGAATGGAACTGAAGCGGCGCCGGCTGCAATTTCCGCGTTGGCCGCGAGGACGGTAGTCATCTCTCGCCTGACCAGCCTCGGGTGTTCCTGGCGCTTCCACCGCCTCTCCTGGTTCGATCAAGAGCTCTCTGTGATGTTCCACGGATGAGCCGGATCCACCGGCCTGCCCGTCTCGTCACTACCGACGAGATAGCCGCGCTCTTCCTCACGCTGGATGCGACCGTCGTGGCAGGTCTTGCAGACGCTCTCGGTGTTGGCCAGGTCGAAGAATAGCCGTTCGTCTCCCTTGTGCGGGATCTTGTGGTTGACCGTGGCGGCGCGGGGGTGGTTCGGCTTGCCCGTTACCAGCGTGCAGCCGCAGCGTTGGCAGGTGTATCGGTCCCGAACGAGCGCTTGTAGCCTTATGCCGTGCTGTCCGCGCCAGCGCTTGCCACGGTAGAGGTGGCGATGCGGCCGGGCTTCAGGTGAGTGGCGCTGCTTGCGATCTGCGTTGAACACTGTGCTTGCCATTCATGAAGGCATCCTGGATCATTATTCAACCGCTAGGGGGTCCAGAATGGTAACCTTTCTCTTTCTCGTCGTGACACTGATTGTCATTCTCGCCACCGGCATCAGCGTGCTCATGGTGCCCGCTTCGGTGATCTTCCTGAGCTGGCGTACGGTGCTTTGGGTTCGAAATCCTGACGAGAGAGAGTGGTTGAGCTACTCGATCAAGGCTGGATGTATCGCACTCGCCTCATCGATTGCGGTGCTGATCCTGTCGGTTCTGTTTATGGATTTCGCGTGGTGGGGTGCACCGTAGGGCGTAGCCGCGCTGCTTGTCGGTGCGCGCCATGTGTGTTTTCCTCACTCGCACCAACAGAAGGGGAAGCAGTTATGGGCAATGCACTGGAGCGGATTCAGCGAGCTCAGGAGATCATGACCAAAATTGGCCCCCACATGCCTGTGGAGGACCAGCTTCGGGAGATTAAGAAGATTCTTGCGTTCGTACTCACCGAGTTGACTGACCATGCATTGGCTGCACGAAAGCAAGACGGGGCGGCCGAGAAGTGAACTTCAAAGACTGGCGCAAGCATGCTCGCGTCGCGGGCTAGTCACCCGGCTCGGCGCTGCGTCTGCGCATCGTCCAACGGCTCGAGCATTTCCGGAATGTGACGGGGTTTCGCCCCTTCCGCCATCCAATGCGCGGGAGTGGCAATCGTATTTCTGTCGATACCGGAATTCGGTATCATTGGCACCACCCTTGACCAGTTAGGCTCCTGTAACGATTGAGCATTTTTAAGGATGGCGGCAGCAATGTCGCTGATTTGCTGGTCTATCCGGCGATCCGCCGTACTACGGGAACGCCCCGTTTTCTTGCAGAATGCGCGGAACGATCCAGCGATCCGCGGCGCGGCCAGGCACATGGCCCACCGGCCTAGGACGATGCGGCGTTCATCGTCGTGCACATGTTCCAGCATCCAGCCATAGCTGACCTCCTCGGCTCGCGAGACTGCCGCGCTCGATGGCCGATAGCGTACCCGGTTTCCGTTCACGCCGTACCCTACCGAATGCCCGCCGACGGTCTCGTCCTGGATCTGAGGCCAGAAGGACCGCACAGCAGCCGGCCTGACGCGGCCGACGTCCATGTTGGCGACGGTATCCGCTGCCTCGATGATCCTGGCCTTCACAATGATGCTGGCGTCGGCAATCGCTGCTGCCTCGATCGATAGTTCAAACTGCAAGACGTTGCTCCGGCTCATCGAGGATGCTCTCCAGTTCCTTGTAGATCAGGGTGCGCAGCGTGGCGCGGACGGGCCAGGGGCGCCTCGCTACGGCATCTCCGCGAAGCACTCCGAGTTGAATGCGATCGAACGCGTCGAGGACCTCCCCTGCCCTATCCATGGCCCAATCCGGTCGCTGGGTGAGGATGTCTGATATCGCGCCTATCGTTTCGCTCCAGAGCTCGTCGCGGTTGTTCTTGGTCTGCCGGATGCAG
Organism: Nitratireductor thuwali; assembly: GCF_036621415.1. Lineage (NCBI taxonomy): Bacteria > Pseudomonadati > Pseudomonadota > Alphaproteobacteria > Hyphomicrobiales > Phyllobacteriaceae > Nitratireductor > Nitratireductor thuwali. The sequence goes on from NZ_CP030941.1 coordinate 4,117,834, forward strand.
CGCAGGACGAAGATGAGGTGGCCATCACCGTGCTGGTTGCGGATTTCGTGCATCGTGCCGCGGGCGTGGCTTTGGGCTGCAGCTCGCCGGCGGTAGACCGGCACGAGCTTGATACCGAGCCCGTCAAGCAGCGCGTCGAGTTTGCCCTTGTTGGCCGTCATGCGGCAGCGTTCCATTTGGCCAGATCGTCGGGCACGCCAGCCTCTTTCGCATCGAAGCCGAGTTCCCTGTCCAGTTGCCCCTGACAGATCGAACCCACCGCGAGCAGCGGATGTGAAAACATGGCGATGTAGCGATCGTCGATCGTCACGGCGCACTGCAGAATACCCGCAGGATAGCCGGGCTTTAGGTGGATCGTGCCGTGGCGCGTCCAACATGAGAACGCAACCGGCGGCGCGTCATCCTTGTCTCGATTGAACCACGTGTTGAGGCGCCTTCTAATCAAGCTATTCGGATCCCAAGGATCATTGCCCATCGCGCCCTCCTTTCGCCCCGAGCCACCTGACCTCGGTCCTGTCTGCCTCGTATTCGCGGATCAGTTGGCGAGCGAGTTCCACATCGCTGGTAGATTGCACCTGGATGCGACGTTTGCCGGAGATATTGTTGAAGACGTATCTCCAGTCGGAATTTCCAGGAGCATCCGATGGTATTCGCTCGGCATGGACCTCGATGTGCGGCTTTTCAGGCTTGTCGATGCGCCTGGCGTGGGGCTTCCGCTTTTCCACGGTAGGCGTTCCGACGCGACCTCCGAATAAGGCGCTGAACATGCGCTGCCTGAGTTCCTCGTCGCTGATTTCGCTATCGCTCATCGGAGTCTCCCGTAACCGTGCCCGATAATATTCCTGCCGCACCAGCATACTCCGCCGGATCGATGTGACGGACTGCGGAGGCGGGCCCAAACGTTCCCAGCTTCGCGTCCCGGTGCTTCCTTCTGCCGTGAGGATCGAACGTTGCCGCTGCACCACTGCGAAGCCAGCGCGGAGCCTTCGCCGCTACGCGCTTCATCTTCCGCAGTTTCTTGCGCTTCTTCTTGCTCGACCTGTCCGGCGTTGGACCCTTGGAAAGAGCCTTACCGGTGATGAAGTCTGCTCGCTTCCCGCCCGAGCCGACCGGCTCTCCGTCGAGACGATCGGCGGCACGCCATGCCTCGACATTGGTTTCAAAGGGGCCCGCTGCAGGCTGCTCGCTCTCGCTCGTGGCGAAAACACCCCACAATCCGCCGTCAACTTGCTTAACGATCATGCCGTACCTCGCTTCATGAGAACGTCATTCCAGTCGTCTCCAGGCGTGGGCGGTATCTCGACCCGGACGGCCATGCGCTTGAGCGCCAGCCGGTTTGCCAGATCGTACGCCGCTGACTGGCCGGTGAAATTCGTGTCGTTGTCCCCGAAGATGACGATCTCCGTCGCGCCGTCGGGTGGCGACCATTTCCTGAGGCCGTTGGCGTTCAAGGCCGACCAGCAAGGAATGCCAAACAGTGCCGTGGCCGACAGGGCGGTCTCAACGCCCTCGGCTATGCCAAGTACTTCGCCATGATCCGCCAGCCGGACCGCAGCGCCTTCCGGCATCGTGCCGAGAAGCTTCCGCGGTGACGGGACATCGGCTTTTCGGCCGTCGGACGTGAGGTATGTTCGATGGAGACCTGCGACGTTCCCGTCCGCGCCCCTGACAACGGCAAGCATGGCGGAGAAGCGGCCGTAGAATTCGCCGGCCTCGTCGAGATAAAGAACCCGGTCGCCGTGGCGCAGCCAAGTTACATCCGCGACTTCCGTGATCCCGCGGCCGGAGAGATATCGCCCGCAGGTATTGCCCGCCGCTGGCGGTACCGCCGCCTTCCAGATGGCCAGCCCAGCGGCAAGCATCTTCTTGAGGTCGGGCGCGTTCGGACGGCTTGCGTCCGGACTGACGTACACCTTCCCTAGCACGCCCTTGATCGCATCGAAGGCTTGGCCTCGGGTCCAACCATTCACCTTCTCGATCAGATGCACGCCGTAGCCGGCCCCGCACTGATTGCAGATCCACGAGCCGGAGCCAGTGGGCTTTCGGTCATCGAACCGGAAGCGATCCTTGCCGCCACAAATCGGGCACGGGCACTTGCTGCCGGTCAGCGCGGTCTCTGGAATGCCCAGAGCGGGCAGGATGGCCCTCCACATGCCCTGGCAGCGGGAGATGAGGTCCTCGCTCATTCCTGCCCTCCCCATGCGCTGGAGTCGACCTCGTGGACCACGCCGTCAGCATCCACATACTCTCGTAGACGCTTACCTTGAGAGGTTCCTTCCCTGTGGTTGGACTGTTGGAGTCTCTGCTCTCTGCTCTCTGTTCTCTGTTCTCTGCTCTCTGGTTCACTGAACGGTTCAGGCAACGGTTCCTTGAACCCTTTCGTGGATGCCCTAGCGCGTTGAACTACAAGGCTTCTCAGTTCGCACTCGGGCAAGAATTCGAGTGATTTCACCCACGACCTGACGGCGTTCGGATTGGCCGGGGGGTTGTATTTGAGGAAGTTTGGAAGGGCGATCAGCCTACCGTTCGGGTCGTGTTCCGCCATCCCTTTCGACAACAGTTCCCGGAACCCTTCCTTGAACGGTTCCGGGTCCATTCCGATTTCGGAGGCGAGCCCTTCGGGCGTACCCCGCATTGCTCCCAGCGCGGTCATCATGGGATGCGTCAGCAACATGAAGAACGCCAGTTTGCCATCGGAGCTGAGGGAATTGAATTTCCCGTCGTTCCAGATACGCACGTCGATCTTGCGATAGTGGCTCATACAGTGCGACCTCAGAACGGAATTTCGTCATCGAGTTCCCGCTCGGAGCGGGGCTGCGACTGGTGGGAAGATGTTCGATCATCCGCATCGCGCTTACGGCCGCCGGCTGGACGAACTGTACGACTGGAAACCAGGGCGTCGGCAACGATCTGCAGTTGCTCCCTTTTCTCACCGGCCGGCGTGGTCCACGAGTTCCGCTGGACGCGGCCGGACACGCTGATTAGATCGCCCTTGCTGTGGCGGAGAAAATCCTCAGCCACTCGTCCGAAGGCGACGATGCCGATCCACAAGGGCGGAGCGTCATTTTCGTCGATGCTGACGGCAATGGAGCCGACAACCATCGCTTTTCCAGAGCGGGTCTCGATCGACCGAGGGTCTTGGCCTACGCGGCCATAGGCACAGGCTTGCATTGTCATTGCCAAGCCCTCCACGTGGCCGCGATCCAAAGACCGCATACGGCGGTGCCGCAGATCGACCCGAGCAATAGGCGCTCGACAGGGTGAAGGCGGCTTTCCGCTTTGGCCTCGGCAAGGACGGCGCTTCCGATAGACAGGAGCGCGTTGCCAGACTTGAGCAGCAACAGAGCTGCGGTGAGGCGAAGGAGCTTCATATGCGCCTCCCGCCGATCTTGAACGGCCGCATCATCTGTGCAGCCGTCGTGCGGGCATCGGCCTCGGCGGCTTCGCGATCAGAGAATAATCGAAGCTTGGTGCGCAAGGCGTGTACCGGAGCCGGGGTCACAAGCTCCACCGCCCAATGCCGACCAGACTTTCGGACGGTGTAGTAGCTGTTGGCAGCGGTCGGCAGGCGTGTGATTTTGGAATCAGCCATTGGGCTTGCCTCCCACCGTGCGCCGCGGCTCCCGCTGGATCGCGCTGCAAATATGGACAAGGCGATGATGCAGGCTGCTGACGTGCTCCGCGATCGGGAGCACGCATTCTTCGCCGTGATGAGGATTGGTGAGTGCGCACCAAACAACCTGTAGTTCGTCGCGGATCTGGTGCAGATCATCGACGTGATTGGGAGGTGTGAGATTGCTCATGCCGCCGCCCTCCGTTGGCGCAGTGCTTGGAACTCCACGCTGGCCTGCGTTGCCGAGAGCGTTGCCGCTCTCGCCGCGAAATCGGGGAGAACGTCACACAGGTCTGCTTCGTACTGCAGCATGGTCCATGCGCGCTTCTCTGCTTCACGCGGATCTTGCGGTTGAGCGTCCTTGGCAGTTTCAAAGATGGTCTGTTGGAGGTTACTCAGCAGATTCAGCAGGCTTTCCAATTGTTCGCCGGCGCCGTTGAGGGTGTTCTTGTCATCCTTGTCGAACCATGGCTGACACATGAGACCGGACACGACGCCGGAGGTACATTGGATGGCACTATGCAGAGCAAAAAGTTCGCTCATGCTGAGCTTGGCGAGCGTGGACTTTTCGATGTTGAACGTGATCCTTGTCTCATCGTGATGCAGCGTGGTATCTGTGTGCGCGTTCATTGGCGTTCCTTTCGGGGGAGTTGCGGTGGACCGTGGCCCGGCAGGATGGCACTCCTGGCCGGGCCGTTTCGTTTGGAGGGTGGCGCTCATGCTGCCCTACCGAACTTCGTCTCCAGACCTAGGCGCTGCGCGATGGCGGAGACGATCGCCATCTTCTTTCCACCGATCTCGACCGTCGGAATGTCGCCGCGCCTAGCGGCCTCATAGGAGGCGTTGCGCCCCAGCCCGTAAAACACCGCCCCGGCTTCAGGCACCGGGACAGTCGCCCGGCTCAATGCTTCGTCAAGGGTCATGATCGCCTTCCGTTCTATATGCGCATACTGCGCATTAACTACATGGCACGATCTGGGATTGTTGGCAAGGCGATATGCGCATATGGTGCATGCTAATTCACCAGAAGGATTCTGGCGCCAGTGGCCGACAAGAACGAACAGAAGAAGACAGAACGGCTTCACATGCTGATATCGCCGGCGGAGATTGATGCGATCGACGACTGGCGCTTCCGGAATAAGATTGGCACCCGCGCGGAAGCGGTGCGGCGTTTGTGTCAAATCAGCTTGGAAGCCGAGACCGCAGCCAACCGGTCATCCGAATTGGCGACATCGATACTTCGCTCTTTCAACCGCTCGATGAAGAAGCTTGATGAGAATACGGGCGAGCCGCCGGAGGAAGTGCTCGACATCTTTGAATCGTGGATGGATGAGCTTCTTCCGATGGTACTGGAGCTAGCCGCTTCGAGTGAAACAGTCGCAGAGATATTCGACGCTCTTAGGAGCGGAGATAGCCTTACGGAAGCTCTCAAGAGGGTTAACGACAAGAAGGCCGACCTGGAGAAAGCTCGGCGTCATATCGAAAGGTTTGGCGGTAGATGAAAGGCCATATCCGCGAGCGCAGCCCTGGCAAGTGGGCAATCATCCTCGATCTGTACGATGATGCAGGGAAGCGCCGCCGCAAGTGGCACAGCTTCGCCGGTACCAAGCGCCAGGCGCAGGAAGAATGTTCCCGGCTCATCACGGCCCTGAAGTCCGGCAACTATATTGAACCAACCAGGCAGTCGGTGACGGAATTCCTCGACGAGTGGCTGAAATTCATGAAGCCGTCCGTGTCCCTGAAAACCCATGAGCGTTATGCGGAAATACTGCAGAAGGGAGTTGCGCCGCTCCTGGGCGACGTGACGCTGGCGAAGCTGAAAACCGATCGGATCGACGGGGCGTTATCGAAAGCGCTCACAGAGGGCCGTAGGGACGGCAAGGGAGGCCTTTCGCCCAGAACGGTCCACCACATGCGCCGGGTGCTCATCAAGGCTCTGGATCAGGCTGTGACGTGGGAAAGGCTGGTAAAGAACCCTGCGACCGCGACAACGCCGCCTAAGGTCGAGCGCAAGAAGATGCTGGCCTATGATACTGCACAGACCGCCGAGCTTCTGGAAGCTATCCGCCAAACGCGCATGTACATCCCTACCCTGCTTGCCGTCATGTGCGGTTTGCGCCGTGGTGAGATTCTCGCCCTGCGCTGGAGGCACGTCGAGCTTGGCGACAATCGGCGCCAGTTGTCAGTGGTCGAGAGCGCCGAGCAGACGAAGGATGGCGTCCGATATAAGGAACCAAAGTCGGGCCGCGCCCGCACAGTATCACTGTCCTCGACCGTCATCTCCGAGTTGAAGGCGCATCGCGCCCGGCAGGCGGAGGAACAGCTTCGACTTGGCATCCGCCTCGATGATGATGGCTTTGTGGTCGCGCAGTACGACGGGAGACCAATCCAACCCCGCTCGCTCACGCACGAATGGGTGCGGATCATCGGAAAGACTTCCCTGCCCCGCATCCGCTTCCACGATTTGCGCCATACCCATGCCTCGCAGATGCTGGCGGCTGGCGTTCACCCGAAGGTGGCTAGCGAGCGTCTCGGCCACTCTACTATCGGGATCACGCTCGATCTATATTCCCATGTCATGCCGGGAATGCAGGCAGATGCCGCGGAACAGGTTGACGCTGCGATCAGGAGCGCGGTAAAGCCGAGGCCGTAAATTGCGTTCGGTAGCAAAATGGTAGCAATGGCGAAATTCCGCACCGCCGTAAACCAGAAACGCTAACGAAATCAATGCTGGAGGGATGGCCGAGCGGTTTAAGGCACCGGTCTTGAAAACCGGCGTGGGTGCAAGCCCACCGTGGGTTCGAATCCCACTCCCTCCGCCAAGCACCGCCCGATTGCCCTTTATGGCGCGATATTGCCGCCGGTCTCCGCCTGCCAATCGGCATAGCGAACGGCCGGTGCGACGCTACAGCCCGATATATATCGAGGATCAGCGACGGCTGCTATCGGCCCCTAAGCAGCCCTTTCCGTGAGGACGCACGTCTCCCTCATCCGCTACGCAAGTTGATTTCCCTCACAGATTTGCCGCCATCGATGAAGAGCCGGCCGTTTGGCTTCAAGGCAGACTTGATGCGCATCAGCGCCTGTCGGCCGGCTTCTGGATGCCGCCCATCGAGCACCCCGACCCGCATAGCAAATGCCATGTCAAAGAGATCATCGCTTGCGCTCAACTCAAAATCTTCGATTGCGGCATGCCTGAAATTGAGATGACCCGACGCTATCTCGCTCGCCGATCCTGCTCGCGCCAGCCTGATCGCCTTTTCCGAACGGTCGATTGCCAGAATGAACCCGTTCCCAATGCGCCGAGCTACCTCACGAGCAGCCACGCCGGGACCGCATCCGATCTCCAGTACACGGAGACCGTCCTTTAGTGGAAGAGCCGCAACAAACCCAGCAATCCGTAGTGAAACGCCAGTAGCCATGATATGAGCAAGTGTACGGAAATCACGACCCATTGCCAGCGTGAGGTAACTTCCGCAATTCACTCCCATTGTCGCCGTTCGCTCGTGCCTCAGTTTTAAAAGGGGGCTACGGCGTAGACGTGGTTCACCGCTTCGTCGTCTTCGGCCGCCAGCTACGAACGGCCACAATATGATGCTGGGTTGGCTCATGCTCAGCCTCTGAAGGGCCGCGTCGAGCCGGTTGGCGGGGCTAGACTGCGGCCGGCTCGTTTTCGTCCTCACCAACAGAGCGCCTCGTCTCGTCGACCAACTCCCGTATTTCCCTCTCATCGAGGGTCTCCTTTTCCAGCAGACGGCGGGCGGTTCGCTCCAGCGCGTCGCGGCGTTCCGTCAGCAGAGCGACGGTTCGGCCGAAGGTCTCGTCGACGATACGGCGCACCTCTTCATCCACCGCGGCGGCCGTCTCGTCGGAATAGCAGCGCTCCTGCGGGCCGTAGTAGGGCTGGTCGGTGGCCAGGAACGAGCGCCGGTCCTTCTCCAGCGCGATATGGCCGACCTTCTCGGACATGCCGTAGCGGGTGACGATGGCGCGGGCGATGTCGGTCACCTTGACGAGATCGTCGGCGGCACCGGTGGAAAGGTGGCCGAAGACGATCTTCTCCGCCGCGCGGCCGCCCAGAAGCACCGCCATCTTGTTCTGCAGTTCCTCGAGCGTCATCAGGAAACGGTCCTCGGTCGGCCGCTGGATGGTGTAGCCGAGCGCGCCGATGCCGCGCGGGATGATCGAGACCTTGTGGACGGGGTCGGCGCCCGGCAGCGCCATCGCCACCAGCGCGTGGCCCATCTCGTGATAGGCGACGACCTCCCGCTCCTTCGGATTGAGCAGCCGGTTGCGCTTTTCGAGGCCGGCGACGATGCGCTCGACCGCGTTGTTGAAATCCTCCATCGTCACGGCTTCCGCCCTGCGGCGGGTGGCGAGCAATGTGGCTTCGTTGACGAGGTTGGCAAGGTCCGCTCCGGTGAAGCCGGGGGTCAGCGCCGCGATCTTCTCCGGTTCGACGTCCGGCGCGAGCCTGGCCTTTTTCAGATGCACTTCAAGGATCTGGATGCGGCCCCGCTTGTCCGGCCGGTCGACCAGCACCTGACGGTCGAAGCGGCCGGCGCGCAGCAGCGCCGGGTCGAGGATTTCGGGACGGTTTGTCGCGGCCAGCAGAACCAGCCCCGTCGAGGAATCGAAGCCGTCGAGTTCGACGAGCAACTGGTTGAGCGTCTGCTCCTTCTCGTCGTGCCCGCCGGCCATCGGGCCGATGCCACGGGCGCGGCCGAGCGCGTCGAGCTCGTCGATGAAGATGATGGCCGGGGCCTTGGCGCGGGCCTGCTCGAACAGGTCGCGCACGCGCGCAGCGCCGACGCCGACGAACATTTCGACGAACTCCGAACCGGAAATGGAGAAGAAGGGCACGCCGGCCTCGCCGGCCACGGCCTTGGCGAGCAGGGTCTTGCCGGTGCCGGGCGGGCCGACGAGCAGAACGCCCTTCGGCATGCGTCCTCCCAGGCGGCCATAGCCCCGCGGGTCCTTCAGGAAATCGACGATCTCCTTGAGCTCGTCCTTGGCTTCGTCGACGCCGGCCACATCCGCGAAGGTGACGCCGGTGTCCGATTGGACGTAGATCCTGGCCTTGGACTTGCCGATCTGCATCAGTCCGCCGCCGAAGCCGCCGCCCATGCGATTGAGAATGAACATCCAGATGCCGACAAACAGCACCACCGGCACGACCCAGGACAGCAGATCGCGCAGGAAGGTGCTTTCGATCTGGCCGGTGACCACCACGCCGCGTTCTCGAAGCCGCTGGGCCAGCTCGGGCTCGACGCGGGTGGTGACGAACATCGGCCGCCCGTCGACGGGCTGCGTGAACGTTCCCTGGATGAAGCGGTCCGACACCGCGACTTCCGCTATCCTGCCCTCGTCGAGATAGGCCTCGAACTGGCTGTATGGAATCTGCGCCACCTGGGTGGCGGTCGTGAAAAGATACTGGAACGCCATCAGGATGAAGAAGGCGGCTATCCAATACCAGATGTTGAACTGCGTTTTCCTGTCCATCTCCATCATGTCCCCTCCCCGACCCGATCCGCCGATGAGGCGCGTTCGGCATTGGTTGCCACGGTTGGGACGAAGGTCGGCGAACTGCGCTGGCTCCGAAGCTCAGGCGCAAAAGGCCTGGGCGCTGCGAAGCTGGCCCGGCACGGGGCCGGGCCGGCTATAGCGTCACGCCGTCGAAAACGACCGGCCGCTGTCGAGCCACAGGCTGATCGCCGCCAGAACGGCGACGACGAGGCCGGCAATCACATGGACCCACATCGCGCTCGCGATGGCCGAGAAGCCGATGACCCAGGGCGCGATAACGGCCCAAAGGCCGAGCACGACATTGGCCCATTCTTCAAGCTGATGGAACGCCAAAAGCGCGGCAAGCGCGATCAGAGTCACGGCAGCGCCGACGATCCAGGCATTCCATGCGGCATGGGTTTCGGCCGTATAGCCCAGATACCAGGGCGACAGCAGAAGACCGAGACCGGCGACGATATTGGCGATATCGAAAGCCGTCCGGTTATCGGAAGACAGAGACTTCAACATCGTTCATTCCTCCTTGTCGGGTCGGTTGCGTCATCAGTGAGCCGTCTCCCGCGGACGGGAGGCGGGTGCGGCGGCGGCGCTTCCAGAACCGCCGTCGCGAAGCCTGGAATCCGGATCGGGAGGAGGAATGGAACGCCATCCGCCCGCTCCGGGAAGAAACGGTGCAAGTTCGTCCTGTGTGAACGCGCCCGCTGCGATCTCACGCAGCGCAAGATCGCTCACGCCGCCGTCGTCGATATCGAGCCTCGGCTCGGCGCCCTGGCTGAGAGCGCGGCTGCGCGCGGCGGCGGCAAGCGTCAGCGCGAACGGGTTCGGCAGAACCCTTGCGCAATCGAAGATGACATGCGGATCCATCGCTGCACCTCACGCCGCCTTTGCTGCGCCCGAACCGTTCCGGTCGGCCGCGACCTCTCGTTCGAGCGCGAGCAGCGCCTGTTCCACCTCGTCGAGGCGCGACGGCCGGTTGTTTTCAGGCATGCCCTCGTTGGTGGCCTGGTCGATCAGGTACTCCGTCCACGCCCAGTTCATCAGGATCGAGCGCTTGGCCTCCAGCGTCAGCGACGGATCACGGACCACGCCCATGGGTGTTGCCCAGCGTTCCGGACCGGACGGGTCGTTGCGGTTCGCCGCGCCGTCGAGTGCGCGCCCGTAGCTTTCCTGAAGGGCGGCAAGCCCGAGCCGGCCGAGCGTGGCGTCGGAGAAGATTTGCGCTGCCCTTCTGCCGGATGCGGGCCTCTCACCGGCCCGCCGGCTGCGGCCATTGCCCGTCTGCCCGGCCGGTGCCTGAACGACATAGGTCAGGCCCTGCCGCTCGGCGTAGCCGATGGCCGATTCCAGTGTCGGAAAGCCGAGCTCGACCTGGACCAGCGTGTCGCCGCTGCCCGTATAGCCCATAAGGGGCTCGATGAAGGGCGCGGTGCGCCGCTCGAAGGTGAGACGCCAGCCCTTCGTGCGGGCCTTGCCGGAGGTCGTCACCGAGCGGGATGGCTTGTAGATGCGCGCGACAGCGTCGTCCGGGAAGATCGAACTTCCCATCGAAAGAGGGCTGCGCCGATTGTCGTTCGAGGGCCAGTTCGGCCGAACCCGCGTTTTCGTCGTTTCCTCTACCTGCCGTACAATCTCCATCGTTCATCCCTCCCTGTCTGGCGAAGGATGCCGCCGGCGGCGGCCGAACGGCCCGCCGCCGGCGCCTGCCATGCGTCAGCTCTTGATGGCGATGCGCTTGACCTTCGACTGCGCTTTCTCGCTCTTGGGCAAAGTCACGGTGAGAACGCCGTTCTTGAAGTGCGCATCGACCTTGTCTTCCTCAACCTCATAGCCGAGGGGGATGCGCCGCTCGAAGCGGCCATAGAAGCGCTCGGAGAACTGGCGGTTCCCGTCCTCCGTTTCGGAGCGCTTCTCGCCCTTCAACGTCAGCACACCGTCGTTGAGCAGGACCTCTACATCCTTCTCCTCGAGCCCGGGCACCTCGGCCGTCACCTTGATCTCCTTCTCGCCGTCGGAGATTTCGACGCTCGGCCAGCCGCCGCCGAAAGCGGAGACGCCGCCGAAGGACGGCAGGCTGGAACCGAAGTCGCGAAAGACGTCGTCGAACAGCCGGTTGACCTCGCGATGCAGAGACAGGAACGGATCACGCTCGCCATCGCGGAAGACGCTCGGAAGCTGGTTGCCGTTGTTTCGGCTCCACGGAATCAAATCACGGACATTCATTGTTTCACTCCTTTCCGTTCGTTGGATCGACAAAGCTTTCCATCGGCGCCGGACGCACCGTCCGGCACCTTGTGCGAAGCACAATGAGGGAAACGCCTTAGGCGGCCTGCTTCGCGGTCTCGCTCTGCCTCGACTCGACCTTGGGCAACGCCTCGCCGGCCTCGATCTCGATGCGGCGCGGCTTCATCTCTTCAGGAACCTCTCGCCTGAGATCGATCGTCAGCAGACCGTTGACGAGGCTCGCGCCCACGACCTTCACATGGTCGGCCAGTTCAAACCGACGCTGGAAGGCCCGTCCGGCGATGCCGCGATGCAGATACTGACCGTTGTCCTCGCCAGCCTTCTGACCGGACACGATGAGCATGTTCTGCTCTTGGGTGATGGTCAGCTCGTCCTGGCTGAAGCCGGCCACCGCCATGGTGATGCGGTAGTCGTCCTCGCCAAGCTTAGCGATGTCGTAGGGAGGCCAGTTGTCGATGGTCTCGACGCGGCTCGCGGCTTCGAGCGCGTTCAGCATTCGGTCGAAGCCGATGCTCGACCGGAATAGGGGAGTGAAATCGATGGTGGTTCTCATAGCCACATCCTCCTTTGAGCAACATGGGTACAAGTCCTTCCGTCGGGCGAATGCTCCGGCATCCGCCCGACATGCCGGCCCCGAAATGGGCATCCGGCAAGCAACGATTTAGTTCGGTCTTTTGGTTGTTCAAGAGGCCGCTGCCTGGCGGATGCCCATTTTGATCCGGACGGTCCGGCCACGGGCGCTCAAGCGTCGGCAGCGTTGACGGCGGCGCATTGGGATGTCATCTCTGCCCCGCCCCTGCTCGGCTTCCGGGGTGGCTGCGAAGGCGCCTATTGCCGCCTTCGATCCGCGTGCTATGACAGTCGCGCAACTTCTTCTCGCTTCTCCAGGACAACGCTCATGAAACTGCCTTGCAGGATGGCGCTCGCCGCAGCCACCTTCTCCGTTCTTGCCGCTCCCGCGTCTGCCGAAGACCTCGTGTTCATGCTTACGAACGAAACCGGCGCAAACCTGATTGAATTCTATGCCTCGCCCTCGAACGTTGACAGTTGGGAAGAAGACATCCTCGGCGTCGACGTTCTCGGCAGCGGCGAAAGCGCTCGCGTTACGATCGCAGACGGCCGCGAGCAATGCGAATACGACCTCCTGATGAAGTTCGATGACAATGATGTTCTCGAGGACACAACCGACCTCTGCGACACCGGAAGCTATACCATCGAATAGTCGAAAACGCTGCCAGGCTGGCACGATTGTGCCAAAGCGCAGCTACAGCCGAGCCGGCCTGTGCACCACGATCCCTGCCATCACCAGCGCAATGCCCAGCAGGTCCCGCAACGTCGGTACTTGCGCCAGGACGATCGCGGCGATTACCGTGGCAGTGGCTGGAAGCAGTGCAAGCAGCAGCGCGAACGAGGCGCGCGGCAGGCGCGACATGGCGAGCTGGTCACACACATAGGGAACGACCGACGAGCAAATGCCGACGCCGATCCCCGCGGCCACCAAAGTGAAGGATCTGAAGGCACGCGCCGCCTCAATGAAGCCGATGGGCATCAGGATCGCGAATGCAATCGCCATGGCCGCGCCTAGCCGTTCCACGCCCCCGCTGGCCCCGTCCTCGGCTGCTCTGTGGCCGAGGACGATATAGCAGACGAAGAGCGCGGCGTTCAGCGCCGCCCAGAAGAGGCCGTGCGGGTCGGTCGCCCACTTTACGTCGATAAGAACAAAGACGCCGGCGATGGCCAGGGCCAGGGCGCAAGCGTTTCTGGCCGTCCGTAAACCATAAGCGGCGACGCCAATCGTGCCGACGAACTCCATCGCTGCGACGAGGCTCATCGGCAGCCTGTCGAGCGCAAGATAGAAGGACGTGTTCATCACGGCCAGACACGCCCCCAGCCCGATCAGGAGCAGCCGCCCTCGCCCGTTCGCTTTCCGGATGGTGCGCCAGGGCCTGGTGAGCGGCGCGAAGACGAGCGCCGCGGATGCAACGCGAAACCACGCCACCCCAAGCACGCCGATCGCCGGAAACAGCAGAACCGCAAATGAAGGCCCGAGATAGTGAAAAACCGCGCTGACGCCGAACCACGCTTGGGCCGGTACCGTTTCGGCTGCGCGGCTGAAGCCGGTGGCCCTGACGATGTCTGTCGGCATGCCTCGCTCCCTTCAATATTTTTGCAATATGAAGGGTCGTCGGCGGGGGATATATGGTAGTGTCGCTCCGATTAACGGATTTTTTCTAGTGTTTCGAAGGTTATTGAGGTGAAACGCCTTAACTATGAAAATGGTGCCCTCGACGACGTCGACGCTGCCATACTGGAGATGCTGGTTGCCAATGCGCGGGTCACAACGGCGGAACTGGCCCGAGCCGTCGGCCTTTCTGCCCCGACCGTCGCTGAGCGGGTCAAACGGCTGGAGGAAGCCGACGTCATCACCGGCTATAGCGCGGCCGTCTCCCCAGCCGCGATGGGGCTTCCCATCTCGGTCTATTTCCGCATACGACCCGTTCCCGGAGAGCTGGAGCGGGTGGCCGCGATCCTCCGGGACATTCCGGAGATCACGGAGTGCGACCGGGTGACCGGCGAGGATTGTTTTCTGGCGCGCGCCAGCCTGGCCTCGGTCGCCGACATGGAAAGGGTGATCGACCTGATCATTCCCTATGCGATGACCAACACCTCGATTGTCCAGTCGTCCCCCTTTGCCAGGCGGCTTCCTCCGTTTCCGCGGCGCGGCCGCACGGCCTAAAATGCGCCGCCTTATCCTGTTACTGGTTTGCCCTTTCATCGTTGGAGGCCTGTCCATGCATTTGCGATCGCTGCTCGCTCTCGGGCTTGTCGTGTTCGTTGCCGGTTGCGCGACCGTGACGCCGGAACAACGGCGGGCGATGGACGAACAGGAATGCCTCGGCTTCGGCTTCAAGCCGGGAACGGACGCTTTTGCCGGCTGCCTGCAACGCATCGAGCTTGACCGCAGGGCAGACCGGCGGGCGCAGATGGCCGCGATGGACCGGTGGAACGAGCCCGTGGTGATCTACCGTCCGATCATCGTCGAAGAGCGTTGATGCGTGCGGCGGTGGAAGCGGGCTCCGCAAGGCCGGCGTGACCTCTTGCGGCTGTCGCAAAGGCCGATGCCAGGCTTGGCCATTCCACAACCTTCATCTTCCGTCCACAAGGGCGCGCCAGGCAGCAGGGCTGACCTTGACGCGAATCTTGGTTATGTCTGTCATAGAGAATCGGTGAATGAGGGGACGGGGCACGGATGAGGGAAGCGGCCGCCATGCTTGAACGACGGACTTCCTCGACCGGCGTGCATCCTGATGCCGCCGGCCGCGTTATAGTTGCCTGCGGTGCCATGAGGCTGCCTGCGCGAAAGGACCAGCAATGAACGAGAAATACGACGCTTATGCTGCGGCCATCATCGTAACCTTCGGCGCGATGATCATCGGCGGCCTGATGGCCGCCGGGATTGCATTCAACGTGCGTGACGCCTTCCTGTTCGCCCTCGGCGCCGCGACCGCGGCATGGCTGGCCGGATACGCGATGTTCTTCGACCGGGCCCGCACCTTTCTTGTCCTCACCGGCCTTTCGGTGCTCTCGTCACTGGCCGCTTTCATTCTGCTGGTCAAGTAGACCCTGCGGCACCTGGGGCGGACGGGTCTCGTGCCGACGGACCAGCCGCCGGCACAAGGCTTTTCGATCAGGACTTCGGGCGGACCGGCGGCTTCTTGTTGCCGTTGATATAGTCGCGCCACTTCTTGGTGCTGTCGCCCGGTTTCGGCGCCTGGCCGGCGCTGGCGCCCTGGCCGCCCGGCGCAGCCAGGCTTGCAGCGCCAAGCTGCATCTGCCCGGCCTTCGACCCGTGCAGGATCTTGCCTTTCGGGCAGCGCTCGGAATCGGCGACCATCGTGCCGTCGGGACACTTGCGCATGGTCACGGCACCTGCGGATGTGGGGGCGAATGCAGCCAGCGAGACGGCGGCGGCGAGCGTTGCGAGTATCAGTCGGTTGTACGTCATTTTGCAGATCCTCTTTGTTGTTTCCCGCCTTTCCGGCGGCCTTGCAAAGCTGTGTCGCGCCGATTGGGCGTTGGGTTCACGAAAATCTGGGGACATGCGAAATAAAGGGCGGGTTGCGTCGTCGGCCCTCATGCCTATATTCGGTTCGCTCCTGAATGTTTCAGGTGACATCTGCTGGTTGGAGGGGACGCCATGGTGCACGACGCCCTTTTCCAATTGGGGATGGATTCAGTTGAACTGAACCCCGCCCAAACGGAAGAACGCGACAAGACGCACGCCGCCGAGGCCTGCGCCGACAAGGATCACTTCATCGAGAAGGACGGCGTCTTGTGCGCCGGCTCGCATCTGATCGTCGATCTGTTCGACGCGGAACGTCTCGACGATCTGCCCTATATCGAGAAGACGTTGATCGACTGCGTGGAAAAGGCCGGCGCGACGCTGCTGCATATCCATTTGCACCCGTTCGAGCCCAATGGCGGCGTGAGCGGCGTTGCCGTGCTGGCGGAAAGCCACATCTCGATCCATTCCTGGCCGGAACGCGCCTATGCCGCGCTCGACATATTCATGTGCGGGGACGCCCGGCCCGAGCGCTGTATCGACGTGCTCCAGGAGGCGTTCAGGCCGGGACGGATCGACGTCAAGGAACTGCTCAGGGGCAAGGAAGCGTGAGTGGCGAAAAGCCGACCGTTTCGGAAACGCTGCATGAAGGCGTGCGGCTGAGCTTCACCGCCGACGAGGTGCTGCACGACGAGGCGACGGGCCATCACCGCCTGGTGCTGATCCGCAATCGTCTCTTCGGCAAGGTGCTGGTGCTCGACGGCGCGGTCCAGGTGACCAGCGCGGACGAGTTCATGTATCACGAGATGATGGCGCATGTTCCGCTCGCCGCGCATCCGGACCCGCGCGACGTGCTCATCATCGGCGGCGGCGACTGCGGTCTCGCCGAGGAAGCGCTCAAACATTCCCGCGTCGCTTCGCTGACGCAGATCGAGATCGACCGGTCGGTGGTGGAGTTCTCGCGCCGGCATTTTGCGGAATTCAATGCGCCCGTCTTCGATGATTCGCGCTTTACGGTCGAGATCGCCGATGGCGCGGCGTTTGCCGCCGGCACGTCGCGGAAGTTCGATGTCGTCCTCGTGGATTCGACCGACCCGACCGGCCCGGGCGCGGCGCTCTTCACGCGCAGCTTTTACGGCGATCTGCGCCGTATCCTGAAGCCCGGTGGTATCGCCGTCACCCAGAACGGGGTCCCCTTCCTGCAGCGCCGCGAATTCGTTGCCGGCTTCGGCAGCCTCGCCTCGGTGTTTCCCGTCGCCACCTGCTTCCTCGTCAGCGTGCCCACCTATTTCGGCGGCCATATGACGCTGGGCTGGGCCGCCCAAGAGGACGATCTCCTGAAGGTGGAGAAGGATCGACTGCAGGCAAGGATGGCGGGCATCGAAACGCGCTACTACACACCCGCCCACCATTTGGCCGCTTTCGCCCTGCCCCGCTTCATCGAGGATGTGGTGGCCGAAGCCCGGGCATGACGCCCTGTGCCGTCAAGCGCCTTTGACCTCGGCCATCATCCGCTGAAGAGCGGGTATCTCGGCCGCCATCGCCGCGTCTTTCTCCTGCACGCGATGATAAGCGGGCCGGTCGGTCGTCCGCTCCAGATAATCGCGGAATATTTTCCTGTCCGGCAGGCCCTTCAGAATATTCATCGTGTAGCCGATGCCTGCGGCGAGCAGGATGTCGGCCGCGGTGAAACGGTCTCCGGCGGCAAAGGGCTGTTCCGAAAGCCGGCGTTCCAGATAGGCGATGAGGTCGTCATAAAGGCCGAACGGATAGTCATTGCTCACATATTCGAGCCCGTGAACCTTGGCGCAGATCGCCGGATCGAATACCGCGTCGTGATGCACCAGCGCCGTCAGATATGGTCCGCGGGCCGGGTCGCCGATCATCGGGGCAAGGCCTGCCTCGGGGAAGGTGTCGGCAAGATAAATGGCAATGGCCGCCCGCTCGGTGACCACGACCCCATCATGATCGATGGCCGGCACCTTCTTATTGGGCTGGATCGCCCGGTAGTCCTCCGGAACGCCGCCTTCGGCGCGGATATCAACCAGCTCCATCCGATAGTCCACTCCCAACTCCTCCATCAGCCAGAAAACCGCCGATGAGCGCGACCAGGGCGCATGGTAGAAAGTCAGCATTGCCGTCTCCATCTCGTTGAATGGCTCCTTGTACCAGAAGGCTACTGACAACTGTCTGTCAGGACAAAGGTCGGCATGCCGCCGCGGACAGCAAAAAGGGCGACCCGAGGGCCGCCCTTCTTCAATCGTGGATGCGCCTTCGGTCAGTTCGGCAACTGATCGTCCACGCCCTCGACATAGAAGTTCATGCCGAGCAGCGTGGCGTCGTCGGCAACCTCGCCTTCGGCCAGCCAATCGGAACCGTCCTGCTTCTTGATCGGACCGGTGAAGGGGTGGAACTCGCCGGAACGGATCTTCTCTTCCGTCTCCTTGGCCAGGGCTGCCACGTCGTCCGGCATGTTCGTGTAGGGCGCCATGACGACATGGCCTTCCTTGAGGCCGGCCCAAACGTCCACCTGCTCCCAGGTGCCCTCATGGACGGCCTTCACCCGCTCGATATAGTACGGACCCCAATCGTCGACGATCGAGGTGAGCTGGGTTTCGGGGCCGAACTCGATCATGTCCGAGGCTTGGCCGAAAGCCTTGATGCCGCGCTCCGCCGCCACCTGCATCGGCGCCGTGGAATCGGTGTGCTGGGTGATGATGTCGACGCCCTGGTCGATCAGCGCCTTGGCGGCGTCGGCTTCCTTGCCCGGGTCGAACCAGGTATTGGCCCAGACCACCTTCACCTTGAACTCGGGGTTGATGGACTGCGCGCCGAGCACGAATGCATTGATGCCCATCACGACTTCGGGGATCGGGAAGGAGGCGATGTAGCCCGCCACGCCGGCTTCCGACATCTTGGCCGCGATGACGCCCTGGATGTAGCGGCCCTCGTAGAAGCGCGAATTATAGGTCGAGACGTTGGGGTGCTCGCGCTTATAGCCGGTGGCGTGTTCGAACTTCACGTCCGGGAACCTGCCCGCGACCTTGTTGGTCGGGTCCATATAGCCGAAGGAGGTGGTGAAGATGATGTCGCAGCCCGACCGCGCGAAGCGCTCGATGGCCCGTTCGGCATCCGCGCCTTCCGGCACGCTCTCCAGATAGGCTGTCTCGACCGCGTCGCCCATCGCCTCCTCGACGTCCAGCAGGCCCTGGTGATGCTGATAAGACCAGCCGAAATCGCCGATCGGCCCGACATAGATGAAGCAGGCCTTGGTCTTGTCCTGCGCCAGCGCCTGGCCGTTGGCGGCAAACGCCATCACGGCGGCTGCGGCAATTGCCTTGAGTGTGTGTTTCATTCCGGGTTCCTCTGTTGTTGCCTGGGGACGCCATCCCGTCTGTTATCTGTCCGGCACAAATGGGCGTCCCAGCGATGCCGGGGTATTCATCATTGTCAGCCGGCGGTTTCGCGAGATTATGACGAGAACCGCGATCGTTGCCAGATAGGGAAGCGAAGAAAGTAGCTGCGAAGGGATCGCCAGCGCCTGGGCCTGGGCATGGAGCTGCCCGATCGTGACGCCGCCGAACAGATAGGCCCCGGCAACGACCCGCCAGGGGCGCCAGGATGCGAACACCACCAGCGCCAGCGCGATCCAGCCGCGCCCGGCGGTCATGTTCTCCACCCATTGCGGCGTATAGACGAGCGACAGATAGGCACCCGCCAGCCCTGCGCACGCGCCGCCGAACATGACGGCCAGATACCGGATACGCACCACCTTGATGCCTTGGGCATGGGCGGAGACATGATTGTCGCCGACCGCCCGCAGCATCAGGCCGGCGCGCGTGGAGAACAGGAAATAAGCCACGGCCGCTGTCAGCATGATCGAAATGTAGAACAGCGGATCCTGACCGAAGAGCAGCCGTCCCACCAGCGGGAGATCGCCCAGCACGGGAATGTCGAGGGTGCCGAGCTTGACGCCGGGCCGTCCGACGAAACTCTCGCCGATCATGCCGGAAAGGCCGAGGCCGAACAGCGTGAGGGCCAGTCCGGTCGCGACCTGGTTGGTCACCAGCGTCAGCGTCAGGAACCCGAAAAGCAGCGAGACCAGCGCGCCGACGATGATCGCGGCGAAGACGCCGAGCCAGGGAGAGCCGGTCGTGAGCGCGACGGCGAACCCCGTGATCGCTCCCATGATCATCATGCCCTCCACGCCCAGATTGAGGACGCCCGACCGCTCCACCACCAGTTCGCCGATCGCCGCTATCAGCAGTGGCGTGGCGGCGGTGGCTACGGTGATCAGTATGGACTCAAGCATGTTTCTCGACCCTTTCGCCGGCCGGCGCGGCGGCGGGGGCCGGCGCCGGCTTCACAAGGCGGATGCGGTAATGGATGAGCGTGTCGCAGGCCAGGACGAAGAACAGCAGCATGCCCTGGAAGGCGCGCGCCACCTTATCGGTAACGCCGATGGATATCTGCGCGGCCTCGCCCCCGAGATAGGAAAGCGCCAGAACCAGGCCCGCCGCGACGATGCCCAGCGGGTTGAGACGCCCCAGGAACGCGACGATGATGGCCGTGAACCCGTAGCCGGGCGATATGGACGGCCGCAATTGCCCGATCGCGCCGGAGACCTCGCTGATGCCGGCAAGGCCGGCCAGCCCACCCGAGATCAGGAAGGCGAAGATGATCATGCGTGTCCGCGAGAAGCCGGCAAAGCGCCCTGCCCGCGGGCTTTGCCCGATGACCTTGACCTCGAAGCCTTTCAGCGTCCGCGCCAGCATGAACCACAGCAGGATGGCCGCGATGATGGCGAAGGCGAAGCCCCAGTGGGCCCGGCCGGAGGCGGGCAACATCTCGGGCAGGATCGCGTAGGCATGGAAGTTGCGTGTTTCCGGAAAGTTGAAGCCTTCGGGATTGCGCCACGGTCCGCGCACCAGCCAGTCGAGGAAGAGCTGCGCCACATAGACCAGCATCAGGCTGGTCAATATCTCGTTCGTGCCGAAACGCGCTTTCAAGACGGCCGGAACGGCGCCATAGGCCGCCCCGCCGGCGATGCCCATGAGCAGCATGAGCGGCAGCACGATCCATGACTGGAAGGCGGGGAACAGGATCGGCAGGATCGAGCCCGCGATCGCTCCGACGATGAACTGGCCCTCGGCCCCGATATTCCAGTTGTTGGACAGATAGCAGATGGAGAGCCCGACGCCGATGAGGATCAGCGGCGCGGCCTTCACCGCCAGCTCGTGCAGAGACCACACTTCAAGCAGCGGATCGATGAAGAAGAAGTAGAGCGCCGAGAACGGGTTCTTGCCAAGCGCCAGGAACATGATCGCGCCCGCGATCAGCGTAAGGCCCAGCGCCAGGAAGGGCGACAGCGCGGAGAAGAGCGGCGATTGCTGCGGCCGCTTGACGAGTTCCAGCCGCATCAGGCCATCTCCTCCGTCCGCGCCTGCGGGTCGCCCGCATGAGCGCCGCCCATCAGCAGCCCGACCTTCTCATAGGTGGCCTCGGCTATCGGCAGCGGCGCCGACAATCTGCCCTTGTGCATGACGGCGATGGCGTCGCAGATTTCGAAGAGTTCATCGAGGTCCTGGCTGATGACGAGCACCGCCGCTCCTTCCCTGGTAAGATCGATCAGCGCCTGACGGATGCGCGCGGCGGCCCCCGCGTCCACGCCCCAGGTCGGCTGGTCGACCACCATCACGCCCGGCCGGCGGTCGAGTTCGCGGCCGATGACGAATTTCTGCAGATTGCCGCCCGAAAGCGCGGTGGCCTCCGGATCCTCGGTGCTTTTACGGACGTCCATCGCATCGACGATGCGCTTGGCGGCCCTGGCTATCGCGCCGTACCGGATGATGCCCAGCGGCGCGAGGAAAGCGGCCGCGTCGGTGCTGTAGCGCGACAGGAGGAGGTTCTGCGACAATGGCAGCAGCGGCGCGGCCGCATGGCCGAGCCGCTCTTCCGGCACGAAGCCCGCGCCCAGAAGCCGCCGGCCGGTGATATCGAGGCGCCCGGCCGCCCGGCCGCGGATACGGACGACATCGGCGTCGTCCTGAAGCACTTCGCCGGAAACCGCCTCGAAGAATTCGCCCTGGCCATTGCCGGCGACGCCCGCAATGCCGAGGATTTCGCCGGCACGAACCGAAAGGGTTATGTCGGAGAGTTCCACGGCGAAGGGATGTGCGGCGCGGCTGCTGAGCCGGCGCACTTCCAGAAGCGCGTTGCCCTTATCGCCTCCCCTTGCCCCGCGCTCGACGCCCTTGACCTCGTCGCCCACCATCATGCGCGCCAGGGATGAGGCGGTTTCCTGCCGTGGATCGCACTGGGCGACGACGCGGCCGTGCCTCAGGACAGTGGCCCGGTCGCACATCCGCTTCACTTCCTCAAGCCGGTGCGAGATGTAGAGGATCGACCGCCCCTCCGAACGCAGCGTTTCCAGCGTTTCGAACAGCTTGTCCGCCTCCTGAGGCGTGAGAACCGAGGTGGGCTCGTCCAGGATGATGAGTTCCGGGTTCTGCAGCAGGCAGCGCACGATCTCGATGCGCTGCCGCTCACCCACCGACAGGTCGCCGACATGGGCATAGGGGTCGAGCGGCAGCCCATAGGCTTCCGACACCTTGCGCGCCCGCTCGGCGACCGTGTTGATCTGCGCTCCGTCCTCCAGCGACAGCATGATGTTCTCAGCCGCCGTCAATGCATCGAAGAGCGAAAAATGCTGGAAAACCATACCGATGCCCAGCCGGCGCGCTTCGCCGGGGCTCGATATGGCGACAGGATTGCCTTTCCAGAGTATGGTGCCTGCCGCCGGCTCCAACGCGCCGAAGAGCATTTTCACGAAGGTCGATTTGCCGGCGCCATTCTCGCCCAGAAGTGCGTGAATCTCGCCTCGGCCGATCGTCAGATCGACCGCATCGCACGCCTTCAACGATCCGAAGACCTTCGTCAGGCCGCGAACATCCAGCAGAAGGCCGGAATCGTCCGTCAGTGTTGTCCGCACAACACCTCCCATTTGCGAGTGCGCGGCTTTTCCGCCGCCTTGTCGTCAGTTCCCATAGCCATCGTAGGCGCGCTGGATTGCTATGCAATAGACTCTGTTCGCTTGAAAGTGCTTCAACATTTTCAGCGGCCGCCCGCCGGCCCACCGGCGCAGAGATCGGCTTTACGGAATGAGCACGCTCGCTCCCGTTGTCCTGCGGCCTTCGAGATCCGTATGGGCAGCAGCGGCGTCTGCCAGCTTATAGGTCTGGTTGACCACCACCTCGACCGCCCCCGTTGCGACGACGTCGAACAACTCCCGCGCCGCCGTTTCAAGTTCGCCGCGGTCGGCGATGTAGGTGAAAATCGTGGGGCGGGTGGCGAACAGCGAGCCCTTCTGCGATAATATGTTGATGCTGAAAGGCGGGATCGGGCCGGAAGACTGCCCGAAGCTCACGAACAGGCCGAGCGGACGGATGCAGTCCAGCGAGGCCGGAAACGTGTCCTTGCCCACCGAATCATAGACAACGTCGCACATCTTGCCCTTGGTGTATTCGCGCACCTCCGCGACGAAATCCGCGCTCTTGTAGTCGATGACGTGATCGTAGCCGTGCTTCAGGGCGAGCTCGACCTTGTCTGGCCCGCCCGCCGTGCCGATGACCGTCGCGCCGAGATGCTTGGCCCATTGCCCCAAGAGAAGACCGACCCCACCTGCCGCCGCGTGGTACAGGATGGTGTCGCCCTTCTTGACCGGAAAGGTGCGGCGCAAGAGGTACCAGGCGGTCATGCCCTTGAGCATGATGGCCGCCGCCTGCTCGAACGACACGCTGTCGGGCATCCGCACCAGCCGGTCCGCCGGCAGCACGCGCCGTTCGGCATAGGCGCCACTGCTGACGCAATAGGCTACGCGGTCGCCGGGCGCAAAACCGCTGCCTTCGCCCGCCTCCAGCACGATGCCGCTGGCCTCGCCGCCGGGCGTGAAGGGGCGCTCGGCCGGGTAGAGCCCCGTGCGGAAATAGACGTCGATGAAATTCAGCCCGATCGCCTTGTGCTCGACCAGAACTTCACCCTTTCCGGGTTTAGGTACGGTCACGTCCTCGAGCCGCATGACCTCCGGCCCGCCCGTCTCGTGCACTCGGATCGCTTTCGGCAACGTCAAGTCTCCTTTTTTCCAAGGCCGGGAATCCACTGCATGATCCCGCCGATAACATAGAGATAGGCGCCGGTGACGCCGATGCCCACGGCGACGATGGGGTCCACCTGCATGTCCTGCAACAGCGCCACGCCGCCGAAGGCGCACCAGGCCAGAAAGACCGACAGGTTCAACGGCCTCAGCCGCACGACCCGCACCGGGTGCAGGAAGTGTATCGGCACGAAGGTGAGCAGCGCCGAGACGACAACGACGGCAAACGAGGCATATTCGCCCGGCCCGATGACGAAGAGCGTGAACACCACCATGTTCCAGACGACGGGGAATCCCTTGAAGAAGTTCTCTTTTGTCTTGATGCCCGTGTCCGCGTAGTAGATCGCGCTCGATACCACGATGATGGCCGCCGACAGGAACGACAGGCCTTCCCCCATGAACCCGCTCTGATAGAGCGCGAAGGCAGGGATCAGCACATAGGTCACGTAGTCGATGATGTTGTCCAACATGTCGCCGGACCAGGTGGGCAGCACGTCCTTGACCTCCAGCTTGCGCGCGATCGGCCCGTCAATGCCGTCGACGAGCAGTGCCAGCCCGAGCCACCAGAACATTGCCGTCCAGCGCTCCTCGCTGGCCGCGACAAGCGACAGGAAAGCGAGGAAGGAGCCGGAAGCAGTCAGCAGATGGACCGAGAATGCCTTGGCCTGCGGCGCGGTGACCTTCTTTGCCTTCATACGCGAAATCCGCCCGTTCCCGTTCGGCCGAAAAGGCCCGACGCCAAGTTTCCGCCCCCCATACCCTGCGGGTAGTTAGCATGCGGCAACGCCATGGCGCAGCATCCATTCTTCAAAGGGTGTGGAAAAATCGGCAGCTCTGTCTCCGCTCTGCCTCCAGGTTCCGGCGGGACAGGGTGTCCGATTGTCCTCAACCGCGACGGTGCTATATCAGCCGGTGAGCTTCAGCAGGATGAGGAAGACGATGCGGCGCGGGCAAGACAAATCGATCATCGTGGCCGGAACGGGCCCCGTCGGCCTGACCGCCGCCCTCGCCCTGGCGCAGACCGGACGCCAGGTCGTGCTGGTGGGCCCCCGCCCCCGCGCCGAGGACCGCCGCACCTCGGCTCTCATGCGCCCGGCCCTGGAATATCTTGAAAGGCTCGGCGTGCTGCAGGCGCTGGAAGAGGTTTCGGCGCCGTTGGCCGTCATGCGCGTGGTCGACGCCACCAGCCGCCTGGTGCGCAGCGGCACGGTGACCTTCCGCGCATCGGAGATCGATGCGCCTTATTTTGGGTTGAACATACCCAACGTTCACCTGAACGAAGCCCTGGCGGAAAAGGTGAAAAACCATGGCCTGGTGGAATGGCATGAAACCACCGTCGAGCGCTGGCACGCCGGTGCCGACCACATCGATGCCCGGCTGGCCGACGGATCGGATATCCTGGCGCCGCTCGCCGTCGCCGCCGACGGCCGCAATTCGCCGGCCCGCCAGGCCGTCGGCATGACGGCCCGTACGAAAAAGCTGCCCCAGTCGGCGCTGGTGCTCAATTTCGGCCATGCCCGCCATCACGCCGATACCTCGACCGAGTTTCACGCGGAGAACGGGCCCTGCACGCAAGTGCCGTTGCCTGGCGGTTTTCGCTCGAGCCTCGTCTGGGTGACCAGCCCCGCCGAGGCCGAAGCGCTGTCGGCGCTCGACGATGCATCCCTGTCGGCGAAGCTGGAAGAGCGCCTGCAATCGGTGCTGGGAAAGGTTTCCGTCGAGCCCGGCCGCCAACTGTACCCCCTCACCGCCATGACGCCGGCGCGGTTTGCGGCCCATCGGGTGATGCTCGTGGGCGAGGCCGCTCACGTGTTTCCGCCGATCACCGCCCAAGGGCTCAATCTCGGCATGCGGGACATCGCCGATCTGGTGGAGGTGGTGAGCGCACACGGATCCGACCCCGGCTCCACGATGGCGCTGGCGCTGTACGAAGCGCGCCGCCGGCCGGACATCGTGGCGCGCAGCGCGGCGGTCAACATGCTCAATGCATCGCTCTTGTCGTCGCTGCTGCCGGCCCAGCTTGCCCGCAGCGGCACGCTGGGCGCCCTGCGCAGTTTCGCCCCGCTGCGCGGCTTCTTCATGCGCGAGGGCATGAGCCCGGGCAGCGGCTTCCGCGCCCTTCTGCCGGGCGCGCTCCGCCGGCCGTGAAGCGATGGCCGTTCCTCCGGCGGCGAAAGCGCCTCACGGAAACAGATCCGGCGGCACATAGCCGTTGACGATAGCATAGAGCAGCGCGGTGACCGTGACGACCGAGAGCGCCGTGGTCACAAGCACGCTGGCCGATGCGCGCTGCACCCACACATCGTATTGCTGGGCGAGCACGAAGACATTGGTGGCCGTCGGCAAGGCTGCCATGAGCACGGCCGTATAGACCCAGACATCCGGAAAATCGCCGACGAGGCTCAGCACCACGAAGCAGAGCGCCGGGTGAAAGCACAGCTTCAGCAGGGCGATCAGCCCCAGTTCGCGCGGCATCCGCCGCATGGGGCGCAGCGCCAGCGTCACGCCCATGGCAAAGAGCGCGCACGGCGCGGCCGCCCCCGACAAATACTCCAGCAGCTTGCCCACCGCCTCCGGCGGCTCGAACCGCAGGAAGGCAGCCAGAACGCCCGCCGCCGTCGCCAGGATGAAGGGATGAAGGATGATCTTCCGCGCGACCTCCAAGGCGAGGCGGCCGGCATCGCCCCTGCGGCCTCCGGCGATCGCCATCATCATCGGCGCGACCGCGAAATGAGCGACGTTCTCGAAGGAGAATATCAGCGCCACCGGCACCGCCGCCTCGGGGCCGAACGCCAGCAACACCAGGCCCGGCCCCATATAGCCGATATTTCCGTAGGACGCGGCCAGGCTCTTGATCGTGCTCTCGGCGACCTTGCCGCGCGAGACCGCCATCGAAACGGCAAACATGAGGCAGAAGACGAGGTATGTGGAAAAGACGACGCCGGCTATATACCGCCACTCCGTCAACCGCTCCACCGGCGTCCGTGCAACGAGCTGGAAAAACAGCGCAGGCAACGCCACATAGATGACGAACGTATTCATCCAGCCCAGCGCTTCGGCCGGCTGCCGCGTAATTCTGGCTGCGACGAACCCGATAAAGATCAGGCCGAAGAACGGCAGCACCAGGCCGACGACATCGCCCAATTCCGCTTCCCCTTCTGCTGGTGCTATCGCGCCGTGCCGCGGAAAGGCCCTGCGCGGGCCATATCGCCTCTAGATGCGGGTTCGAAGCCGGCTTTCGGGATTGAATTGGCAGTGAAGCTGCGCCACATAGGTAATGAGGTTCCAAACATGCAGAACATAAAGACCGCAAAATTTTCGATAGGCCAAGTGGTCCGCCACCGGATGTTCCCCTTCCGCGGCGTTATTTTCGACGTCGACCCGGAATTCGACAACACCGAGGAATGGTACGAAGCCATTCCGGCCGAGGTCCGGCCGCGCAAGGACCAGCCCTTCTATCATCTGCTCGCGGAAAACGAGGAGACGGAATACGTCGCCTATGTTTCCGAGCAGAACCTGCTGGAGGACGATTCGGGCGTGCCGGTCCGCCATCCTCAACTGTTCGAGCTGTTCGTCGAGACCTCCGACGGACGCTACGAGCCGCGCATCCGCCACAATCATTAGAGCGCCGTGCGTCCTTTCGGACGCACAAAGGACGCTCCAACAGTTTGAATCTACGCATCGTGCTTTCCGAAGATCGATTCCGATTCTCGGGCCGATGCTGTAGAGGCGCCGTGCGCCAATGGGCGCACGAAATGAAACAGGGCCCGCTTGGGGCCCCGTTTCGATGCCGGTGCGCGGATGCTACTCCGCCTGCTTGGCCTTTTCCTGGGCCTGCTTGAGCTTCTCGGCGAACTCCTGGTTGTTCTTCGAGACAAACTCCTCAAGCTTCTTCTGACGATCGTCCAGCGCCGTGGGCTGAAGCGGCTCGCCGTCATAGGCCTGGGTAAAGCCCTGCAACGTGACCTTGATCGGGTTTGGCTGGTTCTGGAAATTGACCGATGTCAGCGTCAGTTCCGAGCCGCGCTTGAGCGAGCTCACGATCTGATCGGTCAACTGGGCTTCCGCCACGCAGCGATCGGGAATGCAGATCGCATAGTCGATCTTCTGGGTGTTGCCGCCGTCGATCTGGAACCCGACGCCGGGCGGGATCAGGCGCGCGGTCGGAACGGCGATCTGCAGCACCCGGCGATTGACCTTGCCTTTGACCTCGATCAGGTTCACCGCGGTCAGCAACTGGCCGCTGTCCGTCCGCAACAGATACTGAACGTTGCAGACGTCTACGTCTTCCTGCTTGGTGCAGGCCTTGAACCAGCCGTCAGGCGCGTCTTCCTGGGCGTTCGCCGAGCCGGCATAGCCGATCATCGCCACGCCGAGCGCGCCGCAGAGAAGGGTTGCCGTGCGGAACGCTTTCGCTTTGAGGCTCATCATTATTTCCCGTTCCTCTTGAAACTTGTGGCAGCAGGCTGCCTCTTCCATCCGCTTCCTGTTGGCGGAATGCGGCGACAGCAAGGCTTGTGCGCGTGTTACAACGCCTGTGCGCTGGAATCCAGTGCCCAAATCGGCAAATATGTTGCCGGAGATAACGCACCGAAGCCGGCAAGGCTTGCCGGCCTGCCTACCCTGTGAAACCATAATTGGGCCTTGATCGGAGGGCCCATCAGCGCCAGCCTGACGACGAATCGCCTGAGACGTGAAGGGATCACCATGCTTCGCCCATTGCTACTGTCGGCCGTACTGCTCGCATCACCTCTGCTGGCGGCCTCCCCCGCTTCGGCCCAGACGCCGATGCATGGCGTGGCCATGAACGGCGAGCCGGAGCTGCCCGCCGGCTTCGCGAGCTTCCCCTACGCCAATCCCGATGCGCCCAAGGGCGGCGACATCACCTATTGCGTGGTGGGCACGTTCGACAATCTCAACCCGTTCATCCTGAAAAGCATGCGCACCACGGCGCGCGGCGTGATCGATACGATCTTCGGGAATCTCGTCTTCGAGCCGCTGATGCGGCGCAATGCGGCGGAACCCTTCTCGCTCTACGGCCTGCTGGCCGAGAATATTGAGATGGACGAGGACCGGACCTATGCCGAGTTCACGCTCGACGCCGATGCCAGATGGTCGGATGGCAAGCCCGTCACACCCGAAGACGTCATCTTCACCTACGAGACCTTCGCCGAAAAGGGCCGCCCCCCCTATTCCGGCCGCATGGCCAAGATCGAAAGCATCGAGAAGACCGGCGACCGCAAGGTGAAGTTCACCTTCAACGAAAATGCCGACCGCGAATTTCCGCTGATCGTCGCGCTGACCCCGATCATCCCCGCTCACGCTTTCGACCGCGAAACCTTCGACCGCACGACCCTCGATCCGGTGACCGGCAGCGGCGCCTATACGATCGACAAGGTCGAGCCCGGACAGCGTATCGTCTTCAAGCGCAATCCCGACTACTGGGGCGCCGACGTGCCCTCCATGCGCGGGTTCCACAATTACGACAGCATCACGATCGAATATTTCCTCAACGCCAATGCCCAGTTCGAAGCGTTCAAGAAGGGCATCTGCTCGGTCTATACGGATCTGGATCCGGTCAAGCTCGAACGGGATTTCGACTTCCCGGCGGTCAAGAGCGGCGACATAGTGGCGGAGTCGTTCGAAATGAGCATTCCGCCGGTCGTGAGCGGTTTTGTCTTCAACACACGCCGCGAGAAATTCGCGGACCCTCGGGTCAGGCGCGCCTTGTCGATGCTCTACGATTTCGGTTGGGTAAACGCCAATGTCTACAACGGCGAATACCAGCGTACGCTCAGCTACTGGCAGGGCTCTGAACTGTCGGCGCTCGGCACGCCGGCCAACGAGATGGAGAAGGAGCTGCTTGCGCCATATCCCGACAAGGTCACAGCCGATGTCATGGACGGGACCTATGGCAAGGATCTCATCGATGGGCGTGAGATAGGCCGCGACCAATTGCGTGAAGCTGTGGGCATGCTGCGGGAGGCGGGCTACGAAATCGATGCCGGTGTGCTCAAGGACCCCGATGGCAATCCGGTCAGTTTCGAAATCCTCATTGCCTCGCCCGAACAGGAGCGGCAGGCCGCCGTTTTCCAGCGGACGTTGAAGCGGATTGGCATCGATGTCTCGCTTCGCCTGCTCGACGATTCCCAGATTCAAACGCGTAAGCAGACTTATGATTTCGACGTGATGATCGGAGCCGTCGGCTTCTCCGGCTCGCTTTCCCCCGGCATCGAGCAGCTCGGCCGCTGGGGCTCGGAAGCGGCCAAGGCCGAAGGCTCCTTCAACCTTGCCGGCGTCGCCGATCCGGCCGTGGACGCCATGATCGACGCCATGCTCAACGCCCGCGACAAGGAGACATACGTCGCCGCCGTGCGCGCGCTCGACCGGCTGCTCATCTCGGGCGCCTACATGGTGCCCATGCAGCACAACACGAAAAAGTGGATTGCCTACTGGAATTATCTCGACCATCCCGAACAGCCCTCGCTGAACGGCTACGAGCTCGACACCTGGTGGCGGAAGGCGGAGTAGCGCAATGTTGAAGCAGGAGGCTCCCATCAGCATCGACGTCGTCTCCGATGTCGTCTGTCCCTGGTGCTACGTCGGCAAGCGCAACCTGGAGCGTGCCCTGGCCGGCATCGACGGTGCGGAGGTCACGGTGCGTTGGCGGCCCTTCCAGCTCGACCCCACCATTCCGCCCGGAGGCAAGTCGCGGCGCGACTATCTGGTCGAAAAATTCGGCAGCATGGAGCGCTCGGATGCCCTCCACGAGCGGCTGCGGGAGATGGGCCGGGAAGCGGGTGTTTCGTTCGACTTCGCCGCCATCAAGGTCTCGCCCAACACGCTGGACGCGCACCGGGTGATCCGTTGGGCGGCGGCCGATGCCGGAGCAAGGACGCAGGACGCCCTCGTCGACCGGCTGTTCCGGCTCTACTTCGAGGAAGGCCGGAACATCGGCGACCATCAGGTGCTGATCGAGGCGGCGGGCGCTGCCGGCATGGACCCGAAGCTCGTGGAAACGCTGCTAGCCACCCCCGCCGACCGGCCGGAAGTCGAAGAAGAGATCGCCACCGCTCAGAAGATGGGCGTTACCGGCGTTCCCTGCTTCCTGCTGGAAGGCCGTTATGCGCTCATGGGCGCCCAGCCGCCGGATGCACTGGCCGACGCCATCGTCAAGGTCTCCCAGGCCAAGGCACAGGGCGCGCTGGACGAAGCGCCCTCCTGGTAGTTCCGGAAGGTTTTCACGCCGCTTCCTTGTCGGCAAGCTTGGCCAGCTGCGTCATGATGACGGCGGCGCCGGACAGACGCTTTTCCGCGGTGGGCAGGTCGCGGATGAAGACGACGCTCTGGTCGGGCCGTATTTTTGCTGCCGGGCCCTGCGCGGCAATGTAGCCGACGAGGCCGGCCGGGTCGGGAAACTGCTTCTCGCGGAAATGCAGGACGACCCCCTTCGGCCCGGCGTCGAGCTTTTCCACATTGGCGCGCCGGCACAGCGCCTTGATGTAGACGATCTTGAGGAGGTGCTGCACCTCGTCTGGCAGCGGTCCGAAACGGTCGATGAGCTCGGCCCCGAAGGCGTCGATCTCGCCGGGCGTTTCGAGGTCTCCCAGACGGCGGTAAAGCCCCAGCCGCAACTGCAGGTCGGGCACATAGTGCTCGGGGATCATGACCGCCGTGCCGACGGTGATCTGCGGCGACCAGCCCGTATCCACCACCTCGCCCGATCCCCTGAGCTCGGCCACGGCCTCTTCCAGCATCTGCTGATACAGTTCGTAGCCGACTTCCTTGACGTGGCCCGATTGGGCGTCGCCGAGCAGGTTTCCCGCGCCGCGGATGTCGAGGTCGTGGCTGGCGAGCTGGAAGCCGGCGCCCAGCGTGTCGAGGGATTGCAGCACCTTCAGCCGCCGCTCCGCCGTTGCCGTCAGCGTGCGGTTGGCCGGCAGGGTGAAGAGCGCATAGGCGCGCACCTTCGACCGCCCCACGCGTCCGCGTATCTGGTAAAGCTGGGCCAGGCCGAACATGTCGGCGCGGTGCACGATCAGCGTGTTGGCGGTGGGAATGTCGAGGCCCGATTCCACGATCGTCGTCGACAAAAGCACGTCGTACTGGCCGTCATAGAACGCATTCATGATGTCGTCGAGCTCGCCCGGCGGCAGTTGCCCATGGGCCGTCGCGACCTTGAGTTCCGGCACCTGCTCGGCCAGGAAGTCCTGCACTTCGCCAAGGTCGGAGATGCGTGGAACGACGTAGAAGCTCTGGCCGCCGCGGTAGCGCTCCCGCAGAAGCGTCTCGCGAATGACGAGCGGGTCGAAGGGCGAGATGAATGTGCGCACCGCCATCCGATCCACCGGCGGCGTGGCGATCAGCGACAATTCGCGCACGCCGGTCAGCGCCAGCTGCAGCGTGCGGGGAATGGGCGTGGCCGACAGCGTGAGCACATGCACATCCGATTTCAGCTCTTTCAGCCGTTCCTTGTGCTTGACGCCGAAATGCTGCTCCTCGTCGATGATGAGAAGGCCGAGATTCTTGAAGCTGACTGAGCTGCCCAGCAGCGCATGGGTGCCGATGACGATGTCCACCGTGCCGTCGGCAACGCCCTTCTTGGTTTCGTTGAGCTCCTTGGCGCCGACCAGCCGCGAGGCCTGGCGCACATTGAGCGGCAAGCCGGCGAAGCGCTCGCGGAAAGTCTTGAAGTGCTGGCGCGCCAGCAGGGTCGTCGGCACCACCACAGCGACCTGCAAGCCATCCATGGCCGCGACAAAGGCCGCCCGCAACGCGACCTCGGTCTTGCCGAAGCCGACATCGCCGCAGATCAGCCGGTCCATCGGCCGGCCCGACGACAGATCCTCCAGCACCGCATCGATGGCGTTCTGCTGGTCGTCCGTCTCGTCATAGGGAAAGCGCGCCGCGAATTCGCCGTAGAGGCCGTCCGGCGGCGACAGCTTGGCGCCCGGCCGCATGGCGCGCTCGGCGGCAAGCTTGATGAGCTGCCCGGCCATCTCCAGCAGGCGCTTCTTGAGTTTTGCCTTGCGCGATTGCCAGGCCACGCCGCCCAGCTTGTCCAGAACGGCCTCGGCCGCATCCGACCCGTAGCGCGACAGGAGTTCGATATTCTCGACCGGCAGGAACAGCCGGTCGTCGCCCGCATAGCGCAACTCCAGGCACTCATGAGGCGCCCCCGCAGCCTCGATGGTCTTCAGTCCGATGAAACGGCCAATGCCATGATCGGAATGGACGACGATGTCGCCGGCCGACAGCGCGTTGACTTCGGCAATGAAATCAGAGGCTTTCTTGCGTTTCCTGGAGCGCCGGACGAGGCGGTCGCCCAATATGTCCTGCTCGCCGATGACGGCAAGTTGCGCGGTCTCGAAACCCGTTTCCAGCGGCAGGATTCCAAGCCCTGCCTTGCCTCGGTCGAGGCGCGCCAGATCGTCGAGCGATGCAACCTGCTCGACATTGCCAAGCTGATGTTCGGCGAGGATCTGGCCCAGCCGGTCGGCTGAACCTTCGCTCCAGCCGGCGATGAGTACCTTCTTGCCCGCGGCCCTCAGCGCACCGATATGCCGCACCACATGGTCGAACACATTGGCGTTCGGGTCCGCGCGCTCGCCGGCGAAGCTGCGTCCAGCTTCCGCCCCCGCATGGCGCACGGTGGCACCGCTGCCGTCGGGCGCGGCGAACGGCGTCATGCGGATGACGGTTTTGTGGCGTTCGGCGGCGTCCACTTCCTCTCTGTCGAGATAGAGCGTTTCGGGCGGCACCGGCTTGTAGGGAACGGCGTTCTGCACGCCGTCGCCGGCCATCTGACGCCTGCGTGCCTCGTAATGGTCGACGATCAGCGCGTGGCGCTCCCCGACCGCCTCTTCGGCCAGATGATCGAAGACGAAAGGCGCGTCGGGAAGATAGTCGAAAACCGTTTCCAGCCGCTCGAAGAACAGCGGCAGCCAGTGCTCCATCCCGGCGAACCGGCGCCCTTCGCTGATGGCGGCATAGAGCGCATCCTCGCGCGAGGGCGCGCCGAACATCTCGATATAGTTGCGCCTGAACCGGCTGATCGCCTCCGGCGTCAGCATCACCTCGCTCATCGCCTGCAGGGAGAATTCCGTGCGCTGGCCGATGGTGCGCTGGGTGGCGACATCGAAGGCGCGAATGGATTCGAGCGTGTCGCCGAAGAAATCGAGGCGCAGCGCCTCGTCCGAGCCCGGCGCATGCAGATCCAGAATGCCGCCGCGCACGGCGTACTGGCCGACATCGCGCACGGTGGGCACCCGCTCGAAGCCCGCCCGCTCCAAAGTCGCCGCCAGCCCTTCCATCTTGACCTGGTTGCCCGGCCTTGCCTGAAAACCCTGCGTCCTGATCTGCTCGGCTGGCGGCATCCGCTGCAGGAGCGCATTGGCGCTCAACAGAATTATGGCGCGGTGCGGCTCGTCCTTGAGGGCAGCCATCGCCGACAGGGCGGCCAGCCGCCTCGCCGAGGCATCGGCTCCCGGCGAAACCCGGTCATAGGGAAGGCAGTCCCAGGCCGGCAGTTCGAGAACGGGGATGTCCGGCGCGACGAACCGCAGCGCCTCGCCAATCGACGGCAGGCGCTGACCGTCGCGGACCACGAAGACGAGCGGCCTGTCGGCGGCGGTTTCCTTCGATATCTGCGCAAGCGCAAACGGCTCGTAGCCGTCCGCCACGCCGTCGAGAACGGTGAGGCCGGGAGCGTTGGCCTTCAGGCCTATCGTATTGACAAGCTTTGTCATTCCCGGACGAGCTTCCCGTCACGTGCCATGGCAACCACCTTGCGGAAGGTATCCGTATCATGTTCGGCAGGCACCGGCTTCTCGCCCGTGACCCACGGCATCAGCTCGGTATCGGAAACGCCGAGAAGGGCTTCGAACGCTTCGAAATCGGCATCGCCCATCGTGCCGATATTGAGGTCGGCGAAGCCGCCCAGCACCAGGTCCATCTCGCGCGTGCCTCGGCGCCACGCCCGTACGAGGGCGCGACGGCGGCGGGGATCGAGATCGGCGCTCGTGCGCGTGGTTCCGGTCATGTCAGGGCCTTTCGCGGTGCGAAGCGCATATAGCGTGTGACAAGGAGGATGTCAGCCTTGCGCCGCGATTTCTGGTACATAAGCTGTGGCCGACTTCCGGTTAAAGGCCTCAGCGATGCGCCCTTCCCTGCTTGATCCCCTGTTTGCACCGGCGACCACGCTCGGCGGCATCGGCGAGAAGGTTGCGGCGTTGCTCGGAAACGTCGCCCCGGCGGACACGACGTCGCGGCCTCTGCGGGTCGGCGACCTCCTGTTCATCCTGCCCCACGGCCTCATCGACAGGACAAACCGGCCGGGCATCGCCCTTGCGCCGGAAGGCGCCACCGTCACCTTGTCCGTGACCGTCGACCGTCACCAGCCGCCCCCGCGCGGCAAATCGAACCTGCCCTACCGCGTATTCGCCTTCGACGATACCGGCGAGATCGCGCTGACATTCTTCCACGCCAAGGGACCGTGGCTGGAGCGGCAGATGCCCGTTGGCGCGCGGATACTGGTTTCCGGCCGTATGGAGTGGTTCAATGGACGTCCCTCCATGGTCCACCCGGACCACATCGTGCCCGCCGACGAGGCCGACAACCTGCCGCTGGTGGAGCCGGTCTACCCGCTGACGGCGGGACTCTCCGGCAAGGTCTTGCGCCGGTCCATAGGTCAGGCGCTGGAGCGCCTGCCGGAGCTGCCGGAATGGCTCGATGCCAGCGTTCAGTCAAAGCTTTCGCTCCCCAGCTTCGGCGATGCGCTGAGGACGCTCCATGCGCCCGCTTCCATCGACGACATCTCGCCGGAGAACGCGCCGTGGCGTCGTCTGGCCTATGACGAACTCCTGGCCGGACAGCTTTCGCTGGCCCTGGTGCGCCTGCGCACCAAGCGCCTGGCCGGACGGCCGCTTGCCGGCGACGGCCGCCTGGTTGCCGCCCTTCTCAAGGCCCTGCCCTATTCCCTCACCTCCTCGCAGGAGGCGGCGGTCGCCGAGATCCAGCTCGATCTGGCCAGGCCGGAGCGCATGCTGCGCCTGCTGCAGGGCGATGTCGGCGCGGGCAAGACCGTGGTGGCCCTTTTGGCCATGGCCAATGCGACGGAGGCCGGCGGACAGTCGGCCCTGATGGCGCCGACGGAGATCCTGGCTCGCCAGCATCACGCCACCATAAGCGGCCTGGCCGAAA
The DNA here is from genome assembly GCF_036621415.1 of Nitratireductor thuwali. Lineage (NCBI taxonomy): Bacteria > Pseudomonadati > Pseudomonadota > Alphaproteobacteria > Hyphomicrobiales > Phyllobacteriaceae > Nitratireductor > Nitratireductor thuwali. The sequence goes on from NZ_CP030941.1 coordinate 4,153,627, forward strand.
AGGTGGGGATGCGCACGGTGCTTCTGACAGGGCGGGAGAAAGGCCGGGAGCGGCAGGCGGCGCTCGACCTGATTGCGCGCGGTGAGGCCGACATTGTCGTCGGCACGCACGCGCTTTTCCAGGAGAGTGTGGCATTCCACAATCTGGTGCTCGCCGTCATCGACGAGCAACACCGCTTCGGCGTTCATCAGCGCCTTGCCATGACGGCCAAGGGCGACGCGCCGGACATGCTGGTCATGACGGCAACGCCGATCCCCCGCACGCTGGTGCTGACGGCCTTCGGCGACATGGACGTCTCGCGCCTGACCGAGAAGCCGGCCGGCCGGCGCCCCATCAAGACGGTGACGATGCCGGTCGAGCGCACCGCCGAGCTGATCGCGCGCCTGCAGGATGCCATCGAAGGCGGGCAGAAGGTCTACTGGATCTGTCCGCTGGTGGAGGAATCGGAGGCCGTGGAGCTCATGTCGGCCGAGGATCGGGCGGCGTCGCTGAAGCGGGTCTTCGGCGAAAAGGTGGGCCTCGTTCACGGCCGCATGGCGAGCCGCGACAAGGACGCGGCGATGCAGGCGTTCAAGATAGGCCAAACCCGCATTCTCGTCGGCACGACCGTCGTCGAGGTCGGCGTCGACGTGCCCGACGCCACCATCATCGTCATCGAACACGCCGAACGCTTCGGCTTGGCCCAGCTTCATCAATTGCGCGGGCGCGTCGGGCGCAGCGATCTCCCCTCGTCCTGCGTGCTGCTCTACAAGGGCCCCATCGGAGAGACGGCCAGGCGACGGCTGCAGATCCTGCGCGACACGGAAGATGGATTTCTCATCGCCGAGGAGGATCTGCGCCTGCGCGGAGAAGGAGACCTTCTCGGCACGCGCCAGTCGGGCTCGCCGGGCTTCCAGATCGCCAGGCTCGAGTTCCACGCAGACCTTTTGCCTACTGCCCGGGACGATGCAAGGCTGACGCTTTCCCGCGATCCGGAACTCCTGTCCGACCGGGGCGAGGCGCTGAGGATGCTGCTTTACCTGTTCGGCAGAGACGAGGCGATCCGGCTGCTGCGGGCCGGTTGACGAAGCTTCACGCTTCCTTTCGCAAGGCGCGTTCGGCCAGCATCCGGGTCTTCTCGTGATATTCGGGGCTGACGAGGCCGGCCGAGATGACCAGCTTCGCCCCGTCCTCGACGCTCATCTCGAGCTCGACGACCTCGCTTCTTGGAACGTAGAGGAGATAGCCGGAGGTGGGGTTGGGGGTAGTCGGCAAGAACACCGCCACGGTGGGGCCGACATCATTGCCAAGGCTGGCCTGCACTTCCCCGCGCGCGTCGGTGGCGACGAAGACGAGCGCCCACAGCCCCTTGCGCGGATACTGAATGAGCGCGACCTTCTTGAACGTATCCGTCCGCTCCGACAGCACGGTCTCCAATATCTGCTTGAGCCCACGATAGACGCTGCGCACCAGCGGCATCCGGCCGAGGAAATACTCGCCATAGGAGACGATGGTCCGCCCGATGATGTTGGCGGTCATGAAGCCGACCAGCGTGATCAGGATAAGCGCCACGATGAGGCCGAAACCCGGTACGGCGAACGGCAGATAGGTATCGGGATTGTAGCGCATCGGAATGAGCGGCTTGACCCACGAATCGACCCAGCCGACGAAAGACCAGGCCAGATAGGCGGTAATGGCAAGCGGCGCCGTGACGACGAATCCCGTCAGGAAGTAATTGCGCAGGCGGGTCATCACCGGGCACGGCCTCGAGTGTTTTCATGGGAGGGCACAAACTGCGGGCAGACTATCCGCCCGCCCGCCCGTCGTCCAGTGCTTCCGGAGACCGCGCCCGCAGTGCCGGTGGCCGCCGATGTTATTCCACCGTCACCGACTTCGCCAGGTTGCGGGGCTGATCGACATCCGTGCCCATCACGACCGCCGTATGGTAGGCCAGCATCTGCACCGGGATCGCGTATATGATGGGCGCGATGAACTCGGGCACCGTGGGCATGATGATCGTCTGGATTCCGTCGAGCGAGGCGCGCGCCGCCCCCTCCGAATCCGTGATGAGAATGATCCGGCCGCCGCGCGCCGCGACCTCCTGCATGTTGGACACCGTCTTGTCGAAGATGCGGTCGTGGGGCGCGATCACGATGACCGGCATCTGCTTGTCGATAAGCGCGATGGGCCCGTGCTTTAACTCGCCCGCCGCATAGCCCTCGGCATGGATGTAGGAAATCTCCTTGAGCTTCAGCGCACCTTCCATCGCCAGCGGATAGTTCGTGTCGCGTCCCAGATAGAGAACGTGGTGCACCTGGGCCAGTTCGCGCGCGATCTCTTCGATGCGCTCTTCCACCTTGAGCGCGAGCGAGGCGAAACGCGGCGCCTCCGAAAGCGCCCGTACCAGGCGCGCGCTCTCCTCCGCGGAAACTGTTTTGCGCTCAATCGCGGCGCGCACGGCAAGCGCGGCGAAGATGGAAAGCTGGCATGTGAAGGCCTTGGTCGAGGCTACTCCGATTTCCGGGCCCGCCAGCGTCGGAAAGATGCCGTCGCTTTCCCGCGCGATGGTCGAATCGCGGACATTGACGATGGAGCCGATCGGGACGCCGGCGCTCTTGCAATAGCGGAGCGAGGCGAGCGTGTCGGCCGTCTCGCCGGATTGCGAGACGAAAAGCGCAGCGCTCATCGGCGACAACGGCATCTCTCGGTAGCGGAATTCCGAGGCGATATCGATGTCGACCGGCAGCCTTGCATAGCGCTCGAACCAGTATTTTCCGATCAGGCCCGCCAGATAGGCCGTGCCGCAGGCCGAAACGGACAGGCGGTCGATTGCGGCGAAGTCGAACGGCATCTCGAGTTCCCTGATGCCGCCCTGGGCGAAGTCAAGATAATGGGCCAGCGTGTGGGAGATCACCTCCGGCTGCTCGTGGATTTCCTTTTCCATGAAATGCCGGTGATTGCCCTTGTCGACAAGCAGGCTGGTGCCGATGCTCTGCTGGCGCTTGCGTTCGACGCGCGCACCCGTCATGTCGAATATCTCGGCGCCCGAACGGCGCACCACTACCCAGTCGCCATCCTCCAGATAGGTGATGGCGTCGGTGAAGGGAGCAAGCGCGATGGCGTCGGAGCCCACGAACATTTCGCCCTCCCCGTGGCCCACCGCCAGTGGCGGGCCGCTGCGCGCGCCAACGATCAGGTCTTCGTCGCCGGAGAACATGATCGCCAGCGCGAAAGCGCCTTGGAGGCGCTTCAGCGCCGCGAAGGCCGCTTCCTCGGGTTTGGCGCCATGCTTCATCTCACGCGCGATCAGATGGGCAACCACCTCGGTATCGGTTTGCGAAGCAAACGCGTAGCCATCCGCTTTCAACTCATCGCGGAGCTCAGAGAAATTCTCGATGATGCCGTTGTGAACGATGGCGACATTGTCGGAAAAATGGGGGTGGGCGTTGGTCTCGTTGGGAACGCCATGGGTGGCCCAGCGGGTGTGGCCGATGCCGATGAGCCCATCGAGCGGCTCTCTGTCGAGCCGCCTTTCAAGATTGACGAGCTTGCCCTCGGCGCGCCTTCGCCCCAGGACGCCGTCGGCGATCGTCGCCACCCCGGCCGAATCGTAGCCACGGTACTCCAGCCGTTTCAGCGCGTCCACGATAAGCGGTGCGACCGGCGAATGTCCCACAATGCCGACAATTCCACACATAGGCTGCAACCCCCTTTGGAGCCTGCCGACGCCTGTGCGTCGAGCACCCCGAGTCCCCCCGATTTTCCTCTACTGCTCTAGTACCGGCAGCGCACCAACCAAATACAAATATGGTTTCAGCCTTGTCACTGCCCCTGTCGACGCAGCCTCAGTCGATATCCGCAATGGCCTCGCCGGCGCCTCCGCTGACGCGTTGCGACAGGGAAGCCCGCATGAACGGATCCAGATTGCCGTCCAGCACATCCTGCGGGTTCGTGCTTTCAGTGCCGGTGCGCAGGTCCTTCACGAGCTGGTATGGCTGCAGCACGTAAGAGCGGATCTGGTGGCCCCAGCCGATCTCCGTCTTGGAGGCTTCCGTGGCGCTGGCCGCCTCCTCGCGCTTCTTGAGCTCCTCCTCGTAGAGGCGGGCGCGAAGCATGTCCCAGGCGGTGGCCCGGTTCTTGTGCTGCGAGCGCTCCTTCTGGCACTGCACGACGATGCCGCTCGGCAAATGGGTGATGCGCACGGCCGAATCCGTCGTGTTGATGTGCTGGCCACCCGCGCCGGATGCCCGATAGGTGTCGATCCGGACTTCGGATTCGGGAATGTCTATCTCGATGGTCTCGTCGATGACGGGATAGACCCAGACGCTGGCGAAGGAGGTATGGCGCCGGGCGTTGCTGTCGAAAGGCGAGATGCGGACCAGCCGGTGGACGCCCGATTCGGTCTTGAGCCAGCCATAGGCGTTGTGCCCCTTGATCAGGATCGTCGCCGATTTGATGCCGGCTTCCTCGCCGTCATGCACTTCCAGCACTTCCACTTTCATGCCCCGCCGTTCTCCCCACCGGATATACATGCGCAGGAGCATCGACGCCCAATCCTGGCTCTCGGTGCCGCCGGCGCCTGCATGGACTTCGAGATAGGTGTCGTTGGCGTCGGCCTCCCCGGACAGCAGGGTGTCGATCTGCCGGGCCGCGATCTCGTCCTTCAGCGAGCGGATCGCCGCCTCGGCCTCTTCGACGATGGCGTCGTCGCCCTCATCCTCGCCCATCGCGATGAGCTCGACATTGTCTTCGAGCGTCTGGGACAGGCTGTTGATCGCGTTGATGTTGTCCTCGAGCGACTGGCGCTCCCGCATCAGCTTCTGCGCTTCCTGAGGGTCGTCCCACAGCGCGCTGTCCTCGGCGCGCATGTTGAGATATTCCAGTCGCTTTATGGCCTCGTCCCAGTCAAAGATACCTCCTCAGCAGGTCGATCGCCTGCTTGATTTCACTGACGAGGTTTGCCGTTTCGGCGCGCATGGGGACTGCCTTGTTTTCTGGAGTGATATTGTTGCACGAGTCGGCGCGGAACTTATGGCCGCTCGCTATTCCTGTAAAGCCGCGCGCGGAGACGACACCGGCGAGACAGCCCGCCGGCGCCGCGTGCTTCAGAACAGGCCGCCGGCCCCGGTGCTGATGGCGCGGTCCGCGCTCGGCGATATCGCCTTGCTGCGCTCGCTGGTCTGGAAGGAATCCGAGCCGATCACCCAATAGGTATCCGCAGGGCCCGTGCCGGGCTTGAACGCTTCCATGATCACGCCGGGCGCGCCCTCGTTTGCGCGCATGCCCGATTTGCGGTCGATCGCAATCAGCTTCATGCCCTCGGGCACGCGGAAATCAGCGGGCGGCGTGTCCTTGAGGGCGGCAGCCATGAATTCCTTGAAGATCGGCGCGGCAAGCCCACCGCCGGTCGAACCACGACCCATGGGGCGCGGCTGGTCGTATCCCATGAAGACGCCGACCACGAGGTCCGGCGTATAGCCGATGAACCATGCATCCTTCTCGTCATTGGTCGTGCCGGTCTTGCCGGCAATCGGCCTGCCGAGCTCGGAAACGGTCACCGCTGTCCCGCGCGTGACGACGCCTTCCATCATGGATGTGATCTGGTAGGCGGTCATCGGGTCGAGCACCTGCTCGCGCTGGTCGATCAGTTCGGGCTCGGGCTGACCGTTCCACTCTTCCGCGTTGCAGTTCCGGCACTCCCGCTCTTCGTGCTTGTAAACGGTCTTGCCGTAGCGGTCCTGAATACGGTCGATCAGCGACGGCTGGATCTGCTTGCCGCCATTGGCCATCACCGCATAGGCCGATACCATGCGCATGACCGTCGTCTCGCCCGACCCGAGCGCCATGGCCAGGACGGGAAGCATTTTGTCGTAGATGCCGAAGCGCTCGGCATACTCGGCGACCAGATTCATGCCCATGTCGTCGGCCAGGCGGACGGTCATCAGGTTGCGCGAACGCTCGATGCCGGCGCGCAATGTGGAAGGACCGGCAAAGCCGCCGCCATAGTTCTTGGGCTCCCAGACTTCATTGCCCACCTGTTTGCTGAACGGGGCATCGAGAACGACGGAGGCAGGCGTATAGCCGTTGTCGAGCGCGGCCGCATAGACGATCGGCTTGAAGGAGGAACCGGGCTGGCGATAGGCCTGCGTCGCCCGGTTGAACTCCGAATCGGCATAGGAGAAGCCGCCGACCATGGCCAAGACGCGGCCCGTATGCGGGTCCATGGCTACCAGCGCGCCTTCGATCTCAGGCACCTGGCGCAGCTTCCAGGCCGAGCCGTTTTCCTCCAGGCGCTCGACATAGACCACGTCGCCCACCTTGAGCACGTCCGCCAACGACGAGGCCTTCAGCAGCTTGCCGTCGACCACATGGCGCAGCGCCCACTCCATATCCTTCTTGGCGATCGTTCCTGTCTCACGCTCGTCGGAAAGCTTTCCGGAAACCTCGCTTCCAGGCTTCAGCCCGATCTTCACTTCATCTTCGGAAGTTTCCAGAACCATCGCGAGCTTCCATTCAGGAACGTCGCTCAGACCCGGCACCTCGCCCAGCGGCGGGCCCCAGTCGCCGTTGACGTCAATATGGGTCACGGGGCCGCGAAAGCCGCGCAGCGTGTCGTAGCGCATCAGGCCGTTGTGCAGCGCCTTGCGGGCATAAAGCTGGAGTTCGGGATCGAGGGTCGTGCGGACCGAAAGCCCACCCTCGTAGAGGGCGTCCTCGCCGTAGCGGGAAATGATTTCCCGCCGCACTTCCTCGGTGAAATACTCGGCGGCGAAAAGATAACTTCCGCGCTGGCGCGGGTTCACGTTGAGATCGGTCGCCTTGGCCTTTTCCGCCTCTTCAGCCGACACGTAGCCATTGGCTGCCATCTGGTCGAGGACCCAGTTGCGCCGCTCGATCGCCCGCTCGGTGTTGCGGAACGGATGATAGTTCGACGGGCCTTTGGGCAAGGCTGCCAGATAGGCCGCTTCGGCGATCGTCAGTTCGTTGACCGACTTGTCGTAATAGGTCAGCGCCGCGCCCGCTATGCCATAAGATCCCAGACCGAAGAAAATCTCGTTGAGGTAGAGCTCCAAGATCCGGTCCTTCGAATAGGCCTGCTCGATCCTGAATGCGAGAATCATCTCCCGGATCTTGCGCTGCACGGTCTGGTCGGACGACAGGAGGAAGTTCTTCGCCACCTGCTGGGTGATCGTGGAGGCGCCCACGGGACGCCGCCCGCTGCCAAGGTTCTGGATATTGGTGATGACCGCGCGGGCAAGCCCGGTCACGTCGATGCCGGGATGGTTGTAGAAATTCTTGTCCTCGGCAGACAGGAAGGCCGCCTTGACGCGGTCCGGCACGGCCTGGATGGGCAGGAACAGCCGGCGCTCCCGCGCGAACTCGGACATCAGCGCGCCGTCCGACGAATGAACCCTCGTGGTTACCGGCGGCTCGTACCGCGCCAGCACCTCATAGTCGGGCAGATCCTTCGTGAGGTCGCTGACATAGATCGCCACGCCCGCAGCCGCGCCCAGCGCGAGAACGATGCCGATCCCGAAAAAGTATCCAAATAGCCTTACCATACCCGCTCCAAGAACCGCCGCCGCCGGTTTGAATAGCAATCTCTATGAAGATAGCACCATCGTCGCCGCAAAGAAAAACATTGCCGAGCTCGAAGCTCTCTCACCTTGTGCCGCCGCCTTGTGCGCAAAATGGGGCAGCCTTTTCAGAAAATCGACGGCTGAGAACTCCGATCTCGACCGTTGCCGGAATGCAACGCCCGGATGCCGCGGCAGGACCCCGACGCCGCATCCACAGGGGCGCGCCCACCCCTTCCACTGCAAAGGCCTCAGCCGCCCGCCCCTGTCTTTGCCGCCGCGAATGCCTCAATCGCGCGAACGATATTGTCCGCAGCCCGCCCGCGCCATTCGGCGTCCCGCATCAGCGCTTCGTCCATGGGGTTTGAAAGATAGCCCAACTCGAGCAGGATCGACGGAACGTCCGGCGCCCTCAGAACCCTGAATCCTGCGGAACGCAACGGGTTTTTTACGACATCCACCGCATTTGTCAGTTCGCCCAGCAGGGTGCGTGCGAAGCGTATGGAGAATGCGTGGGTCTCGCGACGAATCAGGTCGACGAGAATATCCGCCACCTCGTCGCTCTCCGCCTCCACCGTCATTCCGGCGAGCTGATCCGACAGGTTCTCGCGCGCCGCCGTGGCTGCGGCTTCGGCGTCGGAAGCGCGTTCGGACAGCGTGTAGATGGTCGCGCCCCGGAAGTTTCGCACGCTGATGGCATCGGCATGGATGGATATGAGGAGATCGGCATTGTTCTGCCGCGCGATGCGGACGCGCTCGTCCAATCTGAGGAAAATATCGCGGTCTCGCGTCAAGACGACGTCGTACGCGCCCGTTTCGTCCAACTTTTTCTTCAGTTCCAGTGCAAAAGCGAGCGTGATCTGCTTTTCCGACGTCCCGTTGACGCCTCTTGTGCCGCCGTCGATGCCACCGTGGCCAGGGTCGATCACCAGAGTGAACTTCCCGCCTTCATTGGCTTCGAGCGGCCGCACCGGAGGCGATTCCGGGAGTTTGTCCTCGGGTGCCTCGCCGATACGCGCCCTCATGGCCGCCTCGAACGCCTCTTCCGAGCCGGCGACGAGATCGACGATCAGACGGTAGCCGGGCGAGGTTTCGTTTTCGAGAACGGACAGATCCTCCACCACCACTGGCCCCACCGTCGTCAGGATCATGCGCGAGCTGTCCTCGTCCATGTCGCCATAGCGAACCTTGGCGATCAGCCCGCGCGCCTTGACATCCTCCGTTCCGATTGCGAACTCGGCCACCGGGAGATCGATGACGATGCGATGCGGCGACCGCAGCAGGAACCACTTCGGCTCTATCTCGCGGTCCACCTCGAAGACGATGCGGGTGCGTGTCTCGTCCCCGGCCATCCTGAACTCGGAGACGCCGAGGACCTTGCCGCCTTCCTGAGCTGATGCCGATTCGTCCAGGGAAAATGAAAGCGCTACGACGCAAAACAGGCCGAATACGCGCAGAAGCGGCCATCCGGCGGCGTTTTGGCTGAAGAACCCTGATCTGAAAAACCGCATGCGCGTCGACTGCCTCGATCCCCTGAGCGACAACTAAGCTCGGGCTTTTGCCAACATTTGGGCCGGTAGACAAATAACAAGCGCAAGGCAAGCAATCCGGCGCGTCCTGCCTCCATGCAAATCAGGGTTGCCATGATGATTGGCAAATCATAAAAGCGGCATTGGACCATCGCAATGCCCGCTGCCGGTATTCCCTCCGTGCGGCCGATATGCGGGCGCAAGGGCGGACAGGACAACGCCGACGCGAGGCGGGCGAAACCGGTGGTTCAGAGAGATTTCTTCAAGGTGTTTGCGGCGACGCCGAGACCCTTAGCGTGAGGAAAGCGGCCGGGATTTATCCTGCGCCGGCTCAATGGTGAGCAAAATAGCGGGTCCGGTTGGCCGGACCCTGGTTGAAACGGTAATGCCAGGCGGTGCGATGGGTTTGAGCGCAGTCAGGAAAATGCCCCCGGTCTGCCGCAGTTTTGATGCGGCCGAGGGGTCTCCTGTTGCGCCGACACGCCTGCCGGCAGGACTCACATTATCCGGCACGAATGTCCCAATGCGGGCGGCGGAGCGCGTAAATGCGCTTGCCGGTCCCCCGGGACCTGCCGGGGAGATACATCTTTATGCCCAACAAAATGCTGATCGACGCCTCCCATCCGGAGGAAACACGCGTCGTAGTCGTTCGCGGTAGCCGTATCGAAGAATTCGATTTCGAATCACAGGATAAGAAGCAGCTACGGGGAAACATCTATCTGGCGCGCGTGACCCGCGTAGAGCCCTCACTGCAGGCGGCTTTCGTGGAATATGGCGGCAACCGCCACGGCTTCCTGGCCTTCAGCGAGATCCATCCTGATTACTACCAGATCCCTGTCGCAGACCGTCAGGCGCTGTTGAAGGCCGAGGCCGAAGAAGCCAGGGCGGCCGACGACGAAGCCGACGAAAAGGAAACCCAGAATGCCGGGCGCGGCAAGAAGCGCCGCCGTGCGAGCCGGAGCGACAAGAAGCCGTCGGCCGAAGCATCCGGCGAGACCTCGCCCGACGGCGCCCAGGCGCTCGAGGCGCATGGCGACGTGGTTTCCGAGGACGTCGACGCTTCGGTCAACAACGGCCCGGACAACGGCGACGACGAGGTCGACACGGTCGGAGCGGAGGATGCGCTGGACGAAGCGCAGAACCGCCGGCGTTCGAGCCGCCGCAACTACAAGATCCAGGAAGTCATCAAGCGCCGCCAGATTCTTCTGGTGCAGGTCGTCAAGGAAGAGCGCGGCAACAAAGGCGCCGCGCTGACCACCTACCTGTCGCTTGCCGGACGCTATTCGGTCCTGATGCCGAACACGGCTCGCGGCGGCGGCATATCGCGCAAGATCACCAGCCTGCAGGACCGCAAGCGGCTCAAGGACGTGGTGAAGGACCTTTCGGTGCCGGAGGGCATGGGCGTCATCCTGCGCACCGCCGGCGCCAACCGCACCAAGGCCGAGGTAAAGCGCGACTACGAATATCTGATGCGCATGTGGGAGCGGGTTCGCAGCCTGACGTTGCAATCGACCGCCCCTGCCCTCGTCTATGAGGAAGGCAGCCTCATCAAGCGATCCGTGCGCGATCTCTACAACAAGGATATCGACGAAATCCTGGTCGCGGGTGACGAAGGCTATCGCGAAGCCAAGGATTTCATGCGCATGCTCATGCCGAGCCATGCCAAGGTGGTCCAGCCCTATCGCGACAGCGTCCCGATCTTCGCCCGCAACGGGATAGAGGGCCAGCTCGACAAGATGCTGCAGCCGCAGGTGACGTTGAGGTCGGGCGGCTACATCATCATCAACCAGACGGAAGCGCTCGTCGCCATCGACGTGAACTCCGGCCGCTCCACCAAGGAGCACTCTATCGAAGATACGGCTCTCCAGACCAATCTGGAGGCGGCCGAAGAAGTGGCGCGGCAGTTGCGGCTGCGCGATCTTGCCGGGCTGATCGTCATCGACTTCATCGACATGGAGGAGAACCGGAACAACCGCGCGGTCGAAAAGCGCCTCAAGGACTGCCTGAAGAACGACCGCGCCCGCATCCAGGTCGGCCGCATCTCGCATTTCGGCCTTCTGGAAATGTCGCGTCAGCGCATCCGCGCCAGCGTTCTGGAAAGCACGATGAAGCCCTGCCCCCATTGCGGCGGCACCGGCCATGTGCGCTCCGAATCCTCGGTCGCGCTGCTCGTCGTCCGTTCCATCGAGGAATATCTTCTCAAGGATGCCCGCAACGATATCCGCGTGCGCACGCCCTCTTCGACGGCGCTCTATCTGCTCAACCACAAGCGCGCCAATCTGGTCGATCTCGAAAATCGCTTCGGCGTAACGATCACCGTTGAGACCGACGACGAGCTCGGCGGCCAGCATTACGCGATCGTCAAGGGCCCGCCCTCCACACGCGATGTCACCATCGACGTTCCCGCCATCGAAGCGGAGATGTTCGAGCCGGAACCGGAAATCGAACCGGAGCCCATGGAGGAAGAAGTCGCCGCCAACGGCCAGGACGGCCCGGAGAGCGTCGGCGAGGACGGCCAGGGACAAGGGCGCAAGCGTCGGCGCAAGCGCCGGCGTCGTGGCGGCCGCGACCGCAACAACCAGGAAGGCGCCGCAGCCGACGGCAACGGCGCGGACCATCAGCCCCAGGATGGCGACGAGGACCAGGAGCGCGAGGCGGCCGCGGCCGAGCCTGCCGATGAAGAGGGTGCCGGCGCAGAGCGCAAGAAGCGTCACCGGGGCAAGCGCGGCGGCCGGAGAAACCGTCGCGACGAACAGGCCCAACCAGAGGTCGTTTCGGACGAGGCACAGCCCGCCGGCAACGTGGCCCCCGGCCTGTCCGACCAGACCGCGCCGCTGACGGCAGATGAAACGGCCCCGGCCGTGGAACATGCTGCCGCCGAACAGGCAGAGCAGGCGCCTCCGCCCGCCGAAGAGGCAATGGCCGAGGACGTGCCTGCCGCGGAGGCTGAGAAGCCGGCGAAGAAGCCGAGGAAGCGGGCATCCCGCGCCAAGGCCGCGCCGGCGCAGGAAGCTTCCGAAGCGATGCCCGCCGAAGCGCCTGCCGGGGCCGAAAGCGGCGAATCCGAACCGGCTCCGGTGGACAACGCCGAACCCGCTCCGGCGGAAAAGAAAAAGCGCGCCCCACGGCGCAAGGCCGCCGCAGCCGAGGAGAAGCAGCAGGAGCCCGTCGTTTCGTCCACCGACGAGGCGGCGGAGGAATCGCCCCGCAAAGCTGGCTGGTGGCAGCGCAAGAGCTTCTTCTGAAAGGCCCTGCGGCGGCGATGAATACGAACGGCCGGGGCTGATGCCCCGGCTGTTTTGTTTTGCTATGGTGGGGACGTAAAAGTGCAGTGCCGGTTCGCGGCCCTCTCGAAGCGAGGGTGGTGAAAAAGCGGGCGGGCGCCTTTTCCTCGCCACGAAGCGGACCTACCACCGCCGAAACAAGGACAGCTACGTCAACCGATGCGCATTCTGGCCTTCCTGCTCGCAATCCTCCACGCGTTGACCGCCATGCCGGCGGCCTACGCCCAGAAAAACGTGCCGATCGTCCGCGATGCGGAGATCGAAGCGCTCGTCGAGGAATATGCCCAGCCGATCCTAAAGGCGGCGGGCCTCAGCCGCTCCGGCATCGAGATCGTCCTCGTCAACGACCCAAACTTCAACGCCTTCGTTGCCGGCCGCCGCATCTTCATCCATGCAGGCGCGCTGCTTACGGCGGAAACGCCGAACGAAGTCATCGGCGTGATCGCGCACGAAGCCGGCCATATCGCGGGAGGTCATCAGGAGCGGCTGCGCCAGCAGCTGGCGCGTGCCAAGACGATGGCCGTGGTTGCCCTCTTGGCCGGCATCGGCGCGAGCGTGGCCGGCGCGACGACGAATTCGGGCCAACTTGCCGGCGCCGGCGTCGGCATCGCAGCCGGCGGCTCCGAGGCCGCCCGGCGCAGCGTGCTTGGCTATCAGCGCACCGAAGAGGCAACCGCCGACCGCTCGGCAATCGAATATCTGGAGCGGACCGGGCAGTCGCCGCGCGGCATGCTGAAGACCTTCGAGCGGATGTCGCGGGATCTTGCTTTGGCGGGCATCAACGTCGATCCCTACCAGCTCAGCCACCCCGTGCCGCGCGAACGCATCGCAAACCTGCAAAGCCTCGTCGCTGCCAGCCGCTTTGCCGACCGCAAGGACCCGCCCGCGCTGCAATTGCGGCACGACCTGATGCGGGCGAAGCTTGCCGCCTATACTGCGGGCCCCAACGCGGCCGCCCGCCTTTTCCGCGACCCTGGCGGCCTGCCCCGCGCCTATGCCGACGCCATCACCGCCTATCTCTACGGCAATCCGCGCGATGCGCTGGCGCGCGTCGACCGGCTTATCGCCGCTCAGCCGCGCAACGCCTATTTCCACGAACTGCGTGCCGAGATACTGGTCAAGGCGAACAATCCGCAGGAGGCCGCCAATGCCTATGCCAAGGCCATCAGCCTTGCGCCCGGCTCGCCCGGCCTCCTCCAGGTCGGCTACGGCCAGGCGCTGCTGTCGACCGGCGCGCCGGACCTCATCCGGAAGGCCGCGTCGGAGCTGAAGGCCGGCCTGACGCGGGAGCCCGAATATGTGAACGGCTACCGGTTTCTGGCGCAAGCCTACGGCCAGCTCGGCGACATAGGCGCAGCGGAGCTGGCCACCGCGGAAGGACATTTCCATTCCGGCCAATACCGCGACGCCAAGATATTCGCCGCCCGGGCGCAGACGAAAATGAAGCAGGGCTCGCCCGGTTGGCTTCGGGCCCAGGACATCATCGACTACCGTCCGCCGGACAAGTGATGAGGGTCGTGAACCTTCGCCGCGCCCGCGACACAGAGTATTACGTTCAACGCATTACGACGAAACGGAAAAGATCATGAGAAGTTTGCTTATTGCCGCCGGCGCATCGTCGCTCCTGGCTCTTTCTGCGGCGCAGGCGTTCAGCCAGGACGGTGCGGTCACCCGCGACGAGGTCGGGCAGATCGTGCGGGATTACCTTCTTGAGAACCCAGAGATCCTGATCGAGATGCAGACGATCCTGGAAGCCCGGCAGAAGCAGGAACAGCAGGCCGCCCAGGAAGAAATCATCGCCCAGTCATCGACGACCCTGTTCGACAGCGGCTATGACGGCATTGTCGGCAATCCCGACGGCGATGTGACCGTGGTCGAATTCTTCGACTACAATTGCGGCTACTGCAAGCGCGCCTTGGCGGACATGGAAGCGCTTGTCGAGGAGAACCCGAACCTGCGCTTCGTCCTGAAGGAGTTTCCGATCCTCGGCCCCGATTCCCAGAAGGCGCATATCGTCTCGATGGCGTTCCGGAAGCTGATGCCGGAGAAATACGGCGAATTCCACGCCCAGCTTCTGGGCAGCACCGGACGCGCCGACGAGGCAAGCGCCATCCAGATTGCCGTGGGTCTCGGAGCCGACGAGGCAGCGCTGCGCGAAGCGATGAAGGACGACGCCATCCTTGCAGCCATCAGCGAGACCTACGAACTGGCCAACAAGCTGCAGATCACCGGAACGCCCTCCTATGTCGTCGGTAAGGAACTCGTGTTCGGCGCGCAGGGCAAGGATGCGTTGAGCGAGAAGATCAAGACGGCAACCCAATAGAAGGGCGTCCTGTGGACAGGAAGAGAAGTTCCTTGCGCTCTTTCCGGCAGTGACTAAGCCATTTATACAGATCCGGCGGCAGTTCTGCCGCCGGCGGGAAAGCTCGATGGCAAGGAAAGACGTCATTGCGGATGAGCCTGTAGCGGGGCTGGGGCCGTGTGCCGCGAAAGCAGTGGGACTCCCGCCGGCTTTTGAGGCCCACATTCCCGCTGCCGGGCCCTTCTCCCGTGCTTTTAGCCATTTCCAAACTGGCTTTCGCCCCGCATTGCGTGATATGCGCGCGGCAGGACCGTCGATGCGCAGGCGCATTCTCCGCAGCCGGTCGGGCCAGAGAGCATCGCCAGGTATGACGAAAGAGATCGTGAAATGAAGAAGAACGGTGTAGATCAGCAACTGATCCGTGACCTTGCGGGCATCCTTGACGAAACCCGGCTTACGGAGATCGAGGTCGAGGACGGCGGCATGCGCATTCGCGTATCGCGGCAGTCTCCCGGTATCCAGGCCTCCCTTCCTGCCGCGCCAGCCGCCGCCCCGGCGCCGGCCTCGGCCGGTCCAGCCGGCTCAGCCGAAAAGGAGCAGAGCCCGGCCGCTGCCGACAGCAAAAACGCGGTACCCTCGCCCATGGTCGGCACCGCCTACCGCTCGTCCACACCCGGCGCGGCCCCTTTCGTCGAAATCGGCCAGACGGTCAAGGAAGGCCAGACATTGCTGATCATTGAGGCAATGAAAACGATGAACCAGATACCCTCGCCCCGTTCGGGAACCGTTACCGCAATCCTGTTCGAGGATGCGCAACCGGTCGAATATGGCGAGCCGCTCGTCGTCATCGAATAGAGCGGAGCAGCCCGGCACCATGTTTCAGAAAATCCTCATCGCCAATCGCGGCGAAATCGCCCTCAGGGTGCTGCGCGCGGCCAAGGAACTCGGCATCCAGACCGTGGCGGTGCATTCCACCGCCGACGCGGACGCGATGCATGTGCGGCTGGCCGACGAGAGCGTTTGCATCGGCCCCCCTGCATCCCGCGACAGCTATCTCAACATCCACCAGATTCTGGCGGCCTGCGAGATCACCGGCGCCGACGCGGTTCATCCCGGCTATGGCTTCCTTTCGGAGAATGCCAAGTTCGCGGAAATCCTGGCCGCCCACAACCTCACCTTCATCGGGCCAACCGCCGACCACATCCGCGTGATGGGCGACAAGATCGAAGCCAAGCGTACCGTCAAGAAGCTCGGCATACCGGTCGTGCCAGGTTCGGAAGGCGCCGTTACCGACGACCGCGAAGCCAAGCGCATTGCCGCCGACATCGGCTATCCGGTCCTGGTCAAGGCCTCGGCCGGC
This sequence comes from Nitratireductor thuwali, assembly GCF_036621415.1. Classification (NCBI taxonomy): domain Bacteria; kingdom Pseudomonadati; phylum Pseudomonadota; class Alphaproteobacteria; order Hyphomicrobiales; family Phyllobacteriaceae; genus Nitratireductor; species Nitratireductor thuwali. The sequence continues at coordinate 4,169,658 of NZ_CP030941.1, forward strand.
GGCGGAGGACGCGGCATGAAGGTCGCGCGCACCGAGGACGATCTTTCCGAGGCGCTCTCGACAGCGCGGAACGAGGCCGGTTCGGCCTTTGGCGACGACGCCGTCTATATCGAAAAATACCTTGAAAAGCCGCGCCATATCGAAGTCCAGGTCATGGGCGACGGCATGGGAAAGGCCATTCATCTGGGCGAGCGCGACTGCTCCCTGCAGCGCCGGCACCAGAAAGTGTGGGAAGAGGCCAATTCGCCCGCCCTCAATGTCGAGCAGCGCACGAGGATCGGCGAGACCGTGTCGAAGGCCATGGCGGATCTCGGCTATTCCGGCGCCGGCACGATCGAGTTTCTCTATGAGAACGGCGAGTTCTATTTCATCGAGATGAACACCCGCCTGCAGGTGGAGCACCCGGTGACCGAGGCCATCACCGGCATCGATCTCGTGCATGAGCAGATACGTGTGGCCTCCGGTGGCGGCCTGTCTGTCACGCAGGAAGAGGTGCGTTTCCACGGCCACGCCATCGAGTGCCGCATCAATGCGGAAGATCCGCGCACCTTCGTGCCCTCGCCCGGCACGATTACGCACTTCCATACGCCGGGTGGTCTCGGCGTCCGCGTCGATTCGGGCGTCTATTCCGGTTACCGCATCCCCCCCTATTACGACAGCCTGATCGGCAAGCTGATCGTGCATGGGCGCAATCGCGTTGAATGCATGATGCGGTTGCGCAGGGCTCTTGACGAATTCGTGGTCGATGGCATCAATTCCACCTTGCCGCTCTTTCGGGATCTTGTCGGCAACGTCGATGTGGCGAACGGCGACTATGACATTCACTGGTTGGAGAACTATCTGGCGAAGTCCACCTGAGGGGAGACCGGGGCGATGACCCGCCCCTTTGCCCCCGGCTACCGGATTCCGCCAGACCTGCTGTTGCGGGCTTATGCGACCGGCGTTTTCCCGATGGCCGAACATGCCGACGACCCGGAGGTCTTCTGGGTTCGTCCCGAAGTTCGCGGCGTCATTCCGCTCGATCGTTTCCATGTGCCGCGAAGCCTCAAGAAGCTGATGCGCACGGCACCTTTCGACATCCGCTTCGATCACGATTTCGAAGCCGTCATCGAGGCCTGTGCCGAGCCGGGCCCCGACCGCCAGGACACGTGGATCAACCGGCCCATCCGCGAAGCCTATACGGCGCTTTTCGAGGCCGGCCATTGCCACACGGTCGAGGCGTGGCGGGATGAAGAACTGGTCGGCGGCCTCTACGGCGTCACGCTCGGCCGCGCCTTCTTCGGCGAAAGCATGTTCTCGCGGGAGCCCAACGCATCCAAGATATGCCTGGTGCATCTGGTGGAACGGCTGAAAGAACGGTCCTTCCTGTTGCTCGATACGCAGTTCACGACGCCGCACCTCAAGCGTTTCGGGGCCGTCGACGTTCCGCGCCGGCGTTACGAAACGCTCCTTGCGCAGGCGCTCGGCGATAGCGCCACATTCAGCGATTGAGCCAAGCCCCGGACCTTTGTCGATAGATCAAGTTCGCCGTTTCACAGAAGCGGCAAGCCGATCTGCCTGTTTTGATTTTACCGCAATTCCGGACGGAAAACCGGCTTCCACTTTTCCTGGAATTGCTTTAGCGGCGTCAGGATTCCTGCGGCGGCGGCGGGACGTCGGATTCCTGCTTGCAGCCTTTCAGCCAGACGTCGTAAACGGCATGCTCGACGGCATTGAGCCCGGGGCTCTCGGCGAACATCCAGCCCGTAAAGATGCGCCGGATCTTGCGGTCGAGGGTGATTTCGTCCACCTCCACGAACGCGTCCGTCTTCGGCTCGGCGCCTTCCGGCGAGCTGTAGCAGACACGCGGCGTCACCTGCAGCGCGCCGAACTGCACCGTCTCATCCAGATAGACGTCGAAGGTGATGATCCGGCCGGTGATCTTGTCGATCCCGGCGAACTCGGCCACGGGATTGGCTATGCGTTGGGCCGCAGCCGCGGCGGGCACCGCCAACAGGCCGAGAGCTGCCGCCAAAACGAGTTTTCCTGTAGGCACGGTCACCACACGCAAGATCTGTTCAGTTCCATCCATACCAGGCTATGGCGCCGATTGCCCCACCGCCGACCTGCCCTGTGCTACTGCGCAAATGTGGCAGGAATTCCCCCCTCGCCCGCGATTCAGGCTCAAGGCGTCCAGGCGTCGTAGTCGCCGGTGACCCGGGGCCTGTCTTCCTTGGTCAGGATGGAGCCGTCGGGACGATAGGCGGCCGGCGTGCCTGTCAGATTTGGCAGGTGCGGCTTCTGCCACTCGCGCGGCATGTAATTTTCCTCGACCGGGGCGGTGTCCACCTTTTGATGCAGCCAGCCGTGCCAGCCCGGTGGCACCATCGATGCTTCCGCAAGCCCGTTGTAAATCACCCAGCGCCGTGTACGGCCCTCCGAATCGGTCCCGCCCTGATAGTAGATGTTGCCGAACTCGTCCTCGCCGACGCGCTCGCCCTTGCGCCATGTATGAAAGCGCGTGCCGAGCGTCTGGCCATTCCACCAGGTAAAGAACTGAAGCAGGAACTTCTTCATCGCTTCCTCAAGCCTCTGGGTCGTGGGGCGGCATTTGAGCTGCCTGCGGGCGCCAGCCCGCCATGTGTGCCTTATGGCGCCCATGGCCAGCGAAGGCAAGGCCTTCCATGGCCGCTGATCGGTGACGGGTTACACGGCGCGCTCGAAAATGAGCGCCGGCAAATGGTCGCCCTGTCCACCGCAATCGCCGGTGCGGCCCACCTGGCCGAAACCGCGCGAGACATGGAAGCCGATGCCTGCACATTGGCCTCCTCCACTTCCAGCCGCCTGACACAATAACCGTTCGCGGTCGCCATCAGGGATGGGCCTGGCGACGCCGTGATGCAGGTCATGGATGAGGATGAGCTCATCAAATCCTGCATGCGGGCCAAAGGATTCCGGCGATAGGAACCTCGGTCAATCAAGTCTGCATATTGTTGGTGATTGAAATATTATCGACATATATTATGGTTATACGAGTAGTTCATGAAGCATTGAAGTCGATTCAGTAATATATAATTTTGTTAAAATTCTTTTATAGATTGCATTCCTTGTTGAGAAATGTGGTCGCAATCTGGCTATGGAGAACGGTTATGGAATACATTGCCAATTTTCCCCGAGAACATTTGCGTGAACGCGAAGATGCATTTCATATCAAGCGCTTCGAACAAATATGGGGTGGAGATCATCTGCTCCGGGGACGTGAACCCAGGGATGGCGATATCCACCTCATGAGCAATGATTATCTGTGCATCCAGGACGAACCGGCGCTGAGAAAGGCACAGGCGCACGCATTGCTCAACGGCAAGACCGATCTCCTCATGTCCAGCATTTTCACGCTGGAAGGCAGTTCGATGCAGCAACTCGAGGCGGCGTTTGCTTCGTATATGCAGAGCGAAGAGGCGATCATCTGCCAATCCGGGTTCGCTGCCAATGTCGGACTTCTCCAGTGCATCGCCAGTCCATCGATACCGGTTTATCTGGATTTGAATGCCCATGCCTCCTTGTGGGAAGGCGCCAAGGTGGCCGGTGCTCGGGGAATCGCTTTTCGCCACAACGATCCCGCGCATGCTGAACGGCAGATAAAACGAAATGGACCCGGCGTTCTCGTGGTCGATGCGGTCTACAGCACGGACGGCAGCCTGTGTCCGCTTGCTGAGATCACGGATCTTGCGGAGCGCACGGGATGTATTCTCGTGGTCGACGAATCGCACTCCCTCGGCACGCATGGACCGGCCGGTGCGGGTCTGACCGTGGGGCTCGACCTCGCCTACCGGGTTCACTTTCGAACAGCTTCTCTGGCCAAGACCTTTGCCGGCCGAGCGGGGCTCATCGCCTGTCCGGCGAGGTTCAAGGAGTATTTTCGCATGGAATCCAACCCGGCGATCTTCAGTTCCGGCCTGCTCGAACATGAGTATGTCTGGTTTCTCGAGGCGCTGTCGTTGATCCGCGGTGCCGACGACCGCCGACGGCGATTACACACCATCTCGAAGAGTGTGCGGCGGAGTCTAGACGAGATGGGTTATGACGTCGGCGGCGGGACCGAGCAGATTGTCGCAATCGAGAGTGGAGACGAACGGGAGACGCGCCGGATGCGCGACGCTCTCCAGCAAGCGGGCGTATTCGGGGCAGTCTTTTGCCCGCCGGCAACGTCGCGCAACCATTGCCTGGTGCGATTATCCCTTCATTCGGGACTTAGCGAAGCGGATCTGGACGCGCTGATAGAGCGCTGCTCCGCTGCCAGGTCGGCCATGTAAACGCTTGCAGCAGAACCAGCTATTTAGATACGCGACGTTCCTGCAAAGCCGAAACCAGTGCCAACCAGCACGCCCCATGGACAAGCCCGTCCCAGGGACAACCCAGACGGCGGTCATGGCCATAGATGCCGTCATAGGTGTCATGCCAGGTTCGTGAAAGCAGCTCACGGAGGCGTCGATGTCGCCGCGGCCGGCCGTTCGAATGAAAACCGGCCGAACAGATTCAGTCGTCGATCCCGAGCTTTTCCTTCACGAGCGCGTTGACCGCTTGCGGATTGGCTTTGCCGCCGGTCGCCTTCATTACCTGTCCGACGAACCAGCCCGAGAGCGACGGCTTGGCCTTGACCTGCTCGACCTTGTCGGGATTGGCGGCGATAACCTCGTCCACCGCCTTTTCGATGGCGCCGGTGTCTGTTACCTGCTTCATTCCGCGTTCTTCGACCAGCACACGCGGATCTCCGCCCTCGTTGAAGACGATTTCGAACAGGTCCTTTGCGATTTTCCCCGAAATGGTCCCGTCCTTGATCAGGTCGATGACTGCGCCAAGCTGATCCGGCGAAACAGGCGTGTTTTCAATATCTTTTCCGGCCTTGTTCAAGGCCCCCAAAAGGTCGTTGATGACCCAGTTCGCGGCAGCCTTGCCATCGCGCCCCTCGGCCACCTTCTCGAAATAATCGGCAATGGCCTTTTCCGAGACGAGCACGGACGCATCGTATTCGGACAGGCCCAGCTTCTCGATGAAGCGCGCCTTCTTCTCGTCCGGCAGTTCTGGAAGGTGCTCCGCAAGCGCGTCCACATAGGCCTGGTCGAACTCGAGCGGCACCAGGTCCGGATCGGGGAAGTAGCGATAGTCGTGCGCTTCCTCCTTGGAGCGCATCGAGCGCGTCTCGCCCTTGGCGGGGTCGAACAGCCGCGTCTCCTGATCGATCGAGCCGCCGTCCTCGAGGATCGCGATCTGGCGCCGCGCCTCCGATTCGATCGCCTGGCCGACGAAACGGATCGAATTGACGTTCTTGATCTCACAGCGCGTGCCGAAAGGCTCTCCAGGCCGGCGCACCGACACATTCACGTCGGCGCGCATGGAGCCTTCGTCCATGTTGCCGTCGCACGTGCCGAGATAGCGAAGGATCGTGCGCAGCTTGGTGAGAAACGCCTTGGCTTCGTCGGAAGAGCGCATGTCGGGCTTGGACACGATCTCCATCAGCGCGACGCCCGAGCGGTTGAGGTCGACATAGGACATGGTCGGATGCTGGTCGTGCATCGATTTGCCGGCATCCTGTTCCAGATGCAGCCGCTCGATGCCGACCTTGATCTCCTCGAAGCTGCCGTCCTTGGCCGGCCCGACGGCGACGATGACGACGCCCTCGCCGACGATCGGCTGCTTGTACTGCGAAATCTGATAGCCCTGGGGAAGATCCGGATAGAAGTAGTTCTTGCGGTCGAAAATGGAGCGGTGGTTGATCTGCGCCTTGAGGCCGAGACCGGTGCGGATCGCCTGCTTGACGCATTCCTCATTGATCACCGGCAACATGCCCGGCATGGCGGCATCCACCAGCGAGACATTGGAGTTGGGCTCGGCGCCGAACGCGGTCGAAGCGCCCGAGAAAAGCTTGGCCTGCGAGGAGATCTGCGCGTGGATCTCCATGCCGATAATCACTTCCCACTCGCCGGTCGCGCCGGAAATCAGCCGTTTTGGATCGGGCAAACGCGTGTCGATAATGGTCATGATGTGCTCGGTCGATTTCGGATAATACTGGCAACTCGCTAGACCAATCGGCCTTGTGAGGCAAGCCGAAGGGCCTTTATTCCGGGCACGCCTTGTTGTAATGGACGTTCCGTCCAACGGAGCTTTTATGTCTAGCTATCTGGAGACCTGCTGAAACGCCCTGAACCCGACGCGGGACAGGGCGTGAAAACCGGAGCATCCGTGCTGCCCATGGCAGCGCGGCGTTTCTTATTGGCGAACAGCGTTCGCCGCAGGTTTTCCAGGTATGACAATGGACATATCGCGCGCCGAACAGCGCATTCTTCACGTCCTCGCCCGGGGCGGGCACATCGCTTTCGAGAAGGACGATAACGGCAGACTGGAGCAGCTTCGCTGCATGACGAGAGAAGGCTGGGGCTTTCCCGGCCTCGATCTCAGGCTGTTCAGGAAACTGAAACGCAAAAGAGCCGTCTCATCCCGCAATGGCGGCCCCTATCGGATCACGCGGCGGGGGTTGGAACTGGTGCGTTCCCAGCCGGACAACAGGTGATGCGGCATGCGGCGGGAGGCTTCGGCCTCCCGCCCTTCGTGTCAGGCGGTGCCGATGTAGCTGCGGATATCGGCGGCTTCGCGCTCGACCTCCTCGATACGCCGTTTCACCACGTCGCCGATGGAAACGATGCCGTCGAGGCGTCCGTCCTTCTCCACCGGAAGGTGGCGGAAGCGGCCTTTGGTCATGATCTGCATGACCTCGTCGACGGTGCTTTCCTCGTGGCAGATCTTCACGCGCGCCGTCATGACCGACGAGACCGGCTTGCCTAGCGCCGCGGCGCCTTCCTTCCCGACCGCCCGCACGATGTCGCGCTCCGAGAGGATGCCGCCGATGCGGTCGTCGCCGCTGAGCACCACGACTGCGCCGATCCCCCGCTCTGCAAGCAATGCCGACGCCTCGGCCAAGGTCTTGCCGGCCGCGATCGTGACGACGTCGCGGCCCTTTTCGTCCAGGATGGCTTTCACGGTCATGGCGATCTCCTCATCGCATTGGCAACCGGCATTCGCGGCCGGCGATCAAGGCGATGTTGCGACGGGATGCCGCAGTTTGCAAGGCCGGATCAGGAGCTCCGTGACCCGGAATCCTGCTTGCCGGGCATGAAGGCCTTTACGAAGAAGAAGCCGACGAGAAAGCCGCCGATATGCGCCTCCCAGGCGATCGATGGCGCCCCCGGTCCCGCGCCGATGCCAAGACCCACCACCAGATTGACCACCATCCACACGGCCAGAAAGGTCATCGCCATGCGCGAGCGCAGCACCGCGCCCAGGGGAAGAACGGGCCCCGCGAAACCCGCGTATCCAGCCCGCCTGTCGATGCGGAATGCAAAGCGGGCCGCCGCCCCCATCATGCCGGAAATGGCGCCCGAAGCACCGACAAGCGGCACGGCGTCGTAGGGATGAAGGATGAAATGGAGCCCAACCGCGCCGAGAACCGTCGCGATCCAGAACAGGATGAAGCGCCCTGTGCCGATTCGGTTCGCCAGCGGCGAGCCGAACGCGGCGAGCCAGATCATGTTGACCGCCAGATGCGCCCATCCGCCGTGCAGAAATGCGTAGGTCAACGGGCTGGTCAGCCACGGAAGGTCGACCGCGAAGCCGTCCGTATAGCGCAACGGAATGAAAGCGAAGTTGAGGAGCACGTAACGCTCGAAAGCCGGCCCGGCGACATACAGCCTCACGAGGTGCACGGCGACACATATGCCGATGAACGCGACGATCACCCGCGGCAGGTTGAACACCGGCTCACGGCGGCGCGGGGCCCGATGCCCGTCTTCGTCCTCTCGTTCAGGCTGCTCGGTCATCTCTCTTGCGCATCCCTGCTGTAGCATTCGCGGCCAGGTGGAGCCGCCCGGCGTCCGCATGAATGCGGGCACGAAGAAATCGAGCGCCTGTTGCCATCCTGAACCGGTGGCGCTCTCGCTCTTCCCCGCAGGCGGGTAACAGACAACCGCGCAAAAAAGAAGCCGCCCAGTTGTCCCCTGAGCGGCTTCCCGGTCGAGCCCCCCTGCCGCCCCCTCAGTTCTTTGCTGGAGATTTCGGCGTTTGCTCGTGTTTGTGATGCGCTTTTTGCCACTCCTTTGGCGGCGCTTCAACGTCAACCATTTCTTAACCTTAACAAACCCTTCCCGTGCACAACCTTTCTGAGGGCTGGCACGGCACCTGCATCGTCCTGCATGAAGACGGGCGAAGCGCTGCTTCTGTCCGTTCATGGGACAGAAACGCTACTTCAGGATGGGACTGACGGCATGAAACAGGACGGAACCATAGAACTGTTCCAATATTGGAACAGGCTTCGCGGACGCCGCCCCGCCCCCAGCGCACGGAGATAGAGCCGGCCGACATCAAGACACGGCTGGCCGACACCTTCATTCTCGAGCGCGACGCGCGCGGCGAGCCCGTCTTCCGGCTGGCCGGCACCAGGCTGTGCGCGATGCACGGCAAGGAACTCAAGGGCCACTCCTTCACATCGCTGTGGAGCGACCGTGACCATGACCTTATCGGCCGGTTGTCCCGCCATGTTTTCGACGACGCGTCGGTGGTCGTTGCCTCGTTCCAGGGCACCAGCCATAATCAGCGCACGCTCACGCTGGAAATGATCATCCTGCCGCTCGAAGGCGGAAACGAAAGCCCCAGGGCGCTGGGCGCCATCAGCCCAAGCGAAAAGCCCTTCTGGCTCGGCGCCGATCCGATCGTGGAATTAAGGCTCGAATCCTTCCGCCTGCTCGATCCCGACCGGGAGCCTCTCTTTCTGGCCAACCGTCCCGCCATTCCTTCACCGTCCCTGTCGCCGGACGACAGCTCGCTCGCAAGCGGCCCGGGCACGGGCCGGCGTATCCGACATCTCGTCGTCTTCAAGGGCGGCAGGGGCTGAGACGCCGCGGGTATCGGCCGCGGCGAGGCATGGGATCAGCTTGCTGCGGATTACCCGATGTTAACGATTAAGGCGATATATTCGCGCTGATATGTCGGCGCACGTAGTCTACGATGCCGCGCCGCGAAGGTGGTCCAGATGGCATTTGCAACAACCGCAGCGAAGTCCACGCAGTCGGAGCGGCGCGGGTTTCAGCGTGTGGCAATCTCGATCTTCGGCCGCTACATGCTTCAGGACCGCTCCGAATATTCCTGCCGTGTGGTCGATATGTCGCCGGGCAACGTGGCCCTGCAGGCCGAGATGGTCGGCCGGCCGGGCGAGCGCGTCATTGCCTATCTCGACCATATCGGCCGCATCGAGGGCATCATCACGCGCAAGCTGAACGACGGCTTCGCCATGACCATCGTCGCTTCCGAGCGCAAGCGCGACAAGCTGGCGGCGCAGCTCACCTGGCTTGCGAATCGGCACGAGCTGGACCTGCCCGAGGACCGCCGCCATGAGCGCATCACGCCGCGCAATCCATTCACCCATATCCGCCTCGCAGACGGTCAGGACCACCCCTGCCGCATCGTCGACCTCTCGCAGTCGGGCGCGGCCGTCGAGATGGAATACAAGCCCGCCATCGGCACGCAGGCCTTTCTCGGCGCCATTCGCGGGCAAATCGTTCGCCACTTCGAAGACGGCGTGGCGATAGAATTCGCCGTGGTTCAGGAACAGTCGACCCTCGATTCCGAATTCTCCGGGTAGAACGTCTTTCACATCCGTGACACATGCCGCCTGCAGACTGCGTCACGGGCTGGTTTAGTGCGCTCGCAGCTACGGCATCAGCCCGGAAAACGATAGCGGTCGTTTTCCAAAGCCGTCTGACATTTCGCACCGCAACGCATACAATTTCTAGTTGATATTGAATACGTCAGAATTTATCTAAGGTAGAAAAAGCGGGGGCAGTTCAGCAACGAACGGAGCCATGATGATCGAACTCGACATCGACTCGATTTGCCGGCGCATAGCTGTCCAGTCGCCCTATTTCGGCTTCAGGTCCCTTCGCCAGAACAAGCATGGAGCGATCGAAGGCGAGTTTACGCCCGAACAGCCTTTGGGGCATGAGCGCGGCCCTGTTGCAACTGCGGAAGTCGGGCGCCATCTGGCGATCCTGGGATCCTGCGCGGCCGCCTGCTCGCATTCGGACCGCATCTATTATTTGGCGACCGAAGCGCACTACACGCAGTTTCGGCAACCGAACGCAGTCAGGTTCGGACAACCCATGTGGGCCACGGCGGAAGTGCTCGAACACGACCGGCGCGGTTTGCTGGCACAGGCGGTACTGTCCGACAATGCCCCTTTCGTCCATCTGCGGGTTCGCTATCTGGCTTTGGCGGAAGCTGTCTTCGAGCGGTTATTCCACAGTCATCGATTGGAGACGGACGAGCACGTGGGGCCATCACCCTATGCAAGCTTGCTCCCGCTGGCTTTTGATGAGCCGAATGATCGGTCGCTGACCGCGCGCGGCACTCTGCGCCCGGAATGTTGCGCCGGACATTTCCCGGACTACCCATCATGGCCGGTAGCGATCATAGGCTACAACGCCGTGCGCGTGATGGAGCGGCTTCTGCATCACATTGCCGGCAACGAGGCCGAATACACGATCATCTCAGCCAGTATCGCTTCATACAAGCTGGTCTCGGCAGCCTCCCCGCTCCTCTTCCGGGCCACCTGCACTTCCGCCTCCAAAGGGCTTTCGCATTATGCATTTTCATGTCTCGTATTGTGCGGCGAGGAGAAGGTCGCCCGCTTCACGACGGAAATGCGCCTCTAAGACATGGAAGAAGTTCCATGAGGCCGGTGGTCGCAAGGCAATTTTCGCCGCTCCGGATCGCCGTAGTCCCCGAGCCGGAACTGCCTGCATGGTTACCAAATGACTTAGCGGACAGATACGATTTTATACTTGTTTTCCAAAAACTTGTACTTAGTTTTACTGCGTGTTTTTGCGCTGAATAAATCGGGCCGTGGCATTGTCTCCTCAAACGGGGAGACACAAAATGCTTTTCAGGAAACAGCTTCCGCTTTTGGCGGCCGCGGCCATGATACTCGGCCTGATGGGGGCTTCGGAGGCCGCCTCGGATTTCATGACGACGGGCAGCGTCACCAGTCAGCCAGTGGGCCACTACGAGCTCTGCGCGAGGAGTCCGGACGAGTGCCGCCAGGTGACGCAACGCACCGCGCCGGTCGAGCTGACGCGGGATCTGTGGGACCGGATCATCGACATCAACAACAGGGTCAACCTGACGGTGATCCCGCGCACCGACATGGAGCTGTGGGGCGTCGAGGAATTCTGGTCCTATCCGGACGCCTTCGGCGATTGCGAGGATTATGTTCTCGAAAAGCGCCGGCTTCTGATGGAGGCTGGCGTGCCAGCGGGCAACCTGCTCATCACCGTCGTGCGCCAGCCCAATGGCGACGGCCATGCGGTTCTGACGATCAACACCAGCATGGGCGATTATGTGCTCGACAATATCGAGCCCCGCGTCCTTGCCTGGTCGCAAACGCAATACGAGTTCCTGAAGCGCCAGTCGGCCAGCAATTCGGGCAAGTGGGTGTCCGTCAACGATGGCCGTTCGGTTGCCGTGGGTGCGGTCTCGTCGAACCGCTGAGGATTTCGAATACCCGGTCGAGTCCCCACCTCCCCGTCCCCAACGACCGGGTTACGGAGCCGGCCCCGTCCCCGGGCCGGCTCCACCTTTTCCTGCGTTGGATCAGCGTCCACAGAAACGCCGAATTGATCCGGCCATTCGGCTCCAAGCGACCCCGGAAGGAAAACCGGCTTCCACTTTGCCTGGAATTGCCTAAAGCCGTCGCAGCCCCTTCCGAAAGCGCCTGGCATTCTCGACATAGTGCAGGGCCGATGCCCGAAGCGCCTCGACCGCCGCGTCGTCCAGTTCGCGAACCGCCTTTGCGGGGGACCCCATGATGAGCGAACGCTCGGGAAAGCTCTTGCCCTCCGTCACCAGCGCGCCGGCTCCCACCAGGCAATTGGAGGCGATGCGCGCGCCGTTGAGCACGATCGCTCCCATGCCGATCAGCACATTGTCGCCCAGGATGCAGCCGTGCAGCATGGCACGATGCCCGATGGTGCAGCCTTCGCCGATGGTCAGCGGAAAGCCCATGTCGGTGTGCATCACCGTGTGCTCCTGCACATTGGTTCCAGCGCCGATGATGATGGGCTCGTTGTCGCCGCGCAGCACGCTGCCGAACCATATGCCGACATGCCGCCCAATCCTCACATCGCCGATCACCGTGGCATCGGGAGCCACCCACGCGGTGTCGGGCAGCTCCGGGCTTCTGTCGTCAAGCTGATAGATCGGCATCGATGTCTCCCATGCGTTAAAGCGGCCGTGTCGGCGGTGTCTCGCGCCGACCGGTCCTTTACCTGCCATTTACCATAAATGGCCAAGCTGCAGGCGGGGTCGGGCAAGCGGGAGGCACTATTGAACACCGTCGCCATATCGGAAGGCAATGTCGAGACACGCGCTCGGCGTATTCCGCTTCTGGGACGCGCCTTCTATGGCTTTGCCGCGATGGCGTTTGCGGCGCTTTGCATCAAGCTTGCAGCCATCTGGTTTGGCGGGATGATCTCGGCCGGCGGCCATACCGATTCGACCATCGAGCGCGAGATCGTCATCGGCAACGATGTCCTGCGGGTTCCGGAGAATCTGATCCGCTTCGGCCAAGCAAGGCGCGACGGCATCCAGCAGCGGCTCGATCTTTATCTTCGTTGGCCGGAACTGGAAGGCTATTCGCGAGAGGCGCGCGACGATTTCAACCATGCGGGCGGAGCGAAAAGGATCCTGTTCCTGTCCTTCGAGCCGAAGGTGCTTTCCCGCGACATGAGCGCCCGGCTGGAGCCGATCTACAGCCACGTGATCGAGCCCGGCGCGCGCGACGGACCGGCCGGCCTTCTTCTCTACCGCTTCTCGGAAAAGTCCGGCTACGTGAACGAAGAACTGGCGGTCGGCTATGGGCAAGTCGCTGCGCCGTTCGTTGCCCGGTGCCTGAACGGCGGGATGGCCAGCCAGTCGCTCGCGGCCTGCGAGCGCGATGTTCATCTGGGCGACGACCTGACCCTCACCTACAGGTTTCCGCTGGAACTCCTGCCGCACTGGCGTGCCCTGGACGCCGCCATCCTCCGTAAAGCGCGGACGCTCCTGCGGACCGACGGATAGATGTGAGCGCAGTGCGCCCGCTCTAACACTTTGGATCTCTCGCATCGTGCTTTCCGCAAACCGAATGCGATCTTCGGGCCGATGCCGTGGGCGGCGCCTACTCTAGGTCGATATCGAGAATGGCCATGGAGAAATTGTAGGAAAGCTCGCCTTCCTCTTCATCCTTGAAGATAATTCCGAGGAATTCGTCGCCCAGATAAAGCTCGCACGAATCCTCCTTGCGCGGGCGCGCCTTCACCATCAGCGACGGGTTGTTGAACGTGCGCTTGAAATAGGCGTCGAGCTTTCTGATCTCTTCGGGCTTCAACAAACTTCTCCGGGGGCTGTTCCGTTTCGGCAAGGCCGTGTGATGCGCTTCTGGCATGGCCACGGCGCACCTGTAAACCCTCAAGCCGCCGGAAGACTGCCATAGTCACAGGCCGGCGGGCCGATCTATTCCCCCTGGAGCAGCTGGTCCATGGCCCGCGACGGCTCCGAGCATCCCGCCTCCCCGACGATGCGGGCGGGAACGCCGGCCACCGTCTTGTTGGGCGGCACCGATGTCAGGAGCACTGAACCGGCGGCCACCTTGGTGCAGTGGCCGACCTCTATGTTGCCGAGAATCTTGGCCCCGGCGCCGATCAGCACACCGTGGCGTATCTTGGGATGCCGGTCGCCCGTCTCCTTGCCGGTGCCGCCGAGCGTGACGCCGTGCAGCATCGACACATTGTCTTCGATCACCGCGGTCTGCCCGACCACGAGGCCGGTGGCATGGTCGATGAATATCCCCTTGCCCATGCGCGCGGCCGGGTTGATATCGGTCTGGAAGACGGCCGACGAGCGACTTTGCAGGTAAAGCGCGAAATCCTTGCGTCCGCGCTTCCACAGCCAATGGGCCAGGCGATGCGTCTGGATCGCATGGAACCCTTTGAAATAAAGGATGGGCATCAGATATCGATCGCAGGCAGGGTCGCGGTCGAAATAGGCCTGGATGTCCACCCGCACACTGGTGCTCCAGTCCGGCTCCTCGCCCCACATCGTCTCGAAGGTCTGGCGCACCAGTTCCGCGCCGACATCCGGGTGATCGAGACGCTCCGAAACGCGATGAATGACGGCGTCTTCCAGCGTCCCGTGATTGAGAATGGACGAATACAGGAATGCGGCAAGCAACGGGTCGCTGGCGACGGCTTCCTTGGCCTCGCGCCGGACCTCCGACCAGATCGGATCGACCGGCTGCGGCGCGTTCCTGCTCGTTGCATGTCTGGCCGGCATGATGCACTCCTGTATGGCGGGCCTTTCGGCACTTTAGAGCGCCGTGCGTCCATTCGGACGCAAAGGACGCTTCAACACTTCGGATCTGCGCGCATCGTGCTTGCGGAAAATGATTCCGACTTTCGGGCCGATGCTGTGGACAGAATACGCGACTAGAGGGCAAGAATGAACATCAATTTGCTGAACATTCTTCAAACGGATTTGATCTGCAGATTTGATCAATGCTGAGGGCGCCGTTCCCCTCATCGGGACCGCAGAAAGATCAAGCGGCCATCTTGCCGGTCAGGAAATCCAGCACCGCGCGGGAAAACACGTCGTTGCGGTCTCCGGCGACCATATGCCCTGCCCCGCGGACGTCCACATAGCTGGCCGACGGCGTCCGCTCGACGAATTCGCGGGCATAGTCCTCATGGACGAGTTCGGATTGGACGCCGCGCACCAGAAGCACGGGAAGGCGCAGGTCCGGCAGCGCGTCGATCAGGTCGCGCATCAGCGCATCCGCGCCCTCGTTGACGTTGCGCGGCCCCTTGATGAAGGCCGGATCCCAGTGCCAGCGATAGCGTCCATCGTCGCCGAGCCGCAGGTTCTTGCGCAAGCCATCCAGCGAACGTGGCTTTCGCCGGTGTGGCAGGTAGGCGGCGATGGCCTCGGCGGCTTCCTCCAGCGTTGCGAATCCCTCTTCCATGCGCGCGCCCATGAAGCCTTGAATTCGGGCGACGCCTTCAGGGTCCATGCGCGGCGTGATGTCGACGAGCACGAGTGATTCCAGAAGATCGGGATCCCGCGTCTGGGCGGCGAGCGAAGCAAGACCGCCAAGCGATGCGCCGACGGCCGAGGGGCGCGCCTGGAACATGTCATGCACCTGCCGCGTGATGACGGCCACATCTTCGGCAAAATGGGCAAAGGTGTAATTGCCGCTCGCCACCCACGCGCTTTCGCCGTGCCCGCGCTGGTCCACCGCGATCGCGCGCATGCCATGCTCGGCCACCCGCCGGGCCGTGGCGTCCCAGGCATGCCGCGTCTGCCCGCCGCCATGCAGAAAGATGACCGGGTGCCCGTAGCCATCCCACAGCGTTGCTTCCAGGCGGTTGCCTTCGGCGCCCTCGAGCGGAAAGGATCGCGGCGCGGTCACAAGGGGTTCTCCTGCAGGAAGGCCAGCACCCGTTCCTTGAAGCGCCGGTCCCCGACGGACAGCATATGATCGCGTTCGGGAATGGCAAAGGCTTCTCCGCGCGGCAGCATCGCCGCCAGCACCTCCGGATCGCCGGCAATGTCGTCCTTCGTCCCGACGGCCACCAATGCCGGCCGGTCGATCTCGGCGATCTGGGCCGGGGTCAGGAGCTCTCGCGAGGTGGAGATGCATGCAGCCAGCGCCTGGCGGTCGCTCTTCGTCTGGTCGGCAAAGGCGCGAAACATGCGCGGGCGCTCGTCCTCGATCGTTTCCGGATCGTCGGCCACAAGCGCGTCGGCAATCGCGTCCCAGGCGCCCACACCTTCGACCATGCCCGCCCCAAGCCCGCCGAAGATCAGGCTGCCGGTCCGTTCCGGCCTGGCGCGAGCCAGGAAGGCCGTTATGCGCGCCCCCATGGAATAGCCCATGACATGCGCGCGGCCGATTTCCAGATGATCGAGCAGGGCGGCTGCATCCGACGCCATCTTTGCCGGCACATAGTCGGCGGGCTCGCGGGATTTCGTCGAACGGCCATGGCCGCGATTGTCGAGCGCGACGACGCGGTAGCCGGCATCGCGCAGCGTCTTCACCCAGCCCGGCGAGACCCAGTTGACGAAATGCGTCGACGCGAAACCGTGAATGAGAAGAACGGGGTCGCCCTCACCCTCGTCGATAAAACCCAGTTCGAACCCGTCATGGTTGAAAAACCGCATGCACCCGCCGCTCACCTGCTGCCGGCAACCGCGTCCACGAGGGGATGATACAGGCGGTCGCCGATCTCGATGCCCGCTTTTTGCGCGGTTCCCGCCTTCAGTTCAAGCACAAACTGGGCGCGCACCGGCGGCGCTATATTGGCGGTCGAGAACGGCACGCCCTGCTCTATGGCTCTGATCCGGCCATCCTCGCCGACAAAGAGCAGGTCCAGCGGCATCGGCGTGTTCTGCATCCAGAAGCCACGCCGCTGGCTGCCGTTGAAGACGAAAAGCATTCCGCGATCGTCCTCCATCTCTTCCCGGAACATGAGGCCCCGCGCGCGCTCGTCCGCATCGTCGGCCACTTCGATGTCGAACAGGACCTCGCCTCCGTCCGTCTCTATTCTCAGGGGATCGCTCGACGGGGCCAGCAGCATCGGCTCGGCGCCCAGAACCGGCAGGACGAGAAACAGAAACAGGATGAAGACGGCGGGAATGCGCATGGGATCTGTGCCCTAATGGTCACGATGACGAATGCCGCGAACGCCTCGACGGCGATGCATCAATGCGAGACGGGCGGTGTCCCCATATCCGGGTGAATTTCGGCGGCCATAAGGCCTTTCTCGCCGCGTCCGAACCGCACCAGCACCACCTGGCCGGGACGGAGCTCCGTCACGCCGAACCTTCTCAACGTCTCCATATGCACGAAGATATCCTCCGTGCCCTCGCCCCGCGTGAGAAAGCCGAAACCCTTGGTCCGGTTGAACCACTTCACCAAAGCCCTCTCAAGGCCGCTTTCCGGCGTCACGGTAACGTGGGTGCGCGGGCTCTGGTCTTCAGCCGGATGAACGGCTGTCGAGGTATCCATCGAGACGATCTTGAATGCCTGCAGCCCCTTGTCGCCCTGGCGGGCAAGGCACACCACGCGGGCGCCGGACAGCGCGGTCTGGAAGCCATCCCGCCTGAGGCAGGAAACATGCAGGAGCACATCGCCGGAGCCGGGGCCGTCGGGCTCGACGAAGCCGAAACCCTTGGCGACGTCGAACCACTTGATCGAGCCGGAGATTTCCGTCACTTCCGGCGTTTCATTGTCGTTGCCCGCCCCCCGGGCCTTTTCGCTTCCTGCAAGCCCTCGTGTCGTTGAGGAGTTGTCCTCCATACGATTGCCTTCCCTCAAGTCCGTTGGACTGATTCTATAGTGGCAGGATAGCATTGCTTTCTTGTGGCTTAGCAAGACCTTCGCGGGCATTTTCAACAGCGCACGGAAATACTTCCGGTGCCGCGCATAAAGGCTGGTTTATCCCTAAGTCACGATTTGCCATTGGCGCGAAGCGGGTACCCGCTTTATGTTCGCGCGAGCCCACGAGGAAACAGGAAGACAATCATGCGTTATCTGCACACGATGGTGCGCGTCACAGACATCGACGCTTCGCTGGATTTCTACTGCAACAAGCTCGGCTTGGTGGAGAAACGGCGGGTCGAAAACGACAAGGGAAGATTCACGTTGATCTTCCTTGCCGCGCCCGAGGACGAGAAGACGGCCGAGGCCGCCCGCGCCCCGCTTCTGGAACTGACCTACAATTGGGACCCGGAAGAATATCAGGGCGGGCGCAATTTCGGCCACCTCGCCTATGAGGTGAACGATATCTATGCGACCTGCGAGCGCCTGATGGATGGCGGCGTGACCATCAACCGCCCTCCCCGCGACGGCCATATGGCTTTCGTTCGCTCACCCGACGGCATCTCGATCGAGCTGCTCCAGCGCGGCGAGCCGAAGCCGAAAGCCGAACCCTGGGCATCGATGGAAAATACCGGCACGTGGTAGGCAGGAAGGCAGCAGGATAGTAAGGCAGACGGTGCCGGCTTGGCGCCGCGGCGCAAATGGCTTTTGCCGTCTCGCCATCTTACCCCTACTGCCTTATTCCCTTAATGCCCTACTGGCTTAACCTCGGGGAGGAACATGAAGGAAGTTCTCAAGGAACTGGAGCGCCGCCGGGAAGCCGCACGCGCCGGAGGCGGCCCGAAGAAGATCGAGCGGCAGCACGCCAAGGGAAAGCTGACGGCGCGCGAGCGGATCGAGGTCTTTCTTGACGAAGGTTCCTTCGAGGAGTTCGACATGTTCGTCGAACACCGGTCCGTCGACTTCGGCATGGACGAGGCCAAGATCTATGGCGACGGCGTCGTCACGGGCTGGGGCACGGTCAACGGCCGCACCGTCTTCGTATTCGCCAAGGACTTTACGGTGTTCGGCGGCTCGCTGTCGGAAGCCCACGCCGAGAAGGTCATCAAGGTCCAGGAGATGGCGCTGAAGAACCGCGCCCCGGTCATCGGCTTCTACGATGCCGGCGGCGCGCGGATCCAGGAAGGCGTTGCCGCCCTCGGCGGCTATGCCGAAATCTTCCAGCGAAACGTGCTCGCCTCGGGCGTCATTCCGCAGATCTCGGTGATTATGGGACCATGCGCGGGCGGTGACGTCTATTCGCCGGCGATGACCGACTTCATTTTCATGGTTCGCGACACGTCCTACATGTTCGTGACCGGTCCGGAGGTGGTCAAGACGGTGACGAACGAGACCGTCACCGCCGAGCAGCTGGGTGGCGCGTCGGTTCACACCGTCAAATCCTCCATTGCCGACGGCGCCTATGACAACGACATCGAGGCGCTTTTGCAGATGCGCCGGCTCATCGACTTCCTCCCCTCGTCCAACACGTCAGAACTGCCGGAGATCGATTTCCACGGCGAACCCCAGGACAATCCCGCCCTCGACCGCCTGATACCGGCCAACGCGAACAAGCCGTACGACATCAAGGAACTGATCTTGAAGACGGTCGACGAGCGCGACTTTTTCGAGATCCAGGAAGCCTTTGCCCGCAATATCGTCACCGGCTTCGGCCGCGTCGAGGGGCGGACGGTCGGCATCGTCGCCAATCAGCCCATGGTGCTGGCCGGCGTTCTGGATTCGGACGCTTCCCGGAAAGCGGCCCGCTTCGTGCGCTTTTGCGACTGCTTCTCGATACCCGTCGTCACATTCGTCGACGTTCCGGGCTTCCTGCCGGGCACGGCACAGGAGTATGGAGGTCTGATCAAGCACGGCGCGAAGCTTCTCTTCGCCTATGCCGAGGCGACCGTTCCGAAGATCACCGTCATCACCCGCAAAGCGTTCGGCGGCGCCTATGACGTGATGGCGTCAAAGCACCTGCGCGGCGACATCAACTACGCCTGGCCGACGGCCCAGATCGCCGTGATGGGCGCCAAGGGCGCGGTCGAGATCATTTTCCGCAAGGATATAGACGACCCGGAAAAGATCGCCGCGCATACGAAGATGTATGAGGACCGGTTCCTGTCGCCTTTCGTCGCGGCCGAGCGCGGCTACGTGGACGAAGTCATCATGCCGCATTCGACCCGCCGCCGTGTTGCGCGTGCACTGCGCATGCTGCGCAACAAGGAACTGTCCAACCCCTGGAAGAAGCACGACAACATCCCCTTGTGACGGTCTGCGGCCGCACCTCAACGTTCCGGCAGGCGGCGCTCAGAACATGCGCGGCGGCACGAACAGGCAGATGGTTCTCGACGTTTCCAGTCCGGCCACCGTGCACAGATGGAAAACCCCGTCGGGGGATTGGCGCACCCGCCGGTCGGAATAGGCCACCACCTCGCCCGTTCTCCTGAGCACATAGCCCTCGGGCCGTTCGAGCACCGCCGATTGCGGGATCTCGCGGCAGTCCCTGTCCGAGCAGCAAGCGTAGGGATATGTCCAGCCGGACCTTGCCTCGTGCGCCTGGGCGGCGGTCGCAAGCAGTAGAGCCCCGGTCGCGGCAGAAATCACCGCCGGTACGGAGCGCGGAAGGATATAAGAGCAAAAGCCGTTCATGGCCAGCCTCGAGGTTTGTCCTCCCACCCCATATCGTCAACCCGACAAGGTTAACGGAACACTAATATTCAGAAGTAGCGCAGGACGGCCGTTTGCCAACCGCCAGGCATCATTGACATTTGCCTGCCGCCGGTGTCGTTTGGCCGCGATTGGGCGGACGTCGGCGTATCCTGGGACGGGAGCGCACCCGCTGATAAAAGCGCAGGACGGCACGAACTCATGGCAAAGACCGATATCGCACGCCGGGTCTACAATCACACCTGGAAGCTTGATCCGATCTGTCGCAGCCTGCTCGACACGGATTTCTACAAGCTCCTGATGCTGCAGATGATCTGGGGCCTCTACCCGCATGTGGACGCGACCTTCTCGCTCATCAACCGCAACAAGAAGGTTTTGCTCGCCGAGGAGATCGACGAGCAGGAACTGCGCGAACAACTGGACCACGCCCGTCAGATCCGCTTCACCAAGAAGGAGATGATCTGGCTGGCCGGCAATACGTTTTACGGCCGAAAGCAGATATTTCAGCCTGAGTTCCTGGCTTGGCTGGCCGATTTCCGCCTGCCCGAGTACGAACTGCACCGCAAGGACGGGCAATATGAGCTGGAATTCCATGGCCGCTGGATGGAAACCACCATGTGGGAAATCCCGGCCCTGGCCATCATAAACGAATTGCGCTCGCGCGCGGCCATGCGCAGCCTCGGCCCGTTCGAGCTCGACGTGCTCTACGCCCGCGCCAAGGCCAAGGTATGGTCGAAGGTGGAGCGGCTGAGGAAAATCCCGGACATCCGCATTTCGGACTTCGGCACGAGACGCCGCCATTCCTTCCTCTGGCAGCGCTGGTGCGTGGAGGCTTTGAAGGAGGGCATCGGCGAATCCCTGACCGGCACCTCCAACGTGCTCATCGCCATGGATACAGACCTGGAAGCACTGGGCACCAACGCCCACGAACTGCCGATGGTTCTGGCCGCCCTTGCGGAAAGCGACGAGGAGCTCAAAGCCGCGCCCTACAAGGTGTTGCAGGACTGGCAGAGCTATTACGGCGGCAATCTGCTGATCGTCCTGCCCGATTCCTTCGGCACCGAATCGTTTCTGCGCTCGGCGCCGGGCTGGATCGCCGACTGGACCGGCTTCCGCCCCGACAGCGCCCCGCCCATCGAGGGCGGCGAGCGGATCATCTCCTGGTGGCAGGAGCACGGCAAGGACCCGCGGGACAAGCTGCTCATCTTCTCCGACGGCCTCGACGTCGACACGATCGAAAGGACCTACCGCCACTTCGAAGGGCGCGTGCGCATGGCTTTCGGCTGGGGCACCAATCTGACCAACGACTTCGAGGATTGCGCGCCCGACGAGATCGGCAGCCTCAAGGCGATCTCCGTCGTCTGCAAGGTGAGCGAGGCCAATGGCAGGCCGGCGGTCAAGCTTTCGGACAATCCGGAAAAGGCAACGGGAGACCCGAAGGAGATAGAGCGCTATCTGCGGGTGTTCGGCAGCGCGAACAGGGTGCGCCAGCCGGTGAGCGTCTAAGGGGCTAGCCTTTTCCTGGGCACAGGCCGCCCGCGGCGGCTTCCTATGTGCAGCAGCCGGCGGAATGTCGGGCACTCCATATGAGACGGCGCCGGACAGTTTGCGACGTGCCGGAGCGCGTTGCGCAACTTCGTAAGGTCTCTAATTTGCCGATCGATCTCATCCGCACGGGCGCGAATCTCGGGCCGCGGCAGATCCGGCTGGCCGTCGGCACCGAACATTCCACGAATGTCGTCCAGCGAAAACCCGGCTGACCGGCCGAGCTGGATCAGCGAAAGCTGCAGGATCGTCTGCGAGTCGAACTGCCGTCGCAGCCCCTTCCGTCCAATCGACGCGATGAGCCCGATCTCCTCGTAATAGCGCAGCGCAGACGGCGAAAGGCCGGTTTGCGCAGCCACCTCGCCGATATCGATCATCCTCATGATTTAGCCTATTGACCTCAAGTTGGCTTGAGTTCGTAGCATGCTCTTCCTGCCTGAAATCTGCAAGAGGAAGCATGCTATGTCGTCCGAAATGGCCATGGATCGTGGTGCCGCGTTGCGTGATCCGCGAGCGCTCGCCCTGTTGTTCGCCGCCTCGCTGACCACCATGGCCAACGCTACGATCAGCCCTGCACTGGCCGGGCTTTCGGAGTTGTTCGCCGGCCATCCCAATGCGCGGTTTATGACCACGCTGCTGGTTCCTGCCCCGTCCCTTGCCGTCATCTTCTGCGCGCCGCTCGCCGGAATGGCGGTGGATCGTTTCGGTCGGCGCTGGCTGCTGCTGATCGGCATCCTGCTGTTCGCCGTTACCGGCAGTGCTGGCCTCTACCTTCCCGATCTGACGTTGATCCTGATGAGCAGATTGGCGCTCGGTCTCGCGGTGGCGATGATCATGACATCTCAAACCGCGCTCATCGGAGACTACTACGAGGGCAGCGCCCTAAAACGTCTCGCAGGTCTCCAGGTTTCGGCGCGGAACTTCGGCGGATTCGCCTTCATCACCCTCGCCGGCTGGCTTGCCGTGACCTCGCCGCGCTTGCCCTTCGCGGTTTATTTGCTGCCAGTTCTGCTTTTGCCGCTGGTCTGGATGGCTGTTGCAGAGCCGCCCCGTCGCAGGCGCGCCGCAACGTCGGGACAATCGCTCGCTTCTGTCGGGGAGAAGTGGTTTGGGCCGGTGATGGCGCTGGCGATTCTTCAGATGGGGACGACGGCGTTGTTCTTTATCATGCCCACACAAGTTCCCTTTCTTCTGGATTCACGCGGCTATGACAGCGCGTCCGGGACGGGTATCGTCCTTGGCGGGCTCACGCTTGCCGGAGGATTGGCCGCTCTCGCGTATCACCGGGCGAGCGACCGGATCGGCGAAGTCGGCGTTTTTGCTATCGGATATGCGCTAATGGCACTTGGTTTCGGAGGCATAGCCATAAGCTCGGCGTTTGGGGCAACCCTTGCCGGTGCAGTCTCGATCGGATCGGGTTTCGCCCTCGTGATGCCGAATTTCGTCTCACTGGCTCTCGCCATTGCCCCGGCGGAACGCCGCGGCGTCATCGGTGGAATCCTCACGACATCGGTCTTCGTCGGCCAGGTAGTCTCGCCATTTGCCACCACACCGATGATCAACGCGGTCGGATATGCCGGGACATACACGGCAGCGGCGGGCCTCGTCCTCTGCCTGGCAACGGCCAGCAGCGCGGCCGCGGTGCGGCGGCGCCTGAAAGGCAGAGTCCCGCAGGCATAGCCGAAGGAGATGCTTGAGCCGCACCGCCGATACCTGACGCTGGGTCCTACTGTGGCGCCGCGATCTCTGATCCGGTGCTACACACGTCACCTGGTTGCGACGAGCCGGTACCCGCAGTCCAGTTCCTCCAGATTGAGCAGATTGGAATAGCGCTGCGCCCATGCTCCGTTCTTCAAATCTGCCTCAAGCGCTTCTAGCCCTTCGGAAACATCGCCCAACGCCCAGAAGGACGACATGGCAGCGCGGACCCTTTCATCAAGATAGGCCGCGGGGCGCCGCCAGTAGCCGGCCAGAAAACCGTCTGTGCAGTCATGCGGGATTGGCACGGCCGAAACTTCGACAGGACCAAGCCATTTCTCATAGCTTGCCATTGGGGGCATTTGCCCTTCATCCAAGGTCACAAGTGCTGGAAAATAGTCTGCAACCCAGAACCCACGGAACGACGGGTCATATGTCAGAAAGACGATCCTGCCCCGCGTAACGCGGCGCATCTCCATGACGCCCGTTTCCTGATCGGACCAGTGGTGGACGGTCAGAACGGCCATCGAGGCATCGAAAGATTTATCGTCGATCGAAAGATTTATCGTCGAAGGGCAGGTGTTCTGCACGGCCCTGAATGAGAGTGGCATTTGAAGCAGCGCGCTGCCGCATCATTCTGGCCGAGGGTTCGACGGCCGTGATCTGCCTGCCGGTGGGCTCGTATGAGCCTGCCCCCGCCCCGACATTCAATACCGTCTGGGCACCACCCAGAGCGGCTTCAATTTGCCGAGCTATTCTGGGATCGGGCCGGCGCAAGTTGGCGTAGTTCAAACCAATCGTATCGTACAAAGGGTTCATGACGCCACCTCTCGATCTAGGTCCTGATCCTAGCGGTCCGATTCAAGCATCTCCTTAACCACTGTCGCCAATTGCTTGAGTGAAAACGGCTTCGGCAGGAAGCCGAACTGCGCGTCGGAAGGCAGGTTCTTGGCGAAGGCGTCTTCGGCGTAGCCCGAGACGAAGATGAATTTTATGTCGGGCTGCACCTTGCGCAGCTCGCCCAGCAGGGTCGGCCCGTCCATCTCCGGCATGACCACGTCGGAGACGACGATATCCACCTTCCCTTCCAGCCTTTCGAAGATTTCCATCGCCTCGGTGCCCGAGCTCGCCTCGTGCACCTCATAGCCGCGCGAGGCGAGCGCGCGCACGCTGCCCATGCGCACCGCGTCCTCGTCTTCGACCAAAAGAACGCGTGCCGTGCCGGAAAGGTCGCGGTGCTTTTCCTTCTGCTTGGCCGCGGCACTGGTTGCCGCCTCGGCTGTGGCCTCGATCTCCTTGGCCGCCGGAACGTGGCGCGGCAGGAAGATGCGGAAGGTGGTCCCCTTGCCCTCCTCCGAATCGCAATAGATGAAGCCGCCCGTCTGCTTGACGATGCCGTAGACCATGGAAAGGCCGAGGCCGGTGCCCTTGCCTACTTCCTTCGTGGTGAAGAAGGGCTCGAAAATCTTCTTGAGCACCTCGGGCGCGATGCCCGTGCCGGTGTCCGAAACCTCGATAGCGACATAGTCGGCGGCGGCCAGTTCGCGATAGCCGAAGGCGGCGCACTCATCGGCCGGGATGTTGCGGGTGCGCACGGTCAGCTTGCCGCCTTCGGGCATGGCGTCGCGCGCATTGACGGCCAGGTTGACGATCACCTGCTCGAACTGCCCGATATCGGCCTTGACCGGCCAAAGATCGCGGCCGTGCTCGACCGAAAGCTTGATGTCGTTGCCGACCAGGCGCGACAGCAGCATGCGCAAATCCGCCAGCACGTCGATCAGGTTGAGCACCTCCGGCCGGAGCGTCTGCCGCCGCGAGAAGGCGAGCAACTGCCGCACCAGCGAGGCCGCCCGGTTCGCGTTCTGCTTGATGTTCATGATGTCCGGGAAGGAGGGATCCGACGGACGATGATTGGTCAACAGAAGGTCCGACGCCATGATGATGGCGGTCAGGACATTGTTGAAATCATGGGCGATGCCGCCGGCGAGCTGGCCCACCGCCTGCATCTTCTGGCTCTGCGCCATCTGCGCTTCCAGCGCCTTCTGCTCCGTAGTCTCCACCGCATAGACGATGGCCGCCTCCTCCGCGCCTTCGCCGCCCGCCTGGTCAGCGACGGCGTTGACGTAGAAGCGCATGTGCCGCTCTTCATTGTCGGGCAGCACGGTGTCTATCGGAGAGATGTCGGCCTGCCGCTGCTTGGCCTTTTCCAGGGCAATGGCGAAGGATTCGCGGTCGCGCTGGTGGATGACCGTGTCCAGCCGGATGCGGCGGTCGAGCGCGTCGCGGTCGACGGCGGTCGAGAACAGCGAGAGGAAAGGCGCGTTGGTGCGCAGGATGCGACCTTCGGCATCGACGCTGGCAATGGCCATCGGCGTCGAGTTGAAGAACCGCGTGAAGCGCACCTCCGAAGCCCTGAGATCGGCCGATGCATCCTCGCCCAGCGTGCGGTTGAGAACGATCGTACGGGTCGGGCCCGCTGCGCCATCCCTGCTGGCCGTCACGCGGTGCATGAAGCGTACCGGCAGCGCCTCGCCCTGCGCCGTCGACAGGTCGAGGTCGATGACGGCGTTGCGCGCGGTGCCGTGCTCGGCCTTCACGGCGTTGATCAGCGCCATACCGTCGCCGGCCACGATGTCGGCCAGCGAGAGCCCGCCGGGAACGAAGCTCGCAAGTTCGATGCCCAGCCATTCGGCCAGCGTCGCGTTGAGATATGTAAGACGCCCCTCGGCATCCGTGGCAAAAAAGCCGGCGGGCGCGTGGTCGAGGTGGTCGATGGCCTTCTGCAGGTCGAGGAAGAAGCGCTCCTGCTCCGCGCGCTCATCGGAAATATCCACGAGCTGCCACGCCGATAGCGGCTTACGGTGCCCCGGAACCTTGAAGACCCGCGCCCAGACCCGATACCAGCGCGCGCCCGGCTCCGCGCCGGCCCGGATAGGCCGCGACAGGCGAAATTCGCCATCGGCGGGGCGCCCGTCGCGCAGGGCCGCCACGAGATGCTCGATGGTGGGCGCGGCCTCGGCATTGTCCGAAAGCAGCGACTCGACCGTCTTCACATCGGCCGCCGACGTGGCTCCGGTCAGGTCGGCATAGGCCCGGTTCGCATAGAGAATGCGGCCTTTCACGTCGGTGACGAGGAGGCCTTCCGACATGGAATCCACATAGGCCTTCGACAGTTCGTCGCCGGTGGATCGCGGCGCGATCTGGATGAAGCCGATGGCGCTGGCGAAGAGATATCCGACACCGATCATGGCCAGAATGCCAAGCACGCCCAGGAGAAAGCTTTGGCCGAGGCGATCCTGGAATATGGCGAAGACGAAGGCCGATCCCGTGAGGACGACAATGAAGATGATCAGCCGCGTGATGACGCCCGGACGCGACCCCTGGTCGATGATGGGAGCCGTGTCGATCTCGCCGCCCGTTTGCTTGGCCATTCGTTCCCTGCCTGTCGCGCCGACTGCCAGCGGCTGTTCTCCGGTTCGGTTCCACCGCATATATCAGGGCCGCGATTATGCGCAAGGTTTGCGCCCGGCCATTGCAGATGACGAGCCCCATGGGCGGGCGCAAAAGGGAGCCGCCGGCGCGATGAGCGGGAACCGGCGGTGGGATGAAAACATTGCCGGTTGCCGCACCCGGCGGCGGCGCATAGTTTGGCGGGACTGAAGAAGCATATGGAGCGGCATGATGAGCGATTGGCTGGCAAACTTCGGGGGCGGGCAATATATCTCCGCCTTGCTGTGGACCTTTGCGGCGCTCGTGCTGCTGGCGGTGGTGCTGGCGCTGGTGAAGCGCTCGCGCGGTGCCGGATCCGGCACGTTCATCTCCGGTGGCCGCAACCGCGCGCCGCGCCTGGCCGTCGTGGACGCCACCGCGGTCGACAGCCAGCGCCGGCTGGTGCTCGTAAGGCGCGATGACGTGGAGCACCTGATCCTGATCGGCGGGCCGACGGATGTCGTCATCGAGCCGGCAATCGGCCGGTCGGCGCAAAGGCCGCTGGCGGCGCCCGTGGAATCGCCAGCCCGTCCGGCACGACCCGCCGCCCGCCCGGCGCCGCCGGTCCCCCAGCCCGCGGGGCGCCGCTCCGGAGCCGCCGGAACCGCTCGACCCCAAGCGCCGGAACCGCGGGTCGCCGAGCCGGCAGCAGCGGCTGGCTTCGCCGCCAGCCATGCAGGCAGGCAGGCAAATGCCGATCCCGCTGCCGATACCCCGGCGCATGACTTGTCCCGCGACGGGTCCCGACAGGCTGAACCCGCGCCCCGCCCATCGTGGCAGCCGGCGCCCGAGGCCCGCCCGGAGCCGTCCGAGCCCACTCGCGAAGGCCACGAGCAGCGGCCGCAGCCGGCACAGCACGCCGCCCTGGCGGCAGAGCGCGAGACGGCGCTGCTGGAGGAGATCGACCTGTCGATCGATGAAATGGATCATCGCCCGGTGCGCCAGGAGCCGCCGCAACAGCCGGACGAGATGTCGATCGAAGACGAGATGAGCCGCCTGCTCGACGATCTGGCCGACGACCGCAGGAAGGACAGCTGACCTGTTGCGCCGGCCTCGCTGAACGATCAGCCCTTCTTCTTCGCCCGTGCCATCCGCTCGCGCAGTTGCTTGCCTCGGCCTTCCCGCGTGACCTGCCGCGCGCGGCCGAAAGCCAGCGCGTCGTCCGGCACGTCGTCCGTGACCACGCTGCCGGCGGCCACATAGGCGCCTGCACCTACCTTGAGCGGTGCGACCAGTGACGAATTGGTGCCGATGAAGACGTCCGCGCCGATCTCGGTCAGGTGCTTGTTCACGCCGTCATAGTTGCAGGTGATCGTCCCGGCGCCGATATTCGAGCCGCAGCCTATGACCGCATCGCCGATATAGGACAGATGCGGCACCTTGGCGCCCGGCTCGATCCGCGCCTTCTTGATCTCGCAAAACGTGCCCACCTTGGCCTTTTCCAGAACCATCGACCCTCCGCGAAGCCTGGCAAAGGGGCCGATCTTGGCGCCGGCCGCGATTTGCGAATCCTCGATATGGCAGAAGCCATGGATGGTGGCGCCGCCGGCGACCTTGACGCCGGGACCGAAGACGACATTCGGCTCCACCAGCGTATCGGCCCCTATCTCCGTGTCATGGGAGAAGAAAACGGTCTCCGGCGCGACGAGGGTGACGCCGGAAAGCATCGATTGGAGGCGCTTGCGCCTTTGCCAGATGGCCTCGGCCTCCGCCAGTTCCGCGCGGTTGTTGACGCCGAGCGCATTCTCGAACGACGCTTCGACCGCCTTCACCGACAGGCCCAGGCCATGCGCGATCTCGACGATGTCGGTCAGATAGAACTCGCCCTTGGCATTGTCGTTGCCGACGGCATCCAGGAGCGGCAGTGCGTGCTCGCCGGCGATCGCCATGATGCCGCTGTTGCAAAAACCGATCTTCCTCTCCGCTTCCGTGCAGTCCTTCTCCTCGCGAATGGCTATGAGCCGCCCGTCGTTCTCGACCAGACGTCCATAGCCGGTCGGAACCGGCGGCCGGAAACCGAGCACGGCCACCGCCGCGCCGGCCGCCAGCCTGGCGCGCGCGTCCATGAGCACCTCGGGCTGAAGCAGCGGGTGGTCGCCGAAGACGACGAGCACGTCGTCATAGCCGCGGGCGATCGCCTGGCGCGCCGCCAGCACCGCATGGGCCGTGCCGAGGCGTTCCCGCTGCACGAAGACCTCCGGCGACCGGCCGGAGGCGCCAGCCTGAAGTTCGACCGCCGCCCGCACCTCCTCGGCGCCATGGCCGATGACGACAGCCTCGCCATTGGCGCCGGCCTGGCGCGCGGCAGCAAGCACATGGCCGATCATGGGCAGCCGGCCCACCTCGTGCAGAACCTTCGGCAATGAACTCTTCATGCGCGTTCCCTCGCCGGCGGCAAGGATGACGGCAAGGCAGCTTCTCTCGCTCATCGGATGGCCCTCGATTCCTTCATGGCCGATCTGTAGCACCCCGCGCCGGCGCGTCAAACGGCCCGAAAGCGCTCAGCCAAGACGCCCCAGCGCCGGAAATGTCTCCAGCATCCAATAGGCCATCGACTGCATCCCTCCCGTCAGAAACAGGACGCCGGCCAGCACCAGCAGCGCGCCGATGACTTTTTCAACGCGACCGAGATGGACCCGGAACCGCTGCAGGAAAGTCATGAACGCGCCGGAGAAGAGCGCGGCGATCAGGAACGGAATGCCGAGCCCGGCCGAATAGACGCCGAGCAGCATCGCCCCTTCGCCCACCGTCTCGCGCCCGCCCGCCAGCGTGAGGATGGGCCCGAGCACCGGCCCGATGCAGGGCGTCCAGCCGAAGGCAAAGGCCAGCCCCATCAGATAGGCGGCGCCAAGGCTCGCAGGCTTGCCTCCCGAGTGCAGGCGGGCCTCGCGAGACAGGAACGGGATGCGCACGAGGCCGAGGAAATTGAGCCCCATGACGATGATCAGCACGCCGGCCACCATCGCCAGTTCCTGCTGGTAGGTGCGCAGCAGCCCGCCGATCGTGGACGCGCCGGCGCCCAGCGCCACGAAAACGGTCGAGAAGCCGAGCACGAAGGTCAAGGCGGATGCGAGCAGCGGCAGCCTGGCACGCAGGGCACCGGCGCCCTGCCGGAAATCTTCCACCGACACGCCGGCCATATAGCAAAGATAGGGGGGGACCAGCGGCAGAACGCAAGGCGACAGGAACGACAGTCCTCCCGCGAGCAGGGCGCTTGTATATCCGATGTCGAGTGCCATTCGCTCCAGTCTCTCCTTGCCGCCCGACGACCATATAGCCGCGCATGCCGACACGCTCCAATAACGATCGCGTGGTCAAAGCGCCGCACATCCGTCCATCCCCCGAGGCCGGCGATGAAAAGCGTCAACCGCGCCCGCAAAGCCGTCATTTGCGGTTGACCCCGCAAGGGCCTCTCACTATGTTCCGCCGCACTTTCACGGGAAGTAACCACACCCGTGCGAGCGCGTAGCTCAG
Source organism: Nitratireductor thuwali (assembly GCF_036621415.1). NCBI lineage: Bacteria > Pseudomonadati > Pseudomonadota > Alphaproteobacteria > Hyphomicrobiales > Phyllobacteriaceae > Nitratireductor > Nitratireductor thuwali. Next base: position 4,200,007 of record NZ_CP030941.1, read on the forward strand.
CTGGTAGAGCAACTGACTTTTAATCAGTAGGTCCAGGGTTCGAGCCCCTGCGCGCTCACCATTCTCAGGGATAGTCCCGCAAAATCTCCGGCAGGCGTTCGGGCAGGTCTTCGGCGATCAGGCCTGCTCCGCAGCCATTTCCGGCCTCGCCGTGCAGATGGACCGCGGCTGCGGCCGCCTCGAAGCCGGGCATGCCTCGGGCGCACAGGCCGGCGATCATGCCGGCGAGAACGTCGCCGCTGCCGGCGGTCGCAAGGTGCGGCCCGGCATTGGCGTTGATCGCCGCGCGGCCGTCGGGCGCGGCAATCACCGTATCGGCACCCTTGTAGACGACCACGGCGTTCATGTGGGCGGCTGCCTTGCGCGCCCGGTCGAGCTTGGAAAGATCGTCATCGCCGCCAAGATCCGGGAAGAGACGGGCGTATTCGCCGGCATGGGGCGTCAGGAAGAGATCGCCACGCCTTTTCGAGGCGGCGTCGGCCAACCGTTGGGGGTCTCCGGCGAAGGCCGTTATTGCATCGGCGTCGAGCACCAGTCCGGCGCCTTGCTGGGCTTGCAGAATCGCTTCGGCGAAGCGGCGCGTCAGCTCGCCAATGCCGAAACCCGGCCCCAGCACATAGGCCTTCGGCCGCCGTTCCTCGTGGAACTCGAGAAGTTCCCGCTCCTCTTCCACCCGGCGCAACATGATCGAGGTCAGGTGCATGGCATTGACGGCCAGCGCAGCGCCCGGCGACAGCAAGGTGACGGCCCCTGCCCCGATCCGGGCCGCCGCCCGCGCCGAAAGCCGCGCCGCGCCGGTCGCCATCGGCCCGCCGGAGAACACTCCGACATGACCGCGGCGATACTTATGCAGGTCCGGCTCCATGACCGGCCACTCCGCCCGCCAAAGCGCCGGATCGTTGACGAAGCACCGCGGCGCGATCTCGTCGAGCACACGGGCGTCTATGCCGATATCGGCGACCAGCGTTTCGCCGCACAGCGCCCGGCCGGGATAAAGCAGATGGCCGGGCTTGCGCCGGAAGAAGGTGACTGTCAGCGCCGCCGGCGCGGCAATGCCCAGCACCTGGCCGGTGGCGCCGGAAACGCCGGAAGGCAGGTCCACCGCGACCACGCGCACACCGGTTTCCGCCAGGCTGCCCAGAACGCGGGCTGCCGCGCCCCCGACCGGTTTGGAGAGCCCGGCGCCAAACAGCGCGTCGACGGCGATGCGCCCCGGCAGCGGCCGATAATCCTCGAGGGGAGCGCATTCGGCGTGGCACCGCGCCGCCACCGCTTCGCAGTCGGACCCTTGGCGCGGCATCGCCAGCCGCCAGACCTTTGTGTCGAGACCCCGCTCCCGAAGGAGATCGGCAACGACATAGCCATCGCCGCCATTGTTGCCGGGCCCGCACAGAATGTCGAAGCCGGCCGCACCGGCGAACCGTGCGAGAACCGCGTCCGCGACGGCGGCACCCGCACGGTCCATCAGGCCCGCGCCGTCATGCGGTCCCTTCTCCATGGCCAGCGCGTCGGCGCGGCTCATCTCTTGCGGCGTAAGCAGTTCAATCATGGCGGCCCTTTGTGCGACAAGTTTCCACGACGCCGCCCGTCGCGGCAATTGCATTTCGCGCTCTGCTAATTCTTTTTGCATGGTGCACAATAATTGATCACTTGTTAGGGTGCAGACTGCATGTCAGCCGGGCAGCACGGCCCGACCAAGCGCCATCATCTGCACAGCGGGCCGCGCTTCCCGGCGAAAAGCCACTCCCGCCCCGTGCCGGAACGCCCGCGCATGAACTGGCACGCTTCGTGCATACGATAACGGGAGCGGGGGGCGAAACCCTGCTTTACAAAGCAATCGGAGGCCGCCAAAGCATGAAGAAGATCGAGGCGATCATCAAACCGTTCAAGCTCGACGAGGTGAAGGAAGCCCTTCAGGAAGTCGGGCTTCAGGGCATCACCGTCACCGAGGCGAAAGGTTTCGGCCGCCAGAAGGGACATACGGAGCTCTACCGTGGCGCCGAATATGTCGTCGACTTCCTGCCGAAGGTGAAGATCGAGGTGGTGCTCGCCGACGACATGGTCGAGGCCGCTATCGACGCCATCCGCAAGGCCGCGCAGACCGGCCGGATCGGCGACGGGAAGATATTCGTCACGAATGTCGAGGAAGTGATCCGCATCCGCACCGGCGAGACCGGACCGGACGCGGTCTGAACGGCCACCGAACCGATTGTTGAAGAGTTGTCATAGACAGGGATTTGAAAAGAATGACGACAGCACAGGACCTTATGAAGCAGATCAAGGAAAACGACGTGAAATACGTCGATCTGCGCTTTACCGACCCCAAGGGCAAGATGCAGCACGTGACCATGGATGTGGGCTCCGTGGACGAGGACATGTTCGCCGACGGCGTCATGTTCGACGGCTCATCGATCGCCGGCTGGAAGGCCATCAACGAGTCCGACATGGTGCTGATGCCGGACACCGAATCGGCCCATATGGACCCCTTCTTCGCCCAATCCACCATGGCGGTGATCTGCGACATTCTCGATCCGGTTTCCGGCGAATCCTATAATCGTGATCCGCGCGGCACCGCCAAGAAGGCGGAAGCCTATGTGAAGTCGGAAGGCTTCGGGGACACCGTTTATGTCGGCCCCGAGGCGGAATTCTTCGTCTTCGACGACGTCAGGTACAAGGCCGACCCCTACAACACCGGTTTCAAGCTGGACTCGACCGAACTGCCGTCCAACGACGACACGGAATATGAGACCGGCAATCTCGGTCACCGTCCGCGCGTCAAGGGCGGATATTTCCCGGTTCCGCCCATCGATTCCTGCCAGGACATGCGCTCCGAGATGCTCACGGTCATGGGCGAGATGGGGGTGAAGATTGAGAAGCACCACCACGAGGTGGCCGCCGCCCAGCACGAGCTCGGAATGAAGTTCGACACGCTGACCCGCACCGCCGACATGCAGCAGGTCTACAAATACGTCGTCCACCAGGTCGCCAACGCCTATGGCAAGACGGCCACCTTCATGCCCAAGCCCATCTATGGCGACAACGGCTCCGGCATGCACGTGCACCAGTCGATCTGGAAAGACGGCAAGCCCACCTTCGCGGGCAACGAATATGCCGGGCTTTCCGAGACCTGCCTCTATTATATCGGCGGCATCATCAAGCATGCCAAGGCGATCAACGCCTTCACCAACCCCTCGACCAACTCCTACAAGCGCCTGGTTCCGGGCTTCGAGGCACCGGTCCTGCTCGCCTATTCCGCGCGCAACCGTTCGGCCTCCTGCCGCATTCCCTTCGGCTCCTCGCCGAAGTCCAAGCGCGTCGAGGTCCGCTTCCCCGACCCGTCGGCAAATCCATACCTGGCCTTCGCGGCCATGCTGATGGCCGGCCTCGACGGCATCAAGAACAAGATCCACCCCGGCCAGCCGATGGACAAGGATCTCTACGACCTGCCGGCCAAGGAGCTGAAGAAGATCCCGACCGTCTGCGGCTCCCTGCGCGAAGCCCTGATGAGCCTCGACAAGGATCGCGGCTTCCTCAAAGCCGGCGGCGTGTTCGACGACGACCAGATCGATTCCTACATCGAACTCAAGATGGCCGAAGTGCTGCGTTTCGAGATGACGCCGCATCCGGTCGAGTTCGATATGTACTACTCGGTCTGATCCGCGCCACGCGCTTTGCAACGAGCAGAACCCCCGGTGGAAACGCCGGGGGTTTTTCGTTTGCCGGCGGCGGGCGGGCGGCTACAGACGGTCGAGCGACCAGCTGACGATTTCGGCGGCGGCAACCTGGAAGGCGGCGTCGAGCGCACGGAAATAGGCATTGTTGCCGCTTCCGCTGACAGGCGCGCTGGCCACGAAGGTCTGCGAGGCCCGGACGACGCCCGTGCGGTCGTTCAAAACGCGGACGTAAAGCTCGACGAAAGCCGCCTCGCCGCCATCGGCGCGAATCTCGAATGCGCGGATTTCCGGAATGATCTGATAATCGATGGCGAGCCCATCGCCTGGCTTGCCGACGCCGCCAAGCGCATCGGTCGACTGAAAGGCCGCGGAGAGCTTGGCCTGGACGATGTTGGGCAGATTATCGGCCCAGCGCGCGCCGCCGAGGAGTTGGACGGCGCCATCCCGGGTCCGAACGACGATGTTCTCGCCGTCGAACACTTTCAGCGCGTCCGGCTCGGCAATCAATATCTGGACACGCGCCAGCCGACGGCCGCTCTCGACGCGCGGTGAACTCAGCTCATAGGCGTCGACCGGCGGCGGACCGAAGCCGGGAATGGCTGCGCATCCGCTCAGGGAAGCGGCGAGTGCAAGCCCGCATGCAATGCGCAATCTTCTCAATTCGAGCTCCCGGAAATCCCCTGCCCCCGTACAGGTCGAAAGTCTTGCGGGGCCGATCTGTCCTTGTCAACGGCGCTGGCGGCCCTCATAGCGCCGAATGGAGCCTTCCCCACCGGTAATGATGCGTTGCGGGTTCTGCTCGAATTCGGTGACGGCGCGCTCTATGCGGTTGATCGCGCGCCGGGAGTCTTGCACCAGCGCCTCCACCTCGCGCAATCCCTGAACGGAAAAGCGCGAAAGCCCCTCGGTGATCGGTCCTATGCGGGCATTCAGCGTTTCGGCCACCTGGCGGAACGATTGCAGCGTGGCTCGCGCCTCTCCAATCAGGTCCTCGCCTTCGCCCGCGTCCAGCATGCCGTCGAGCTTCGCCAGCACGCCATCGACGCGAACGGAGGCCTGGTTGAGCCGACTGGCAAGCTGGCCCGCGTCGGAGATGAACTGATCGATATCCTCGGTGCGTCCGCCGATCGTCTGGCTGACGCGGGCGATGTCCTTCGAAGCCTCGTTGACGGCGGTGCTCGCCTGCTCGAAATTCTGAACGGCCGTGGCCACGGCCGCGGCGTCCACTCCCTCCAGCACGTCATCGACCTTGCCGAGCGTGACGGTCGCATTGCGCGAGAAGTCGCCGATCGAGGCGACCGCCTCGTCAACGCCCGCCATGATCGTGTCGAGCTCGTCGCTGGCGCTCGCCAGCCGGCTGGTGAACGTGTCGATATTGCCGACGATCTTGGCCACCCGCTCCCTGTCGACGGAAACGATCAGTTCCTCGGCTGCCTGCAGGGTCGTTTCGAGCTGGTCCGAAACCTTCGCGATGGTGCCGGACAGGTTGCTGACATTTTCGAGGAAGCGGTCGATGCCTTCGGCATTGCGCGACAGCGAGGCAGAGAAGGTCTCGACATTGCGTAGCGTCTCCGTCAACGGACCGCGCGCGTCGGTCACGAAGCCCTCCAGTTCCCCGATGACGTTGTCGGCGCGCGTCAGGAGGCTTTGGGCCGTCTGCAGCAGGTTCGTCACTGCGGAAGGGCTCGCCGTGATCTCGGCGACCGTATTCTGCTCCTCGGCCAGTTCGAGGAGGTTCGGCTCATCGGGATCCCCGCCCTTCAGTTCGATATTTGCCGTTCCGGTGAGACCCGCCAGCCCGACATCGGCCTGCGTCGAGCGCGTGATGGGCGTCAGCCGGTCGACCTCCGCATCGGCGATGGCAACGCTCGGATTGGTAAGGTCGAGATAGACGCGGCGGACATCGCCCACCTGGACACCGTTGAAAAGAACCGCGCTGCCACGTCGAAGTCCGGACGCCGAACCGGGGATGCGGAAACGCAGCGTAGCGGTCTCGCCGCGATCGCCGATTGCAGCCGTCCAGTAGACGAACCCGAATGCCGCCAGAACGGCAAGGATCGTGAACAACCCGACGACGACATAATTTGCTTTTGTTTCCATCAGTTAGACGTCTTCTTTATATCTGTTCGTCAGCGATCTATACGCCGCGCGCGCTTGCCCCGGAAATAGGACTTCACCCACGGCTCCTCGCTTTGCATCATGTCGTCGACAGTGCCTTCCACCAGTACACGTTTCTTGCCCAGCACGGCAATGCGATCGCATGCCGTCAACAGGCTGTCGAGATCATGGGTCACCATATAAACGGTCAGGCCCATCGTATCGCGCATCTTGGCGACCAACTCGTCGAAGTCGGCCGCACCGATCGGATCGAGGCCGGAAGTGGGTTCGTCCAGGAACACGATGTCGGGATCAAGCGCCAGGGCGCGGGCAAGCGCGGCGCGCTTGATCATGCCTCCCGACAATTCGTAAGGGTGCTTGTAAGCGGCATCGCGCGGCAGCCCCACCAGTTCCACCTTGAGCAGCGCCAGCTCGTTCATGAGCGCCTTCGGCAGGTCGAGATATTCGCGCATGGGGACCTGAATGTTCTCCAGGACGGTCAACGCCGAAAACAGGGCGCCGTGCTGGAACATGACGCCGAGGCGCATGTCGAGCAGCATGCGCTCGTGCTCGTCCAGATGCTGCAGGTCCTTGTCGAACAGGCAGATCGACCCGGCGGCCTTGGGCACCAGGCCCAGTATGGCGCGCAGCAGCACCGACTTTCCCGACCCGGAAGCGCCGACGAAGCCCAGGATTTCGCCGCGATACACGTCCAGCGACAGGTTTTCCAGAACGCTTGTCTCGCCGAACCTCACGCTGACGTCCCGCGCCGAGAGCACCACCTCGCGCCGTTCGTTCTGCGCCGGCTCGGCGCCGTCGTTTTGGGGCGATGCGGCCATCAAAAATCGATCGCCGCGTAGAACATGGCAAACATCCCGTCCACCACGATGACGACGAATATGGCCTTCACCACCGAGGCCGTGACGTGGCTGCCGAGCGACTCGGCGCTGCCGCCGACCTTCATGCCTTCGACCGAGGCGATCACGCCGATGATCAGCGCCATGAACGGCGCTTTGATGAGGCCGGCGAAGATGCTCGACAGATCGATGGCCTCACGCAGTCGGTCGATGAAGGCAGCCGGCGGGATGCCCGAATAAAGCCAGGCCGTGGCCATCGCGCCAGCCAGCGCGGCGAAATTGGCTACGATGGTAAGGCACGGTATGGCGATCACGAGGGCGACGAGGCGCGGAAACACCAGCACGCCAACGGGGTTGAGGCCGATCACGGTAAGGGCGTCGACTTCCTCCCGCATCTTCATGGAGCCAATTTCGGCGGTGATCGCACTTCCGGAGCGGCCGGAGATCATGATCGCCGTCATCAGCACGCCGAGCTCGCGAAGGATCAGGATGCCGACAAGGTCGACAACGAATATCTCCGCGCCGAAATAGCGCAGCTGGAACGCGCCCTGCTGGGCGATGATGGCGCCGACGATAGCCGACATCAACACGATGATCGGCACGGCGCCCACGCCCATCCGGTCGATCTGGCTGACGATGGCCGCCGGGTTGATGGCATGCTTGCGGCCCAGCTTCATCTGGGCGCCGCTGACGGTGGCCCCGAGGATGTGAAGCCCGTAGCGTATATCGTCGCGCGCTTCGTACATGGAGCGGCCGACAGCCATGGGAATACGAACGAGCCAGCCGTCCCGCGGCGGCTTGGGCGGCAATTCCGGCTGTTCCGCGATTGGCTCGACGGCCTCCAGCAATATTCTGGCGGCAGCGCTTTCGCCGCTGATCTCGACGGTTGCCCCGCGCCGCCGCTGTTCGGCGATGAGCCGGGCGATCAGCCATGCTCCGGCCGTGTCCAGATAGCCCGTTCGGGAAAGGTCGAGTTCCAGCGTTTCGAAATCGTCGCGTGCCAGAAGTGCCCGCATATCGCCGTCGACGAGGCCCACCGTCCGCGTGGTCCAGTCACCGGCAAGCCGGCAGGCCAGCGTGCCGCCGTCGGACGAGGTTTCCACGGCCGGGGCGCGCACCGCCCCAGGCTGGCCTTCGTCATGTGCTTGCGTCATCTCACTGCTCGCCATAAACGTGCTTTAGCGCATCAACCCGTTCCGTGGGAACCGATTTCGCCCCGCGCGGCTTCGGATAGAGGCTTGCCCACAACAGACGAACCCGAGAGGACCCATGCCGCTTTCCCTGATCGTCGAAGTCGAGCGCTTTCCCATTGCCGGCGTTTTCCGCATTTCCAGGGAATCGCGCACGGAAGCGACTGTCGTCACCTGCATTATCGGCGACGACAGGGCGACCGGGCGCGGGGAGTGCGTGCCGTACAAGCGCTATGGGAGACACTGGAAGGGGTCGTTGAACTCATTGAAAGCCTCCGCTCCGACATTGCCGACGGCATCACGCGGCGGGAACTCATGTCGAAGATGCCGGCAGGGGCGGCGCGCAACGCCATCGACTGCGCCCTGTGGGATCTGGAAGCCAAGCGGAGCGGCAAGCCCGTTTACGAGCACGTCTGCCGGCAGCCGCCGCGGCCCGTGACGACCGCCTACACGATCTCGCTCGGAGAGCCCGACGAGATGGCCACACGGGCGCGCGCCGTCTCGGACCGGCCGCTGCTCAAGGTGAAGGTCGGCGGCGCCAATGACGTGGCCCGCATTCGAGCAGTCGCAGCGGCCGCGCCGAACAGCCGGCTCATCGTCGACGCCAATGAAGGCTGGAACGACGACAACATAAAAGACAATCTTTTGGCCTGCGCCCATCACAATGTGGCGCTGGTAGAGCAGCCGCTGCCCGCGGGGAAGGATGCGATATTACGGGATATTCCCCACGCCGTGCCGGTCTGCGCCGACGAAAGCCTGCATACCGCCGATGATCTGGAAGCGATGCGCGGCCTTTACGACGCCATCAACATCAAGCTCGACAAGACCGGTGGCCTGACGGCAGCGCTGGAACTGCGCGAAAAGGGCCGTGAACTCGGCTTCTCGATAATGATCGGCTGCATGGTCGGCACGTCGCTTGCCATGGCGCCCGGCGTCTTGTTGGCGCAAGACGCCGATTTTGTGGACCTCGACGGGCCATTGATGCTCAGGGAAGACCGTGTGCCGGGGCTCCGCTATTCCGGTGCCCTCGTTTCGCCGCCCGATCCCGACCTGTGGGGCTAGAGTGCTTCCAGGAAAAGTGGAAGCCGGTCTTCGGTCTAGAATTGCATACGGTTCGGCGCTCTTGTGAAATGGTGAACGGATCTAGGCCGGTTCGACTTCGACCGGCTTCGGGCGGATGCCGGCTTCCAGGCGTTTGCGCCCACGTTCGGCCGCTGTCGTCAACGCGGGATGGCCCGTCCATGACAGAATGTCGAAACGGCCGTCGAAATCCTCGACCAGCGCGGTGCAACTCTCCACCCAGTCGCCGGTGTTCATGTAGCGCACGCCGGCGATGTCCTCGATCGCGGCGTGATGGATATGGCCGCAGATCACTCCGTCGACATTCGACCGCACCGCTTCCTGCGCCAGGATGTCCTGAAAGGAACTGATGAACTTCACGGCCTTCTTGACCTTGACCTTGGCCCAGGAGGAGAACGACCAGTAGGGCCGCCCCATGAGCCGGCGGAAGAAGCCGACGGCCCGATTAACCAGAATGGCACCGTCATAGGCCTTATCGCCGAGATAGGCGAGCCAGCGGACATTGTGCACCACGGCGTCGAACTGGTCGCCATGGATGACCAGAAAGCGCTTTCCGTCCGCGGCCTCGTGGACAATGCGGTCGGCCACCACGATCCCGCCGAAATGCACGCCCTGGAAAGGCCGCAGGAACTCGTCGTGATTGCCGGCGATATAGTAGATTCTCGTCCCCTTGCGCGCCTTGCGCAGCAGCTTTTGCACGACGTCGTTATGGGCCTGCGGCCAATGCCAGGAGCGCCGCAGCCGCCAACCGTCGACGATATCTCCGACCAGATAGATCGTCTCCGCCTCGTGATGGCGCAGGAAGTCTATGAGGAATTCCGCCTTGGCGGGCTTCGATCCCAGGTGAACGTCCGAGATGAAGATGGTGCGGTATCTGTGGGGCGTGGCGGCGGTCATCGCTTCGTCCATGCTAGAGCCTTCTGCGGTCAGATCGAATCGTTTGGGCTCCGCATGGATGCGGAAAACCGAGGAAATGAGGGCATTTTGTGCGTTCCAGAGGCCTCAAGGCGTTCCAAGTGCGGTCGCGCCTCCTATGGCCAGATTCATGTCACAGCCATATGACGGTTGTTTATTGCCCCCCTTGCGGCTAGATGAACCGGACGGAAAATCGGGGAGAAAATCATGGATCTCGGCATCAGCGGGAAGAACGCCATCGTCTGCGCATCGAGCCGGGGCCTCGGCCGCGGTTGCGCCATGGCGCTGGCGGAGGCCGGCTGCCGCGTGGTCGTCAACGGGCGCAGCGCCGATTCGGTGAAGCGGACGGCCGAGGAGATCCGCGACCGCTTTTCCGCCGAGGTCGCCGAGGTCATCGGCGACGTGGCGGAGCCTGCGGTCCAGAAGGCGCTTCTGGCCGCGTGCCCCGCGCCAGACATCCTCGTCAACAATAATGGCGGCCCTCCCCGGCGCGACTTCCGGGAGCTTACGCGCGAAGCGATGCTCGACGGGGTGACCCAGAACATGGTCGTTCCTCTCGAGCTCATTCAGGCCGTGGTGGACGGTATGGCCGAGCGCGGTTTCGGCCGTATCGTCAACATCACCTCGCTTTCCGTGTACATGCCGATCGAAGGTCTCGACCTTTCGTCCGGCGCGCGCGCCGGTCTCACGGCCTTCCTTGCCGGGGTGTCCCGCACCGTGGCGTCCAGCAACGTGACCATCAACAACATCCTGCCCGGCAAGATGGATACCGAGCGCCTGCAAGGCGGAATTCGCCGCGGCGCAGAAACGTCGGGAATGAGCGTCGAGCAGCAGGCCAAGCTCCAGATGGAGGCAATCCCGGCCAAACGGTTCGGAACGGCAGAGGAGTTCGGCAAGGCCTGCGCTTTCCTGTGCTCTTCGCATGCGGGCTACATCACCGGCCAGAATCTCATCCTGGACGGCGGCCTCTACACCAGCGCATTCTAATTCTTCCCGCATCGCGAGCGGACAAGGGAATATTTCATGGCGGACGACCAGCCCCTATCGACCGACAGTGCGGATCTCGACGAGGCAGCCCTCTTCTTTCACCGATATCCCGTTCCAGGAAAGCTGGAGATCCAGGCAACGAAGCCGCTCGGCAATCAGCGCGACCTCGCGCTCGCCTACTCGCCCGGCGTTGCGGCGCCATGCCTTGCCATTCAGGAAGATCCGGGAATGGCGGCCGAATATACCGGGCGTTCCAATCTGGTGGCCGTGGTTTCCAATGGCTCCGCCGTCCTGGGATTGGGCGATATCGGCCCCTGGCCTCCAAGCCCGTGATGGAAGGCAAGGCGGTTCTGTTCAAGAAATTTGCCGGCATCGACGTATTCGATATCGAAATCGATGCACCCGACATTGCGCGCATGGTGGACACCGTGTCGGCGCTGGAGCCGACATTCGGTGGCATCAACCTCGAGGACATCAAGGCGCCCGAATGCTTCGAGGTGGAAGATCAGCTCAAGAAGATCATGGATATCCCGGTCTTCCACGACGACCAGCATGGCACCGCCATCATCGTCGCCGCCGCGATCCTCAACGGGCTCGAGCTTGCCGGCAAGGACATCGCGAAAGCGAAGATCGTGACTTCCGGCGCCGGCGCGGCCGCGCTCGCCTGCCTCAACCTGCTGGTTCATCTGGGCGCCAGTATCGAGAACATCTGGATCACCGACCGCTTCGGCGTCGCTTATCGTGGCCGCACCGAGGAGATGGATCGCTGGAAGGAGCCCTACTGCAAGGACACCGATGCGCGCACGCTGGCTGACGTCATCGGCGGCGCAGACATTTTCCTCGGCCTGTCGGCGGCCGGCGTCCTCAAGCCGGAAATGCTCGAGCACATGGCGGATCGTCCGCTGATCCTGGCGCTGGCCAACCCCAAGCCGGAGATAATGCCGGACCTTGCCCGGAAGGCCCGGCCGGACGCGATGATCTGCACCGGCCGCTCGGACTTTCCGAACCAGGTCAACAACGTCCTGTGCTTCCCCTACATCTTTCGCGGCGCCTTGGACGTGGGCGCAACCGCGATCAACGAGGAGATGAAGATGGCCGCCGTGCGGGCCATCGCCGCACTGGCGCGCGAGGAGACCTCCGATGTGGCGGCCCGTGCCTATTCGGGCGAGACACCGGGCTTCGGGCCGGACTTCCTCATCCCCTCGCCTTTCGACCCACGACTCATCCTGCGGATCGCACCCGCCGTCGCCAAGGCCGCCATGGAAAGCGGCGTTGCCACACGGCCGATCACCGATATGGACGCCTATCTCGACCGGCTGAACCGGTTCGTCTTCCGCTCGGTGCTCATCATGAAGCCCGTTTTCTCGGCCGCCAAGGCGGCGGGGCGGAAGCGCGTCATATATGCCGACGGCGAAGACGAAAGGGTGCTGCGCGCGGCCCAGGTCGTGCTTGAGGAAGGCATCGCCGAGCCCGTCCTGATCGGCCGGCCCCAGGTGATCGAGACGCGCCTCAAGCGCTACGGGCTGCGTATCCGCCCCGACAAGGACTTCGCCATCGTCAACCCGGAGGACGACCCGCGTTACCGCGACTATGTCGATCTCCTGAGCCGCCTCACCGGCCGGCGTGGCGTGACGCCCGAGGCGGCCCGCACGATGGTCCGCACCAACAACACGGTCATTGCCGCGCTCGCCATGATGCGCGACGAGGCCGACGCGATGATCTGCGGACTTGAAGGCCGTTTCGAGCGCCATCTGCGCAATGTCGACATGATCATCGGCCGCCGTGAAGGCGTGGACGAACTGTCCGCCCTGTCGATGCTGATCACGCAGCAGGGCGTCATGTTCTTCACCGATACCTATGTGACCGTCGACCCTTGCGCCGCCGAAATCGCCGAGATGACCGTGCTTGCGGCCGAGGAGATCCGCCGTTTCGGCATTGAGCCCAAGGCGGCGTTGCTGTCGCATTCCGACTTCGGCTCGCGGGATTCGGCGAGCGCGCTGAAGATGCGCGAGGCGACCGATATCCTGCATCGCATCGCACCGAACCTGATTGCCGACGGCGAGATGCATGGCGACTCTGCCCTGTCGGAGACCCTTCGCATGCGCGTGTTCCCGCACGCCAGCCTGAAGGGCGAGGCCAACCTGCTGGTTTTCCCGAATCTCGATTCGGCGAACATCACCCTGACCACGGTGAAGGTGATGACCGACGCGCTGCATGTCGGCCCGATCCTGCTGGGTACGGCACGGCCAGCCCACATCCTTACGCCTTCCGTCACGTCGCGCGGCGTGGTCAACATGACCGCGCTTGCGGCGGTCGAAGCCCTGCAGCACCACGCTCGCTAAATTTGCTTGTACGCGGATAAGTGGTATTTAAGACCGATGCGCTAGAGGGAGCGCATTGTGGCTGAAAGCAGTCGAACGCAGGGTTCGGCGGCTGCTGGAGTTCGGGAAAGGCGCGGCCGCCTTCCCGGGGGGCGGGCATGAACACTCACAGGCATATCGCCTATATGGTGCGGGCGTTGGCATTGGCGCTCGCCTGCGTCCCGATCCTGGCACAGCCGGCTGGAGCGCAGTCACGCGCCTGCCGCAGCCTGCAAGCACAACTGGCCTCCCTGCCTACGAGCGCATCCGCCGGTCAGGCGGCGAAATACGACCGTGCCATCGCTCAGCAGGGCGTCGAACTCGGGCGCGCGCGCGACAATGCACGCACCGCCCGCTGCGGCGGCCTCTTCGCGAGCCGCTCGCAGCAGTGCGCGCAGCTCAACGCCACGATTGCCCGCATGGCGCGCAACCTGGCGGACCTGCAGAACAAGCGCCGCACGATGACGGTGCCCTCAGGCTCTCGGCGCGAGCGCGCACGCCTCCTTGCCTCGCTCAAGGCGAACGGGTGCGGCAACAGACCCGCAGCTTCGGTCCCGGTCCGGAAGGAGGCTCCGAAACACCAGCAGGCCGCGCGGCCCGACTCCGGCGGTGCCGTCTACCGCACCATGTGCGTCCGCCTCAGCGACGGCTATTATTTCCCGATCTCCTTCTCCGTTCCCAGAATCATGTTCGACCGGGACGCGGCAGCCTGCCAGGCCCGGTGCCTTGGCACCCAAGTGGCGCTATACGCCTATGACGTGACAGCGCAGGAGAGCAGCGCCATGGTCTCCGTGGCTGACGGCAGTCCGTACACCGAGCTCGATACGGCCTACAGATACCGACAGGCACCGGTGCGCACGCCTATGTGCGGCGCCGCCGCTCCCGCACAGAAGAAGAGCTTCACCATCCTGGCTGGAGCAACGGACAAGCGGGAGGTCGCGTCGATACCGGCCCCGATCCAGCGGCCCGATCCCGAAGCGCAAGAGACAGGCACCGAAGCGGCCGTCGATGTCGCACCCGCCAAGCGCGAACCTCGCGAGGGCGCGCCGGCGGGCGATCGTCGGGTCAGGGTCGTCGGGCCAACGTTTCTTCCCGACCAAGCAGAGGCAATAGATTTGCGAGCTCCGGCCCGGACTCCAGTCCGGTCAGCGCAACCCTGAGCGGCTTGAACAGCGCTTTTCCCTTGCGCCCGGTCCGCTCTTTCAGAACCGACGTCCATGCAGTCCAGGTCTGATCGTCCCAAGGCTCGGGCGGCAGATGATTCATGGCCTGGCGCACGAAATCGCGATCCTCTTCGGAAAGGTCTACCGGATGCTGAATGCCTTCGGTAACGATGCGCCACCAATCGACGGCCTCGCCGACGGTTTCAAGGTTGCCGCGCACGGCAAGCCAGAAGCGCTCGGCCTTCTCGCCGACAATTCCCATCGCTGCCAGCCGGTCTTCAACCGCCTCGAACGGCGTTTCCTGGATGAGGTTGCGGCTCAGCCCGCGCAATTCCGCCGGGTCGAATTTCGCAGCGGACTTCGAGCTGGACGACGGCGAAAAATGGGCGGCAAGTTCCTCCATGTTGCGGCAGGCGACAACGGGGCCGGATGTTCCGATCAGCACCGCAAGGGATGCGACCGCCATGGGCTCTATGCCGGCCTCACGCAGGCTCGATATCGATAGCGCACCGGTGCGCTTGGAAAGCCCTTCGCCGGTCACGCTGGTAAGAAGATTATGGTGCCCGAAGGAAGGCGCCTTGGCACCCAGGGCGTTGAACAGGGCGATCTGCGCTCCCGTGTTGGTTACGTGGTCGTCGCCGCGGATGATATGGGTGACGCCCATTTCGATATCGTCGGCGACCGACGGCAGTGTGTAGAGAAACGTTCCGTCTTCGCGGATGAGGACGGGATCGGACATGGAAGCAAGATCCACCGTCTGCGGCCGCGGACGATATCGTCCCAATGCACCTCCGTGCGCTCGGTCTCGAACGGATTGTCCCTGAAATTGGGCAGCAGGAAGCGCCAGTGAGGGCGCCTGCCTCCGCTTCCAGCGCCGCCTTTTCCTCGCCGCCAAGCTTCAGCGCCTCGCGGCCATAGACGGGTGGAAGCCGGCGGGAAAGCCTGATGCGGCGCCGCCGTTCAAGCTCCTCGGAGGTCTCGTAGCAAGGGTAGACAAGCCCTGCCGCCTTCAGTCTTTCGGCCGCAGCCTCATAGACCGGGACACGGTCCGACTGCCGGACGACGGCATGCGGGTGAATGCCAAGCCACTCCAGGTCGCGCTCAATCTGCTGGGCGAACTCCCGGCGCGACCGTTCGACGTCCGTGTCGTCGAAACGCAGGATGAAACGCCCATCCGCCTTCAGCGCGAAAAGCCAGTTGAACAGCGCCGTGCGCGCGTTGCCGATATGATGTGGCCCGTCGGGGACGGTGCGAAACGAACCGTTGTGTTCATGCGGCGGGCGTAGCCGACCGTTCAGCCGTTTGCAAGGCGCGCGAGGCAAGCCGCCGCGAAACGAGCAGCATCAGGCCCGACGCGGCAATGCAGTAAAAGCCATGACCAGCACCTGCAGGGGAAACGACACACCGAGATCGATCAGATATCCGGTCAGCCCCGGTCCCATTGCCGAAGCGAACACCATGACCGCCACCGTCATCGCGCGGACCGCGCCGAGGAAACGCGTGCCGTAGACCTCCGGCCACAACGCGCCCATCAGCGTGTTCGAAAAACCGCTGGAAACGCCGAGCAGCCCATGAACACGAAAATGCTCCACTGCGCCTCCAGCATGCCGAGCACCAGACAGGCAAGCGCCATGGGCAGGAGAAAGACGGGAAGGAGCGCGGTGGCGGAGAATTTGTCGATCAGATGCCCGCAGATGAGCGCGAACGTCACGGTCGACACGGCCATGAAGGTGAAGGAAGCCGCGAAGACCTCCAGCGACCACCCCGCAGTTCCACCAGGTAGACCTGGTGAAAGAAGATGCTCGTGCCGATGAAGGCAGGCGCCATGATGCCCAGCAGCAACAGGTAGAAGAACGGATCGCGCAGCACCTCCGCTCGGGTCCAGTCGCGGACGGCGCCGCCGCGCGCAGCGGATCGCTGGCCCGGGGGCGCCGCTCCTGCGCGAACAGGCTTGCCACGAGAGGCATCGCAAGCACCGTCAAGGCGGCCGCGGCGACCAGCCACCCGTTGCGCCATCCCACGAGCCCGGCAATCGTGACGAAGAAAAAGGGGATCGTGGCCGACCCCGCGTCCACGCCAGCGACACGACCGAGACGGCACGGCCGCGCTGGGACGCATACCATCGGCCGATGGCGGTCATGGCGTTCTGCGTCATCATTCCCTGGCCGAAGAGCCGGAGCAGGTAGACCGTGACGACGA